>NZ_CP026949.1:0-632280 GCF_003065425.1 Mycetocola zhujimingii
ATGTCAAACGAGCAAGAGTCCATCACGCAAACGTGGCAGACCGTGCTCGATGTACTTGCTACAGACGAGCGAATCACGCCCCCACTCCACGGGTTCCTCAACCTGGTCGTCCCCAAGGGCATCATGGCGGGGACCTTCTACCTGGAAGTTCCCAACGAGTTCACTGCCGGTCAGCTCAACATGCGGATGCGGGCACCGCTCCTCAATGCCATCGGCACTCTGCAGGAAACTCACGGCGCATCGACATTCGCGGTTGTCGTGAACCCCGAGATCATCGACGAAGAGTACGAACCTCTTCCCCAGGCGCCCGTGCAGCAGCAACAGCCGAATTACCTGCCGAGTCCCAACGCTCCGGCCATGCACGACACGGCTCTTCCCGCACGACAGAACGACACCCGGCTGAACTCGAAGTACTCATTCGACAACTTCGTGATCGGCCAGTCCAACAGGTTCTCCCACGCCGCCGCCGTCGCTGTCGCTGAAGCTCCGGCCAAGGCATACAACCCGCTCTTCATTTATGGCGACTCGGGGCTCGGTAAAACTCACCTCCTCCACGCCATCGGTCACTACGCGATGAGCCTGTACCCGGGAATCCGCGTTCGCTACGTATCGAGCGAGGAATTCACCAACGACTTCATCAACTCGATCGCCAACAACAGGGGTTCCGTCTTTCAGTCGCGCTACCGCGACATCGACATCCTGCTGATCGACGACATTCAGTTCCTCCAGGGCAAGGCAGAAACCCAGGAAGCGTTCTTCCACACCTTCAATACCCTGCACGACCACAACAAACAGGTCGCCATCACGAGCGACCTTCCTCCGAAGGCACTCACCGGGTTCGAAGACCGGATGCGCTCGCGCTTCGAGTGGGGTCTCATCACCGACGTCCAGGTTCCCGACCTCGAGACACGTATCGCCATCCTTCGAAAGAAGGCGCAAAGCGAGAAGCTTCAGATTCCGGACGAGGTACTCGAATTCATCGCGTCCAAAGTCTCGTCCAACATCCGTGAGCTCGAAGGAACCCTGATTCGGGTGACGGCATTTGCGAGCCTGAACCGCACACCTGTCGACATGAACCTCGTGCAGACGGTTCTCAAGGACCTGATCACCCTCGACGATGACAACGTCATCTCGCCGGTGGACATCATCAACATCGTCGCCGCATACTTCAAGCTCAGCGTCGACGACCTGTATGGCTCCAGTCGGTCACAAGCCATTGCGACGTCAAGGCAGATCGCCATGTACCTGTGTCGCGAGTTGACGAATCTCTCCCTTCCGAAGATCGGCCAGCTCTTCGGTAACCGCGATCACACCACCGTGATGTACGCGAATAAGAAGATTTCCGACCTCATGCAGGAACGTCGATCGATTTACAACCAGGTCACAGAACTGACCAGCCGCATCAAACAGGGACACCGCTTCAACCGTTAAAGCGGTGCTCAGGCACGGTTAAAGTCCACAGGATGCCGCAGTCTTACACAGTGTGGATAACCCTGTGGAAGAAAATCGGATAACTCGCCTGAGCCTGTGAGTGAAGCCGCTCTTAATGTGCACAACCGGCCTGCATGCCAGTAATGGCAAGGATCTCTCTCCGACCCAACTCCACAACGCGCCAACAAGTAACAACCGTGTGGTTCCCTTTCATTTACTCGCATCGAGAAAGTTATCCACAGTTTCCACAACGGTTAAGACCATTAAAGAATTCTTAAACTTTTAATCCGCCAATAACCTTTTGGCGAGACGGGCCTCGCCCCAACGAGGGTGTGACGTGCTCTCTCAGACCCGGCTAACATGGTGATCCACTCGTACCTTGAAATGACAGGGGATCCCACCGTGCGGTTCAGCGTCAATCGCGATGTCTTCAGCGAAGCGGTTTCGTTCGCCGTGAAGCTTCTGCCCCAACGAACCACCCTGCCCATCCTCAGCGGTGTGCTCATCGAAGCGACCGACTCAGGACTTGTGCTTTCGAGCTTCGACTACGAGGTTTCGGCCCAGACCGAGATCAATGCCCAGGTTGATGAGCCAGGAACGGTTCTGGTCTCCGGCCGGCTGCTCGCCGACATCGCGAGCCGGCTTCCCAACGCACCGGTGGTGTTTTCGACAAACGAGAACCGCATCGTCGTCAGCTGTGGTTCCGCCAACTTCACGCTCCTCTCCATGCCGGTCGAGGAATATCCGAGCATTCCTCAGATCAGCGGGCAAACCGGCCTGGTTCCTGGTGAAGACTTCGCCGCAGCGGTGGCCCAGGTTGCTGTCGCTGCCTCACGGGACGACGTCACGCCGGTCATTACCGGAGTCCAGCTGCAGGTCACCGACAATCGCCTCGGCCTGGTCGCCACAGACCGCTATCGCGTCGCGGTCCGTGAAATCGACTGGGACAACGGAGAAAACACGAACCCAGAAGGCCTCACCGCACTGGTTCCCGCGAAAACTCTGCAGGAGGTCGGCAAGACCTTCGGCCACTCAGCAACGATTTCTGTGTCGTTCACGGCCAAAGACGACCGAGAACTGATCGCGTTCACCGCCGACAACAAGACCGTGACGTCACTTCTGATCAAGGGATCCTTTCCCCCGGTCCGGCGCCTTTTCCCCGACAACACCGATAACTACGCCGTGATCAACACCGGCGAACTGATCGAAGCCGTTCGCCGGGTCTCCCTGGTTCTCGAACGTGAGGCAGCACTTCGGTTCACCTTCACGATCGATGGACTCACGATGGAGGCGGTGGGCTCCGAACACGCCCAGGCATCCGAATCACTCGACGCCCTGCTCACCGGCGACGACATCGTGCTCAGCCTCAAGCCGCAGTTCCTCATCGACGGGCTTACCGCCGTTCGCAGCGAATTCGTGCGCTTCTCGTTTACGAAGAGCGAGAACACGAACAAGCCGGGCCCGATGCTCATCACGAGCCAGTCCTCCAAGGATCAGCCGGGCGCCGACAGCTTCAAATACCTCCTCCAGCCCAACCTCCTCCTGCGGTAACAACCGGCGACGGGATACCGTCGCGCCTGGGCGACACACAGAGCCTCACGAAAGGGCTGACCATGCACATCGGTCTCATCGGACTCGGCAAAATGGGCGGCAACATGCGCACGCGGTTGCGCGCCGCCGGCGTCGAAGTAACAGGTTTCGACCGAAACCCGGATGTCACTGACGTTGCGACGGTCGAGGAGCTGGTCGCTGCACTGCCGGCACCGCGCACGGTATGGGTCATGGTTCCCGCCGGGAAAATCACTGACGACGTCGTCGGCGAACTGAACAACCTGCTGAGCGAGGGTGACCTGGTGATCGACGGCGGAAACAGCCGTTTCACCGAAGACTTCAAGCACGCGGAACTTCTCGCCGGCAACGGGATCGATTACATCGACGCCGGTGTATCCGGTGGAGTATGGGGCCTCGAAAACGGTTATGGCCTGATGGTCGGCGGATCCGCGGCCCAGGTGGAACGGGTGATGCCCGTCTTCGACGCGCTTCGTCCAGAAGGTCCCCGCGAAGAAGGCTTCGTTCACGTCGGAGAAGTTGGTGCCGGCCACTACGCCAAGATGGTCCACAACGGCATCGAGTACGCCCTCATGCAGGCATACGCCGAGGGATTCGAGCTGCTCGAGAAGCGTGAGGACATCATCCGCGATGTTCCGGGCACGTTCAAGGCATGGCAGCGTGGCACGGTCGTCCGGTCCTGGTTGCTTGAACTCCTCGTCCGAGCGCTCGACGAGGACGACGATCTCTCCGAAATCGAGGGCTACGTCGAGGATTCGGGCGAGGGTCGCTGGACCATCGAAGAAGCGCTGGCCAACGCCGTTCCTGTTCCCACAATCTCGGCATCCATCTTCGCTCGCTTCGTGTCGAGGCAGGACGATTCGCCAGCCATGAAGGCGGTAGCTGCGCTCCGCAACCAGTTCGGCGGCCACACCGTAAAGAAGAGCGACGAATAGTCGCGTCGGTGGTTCACAGGTAGCCTGTCTCAGTGATCGTTACCCACCTCAACCTCAGTGAATACCGCAACTACGCGGTAGCTGATGTGGCGTTCGCGCCGGGGGCGAACCTCTTTGTCGGCCGTAACGGCCAGGGCAAGACAAACCTGGTTGAGGCTCTCGGGTATCTCTCGACACTCGGATCGCACCGGGTATCCAACGATCAGGCCTTGATTCGGGCGGGTGCCGATGCCGCGGTGATCAGGGCTCGCCTGCAGCACAATGGCCGTGATCTGCTCGCGGAGGTACAGATCAATCGCAGCGGCGCCAACCGCGCGCAGGTAAATCGGAGCCAAATCAAGCCACGGGAACTGCCCCGTTACTTTTCGAGTGTGCTCTTCGCTCCGGAGGACCTCGGGATCGTGCGCGGAGACCCGTCGGCCAGGCGACGGTTCATCGATCAACTGCTCGTCCTGCACACCCCCAGGCTCGCCGGGGTGATGAGCGATTACGAGCGCACACTCAAGCAGCGCAACTCGCTGCTCAAATCGGCTCGATCGTCGGGACTGAAAGCGAACCAGCTGACAACCCTCGAAATCTGGGACGACCGGCTCGTGGTCTTCGGCTCTGAAATCATCGACGAACGGGTGCGGCTGGTCGAGGCCCTCTCCCAGCCGATCAGGGATGCGTATGCCTCGGTTGTCGGCGATGACCACGGCCCGTCGCTGACCCCACTTCTCTCGATCAACGGTGTCGATGCCGAGGAAACCGGCGCCGCACCCACCGAAACCCGAGCTGAGCCTGGTGGCCTGTCCACGGCAGACCTCTTCCGCTCTGCCCTCGCCGCCCGGAGGAAAAGTGAGGTCGAGCGCGGTCTTACGCTGGTCGGCCCACACCGGGATGACATTCTCTTCGAGCTCAATTCACTCCCGGTTAAGGGTTATGCCAGCCACGGCGAATCCTGGTCGTTCGCTCTCGCGCTGAAGCTGGCATCCGCCGAACTGCTCCGTCGTGACTCGAGCCTCGGCGATCCGGTTCTCATCCTCGACGATGTGTTCGCCGAACTCGACTCACACCGGCGTGCCCGTCTCGCCTCGGCGGTCTCGACGTTCGAGCAGGTCCTCATCACCGCCGCCGTTCTCGACGATGTACCCGCCGAGCTCGCTGCCCACACCGTTCACATCGAAGCCGGACGGATCCTTGACAGTTCCGCTGTCGGTGCGATTGAGAGCGAGCGCGACAGTGTCTGATCTGACGCCAGGTTCCGACAAGGGGGCCGAAGCTGCCCGGGTTTATGTGAGGTTCAAAGAGCTGTTCGGCGGGCACAAGCACTACGCCCGCTCGAAGCGAAAGAGCCGAACGGATGCCGCTGAGAGCGTTCCGTTCGGCGCCGGCCGCGATCCAAAGGGGCTCGGCGACATCGTTGGGGCGCTCACCAGCCAGCTCGGCTGGGACTCGCCCCTCGCGCAGTCGGAACTCGTCGCCAACTGGACCTCGCTCGCCGGAGAAGAAACAGCCAATCACTCCACCCCCGTCGGAATCGACAACGGTGTCCTGACCGTGCAGTGCGAGTCGACCGCGTGGGCTACCCAGTTGCGGATCATGCGGGTGGAGATCATGACGCACATCGCCGTGCGCTACCCGCAAGCCGGTATCGAGAGCATCCGTTTTCTTGGCCCCAACGTTCCAAGCTTCAAACGCGGCCCCAGATCGGTTCAGGGGCGTGGCGTACGCGATACCTACGGTTAGGCAGTCAAATCAGGTGGACTGGCTGATAAAAGTGGCTCAGACAGGCGATTCTGCCCCGAACCACTGTTCTTCTTGATAGAATGACATGTCGAGTAAGAACACGGTTTGGAGCCTAATTTCATATGTCATCAGAACCGGATAGGTCCGTGGACAACAGTAGCTACGGTGCAAGCCAGATTCAGGTTCTCGAAGGTCTCGAAGCCGTACGCAAGCGCCCCGGAATGTACATTGGTTCAACCGGTCCCCGCGGATTGCACCACCTCGTTTATGAGATCGTCGATAACGCTGTCGATGAAGCCCTCGCAGGATACTGCGACAACATCGAGGTCACCATCCTCAAGGACGGTGCCGTCCGGGTTACCGACAATGGCCGCGGCATCCCCGTCGATATTCACCCCGCAGAGGGAAAGTCGACCGTCGAGGTCGTCCTGACCATCCTGCACGCCGGCGGTAAGTTCGGCGGCGGCGGTTATGCGGTTTCCGGTGGACTTCACGGCGTCGGCAGCTCGGTGGTGAACGCTCTTTCCACGCGACTCGATGTCGAGGTTCGCAGGCAGGGATCGGTCTGGCGCGCCACATTCCACGATGGTGTTGCCGATGCGCCGCTGTCCCAGGACGAGGATTCCGACGAGACGGGCACGACGATCACGTTCTGGCCGAGCGCCGAGATCTTCGAGACCACCGAGTTCGATTACGACACGCTCAAGATGCGTTTCCAGCAGATGGCCTTCCTCAACAAGGGCCTTCGGATTGCTTTGACCGACGAACGCGACGACCACCTCGTTGAGGCTCCCGCCGTCGACGGTGCGGCGCCGGAACTCGTGCACCAGTCGAACGTCTTCCTCTACGAACGTGGCCTCGTTGACTACGTCGAGTACCTCAACCACGCCCGCAAGGCCGAGCTCGTCAACGACGAGATCATCTCGTTCGAGACCGAAGACGACAACCGCAAGATCGCGCTCGAAGTGGCGATGCAGTGGACGACCGCGTACACCGAGAGCGTCCACACCTACGCGAACACGATCAACACCCACGAGGGTGGAACCCACGAAGAAGGTTTCCGCGCGGCGCTGACGACTCTCGTCAACAAGTACGCCAGGGAAAAAGGCCTGCTCAAGGAGAAGGACGACAACCTCTCCGGTGACGATGTCCGCGAGGGACTGACCGCCGTTATTTCGGTCAAGCTCGCCGAACCGCAGTTCGAGGGCCAGACCAAGACCAAGCTGGGAAACACCGAGGCCAAGGCGTTCGTTCAGAAGGTTGTCGGCGACCAGCTCGGTGACTGGTTCGGACGCAACCCCGCCCAGGCCAAAGAGATCATCCGTAAGGCGTTCCAGGCAGCGACGGCACGGATGGCCGCGCGCAAGGCGCGCGAAACCGCACGCCGCAAGGGACTCCTCGAGGGCGGCGGAATGCCCGGCAAGCTCAAGGACTGCCAGTCGAAAGACCCCTCGCTCTCCGAGATCTTCATCGTGGAGGGCGACTCGGCAGGCGGTTCCGCTGTCCAGGGTCGAAACCCCGAGACCCAGGCGATCCTGCCGCTTCGAGGCAAGATTCTCAACGTCGAGAAGGCACGTCTCGACCGTGCACTCGGCAACGCCGAGGTCCAGGCCATGATTACGGCCTTCGGTGCCGGCATCGGCGAGGACTTCAACCCCGAAAAGGCTCGCTACCACAAGATTGTTTTGATGGCGGATGCCGACGTCGACGGTCAGCACATCACCACGCTGCTGTTGACTCTCCTGTTCCGCTACATGCGTCCGCTGATCGACTCCGGTTACGTCTATCTCGCGCAGCCACCGCTGTTCAAGCTCAAGTGGTCGAACGCGGCGCACGAATACGTCTACAGCGACGACGAGCGCGACGCGCGACTCGCCGCCGGTGCCGCCGCCGGCCGCCGGATTCCGAAGGACAACGGCATCCAGCGTTACAAGGGTCTCGGTGAGATGGACTACAAGGAGCTGTGGGAAACCACGATGGCTCCCGAAACCCGCACACTGATGCAGGTCAACCTCGACGACGCTGCCGCGGCCGACGAGATTTTTTCGACACTCATGGGCGAAGACGTTGAGTCCCGCCGTAACTTCATCCAGAAGAACGCCAAGGATGTGCGCTTCCTCGACATCTGATCGGGCCACGCCCGAGAAGCATCCGACGCCGGATGAGCCGAGAAACGCCGACTGACAAGTAGAGAAGACTTATGGCAGACGAAACCAACAACAGCGACGAGACTGCTGCGGAGACCACGGCCGCTGTTGTACCCATCGATCACGGTGTGCACGGTCGCATCGACCAGGTCGACCTTCAGCTCGAGATGCAGCGCTCATACCTCGACTACGCCATGAGCGTCATCGTCGGTCGCGCGCTTCCCGAGGTCCGCGACGGCATGAAGCCCGTGCACCGCCGCGTGATCTACGCGATGTACGACGGTGGATACCGGCCCGACAAGGCATTCTCGAAGTGCGCCCGCGTCGTCGGAGACGTGATGGGTCAGTTCCACCCCCACGGTGACTCGGCCATCTACGACGCCCTGGTACGACTCGTTCAACCGTGGAGCCTGCGTTACCCGCTCGCACTCGGCCAGGGAAACTTCGGATCTCCCGGTAACGACGGTGCTGCTGCTCCGCGATACACCGAAACCAAGATGGCCCCGCTCGCCATGGAGATGGTTCGGGACATCGACGAAGACACCGTCAATTTCCAGGACAACTACGACGGTCGCACGCAGGAGCCGGCGGTTCTGCCCGCTCGATTCCCCAACCTCCTGGTCAACGGATCAGTCGGTATCGCCGTCGGTATGGCCACGAACATTCCGCCGCACAACCTCCGCGAGGTTTCGGCCGGTGCACTGTGGCACCTCGCCAACCCCGAGGCATCCCGCGAAGAGCTCCTCGAAGCGCTCATGCAGCGCATCAAGGGTCCTGACTTCCCGACCGGTGCCCAGATTCTCGGCACCAAGGGCATTCACGACGCATACAGCACAGGTCGCGGCTCCATCACGATGCGCGCCGTCGTCAGTGTCGAGGAGATCCAGGGACGCACCTGCCTCGTCGTCACCGAACTGCCGTACCAGGTCAACCCGGATAACCTGGCGATCAAGATCGCCGACATGGTTAAGGACGGCAAGATCTCGGGTATCGCGGACATCCGCGACGAGACTTCCGGCCGCACCGGCCAGCGCCTCGTCATCGTGCTCAAGCGCGACGCCGTCGCCAAGGTCGTGCTCAATAACCTCTACAAGCACACGCAGCTTCAGGAGAACTTCGGCGCCAACATGCTGGCGATCGTTGACGGCATCCCGCGCACCCTCGCCATCGATGGCTTCATCACCGCATGGACCGCGCACCAGATCGACGTCATCGTGCGCCGGACCAAGCACCGCCTGGCCAAGGCCGAAGAGCGCGCGCACATCCTGCGTGGGTACCTCAAGGCACTCGACGCCCTCGACGAGGTCATCGCTCTCATCCGCCGGTCGAAGACGGTCGAGGATGCCCGCGACGGACTGATGGGCCTGCTCGACATCGACGAACTCCAGGCGCGCGCGATCCTCGACATGCAGCTGCGTCGACTCGCCGCCCTCGAGCGCCAGAAGATCATCGACGAGCACGACGAGATCGAGCTCCAGATCACCGAGTTCAAGGCGATCCTGGCCGACCCCGAGCGCCAGCGCAGCATCGTCAGCGAAGAGCTGACCGAGATCGTCGACAAGTACGGCGACGACCGCCGCACAGAGATCATGTTCGGCTACGACGGCGACATGAGCATCGAAGACCTCATCCCCGAAGAAGAGATGGTCATTTCCGTCACCCGCGGCGGCTACATCAAGCGCACGCGGAGCGACAACTACCGCCAGCAGCACCGTGGCGGCAAGGGTGTCAAGGGCGCACAGCTGCGTGCGGATGACGTCGTCGACCACTTCTTTGTCACAACGACGCACCACTGGCTCCTGTTCTTCACGAACAAGGGCCGCGTGTACCGCGCGAAGGCCTACGAGGTGCAGGAGGCCGGCCGTGACGCCAAGGGCCAGCACGTCGCCAACCTGCTCGCGATGCAGCCTGACGAAGAGATCGCTGAGATTCTCGACATCCGGGACTACGAAGCAGCGAAGTACCTCGTCCTGGCCACCCGAAACGGTCTCGTCAAAAAGACGGCGCTGAGCGAGTACGACACCAACCGCACCGGCGGCATCATCGCCATCAACCTGCGCGAGGGTGACGAACTCGTCGACGCTCTTCTCGTCGAAGACGACAGCGATATCTTCCTGGTCTCCCGCCGCGGCATGTCGATTCGCTTTACGGCGAGCGACGAGGCGTTGCGGCCGATGGGTCGATCGACATCCGGTGTCATCGGAATGCACTTCCGCGACGATGACGAATTGCTGTCAGCATCGGTTCTTCCTTCGGATCCGGACTCGGATGCCTTCGTTTTCATCGCGACGGAGGGTGGCTACGCCAAGCGCACAGCGATCGAGCAGTACCGACTGCAAAACCGCGGTGGACTCGGCATCAAGGTCGCCAAGTACAACGAAGATCGTGGCCATCTGGCCGGCGCTTTGATCGTCGGCGAGGATGACGAGGTCCTTGTGGTTCTCGCGAGCGGCAAGGTGGTAAGGTCTGCGGTGGCCGAAGTTCCGGCCAAGGGCAGGGACACGATGGGTGTCGTATTTGCACGATTCGCAGACGACGACCGCATCATCGCCCTGGCCAGGAACAGTGACCGTAATCTTGTCGCCGAGGTGGATGCGGAATCCGCACCAGCAACCGAGGGCGAGTCGGAGCAGAAAGAGTAAGCATGAGTAGCGTTGCCGAGAAACTCGCGAAGAAGTCGACGAAACGCACCACGACGAAGCAGGTGCGACTGAAGCTCGTCTATGTCGACTTCTGGTCGGCGGTCAAACTGTCGTTCCTCGTCGCGATTGCCCTGGCAATTATCACCATCGTGCTTTTCTTCCTGGTGTACACGGTTCTCGACACCACGGGAATCTTCGCGAACATCAACGGACTGTACAAGGACGTTGCCGGTGTTGGTGATGACCTCACGGCCATCTTCAACCTCGGCCGGGTGATGGGCTTCGCGGTTGTCGTTGCGATCCTCGACCTGATCGTCGTGACGGCCCTCGGAGCGCTCTGCGCAGCGCTGTACAACCTCAGTGTGAAGATCACCGGCGGCCTTCTCGTCGGCTTCACCAACAACTAAACGTCCAGAATCGGGTGGCAAGCCGCTCGATTATAGAAATCGGCAGATCTCGGGTAGTCTCGAACCTGCCCAAACGGGGATATAGCTCAGGCGGTTAGAGCGCTTCGCTGATAACGAAGAGGTCCCAGGTTCAAGTCCTGGTATCCCCACTCGGGAGACAATTTTCACAAGTTTCTCCCTAATCGGGGCCTTAGCTCAATTGGTAGAGCGCCTGCTTTGCAAGCAGGAGGTCAGGGGTTCGATTCCCCTAGGCTCCACAACAAAATACGAAAAATGCCCCGGCCACGTGCCGGGGCATTTCTGTTTCATCGGCGCGTGCCATCAGCTCTTGAGCGCGCAGGATGCCCCGTCCGGTTGCGTGGACGTTGCTTCATCGGCTGCGTGGGCTCAAAGGGTTGTTCCATCGGCGGAACTCTCGCCGTTTGCGTCCGTGCGGTGCGGGGTAACGGCGAGTGACCATTTATGTCCGAGCGGCGCGATGGGCGCGGGAGTCACCGGGAGTCACCGGGCTGGCTGTCGTGACGCCGCGCGGGCCCTGACGGCCTCTCTCGCCGCCCGCAGCAGCGCAGCGACGGCTCCATTGGTCTCGCCCATTCGACGCCCTGAGCCGCGCACAGGGCCGCCTCGCTGTTATCCCCTCCCGGCGGCTCGAATTAAGCTTCGAAACCCGCGTGAATCGACCAATCGCGGAGCCGAATTACGGGCGTGTAGTTATCCACAAGACTTTCCACACCTGTGGATAGATCCGCAGATCGCTCGCGATTAAGCACCTGTGAGTTATTCACAATTAATCTGTGGAAATTCGAAGATCGACTCCTCCCCGCGCTGGGGCCTGTCGAGCAACGGATCCGCGCAGGCACGGTGTGTACATTGGGGCCATGGACATCCGGGTAGCGGCCTATGGCGTAATCATCCGAGGGGAGCACATTCTCCTGGCGCACTGGAATGCCTCGGGGCGCAGCGGGTGGACCCTGCCCGGTGGCGGTATCGACCCCGGCGAGGATCCTGCGGATGCCGCGGTTCGCGAAATCCGAGAGGAGACCGGGTATACCGCTGAACTCGATCGACTCCTCGGCGTGAACTCACTCCTCGTCCCGGCAGCGCAGCGTTCTGACCCGTCGGCGGGGGTGCCCCTCCACGCGCTCCGGGTGGTGTACACGGCACACGTCACTGGTGGAGAGCTCACCAACGAGATCGGCGGCTCCACCGACCGGGCGGACTGGTTCCCGCTCGCGAGCCTGGGCGAGCTGGATACCGTCGGCCTTGTGGACGTCGCGCTTGAGATGCTTCAACAGCCGCAGACCGGAGCAGCGGCCGACCTGAGCTAGTCGGTCGGCTCGATGACGAGCTCGTCGTCATCCTCCTCGGCCGGTTCGAACCGGCGCCCGCTAATGGATTCCGGGGTGACCTCGACGACAGCATCCCTCCGGCCACGGATGAAGGGGTCGCGAAGCTGAGGGGAAATCCTCGCGAGCTCATCCGGCTCGTCGTCGAGCCTCCGGGCGCGCCCGTGCACGATCACGCTCCAGGCCGAACCTTCACCAATTTCATCGGCTTCGAAGAGCACGGCGGCGTTGACCGTGAGGGCGGCAAGTTTGTCGCCGGGAATGGTGCGGAAGTAAATCGAGCCGTCAACCACGGTGTGTGACACCGGATGAATGCTGGCCACGCTCCCAACCGCTGTCACGATCCTGCCCACCAGCGCGTCAGCCACCAGTTGCATTGATTGCTCTTCGGTCAGTTCCGTGGTCGGCATGGTGGCTCCTTTGGTGAACTCGGCGTGGGCGTCATTGTGACCCATGCGTCGTTGATGCGACAGGGGTTAACGCAACAATGGCCGGCCCCGAAGGACCGGCCATTGTTGTCGAAGACGTTAGAGGTTGGGCAGAGCCGGCTCTTCGTCGGCGACCCAGAGTTCATCGTCCGCACGGAATGTCTGCCAGACGGCGTATGCGACACCCGCAGCGGCCAGAACGCCAACACCAACGGCGATGACGTTGCCGGCGCTCGTTGACTTCTTCTTCGGAGCAGGCGTCGTGGCCTTCTGCAGCCGCTCCAGTGCGGAGCGGACGCGAGTGTCCTTCGCAATGTCGCTGATCGACAGGACAGAACCAACAACCCCGCCGATTGCCGGGAGGACTGCCTTGTCCAGGCCGTGCTTTGCGGTATCGACGATTCCGCGTGATGCGGCGTATCCGCGGTCGACGACAGGCTGAACGCGGTGCTCGTATGTGCTCACCACGGTCGGTACTACCTGCTCACGACCATATGCAGCCAGTTGCCTCGACGCTTCGCGGGCGACGTGGTTGGCGTGGTCAAGGATCTCCTGCTGTGAGCGCCACAGTTCGTTGGCGTCCCCCTTGAGCCGCTTGAGTTCCTTCTTACGCTTGCGTGACAGGCTCACCGCTGACCTCCATTTATCTCGTTCGTACGCGACAGGACTCCATCTTGCCACCGAATGGCCTGAACGCCACCTGACAGGCTCAGTGGATGTGTAAGAATTGGGGCATGTCAAAGCACACCGCTGTCGCCACCCTTCACACCAACTACGGAGATATCAAGGTCAACCTCTTCGGTGACCACGCCCCCAAGACGGTTAAGAACTTTGTTGGCCTCGCGACCGGTGAGATTGACTGGACCGACGAAAAGACCGGCGAATCCAAGAAGGGCACCCCGCTCTACAACGGTGTGATCTTCCACCGGATCATCCCCGGATTCATGGTCCAGGGCGGCGACCCGCTCGGCAACGGAACCGGTGGCCCCGGCTACAAGTTCGACGATGAGATCAACCCGGAACTCAACTTCAACGAGCCGTACATGCTCGCCATGGCAAACGCAGGAACCGTCGGTGGCAAGGGCACGAACGGTTCGCAGTTCTTCATCACCGTTGGCGCAACCAGCTGGCTCCAGGGTAAGCACACCATCTTCGGCGCAGTCGAGGATGAGGCAAGCCGCAAGGTCGTCGACAAGCTCGCCGAGGTTCCGCGCGACGCTCGCGACCGTCCTCTCGACGACATCGTCATCGAGAGCATCACGGTCACCGACGCCTAACACGCTGTCGGCTGCGGTCGCTCGATGACCTCGAACTCCCCTCCCCCGGTTCAACGCAACAACTTTTGCTACCGGCATCCTGACCGCCAGAGCTTCGTGCTCTGCCAGCGGTGCGGACGAACCGTGTGTGGGGAGTGCCAGACGCCCGGTGCCGTCGGGGTCATCTGCCCCGAGTGCATGAATGAGCAGCGCAAGAGCACGCCTCGTACCCGAAACCGCGCCGCGTTCTTCCGCAGCTCGAACGACAAGCCGGTGGTGACATACGTCATCCTCGCGGTGACTGCGCTGGTGTTCCTCCTCCAGTTGATCCCTGGCCTCGGCATCACCGAACGGCTGCTGTACGCCGGCGTCTACTCGTCCCCCATGGCTTTCGAGCCGTGGCGGATGCTGACGACGGCACTCGTGCATTCGCAGAACTTCATCCTGCATGTCGGTCTCAACATGTATTCGCTGTGGCTGTTCGGCCAGGCGCTCGAGCCCATGCTCGGTCGGGCACGCTTCCTGACGCTGTACCTGATCTCGGCGTTCGCTGGATCTCTCGGGGTGCTGTTCCTGTCGGTACCCAACCAGGCAGTCGTGGGAGCATCCGGTGCCATCTTCGGCCTGATGGGTGCGTTCCTTGTCATCCAGCGCAAGCTGGGCGGAAACATGAATGGTCTTCTGGTGCTGGTGGGTATCAACCTCGTCATCGGGTTCATACCGGGCACCAACGTTGCCTGGCAGGCTCACGTTGGCGGTCTTATCGGCGGCGCCCTGGTCGGTCTGATCTACGTCTCAACCCGCGGTGTGCGCCAAAAGGGGCTTCAGATCGCCCTCATCGTCGCACTTTCCGTGGTTCTTGTCGCACTCAGCCTCGTCCGTTTCGCGATCTGACCGGCCCCTGCGCGGCGGGGAACCTTTACCGGGGTAGAATCATGCCTATGGCACGCGAGAAGACGAAGAGCACCCAAACGCCCACGAGCGCGCAGCGATCCGGCGAGCAGGCCCCGAACCCGGTCTGGTTCAAGCCGGTGATGTTCGGCTTCATGCTCGTCGGCCTCATCTGGATCATCGTGTTCTACGTCAGCCAGGGCGCGCTGCCGATCGCGGCTCTCGAGTCCTGGAACATCGTGGTCGGTTTCGGAATCGCGTTCATCGGCTTCCTGATGACCACGCGCTGGCGCTAACCAGCTTTTCCCACAGTCACCCGTTGCCCGGCGTCGCCGCCGCGCAACGGGTGATTTTGCGTTAACGACCGAATGCAGAAAAATCCCGGGTCAAAGTTATTAACACCCTTATTAACACTGTGGACAATTACACCGGTGTAATTATCCCCAGCCTGTGGATAACTGTGTGGAGAACCCGGTGGAAAGCGACAGGGTGGCCTGTCACTTGCTGCGGATAGAATGGCCCGCATGCCTTCGACCGCCCCAGCAGTGCCTGACACCGCGGCTGGCCGACGGTTGCGTGCGCCAGCGAAATCACCGCGGCCCCGATCACGGATCAGTATCGTGGGCGTGATCGGAGAACTCCTGATCACAGCCGGAGTTTTGGTCATGCTCTTCCTCGTCTGGCAACTGTGGCTGAACGACGCCATAGAGCGCGCGGCTCAAGACAGTGAGGCGGCGGAACTCAGCGAGCAGTGGGCGTCGAGCATGCCGACGACGGTGCCGAGTCCCGCAGAGAGTAATCCACAACCTGTGGATTACGGCGAGCCGCTTATCCTTCCGCAGCCGGGCGACGCCGAGACTTTCGCCATCATGCACGTTCCGCGATTCGGCCCGGATTACGCCGCCAAGATCGCGGGCGGTGTTTCCAAGGCGCGCACGCTCGATCCCCTGGGAATCGGGCATTATCCGGATACGCAGATGCCGGGTGAGGTCGGTAACTTCGCGATCGCCGGTCACCGCAACACGCACGGCAAGCCGCTGAACTCCATCGGCTCGCTCCAGGTGGGTGACGCGATAGTCATCCAGGTGGAGGACGGCTGGTACACCTATCGGTATCGCACCACGGAGTACGTGAAGCCATCGGGGGTCGGGGTCCTTGACCCGGTGCCGCAGTCCGATGGTGTTGTGGCCACCGATTCCATCATCACGCTGACGAGTTGCAACCCGGTCTTCTCGCAAGCCGAGCGGATTGTCGCCTACGGCGTGTTCGAATCCTGGACTCCTGTGTCGGCTGGTCCGCCGGCGGCACTCACCGAATCTCTGGAGGGCTGATCATGTACGCCGCGCTCTGGCGCGCCCTTCCCGGACCGGTGTGGGTGCGCATTCTCATCATGATCATTCTGATCGCTGTAGTTTTGTATGTGTTGGCGACGTGGGTGTTCCCCTGGGTGCAGAGCATCGTCGACACTCAGGAAGTAACCGTTGAAGAGTAGAGGCTGACGTGACTCGTGTACTTGTGATCGATAACTACGACAGCTTTGTCTACACATTGAACGGGTATCTCCTTCAGCTCGGTGCTGAAACCGACGTGATCCGTAACGATATGTTCCGACCGGAGGATGCTGCAGCGCGCATCGCCGAATACGACGGCGTCCTGGTCTCACCCGGCCCAGGATCCCCCGCGGACGCGGGCGTTTCCATTCCGGTTGTGAAGGCCGCACTCCGCGCGGGCACGCCATTGCTCGGCGTCTGCCTCGGCCATCAGGCGATCGCCGAAGCGTTCGGTGCCACCGTGACCAACGCAGACGAACTCATGCACGGCAAGACGTCGCTGATCGAGCACGACGACAGCGCCTTCTACGCCGGCGTGCCCCAGCCGTTCACTGCCACGCGCTACCACTCGCTCGCTGTCGTCAATGGCACAGTGCCCGACGAACTCGTTGTCACCAGCCAGACCGGGGGCGGCGTGATCATGGGACTCAGGCATGCTGACGCCCCGATTTACGGCGTGCAGTTCCACCCCGAGAGCGTGCTCACACAGGGCGGGTACCTGATGCTCGGAAACTGGCTCGCCACGGCGGGCCTCCCGGAAGCGGCGGAGACAGCCAAGGGGCTGACTCCACTCGTCCCGACGGAGTCAGCAGCCTGATTCGAGGCCCAGAGTTCCGCGGTTTTCCGCGGTATTTGGTCGCGTGATACTCCCCTGCCCGCGGGGTGTCAACCCCGGCCCTTAAGCTTGCCGTTCGCCGCCGCTGCCGTCAGGATTCTTGTCACACGACTCGAGACCCTCACGCCGCTTTTCACTCTGAACCGCGGCTCGGTCTCCTCCTAGGAGGAAGAATCATGACACAAACCTCAACCGGTACAGACGACGCATCCACCACCGACCGGGTCCGCGAGGCCGGAGGCCACGTGGCTTCAACTGCCGCTGACGGGGCTTCGAATGTGAAGCAGGAGGTCGGTACGCAGGCAAAGAACCTCGTTGGTGAAGTCCGCTCGCAGCTGACGACGCAGGTCTCCACCCAGCAGGAGCGCGCCGCAGGCGGTATTCGGACGATGAGCGAGCAGCTCCGTTCGATGGCAGACTCCTCCGAGACCAGCGGAGTTGCAACGAGCCTCGTCTCACAGGCAGCCTCGCGCGCCGAAGGCGTCGCCGGATGGCTGGAGAGCCGTGACCCCGCCGGCCTGCTCGATGACGTCAAGAGCTTCGCTCGCCGTCGTCCAGGCGTATTCATCGCTGCCGCAGCTGGCGCGGGAATCGTCGTTGGTCGTCTCGCCAAGTCGCTTGCCGCCGGAAACGACGACTCGACCTCGACTTCGAGCTCAGCGACCACGGTAACGCCGCAGGCATCCACGCAGACGTTTGACGCTGCACCGCCCGCGACCGACCTGGGCTACGTGGCACCGCCCGCGTACAGCGACACTCCCACGTACGCCGACACGGCGACCGAGTACGGCGATTCCGGTGACGTCCGATGACCGATCCATACGTACCGGATCCGAACGGAAAGACTGAATCCCTCGGCCAGCTGCTTGGCGAGGTGTCGAAAGACATCTCGACTCTCTTCCGCCAGGAAGTGGAACTCGCGAAGGCAGAACTCTCCGATTCAGCCAAGAAGGCCGGAAAGGGTGCTGGAATGTTCGGCGGCGCAGGCGTCGCTGGATTCCTCGCCCTGATGTTCCTGTCCATTGCGCTGTGGTGGGGCCTTGGCTACCTGATGGGCAACGTCTGGTCGGCTCTGATTGTTGCGGTCATCTGGGGAATCGTTGCTGCGATTCTCGCGATGCGCGGCAAGAAGGAAGTCGAAGAGATCCAGGGTGCGCCCAAGACCGCAGAAACACTGAAAAAAGTGCCAGATGCATTCAAGACAAGTGAGGACCAGAGATGACCAACGATCCCGAAGCAATCCGTCAGGACATTGAGGAAACACGCCGTGAGCTCGGCAACGACGTCGACGCGCTGGCCGACAAGGTAAGCCCGTCGAGCATTGCCCAGCGCCAGACCGAAAAGGTCAAGGGCTTTGGCCGCCGAGTCAGGGACAACGTCATGGGTGTCGCAGACAGTGCGGGCTCGCACCTGAGCGACGCAGCCTCACACGTCGGTGGCGCTGCATCCAACGCGGGCAGCATGCCATCCGCAGCCGTGAACAAGGCCAAGGGTAACCCTCTTGCCGTCGGCGTCATCGCCTTCGGTGCCGGCCTGCTCGCCGCGTCGCTGATCCCGGCGTCGAACGCTGAGAAGCAGCTTGCCCAGACCGCCAAGGACAAGGCCGCCCCCCTCGTTGACGACCTCAAGGAGACCGCTAAGGGTGTCGCCGAGGACCTCAAGGAACCGGCAATGGATGCTGCCCAGTCCGTCAAGGGCGTGGCCACCGAGGCTGTTTCGAACGTCAAGGGCGACGCACAGTCGCAGACCGAGGACATCCGCGGCGGGTCTGACGACTCGTCATCCGATGCACAGTCGGACACGGCGACGTACTCCGCCGAGGGTTACGTTTCGGCCGACGGCGGCGGAATGCCCACGACGACTGACTACTCGCGCGACGACACGCTGCGATAGAACCGTCTGACACAGAAGCGGTGGCTGGGACTCAGGTCCCGGCCACCGCTTTCATTTGCCATGACATCCGCTCGCGTGGCCGTCTGGTGACGGTAACCCGGACGGACGACGGCGGGAGAGCTAACCGGTAGTGGTACCTGTGCAGTAGGTCAGCTGGATTGTCGACTGCTGAGCGACATCGCCGGGTGCCAGTGACTGGTTCGTGACCGGATTGCCGGGCTCCGCGGGACAGGTGGGGTCTGGCACCGGCTCAACGGTGAGACCAACCGTCGGATCCTCCATGAGGTCGGTCGCAACACTGAGGCTCTGTCCCCGAACGTCCTGAATGGTTACGAGACCGCTTGAAACGATGAGGTTCACCGTCGAGCCAGGGGCAACTTGCGATCCAGAGGCGGGGTCGGTGCCGATGACCGTTCCCTCCGACAAGTCCGGCGAGTTTTCGCGGCTGATGGCGCCCGTGGTCAGGCCGGCAGCGACCAGGTCCGCCTGGGCCTGTTCGGTCGTCTTGTTGGCGACTTCGGGCACGCCGACCGTTGGCGCACCGGTCGAGACCACAACCCGGACGACGGTCTTCGGGGGAACCCGGCTGTCAGTCCCCGGGTCCGTTCGGATGACGGTTCCCGCTTCGACCTCGGAGTTCAACTCGTTGACGACGCTCGCGACGAGGTCGAGTTCTTGCAGTGTGTCGACCGCGCTTTGCTCGCTGACGCCGACGAGATCCGGAACCGTGCGGGATGCCGCGGGCGGCGGTTCCACCTGACTCAACGTCATCACCCAGATCATGACGGCGGCGAGGACAACGACGATGGACGCGATTCCAGCCCAGATCCACACCACGGGTGGGCGGCGCTGGGTGCGGGTCACTGAATCGTCACTCGTCAGTTGGCGGAGAGCCTGTTCTGTACTGGACGCCACGTTCGGCGCCTGGCCGAAGAGAGCCGTTGCCACGTCCTCGTTGTCTCGCTGGGTGGGGATCTTGCCCCGGCCGGCGAGCTCGACGGCATCACGGAATTCCGCGGCGGTCTGGTAACGCTCGAAACGATCCTTCTTGAGCGCCCGCATGACGACGTAATCGAGAGCCGGTGAAACCTTGGGGTTCACGCTCGATGGCTTTACCGGGGTTTCGCTCACGTGCTGGTATGCGACGGCCACCGCGGTGTCCCCACGGAACGGGGCGCGGCCGGTGAGCATTTCGAAGAGAACGACGCCGGTTGAGTACAGGTCGGTGCGGGCGTCGACGGTTTCGCCCTTTGCCTGCTCCGGTGAGAAGTATGAGGCGGTGCCGAGGATGGCCGTTGTCTGCGCGACGGTAGAGGACGAGTCGCTGACGGCACGGGCGATCCCGAAGTCCATCACCTTGACCTTGCCCTCTGGGGTGATCATGATGTTGCCAGGTTTGATGTCGCGGTGCACCACGCCCGCCCGGTGCGAGTACTCGAGAGCGGTGAGGATGCCTTCGGCGATCGCTACCGCTCGCGCGGAGTCGAGTGGGCCGTCGGCGATGACGGTTTTGAGTGTTTCGCCCTGGACGTACTCCATGACGATGAAGGGCTCGCGGGTGATGCGGCCATCGTGCCTGACGGTCTCTTCACCGGCGTCAAACACCCGGACAATCGTCGGGTGGGCCATGCGTGACGCGGCCTGTGCTTCCTGCCGGAATCGGGTCCTGAACGCGGGATCAGTGGCGAGGTCAGCCTTGAGTATTTTGATCGCGACGGTGCGGCCGAGCTTGGTGTCGGTGCCACGGTAGACGTTGGCCATTCCACCGCGTCCGATAAGGTCGCCGACGAGATAGCGCCCCGCGAGCAGGCGTTGTTCGTCAGCCACTCATGAACTCCTTCAGCAATCGCAAGTCAGTCGGGTACATCCTAGTCGCTGGCAGATGTTCAACCGACCGGAGTGTTCTCGACCTCTGTCGGGGCCTGAATGGGCGCTGTTGCCGTCGGGGACTGGCCGGTTTCCTGCTGCCCGCAGTGTGCGCTGTAGCTCACGCTGAACGTACCGGGCGCGGTGCCGACGGTCACTCGCGCGGTGTTCGACGAAACCTCGCCACCGGCGGCCTGGGACGTACCACCCTCCACCGTAATGCGGTATCCGAGAAGCGATGAACCAGCCGGGCACCGGGTGAAGGCGGCCCAGTTGACCGTGACTTCTGCTCCTGCCGTGAGCGCTGTGCAGCTTGTATCGACGCAGGCAGGGCCGGACAGCGTCGGCGTTGCGGTCGGCGTGGGAATCTCCGCCATCGGGCTGTACACGGTGACCTTGACGACGCGGCCCTTTTCGAGGTTGCCCTCCGGGTTGATCGCGTAGACGGTGCCGACGTCGTCCTGCGAGCTCGCGGCATTGCCGTCAACACGCTCGGATGCCAGTCCAAGCGACCTGAGCCTGGCTGCGGCTTCGTCGTAGGTCAAGCCGACGAAGTCCGCCTGGCTTACGGCGATGAGGCTTTGCGTGGGCTCCGGTGTTGGCTTTTCCTCGGTCGGTGCGGTGGTTTCGACCGGGGCGCTCGTGGTGGTCTCGACCGGCGGCGGGGTTTCGTCCTGGTTGACCAGTGCGATAACCGTTCCGGTCAGAATGATGGCGAGAATCGCGATCAGGGCAATCAGGGGCCAGGTCCAGCGGCTGCGCTTCTTCTTTTCAGAGGTGGGCACCTCGGCCGTG
Source organism: Mycetocola zhujimingii (assembly GCF_003065425.1). NCBI lineage: Bacteria > Bacillati > Actinomycetota > Actinomycetes > Micrococcales > Microbacteriaceae > Mycetocola > Mycetocola zhujimingii. Next base: position 21,501 of record NZ_CP026949.1, read on the forward strand.
GTCGTCGGGACGTCTGTGCCCGCTGCCGCCGTGGTTCCGAGGAGCGCGGTTTCGGCATCAGAGCCGAGAAGCATCGTTGCCGCCGTCGGTGTCGAATCGCCCGCGATCGCGGGAACCGCGACGGTCGCAGCGGATACATTGCCCTGGCGGAGCGACTGGGCTGCACGTGCGACGTGCGCCGCGGATGCCGGTCGGTCAGCCGGGTTCTTCGCGATCATCGACAGCACGAAGTTGCGGACCGGTTCCGAAACGGTCACCGGCAGGGGTGGTGGAGTCTCGTTGATCTGCGCCATCGCGATCGCGACCTGCGATTCACCGGTGAACGGGCGTTTTCCGGCGAGGCACTCGTATGCGACGATGCCGAGCGAGTAGATGTCGGTTGTCGGCGACGCCGCGTGGCCAGACGCCTGTTCCGGCGACAGGTACTGGACGGTGCCCATCACCTGTCCGGTCGCGGTCAGCGGTACCTGGTCGGCAATGCGGGCGATGCCGAAGTCGGTGATCTTGACCCGGCCATCAGGCGTAATAAGAAGGTTGCCCGGTTTGATGTCACGGTGGACGAGACCGGCCGCGTGTGCGGCCTGGAGTGCCGCCGCGGTTTGCGCGACGATGTCGAGGACCTTGTCGGTCGACAGAACGTGTTCCCGCTCGAGCATTGTGGAGAGCGCTTCGCCCGGAACGAGTTCCATGACGAGGAACGCGCTGCCGTCTTCCTCGCCGTAGTCAAAGACGTTAGCGATTCCCTCGTGGTTCACGAGTGCTGCGTGACGCGCCTCCGTGCGGAAACGCTCGAGGAAGTTCGGATCCCCGAGGTATTCGTCCTTGAGGATCTTGATGGCGACGCTTCGGCCGATAACCAGGTCCGTGGCGTTCCACACTTCACCCATGCCACCGATGGCAATGCGGGATTCGAGCTCGTAGCGCCCCCCGAAGGTGACCCCAGCTGTGGGTCTCATTTGTTCAGCACCGCCTCTATGACTTTCTTGGCTATGGGAGCGGCCACGATGTTCCCGGAGCTGTGATGCCCCAGGTTGCCGTCGTTTTCGACCACGACCGCGACTGCTACTTCCGGGTTTTCCGCTGGCGCGAAGCCGGTGAACCAGAGTGAATATGGTTCGCCTGTGCCGTTCTGCGCTGTTCCAGTCTTCCCAGCCACATCGACCCCCTCTATTCTTGCACCGTTGGATTGCCCATCTGAGACAGCACTGATCATCATGTCGGTCAGCTGGACGCAACTCTCCTCATCGAGAGTCTCGCTCATGAGCTCAGGTTCGAAGCTTTGCAGAACTTCGAGGTTTCTCCCGGTAACCCGGTCGATCAGGTTCGGCGCCATGAGGTCGCCGTCGTTGCCGATGGCCGCGGATGTCATCGCCATCTGCAGCGGGGTTGCACGGACCTCGTACTGCCCAAAACCTGTCAGGCCAGTCTGGGCATCATCGAGGTCGGACGGGTACGAACTCTTACCAGAGGGGAACGGCAGGAGGATTTCAGAGTTGAAACCAAACTTCTCCGCCTGCTCGCGAATCGCGTCGTCGCCGAGTTCAATGGCGAGTTCGGCCATCGGGACATTGCAACTCTGACGGAGGGCTTCCTTGAGGGTCACAGTCTCGCCAGGTCCACACGCGGCACGTGTCCAGTTGAAGACCTCTGACGTGCTGCCGGGCAGCTGGAAGCTCACCGGGTTGGGGAATTCGCTCTCGGGGGTGTACTTCCCGCTCTCGAGCGCGGCCGCCGCGACAATCACCTTGAACGAGGAGCCGGGAGGATTCATGTCTCCGCTCGTTGCACGGTTGGTGAGTGGCTTGAGCGGGTCATCCTCCAGCGCAGCGTATGCGTCGACAACGGCCTTCGAGTCGTGGCTGGCAAGGACGTTCGGGTCGTACGTGGGGGAGGAGACCATGGCGAGGATCCGCCCGGTTGCCGGTTCGATCGCGACAACGCCGCCCTGCCGGTCGCCGAGGGCGTCGAACGCGGCCTGCTGGACGACGGGATCGATGGTCACTTCAACGGCGGCACCCTTGGGGGCCTGACCGGCCACGATCCGATTGATGGTGTCGAGGAACTGGGTATTCGACGTTCCCGAGAGGTAGTCATTCATGTACTGCTCGATGCCGGCTGACCCCTGGGTTGGGTTGTAGTAGCCGGTCACCGGCGCGTAAAGCTCGCCCTGCGGGTACTCACGCTGGAAGGCGTACTGATCGCCGGTCGGCACCGACTGTGCGATGACGGTTCCCCCGGCGAGGATCGGCCCGCGTTCGGTGTCGTAGCTGTCGTACAGGGCGCGCGTGTTCCTCGGGTCAAGGCGGAGGGCATCCGCCTGCACCACCTGGATGAAGGTGGTTGAGACAAAGAGTGCGGCGAACATCGCGAGCACCACGAAGCTCACTCGTTTGAGTTCTCGATTCATGTTGACACCTCCGATGCCGGTCCGGTCCGAACGCTGTCGCTCACCCTGAGCAGCAGGGCGACGATGATCCAGTTCGCGACGAGAGACGATCCGCCCGCCGCGAGGAAGGGTGTGGTGAGGCCGGTGAGCGGGATGACGCGGGTGACGCCGCCGACCATGATGAACACCTGAAGGGCCACGGTGAAGGCGAGGCCGATGGCGAGCAGCTTGCCGAAGTCGTCCTGGCCTGCGAACCCGATCCGGATGCCGCGAGACACGAACAGGAGATACAGGCCCAGGATCGCGAACAGTCCGGCGAGGCCGAGTTCCTCACCGAGGCTCGCGATGATGTAGTCGCTCTGCGACAGCGGCGTGAGTTGTGGCCGGCCCTGGCCGAGTCCCGTACCGATGAGACCGCCTTGAGCGAGACCGAAGATGCCCTGCACCAGCTGGTAGCTGCCCCCGTTGGCGTCGTAGACCTGCGGGCTGAAGGCATCCAGCCAGTTCTGGAATCGGCCCTGAACGTAGGTCAGCGTCCGCGACGCGAAGAACGCTCCTCCGCCAAACAGGCCGATGCCGATGAGAATCCAGCTCAGGCGGCCCGTGGAGATGTAGAGCATCACGGTGAACAGACCGAAGTACAGGAGCGCGGTTCCCATGTCGTGCTGGAACACGATGATGAGCATCGACAGAGCCCACACGACAAGAATCGGCCCGAGGTCGCGGAGGCGGGGGAAGCGGATGCCCAGGATCTTCTTGCCGACCATGGAGAGACTGTCGCGGGTGCGCACCAGATAGCCGGCGAAGAATATGGCGAGGGCGATCTTCGCGATTTCGCCGGGCTGGAAGCTGCCGAAGCCGCCGAGACTGATCCACACCCGCGCACCGCTGACCTCGCGGCCCAGACCGGGAACCAGGGGCAGGAGCAGAAGAACGAAGGCGAGTGCCCCGAACAGGTAGGTGTAACGGAACAGCACGCGGTAATTGCGGATGACCAGGGTCACGACAATGGCGGCGATGATCGCGACGGCCGACCAGGTGATCTGCCTCGTCGACGCGGCCTCCCAGCCCGCGAGATTCTTCGCGAGGTCGATCCGGTAGATCATCGCGATACCGAGGCCGTTGAGCACGGTGACAATCGGCAGGAGTAGCGGGTCGGCCTTGGGTGCCACGTAGCGGAGGCAGATGTGCAGGCCGATGACGAGCACCGAGAGTCCCGCACCGAGGTAGAGAAGCTCGAGGTCGATGACACCGATTGCGCCGAGCTGCACGAGCAGGATGGCGACGGAGTTGATGACGCACGCGAAGAGCAGAAGAGCGAGCTCGCGGTTACGGAGTTTCTGGGGCAGGTGGAGCTTGCGCATGGTGCGCAGCACACTGGTGTCCGGGCGCAGCGCCGAATCGGCGCCAGGCTTCGTCAGATTCGAGGTGTTGGCCATCAGCCACCGTCCTCATCTTTGGAGGTCGTCGTCCGCAGTCGCGACACGATCTCTTCCGCTTCCTCCAGTGACGCGGCGCTGAGGGTCTGCTCCACTTGCTGCCGGTCATACGTCGAGAGAAGGGACAGCGGGATGCCGGTGTCCTTGTGCTCGTGCGAAAGGCTGAACGGGCCGATGTCCTGCTGGATCCCCTGGTAGATGACCACCGTGTTGTCGTCGGCTCCAACGAAGTAGCGCGACTGGGTCCACGCGTAGCCGAGGAGGGCGGCGAGCACGATGGCGAGTCCGAGAGCGATGGTCCCGACGAGCCAGGTGAGGCGACGTCGCCGTGCCCGGCGGGCATCCTCCTCGATGAGCTCGTCGAGGTAATCCTCGGATGCTGGTTCGAAGTGGCTCGATGCGAGCGGGTTGGCGCGTGCCGCGTGAAGCCGAAGCGAGGGAAGCAGGCCGGTTCGTTTCGGCGCTTCGTTCTGGAAGGCGAGGGGGCGGGAGGCAGACCCGACGATGACCGGGGTCTGGGCGTTCGCGGATCGTTCGACACCGACGTCGTAGATGACCACCGTGACGTTGTCGGGTGCCCCGCCGTCGAGAGCCTTGCGGACCAGCTGTTCGCCGACCTGTCGCGCGGGCAGCTCCTGGGCGAGGGTGGCTTCGATTGCGTCCTTGTCCACGACGCCGGAGAGACCATCGGAACACAGCATCCAGCGGTCGCCGGGGTGGGTGCCCATGATCATCGTGTCGATCTCGGGGTTGGAGTCGACGTCGCCGAGCACCCGCATGAGCACGGAGCGGCGCGGATGCACCATGGCTTCTTCCTCGGTGATGCGCCCGGAGTCAACGAGGCGCTGCACGAAGGTGTGGTCTGTGGTGATCTGGCTCAGTTCGCCATCGCGGAGGAGGTAGATGCGGGAGTCGCCGATGTGGGCAATCGCGATTTCGTCACCGACAGCGACGATGGCATCCACCGTTGTGCCCATTCCGGCGAGTTCCGGATGCTCGAACACGGCGTCGGCAAGCTCGTTGTTCGCCGAAATGATCGCCGATTGCAGTGCCGCTTCGGCGTCCTGCGCGCTGGTGTAATCGGCATCCGCTTCGATGATGCGTTGAAGGGCGATCGCGGATGCGACGTCACCGCCCGCGTGGCCGCCCATTCCGTCGGCGACGACAAACAGGTGCTTACCGGCGTAGCCGGAGTCCTGGTTGTTCGACCTGATCTTCCCGACGTGGGAGATGGCCGCGGAGTCGCCCGCTTTCGTCATCGTCTACCGCCGCAGTTCGAAACTGGTCGCGCCGACCTTGATCGGGGTGCCGAGAGTGATCTGCGTCGGTGCACTGATGCGCTTGCCGCCGAGGAATGTGCCGTTGGTTGAATCCAGGTCCTGGATCATCCAGTCTTCATTCCAGAGCAGGAGTTTGGCGTGGTGGGTTGAGGTGTAGTCATCGCGGATCACGAGCCCGGAGTCCGGCGCACGACCGATGGTGAGCGGATCGCGGCCAAGGGAGACTTCGAGTCCCTCCTTGGGGCCGGCGGTGATCACGAGTCGGCTGACGTTGTGGATCGTCGCCTTCTCGTTCTTGCGAGGCTGGGGAGGCAGCGAGGGTGGTGCCGTCGCAGCCCGTGGCGGAACGACCGGAGCGCGAGGCGCGGAGTTCTGTACCGGAGCGGGGGATGCGCCTGCTGCTGCCGCGGGGGTCTTGCGCGGCGTCTGGCCGAAGAGATCGGAGCGCAGCGCGTAGACGATGGCAAAGACGAAGAGCCACAGCAGCACAAGGAAGCCGATCCGAAGGACCAGCAGAGTGAGTTCACTCACCGCGCAGGCCCCCAAAATCCGTCGCCGGCGTCGTAAGCCCGCGTTGAATCTTCGGGTTCCATCGCTGAATTTCGGGTCGTTGCCTGTGCCAACACTCGGAACACAATACGCGTTCGACCGATCTGTACGACCGAGTCGGGCTCGAGCACGGCCTGGCTGAAGGCCTGGCCGTTGAGGGTCGAGCCGTTCGTCGAGCCAAGGTCACGGGCCTGTGCGCGCTCGCCGTCCCAGAGGATTTCGACGTGCTTGCGGCTCGTCCCCGCGTCATCGATCGTGATGTCGGCATCGCTTCCGCGCCCAATGATTGTGCGGCTTTTCTCGATCGGGTAACGCTTGCCACCGATATCGAGGACCGGTGTCCACGACACCTGGCCTTTGACGTTGACCGAGTCGACCTGGAGCATCCCGTCGCTGAGTGATGAATCAGCCGTCAAACGGATGCTGACGCCACCGGCAAATTGATAGCCCTGGTTTTTCGCGTGCTTCTGGACGAGGCTCGTGAGTTCGTCGATGAGAGCGGGCCCGATTCCGGTCATCCGCTCGTAGTCGGACGGTGACATGCTCACGACGAACTGGTTGGGCGCGAGGATGCGCTCACGGCTTACGACGGCCGCCTTGGTGTCGAGTTCGCGCTTGAGAGCGGACGTGATCTCGACCGGCTGAAGCCCCGAACGGAAGGTCTTGGCGAACGCACCGTTTACGGCACGTTCGAGACCTTTCTCGAAGTTGTCCAGAATGCCCACAGGTCTCCCGATCGCGTCAAATAGCTATGCACATGTTAGTGGTCGGGGCTGAGAGTGGCACCGGAACGGGTGTCACGGCGGCATCCGCTGGCACATGCGCGTCGATTACAGTACCGTTTGCTCGCCGTGCGCGAGGCCTCGAATGGAGTTCGTGCGCGTGCCATGCTAATCTCGCTGAGTTGACATGCGTGCATGTCGCAACACTGCGCGAGTGGCGGAATTGGCAGACGCGCTGGCTTCAGGTGCCAGTGCTCGAAAGGGCGTGGGGGTTCAAGTCCCCCCTCGCGCACAGTGAGTTTGATCGGCAAAAGGCCACCGGATCCCGGTGGCCTTTTTCGTTTCTGCCGGGGGTTTCCGGGAGTGTCGTTGCTCGGACAGAAATGGCTGGAGTGACCGCTGCTCGGTCGGAAACGGCTGGGATTTCTCGAGAAGTGCGACCCTTTGTGTCGTCGCAGGGCACGGCTCGCCCGCCCGCCCGCTCCCACACTGTGGCGTTTCGCTAGTCTTCAGTCCAAGAGCGACGGCGCTGGTGCTACCGCGGCGCGAGCTCCTCATCAAGGGAGTGGGCCAATGAACCGTCGAGGAACGCGCGCTGCACTGACGATGGTCGTCGCATCCGCCGGCCTGCTCCTTGCCCTGTGCACCCCCGTAGGCGTCGGCCTGCTCGTGGCGCTCAACCTGGACGACGCACCCGACGGGGTGCATTGGCTGGCGATATTTGGGGCCGCAACGCTCGGCCTCGCCCCGGTTCTCGCCGGCACCGTTGTCGCGAGCTGGAACGTGGATCCCCGAACGGCTCGTGGCCGGACCTGGTTTGTGCGGTTCGTACTCGGGGTCGCTGTGGTGGAAGTGGCAAGCGCTGCAGCCGTTGTCGTTGTCGCCGCAGCGGGCGCCCTGCCGGTGTGGGTTGCTGCCCTCGCGATCCTGAGTTCCGTCCTCTTTGCGGGTCTGGGTATCTGGCTCGGCGAGACGATCCGTCGTCGGATCGCTCAGACTGAACCCGAAGAACTGACGCAGGGGGACCTCGCTCCCGCCAGCCTTCGTCGCAAGTGGCGCCGAATCCTGCTCTCCTTCATCGTTGCCCTCGCGGTGAGTCTTGTCGGCGTTCTGCTTCTTGACGACTTGTCAGGCGACTCGACCCTGCTGGGTGTCGTCGCGCTCGCGGTGGCCATCGCGGCCATTGTCTCAAGCGGCGTGTGCCTTGGCATTTACCTGCCGCTGGTTCGGCGCGTGCCTCCCCTCTTCTCGAATGACGTGGAGCGGCAGAAGAAGATCGTCGGCGTGGTGTGGAAGGGTCAGAGTATTGAGCTCGACCCCGCCGAGACCGAGGTGGCCATCAGATACGCCGGCATGGTCGTGAGCTTCCTGCCGTTTCAGGCGGCCCAGAGCGTGCTCCTGTTTATCGGCCTAAGCGCGCTGCGTGTTGCCTCTCTTGCATCCGGGAACACTGGATTTCTCGGCTTCGACGTGATTTTTCTCGGGGCCATCGCCATCGTGCTGCTTGCGTCGGTCCCGTTCTGGGTCATCCGCTTCCGCCGGGTGCGCGGTTACCTCGACGACCGGTCCGCTCTGGAGCGGTGAGTGTGCCGACCCGCGCGTTGCGCCCCAGGGTGCCCTCGTTGCTCGGCCAGAGATGGTCGGAGGCACCGTTGCTCGGCCAGAAACGGCGGGAGTTTCTCGAGAAGTTTGACCCTTTTTGGCGTCGCAGGCAATGCCGCTGCGCTGTGAGGGCACCCCGAGCCACTCGCACAGCAGGGGGCGGCCGCGACGTGATCGCGACCACCCCCTGCGGCGACCGACCGGGTCAGCGCACCGACTTGCGCTCGTAGATCGTCATCGACCAGACGTACCCGACGACCGCGATGACGACGCACCACCCGATCGCCAGTGCTGGGTTCCAGCCGAGCGGAGTACCGAGCAGCAGACCCCGCACCGTCTCAATGAACGGCGTGAACGGCTGGTACTCGGCAAACCACTGCAGCCCGGCCGGCATTGACTCGGTCGGAACGAAGCCGCTTCCGAGCATCGGCAGGATGGTCAGGATGAGTGGCAGATTGCTCGCCGTCTCGACCGACTTGGCCTGCATCCCCATCGCCACTCCGAGCCAGCAGAGTGAATAGGAGATGAGGACGATCAGGCCTGCGACGGCCAGCCATTCGACGGGTCCCGCCGTCGGCCGGAACCCGATCAGCACAGCGACCCCGAGCACGAGCGCAACGGCAATCATGGCCTGGATGGTGTTGCCGAGCACGTGCCCGGCGAGCACAGCCGACCGGGAGATCGCCATGGTGCGGAATCGTGCCGTGATTCCCTCAATCATGTCCATCGAGACGGTGATGGCGGCTCCCGTCGTTGCTCCGCTGATCGTGATCAGCAGGATGCCAGGCACGACGTAGGCGGTGTATGCCTCGCGAGCGGCAGCGGGGTCGGCACCGGGCAGGCCGGCTCCGAGAGTGCCGCCGAACACGAACACCACGAGCAGCAGTGCAATGACCGGCCCGAGGATCGTGAATAGAGACAGGCCCGGGTAGCGAACCATGTGCAGCAGGTTGCGCCGCAGCATCGTCACCGAATCGGCGATGATGTGCGATTGGCGGCGGATGCCAGTGGCGGGGCCCGTGGCCGGGCGCTGTGCGGTGACTGTGGTCATGAGACCGTTCCTTTCGACGTGGCCCGGCTGGCTTGTTCCCTCTTCCCGGTCAGGGCGAAGAACACGTCATCGAGGTCAGGGGTGGTGATACTGAGGTCGTCAACGTCGACGTGAGCCGCATCGAGGCGGTCCAGGATGGTTCGCAAGGTTCGTATGCCGCCCGTACTCGGCACACTCAGAGCCAGGGCTGCGTCGTCGCGTTCCGCTCCCGCGAATATGCCGGAAGCGGCATCCAGTGCTTCGACATCCGCGAATCGAAGCTGGACGTGCCCGCCGGGGACGAGGCGCTTGAGTTCCTCGGGGGTTCCATCGGCGACGATCCGGCCGCCGTCGAGTACGGCGACCCGGTGTGCCAGCTCGTCGGCCTCATCGAGGTACTGGGTGGTGAGCAGTACCGTCGTGCCCTCGGTTACCAGCCCTCTGACGATGTCCCACATGGTGTGGCGGCTGCGGGGATCGAGGCCGGTCGTTGGTTCGTCGAGGAAGATCACGCTCGGCGTTGAGACCAGGGTCATGGCGAGGTCAAGCCGCCGCCGCATCCCTCCCGAGTAGGTGGCGAGAGGCTTGCGCGCCGCCTCGACCAGATCGAACTGCTCGAGCAGCTCGGCCACCCGGGCTTTTGAGCGTGTTGGGCCAAGGTGGCGCAGGCGGGCCATCAGCAGGAGGTTCTCCTCGCCGGTGAGCAACCCGTCGACCGCGGAGAACTGCCCGGTCAGGCCGATCGAGGCACGGACGCCGTCCTGCTGGCGAACGATGTCGAATCCGTTGACGGATGCCGAGCCTCCGTCTGGCCTGATGAGAGTCGACAGGATGTGTACTGCCGTTGTCTTGCCAGCCCCGTTTGGGCCGAGCAGTGCGGTGACGGTCCCCGCCTGAACGGAGAGGCTGACGTCGTCGAGGACGACTTTGTCGCCGTAGGACTTTCGGAGTCCGGTGACATGGATAGCTGGCGTGTTCCCTGCGGTGTTCCTTGCGTTCTTCATTGGGATGTTCCCTTCGAATCAGCCCGGCTTCATCGGGCGCGTTGGATGGTGATGTTGCCGAACTGGGTCCGCGCGCGCACCGCGACGGTTTGTTCGGATGTGTCTGGTGCGGCGTCACTGTCGAGATCGCTGCGCACGCGTCCGTCCCTTGACGACGCATCAAGCCAGGCGGGGATGCCGTCACGGACGCCGATGGAGATCTGGCCGAATCCGCTCTCGACCTGGATCGAGCCACTGGAGACCTCGCGCAGTTCGATAGCGCCGTACGCGGTCTTCGCGGTCACCGACCCCAGGGCCCTCTCGATCTCGAGGTCACCGTACGAGAGCTTCGCCTCGAGTTCACCGCCGGATTCAGCGACCCTGATATTGCCGTGGGACGATTTGAGCAACGCGTCGCCGGTCACGGTGCGGACGCGGATCTGGCCGTGATCTGCGGTGATTTCGGCGCCGCCGTCGACGGTTCCCACCGTCGTATTGCCGTGTCCGGCGCGCAGCCACAGGTCACCCGTCTGCTCCAGGTCGACGGCGCCCGTCGATGCTTTGACCCGGGTGGCGCCGAGGCGGCCCCGTGAGTTCAGGTTGCCGACCGAGATGTCGGCGGTGAGCCGTGAGCCCGCCGGCAGCTCGACGATCAGGTCGATGGACTCGGTCGGCCCGATGAAGCTGAGCCTGGGCTTCGGTCCGGTCACCGTCAGGCGTTGCCCGTCGAAGTCGATCTTCGTCTCCTCGGCGCCCCGGCGGTCAACGGCTTTGGCGGGGTTCGTCGGGGACGCCGTCACGACGGTGTCTTCGCGGTCGCTTGCGACGACGGTGATTTCGCCGACCGGCAGCTTGATGGCGAGGTCTATGGTGTGTGGTGTGGCGAATCTGGGCATGCGTGCGCCTCCCTTTCTCTGGGCGTGCTTGTCGGGCCCCGTGGTGTCACGGGGATCAAATGTGGTGAGCCGGGCCGGTTACCGCGCCCAGCCGGCGAAGTTGTCGCCGGTGCGCAGCGTTCGCTGTGCGTTTCGTCGTTGTTTGGGGGCAAGGGCGGCGGCAACCGCGCGGACCAGCCAGGTATTGACCGACAGACCGTCGGCCGCTGCCGCCTCGTCTACCCGAGCCTTGAGAGCGTCCGGCAGGCGAAGAGTGGTGCGGGAGGTGCTTGTGTCATCGAGATCGACCGCCGCGAGTACGCGATCGTCGGTCTCGGGCTCCGGTGTTGGTTGCGTGACGACGAACTCGACGTCGCGCCCGCGCAGGCGCAGATCAACCGATCCGGGGGCGAGATCGCGGGTGATCTCGCCGACGGCGGCAGAGAGTGCCTCGAGGAGCACGAGCCGCGTCGCTGAGTCCAGGCCAGCGGCAAGCCGCTCGGCCACGGCGCGGGTGTCTTCCGCACCGTTCGCGGCGGCATCCACCAGCTGGCGTTGGAGGTCAGTGACGTAGGGCCCAAGTTCCATGGCGTCAGTCTGACACCACGATGGTGTCACGTCAAGGGAAAAATGGTGTCACGGCGAGAATTGGCTGGGGCAATGCGATCCGGGACCCCACACCGCTCGCACGTGGATAATGTCCCCATGCCCAAGATCACCGCCCCGACCGTTGTGGAACACCGTATCCATCAGCGTCGTGCTCTCCTCGATGCCGCCGAGGCGATCATCGGTGACGAGGGTATCGCGGGCGTCACTCCGCGTTCGGTCGGAGAGCGGGCGGGGCTGTCTCGCTCCAGCTTCTACGAGTACTTCCCCTCGAGAGACGATCTCCTCGCCGCGATCGCCGTCCAGGCGTTCGATGAGTGGGTCGCTGAGCTCGAGACCGCCACCGCGGCGGTGCCAGCCGGTGCCGACCGCCTTCATGCCTACGTCGAGGCCACAATGCGGATGACGGCAGACGGCAAGCACTCCCTCGCGACGGGGCTTCGCGACGCCGATCTCTCACCGAAGAGCCGCGACGCCATCATGGCGATGCACGACATACTGCTTGCGCCGCTCCGTACCCTGCTCGAGGAGATGCAGATTCCGGATGCCGCGACGACAGCCATGCTCGTTCAGGGCATGATCAACTCCGGCGTTCAGCTGGTCGGCCACGGTGTTCCGGCTCAGGAGGTCACCACCGCCATCAACACGATGCTCGATTCCGGTATTCGCGCCTGACGACGGCCTCCGCCACAGTTCGACCGACGCCCGCGCTCGCCGGATTCGTCTTATCGACACAGTGTCGATAACATCGGGACCATGGAGATTCTGAAGAACGTCATACTCGCATTCCACATCATCGGCGTAGCCAGCCTGCTCGGCGGTGTTCTGGTGCAGATCTCTCAGATCAAGCTCGGCAAGACGCGCATCATCCCGGCCATCATGCACGGCGCCTGGCTGCTGCTCGTTACCGGTGTTCTCCTGGTCGGACTCCAGTACCCGCTCGGACACGAGGTCAACAACCTCAAGATCACCGTCAAACTCGTTGTGCTCATCGCCATCTTCGTGATCGCCTTCATGAACAAAAAGCGCGACGTGCTTGCCAGCTGGGTCATCCCCGCACTCGGCGGCCTGGCCGTCGCCAACATCCTTATCGCGACGGTCTGGAAGCAATACAACTAAGACCGCTCACCAACGAAGCGCCGGCCGGATCAACACCCGGTCGGCGCTTCGTGCATTCGGGATGGAGGTCAGGCGAGCGTCAGGAAGAGCTTCTCCAGCTCGTCGACCGTCATCGGGTCGCTCTTCTCACCCGTGCCACTGACGCAATCCTTCATCGCTGATGACACGATGGTGAAGCCTGCACGGTCGAGAGCCTTTGAGACTGCGGCGAGCTGGATGACGACGTCACGGCACTCGGACCCGGACTCGACGGCAGCGATGACCGATGACAGCTGTCCCTGCGCGCGCTTGAGCCGGTTCAGCACCTTTTTCTGGCTGTCAGCGGCAGTTTCGGCGGGAACGGGTGCGGTGGGTGTCGACATGGTGTCCTTACGCGAATGGGGTAGCGGGAGGTGTGCGGTGTGCGCCGGTCTTTGGCGACGTGGATGCCGTTCCGGCCAGCCAGGTGCGGTAGCCGCCATCGAGGTTACGTACGTCGTGGCCGAGCTGACTGAGGAGCCGCGATGCGGTGTGCCCGCGCTGCCCGACCTGGCAGTGGACGATGATCGGAGCATCCGGCAGTTCAGCAGCGCGTTCACGGATCTCGTCGAGGGGCAGGTTGATCGCCCCGGGGATGCCGCCCCGGTCGAATTCGCCCGCGGAGCGAACGTCGATCAGGGTCGCTCCGGCCGAAACCGCGTCATCCAGTTCGTGCCACTGGACACTGCGGGTGGCCCCCGTTGCGAGGTTGTCGGCGACGTAGCCCGCCATGTTGACGGCATCCTTCGCCGAGCCGAACTGGGGCGCGTACGCGAGTTCCAGCCGCGACAGCTGGGACGCTGTCAGGCCGCCGGCCATCGCCGTGGCGATGACGTCGATTCGCTTGTCGACGCCGGACCCACCGACGATCTGGGCGCCGAGGATGGCATCCGTTTCAGCGTCGACGAGGAGCTTCATCGACATTTGTTCGGCGCCGGGATAGTAGCCAGCGTGCGATGACGGATGCGTGTGGATGACGCGGTGCGGCCGGCCTGCGGCGAGCAGTCGGGTCTCGCTCCAGCCGATCATCGCGATGGTGAGGCCGAAGAGTCCGACGATCGATGCGCCGAACGCGGGAACGCTCGGTTCGGCGACGCCCGCGATGGCATCTGCGGCGGTCCTGCCGTGGCGGTTGGCGAGGCCTGCCATCGTCACGAGCGTTGCGCCATGGTCGATGCCATCAGTTTTCTCGACGGCGTCGCCGACCGCGTAGATCGAGGGGTCGCTCGTGCGCTGGAATTCATCGACGACGATGCCGCCGCTGGCCCCGATGGCAATGCCGGCGTCGCGAGCGAGGGATGAGTCGGGTCGCACGCCCCGCGCGTCGATGATGAGGTCGGCGGCGACGGCGGTTCCGTCGTCGAGGTGCACCATGCCGGCGCGGATATCGGTGACCGTGGTGTGAACGCGCAGGTCGACACCGTGGTCGCGGAGGGCGTCGATGACTGGGGCGGCCATCTCAGGATCGAGGGGGGACAGCGGACGGGGTCCGCGCTGGACGAGGGTCACGGCGAGTCCTCTGGCGACGAGGTTCTCGACGGCTTCGAGCCCGATGAATCCGGCGCCCATGATGACAGCGCGCGCGCTGTCGCCGGCCTCATCGAGAACCGTGGTGATGGCATCCACATCATCGATGGTTCGCAGTGTGTGGACCGGGATGTCGTTTCCGGGGAGAGTGCCGGTCACCGTTGCGCCCGCAGCGAGGATCAGTACGTCGTACGGCTCCGTATGGGTGACACCGTCGCGGACGCCTGTGACCTCAACGGTTCTGGATTCGCGATCGATCCGCGTGACTTCCTGGAGTACCCGTGCGTCGAGGCGAAAACGCGCGGCGAGTGAGGCGGGAGTCTGGAGGAGGAGGCTCTCGCGATCCTCGATGATCCCACCGACGTAGTACGGCAGCCCGCAGTTGGCGAACGAGACGTAAGGCCCGCGCTCAAACACGACGATCTCCGCGCTCTCATCGAGACGGCGCAGGCGGGTTGCAGCGGACATCCCGCCCGCGACACCTCCGACGATGACAATCTTCATAACGGTCCCGCTCCGCTTAGCGGCCGAAAAGGCGTGCGAAGAACCCGCCTGAGCTCGGCGTGTTCTCGTGACCCTGGCATCGGTCAGCGCGTGGCACGCCAACCATGACCGCATCGACGTGCTGACCGCAGCCCGCCCATGTCGTCTTTCCGCAGGTCTTGCAGGTCACAGCTCGGCACATCGTTTGGATTCTCCCTCGGTATTCGGGCACCCGGCGGGGTACCTGAACCCAACGTAAGATACCCCAGGGGGTATACCAAATCCGTGTTTGAACTCTGATTACTTTGACAGGGAACGGCTGGACTGATCGCGGCCTGAGTCGCTGATGAGGGCTCGAGGAGCCCGTTTCGAGCAGTTCGGTGAAGCGTATTTTGTCGGATGGTTGACGGAAAATTTCGGCCCTAATAGCTTGGCCACAATCCGCCCACTCAATGAGGAGTTCCCCGCATGCGCAGAAGATCTCGATACATCGGTGCCGCCGTCAGCGCTGCCGCACTCGTCCTGGGTGTGGTGCCTCTCGGGGCTGCCGCAGCGGCTCCCGACACGCTGGTGGGTGCCGGGCTGGAGTCTGATCTGCCGCTCATCCCGCAGCCTGTGTCCGTCGAGCGCACGGAAGGTACCTTCACGCTCGACGAGGGGGTGCGGATCGAAGCGATCGGAGACGCGGTCCCGGCGGCAGAGTACCTGGCAGAGATCCTGCGTCCATCGACGGGGTTCGAGGTGCCGGTGGTTGCCGATGCTGAGGGATCGATGATTTCGATTGAGGTGGCACCGGGCAACGCGCCCGCGGGCCACGAGGCGGAGGGCTACCAGCTTGACGTCACGGCAGACGGTGTCGGGATTGCTGCCGACACCGCGGAGGGTGCCCTCAACGGCGTCCAGACTCTCCGCCAGTTGTTGCCGGGGTGGGTCGAGTCCGACACCACTCTGCGCACCTCCTGGACGGTTCCCTTCGTCTCGATCGAGGACTACCCGCGTTTCGGCTACCGGGGCCTGATGGTGGACACAGCGCGGAGTTTCTATTCTGTCGATGACGTCAAACGTCTCATCGACAGTGCGGCGCCACTGAAGATCAATAGGCTTCACATCCATCTCACCGACGACCAGGGCTGGCGAATCGCGATGGACACGCCCGCGGATAACCCCTCAGGGATCGATTACGGCCTCCTCACCGAGGTGAGTGGCGCCACGGCGATGACGTACAACCGCGACGGCCAGCTCATGGGCACCGAGCTCGGGCACACGGGGTTCTACACCAAGGCCGACTACATTCAGATCGTCGAGTATGCCGGCCGCAACGGCATGGTCGTGGTTCCGGAGATCGACATGCCGAGCCACACGAACGCAGCCCTTCACGCCATTCCGCAACTCAACTCGGCTGGTTCCAACCCGAAACCCGCCCCGGGAGAGCTCACCGTGCCCGCTCAGGGCACGGGCGACGTCGGCATCTCGACCTTCGACGCCGACAACCCGCACACCTACACCTTCATCACGGAGGTACTGGTGCAGCTCGCCGAGCTCACGCCGGGGCAATACCTGCACATCGGTGGGGACGAGGCGCACGTGACGAGCCGCGAGGATTACGCGGCCATGGTCGACTTCGCGACGGCGGAGGTCGCGAAACTCGGCAAGACCGTCGTCGGCTGGAACGAGTATGCCGATACCGCCCTCCCCGAGAACGACGCCGTCGTGCAGTTGTGGATGGGCGACGGAGCCTCTACCCGTGAGGCGGTGGACACGCGCGGTGCGCAAGTGATCATGTCGCCGGCGGAAAAGGCCTACATGCCGCAGAAGCAGGACGCCCGTCAGCCGGTTGGCGGAACCTGGGCCTGCCCGGGGCCATGCACCATCGAGAACGCCTACGACTGGAATCCAGCGACCTACGTCGCCGGGATCGGTGAGGAGGATGTCCTCGGCGTCGAGGCCGCCTTCTGGGGCGAGTTCATTCGCGGTGTCGACCAGGCGCAGTTCTATACGTTCCCGAGGCTGCTCGCGACGGCCGAGGCCGGCTGGACTCCGGAGGCTGAGAAGGACGAGGCGAGCTTCCTCGACCGGGTCGCCGCTCATGGGCCACGGATGACAGTGCAGGGAATCAACTTCTTCCCGACCGCAACGGTGGACTGGGCAGTGTCGGCGGCGCAGACGGACTCGGCGTCAACGTTCGCCACTCAGGCGGTGGATGTGATCGAAGGAGAACTCGGTCAACCCGTGCAGATCGGCTGGAACGTGGCCGCCCCTGACACCACGAGCGCCGATGTAGCCGCGTTACTGCGCTGGGATGACGGGCAGGCCACCGAGGTCGTGTTGACCTCGACCGGAGTGACGGACATTGCAGCCATGACGATCAACCCGCTCTACACCGGCACCACGTCACGTTCGTTCGCCGAGGCGGGCACATACACCGGAACACTTGAGGTGTCGGTGGGTGGAGCGCTTGCGGCATCCGAACCGGTCACCGTGACCGTTGCCGCGGCGCCCGGTGTTCCAGCCGAGCCCGGTGTTCCTGCCGAGGCCGGTGTCCCGAGCGAGCCGGGCGTTCCGGTTGAGCCTGGGGTCGGCGAAGGTTTGGGCGACGCGTCCGGAAGCGGAGAAGTCTCCGGGGGTCGAGCGTCGGGAACATCCGATTCGCTTGGCCGCACGGGCGGCGGTGAGATCTGGCCAAGCCTCGCACTCGGAGTCGGTGCGCTTGCCATCGGCGCACTCGGATTGGTTCTGGTACAAACCGGGCGACGTCGCCGGGGCGCAGCAGACTAGTCGCGCCGGGTCACGGCTTCGGTGGGGCTGTGGACGCACGCACGATGAGTTCCGGGTGCAACCTTTCGGTTGCACCCGGTTCGCGCTTTTCGATCATGTCGATGACCCGCGTCGCTGTGGCGCGACCGACCTGTTCGAATGGCTGCCGAACCGTGGTGAGCGCGGGTGCAGCGTATGCCGCGAGGGCTATGTCGTCGACGCTGGCTACGGAGATCTCGTCAGGCACGATGCGGCCCGCTTCGTGCAGTGCCCGAATCACACCGAAGGCCATCTCATCGCTGGAGACAAACACCGCTGTCGCGTCGGGGATCGCTGCGAGGGTTCGGCCTGCCCGGTAGCCGGACTCGGGCGACCAGTCGGCGGGAATAACCGGGGGTGGGGTAATGCCGTGTTCTTCGAGGACGGCTTCCCACTCCTCGCGGCGAGCCTTTGATTCCTGCCAGAACTCGTCTCCGGAGACGTGCCAGACCGAACGGTGGCCGAGCTCGAGCAGGTATTCCGTGGCCATGCGGGCTATGGCTCGCTGATCGACGAGCGCATCGATCCCAGTGCTGTCTGACTGGCGATGACCGACGGTTGGCGTGCGCTCGGTGCGCGCTCCCAGGGCTTCGGCGAGGTAGCCGACCGGGGCGAGAAAGACGATCCCTTCGGAGCCCTGGCGCTCCAGCCGCTCGAATGCCTCCACGAAGGCGGCCGGCGCTGAGTGTTGTGGAACGCTCGCGGTGGTCACGGTGTACCCGGACTCCGCAGCGACGGCTTCGACGCCGAGCAGGATCGCGCTCGTCGAGTAGCGCCCGGACGAGACGAGGATGACCCCGAGGGTGCGGGTCCGACCTGAGGCGAGAGACGCGGCGGCCGCGTGGAGTCGGTAGCCGACGGCGTCGACAGCGGTCATCACGCGGCGGGCCGTTTCGGGCCGCACATTCGAATTACCGGAGATCACGCGGGAGACGGTCTGTGCAGAGACCCCGGCCGCGCGCGCGACATCGACCTGACTTGGCGACCGATCCTCCGGTGAACGACGTGGCATGCCCACCATCGTAGTGAGCGTTCACTCCGCCCGTACCCGCCGACCGGCTGGTCGCGGTAATCACGGTAATGTTAACGCAAACATTCTTTGGGGGCGATCCTGCCCGCGATCGGAGGACTGACCGTACATGAGTGCGACCATCACCCGGGACGTCACCGTCTCGCCAGCTGCCCTCACGTACAGCGACGACGTCCTCCTGAGGAACGGGCGGCCGCACCGGATGCTCTCCGGCTCGGTCCACTACTTCCGGGTGCACCCAGACCAGTGGGAGGACCGGCTGCGGCGCCTGGCCGCCATGGGCGCCAACACGGTCGACACCTACATTCCGTGGAACTTCCACGAGCAGGTGGAGGGTGAGCCCGATTTCGACGGGTGGCGCGACATCGAGGGATACATTCGACTCGCGGCAGAGATCGGTCTCGACGTCTACGTGCGTCCAAGCCCGTACATCTGCGCCGAATGGTCAAACGGGGGCCTGCCGACCTGGCTTACCGGGCGCACGCTCGCCGTCCGGACCAGCGACCCCGAGTTCCTGCGGTCGGTGGATTCCTGGTACGAGCACCTCCTGCCGCGACTGGCACCGCTCCAGGCGGCACACGGTGGGCCGATCGTGGCTTTCCAGATTGAAAACGAATACGGATCATTCGGATCGGATCGCGAATACCTCGAGCACCTGCGCGACGTCGTACGGGCGCACGGCATCGTTGAACTTCTCACAACGGCCGATGGAACAACCGCCGACATGGTCAGGAACGGTTCCATCGACGGCGTGATGCCGACGTTCACGTTCGGCACGGGTGTACCGGCGGCGCAGAGCCTGCTGCCTGAGGCGACCCCACTCCTCTGCAGCGAGCTGTGGGGCGGCTGGTTCGACCACTGGGGAGAGCGGCACCACGTGCGAGAGGCATCAAGCACGGCAGCAACCGTCGACGAACTCCTGGCTGCGGGCGGATCCGTCAGCCTGTATATGGCCCACGGCGGCACGAACTTTGGCCTGTGGAGTGGCGCCAACTGGGACGGCGTGCTCCAGCCGACCGTCACCAGTTATGACTCAGACGCACCGATCGCCGAGGACGGGCGACTCACCGCGAAATTCGAGGCGCTCCGGACGTCGTTCGCTCCATTCCACGATGGTCCGCTCCCTGAGCCCCCCGCCGAACCACGCTTCCAGCCAGCGGAATCGCTGCCGCTTGTGCCGGAGGCATCCCTCATGGCCGTCGTGCGCTCGGTGTCGGCCGGTCCGGTCCAACCTCGCCCACTGACGTTCGAGGACCTCGGCGTCGCTGACGGCCTTGTGGCCTACGAGAGCACTGTGCACCTCCCAGGGGAGACGGTCCTCGCGATCGATGGCCTGCACGATCGGGCCGTTGTCTTCCTCGACGGTGAACGCATCGCCGTTCTCGAGCGTGACGGCGAAACGAGCGTGCCTCTCGACGGACCCGCACGGTCGGCGGTGCTCACCATCGTCGTTGAGAGCCTCGGTCGCATCAACTACGGAGCAAAGCTGGGCGAACGCAAGGGCATCCTGGGGGGAGTTCTCGTCGGTGGACGACTGATCCACGGGTGGACCCACCGCGTACTTCCGCTCGACGGCGTCGTGGTCGGCGGCGCAGCAGGCGCTGACGGGTTCGCGAGCGCCGAACTCGAGCTGGAGGAGGCCGCGGATGCCTGGCTCGCCTTCCCCGGTGGTGTTCGGGGCATGGTCTGGGTGAATGGATTCCTCATCGGGCGCTATTCGGCGGTCGGGCCCCAGGAGACGCTCTACGCGCCTGCGCCGCTGTGGCGCGAAGGACACAACGAAGTCCGCGTCCTCGACTTGGACCGGCTTGGGACCGCGGTAGAAGTTCGGGACCGCGCGTCGCTCGGTGAGGTCGAAGAGTTCATCGGCTCGTAACGGTCGGCGGTTGCTGAACGGAACTCTTCCAGGCAGCAATGCGTCAGACACAACGAATGAGGCCCCGCGGCGCAACGCCGCGGGGCCTCTTTCGATTGGTCGGGTCAGCCCTTCACCGCTCCGGCGGCGAGTCCGGACTGGAAGAACCGCTGCAGGCTGAAGAAGAGCAGGATGAGCGGAATGACCCCGAGCAGGGCGCCGAGCATGACGGCACCCTTGTCCGGCGCAAAATAACTCACCATCCCGAACAGCCCGAGCGTCACAGGCTTGAGTTCCTGCGATGACACCATCAGGAGCGGCAGCAGGAAGTTGTTCCACGTGGCCACGAAGACGAACAGGAAGATGGTCACCATCGCCGGTCCGAGAAGCCGCAGGACAATGGTGAAGAAGATGCGCGCTTCACCCGCCCCGTCGATGCGAGCGGCCTCAAGCAACTCGGAGGGAACCGAGGACTCCGCGTAGACCATCGCCAGGAAGACGCCGAACGGCGAGACCGCTGACGGGATGATGATCGCCCAGGCCGTATTGACGAGGCCGAGCGCCTGGAACTCGAGATACAGGGGCACGGTCAGCAGGGCGACGGGCAGGAGTAGCCCTCCCATGATGAAGCCGACCGCCACCCGCTTGCCGGGGAAATCGAACTTGGCGATGGCGTATCCAGCCATGACAGCGAACAGGGTTCCGATGAGGCCGGCAGACAACGAATAGAAGACCGAGTTGCCCACCCACTGCCAGAACATGCCCTGGGTCCAGCTCATCAGGCTTTCGTAGTTCGTGACGAGATTCCAGTCGGCGAACCAGAACCCGAACGTCGACGACAGGTCGCGGTTGTTCTTCGTTGCGGCGAACATCACCCACACGACGGGTGCAACGAAATACAGGCTCGCGAGGAGGAGGGCGCCGATCCCGGCTACCCGGGCGATCGGCCCCGGCAGTACGGACTTCGGCGGGAGATCGGCGACGGGTGCGGCCCGGCGAGGTTTCGGGGTGGTGATGAGGGCGCTCACGCGCTTGCTCCCTTCCGACGCTGCAGCAGCGCGTAGACGATGGCGAGTGCTCCGGCGATCGCGGCCATCAGCAGCGAGTATGCCGAGGCAGGGCCGGTTCCCGACGGCGAGATCGCGCCCATCATCGAGTTGTATGTGAGCATCATCGGCGTGTATGCCTTACCCATCCAGGGGTTGGCTGCCTCCATGACGACCGGTTCGTTGAACAGCTGCACGGTGCCGATGATCGAGAGAAGCACGGCGAGGAGCGCGGCCGAGCGGACGAGCGGAACCTTGATCTTCATCGCGATCTGCCAGCCGCTTGCGCCATCGAGGCGTGCTGCCTCGTAGAGTTCACGCGGCACGGTCTGGAGCGCGGCGAGGAAGATGAGCATGTTGTAGCCCGTGTACGTCCAGGTGGTCATGTTTGACATCGAGAGCAGGACGGTGCCTGGGCCCATCAGGTCAGTTCCCTCGGGCAACAACTGCATGAAGGGGGAGACCTCAGGGGTGTAGAGGTAGAGCCACATCATGGCGGCGATAACCCCGGGGATCGCGTATGGCAGGAAGAAGGCCAGGCGGAAGACGGTGGGCCGACGCACGATGAAGGAGTCGAGGAGGAGCGCGAGGCCGAGCGCCGCGACGATCATCACGGGAATCTGGAAGAGCGCGTAGAGCGTCACCCTTCCCATTCCCAGCCAGAAGACCTCGCTCCCCAATGCGAGGGCGAAGTTATCGAATCCGACGAAAGTGTCGACGACTTCACCGCCGCCGTACAGGCCGTCGCCGCCCGGTTTCTGCGAGAAGAGCGCCGAGCGGATCGACACTCCGATCGGGACGAGGAAGACGACGACGAAAAGAACAGCGAATGGTGCCATGAACAGCCAGCCGGTCATGGCCTGCGAGCCGAGACGGCGTTTGCGTTTCACCGTGGTCGGCCGCGGAGCGGTGGCGGCGGGTTTCCGGTCGGGTGGAGAGCTGTCCGGAACGGCGCGGGTGGTCATGGTCATCAGCTGTGGTCTCCTTCAACCAGGAACGGCCGGCGGACCACATGATGTGTGGTCCGCCGGCGCGGTGTTTATTCTGTCGTTACCGTCACTTGGCGGTCGGCAGCCCGAGGTCTTCGAGGGTCTCGAGTGCTGTGGTCTTCGCTGTCGTGAAGATGTCAGCGACTGTCGCAGATCCACCCGCGACGTTCGAGGCTGTCTCGTTCATCTTGGTCAGCGAGGCGAAGCCCGGTGCGTAGACGAATTCGGGGTTCAGGTTCGCGGACGCCGTTGCCAGTTCCGCGAGAACATCCTGTCCACCGAACTGGCGGAGCATCTTCTCACTCGTCTCGGGTGTGCCGTTGGCCGCGATGACGAGGCCCTGTGAAGCGAGGTCATCGGTCTGCGTGTTGAACCACGCGTTGAATTCCATAGCTTCCTCGGGGTGCTCGCAGCCCTTCATGACGGCGACGCCCGAGCCGCCGTCGGGGCCGGTGACCTCTCCTGCGCCGAAGTCGGGGAGCTGCGCAACGCGCCACTGGCCTTCAGCGGGAGTTCCGTCGAGCGAGTCGAGCAGGAAGCCTGCTTCCCACGCTGCTCCGACGTGGCCGATGAGTGATCCGTCGTTCAGGGCCTGGGTGAAGCCTTCGCCCCAGCGCTCGGTCACGAGGGTCTGGTCGTTGTCGATGAGGCCCTGCCAGAATGCGGCGACCTTCTGGCTTCCGGGGCCTTCCGAGTCGACTGTCCAGCCCTCATCCGTCGAACCGAACCAGACATCGCCCGCCGCTGCGGACTGGGCGGACAGCCAGGACAGTGCTTCGTCAGGAGTGAAAGCGGCAGCGAACTTGCCTGCACCCGCTGCGGTAGCGGCCTGGGCGCCGAGCTCGTCGAGCGTCGTGGGAACGGTGAGGCCGAGCTCGGTGAATGCCGTCTCGTTGTAGTAGTACACGAGGGGGCCGGTGTCCTGCGGGAGCCCGACTACCGCGTCGCCGACGGTCATCATCGCGTACGCGCCGGCAGAGAAGTCGTCGGCGTACTTGTCAGCTTCCTCCGCAACGTCTTCGACGAGGCCCTTGACGAACATCTGCGGCACTTCGGAGTAGCCGACCTGGGCGAGGCAGCTGACGTTGCCGGCTTTAACATCGGTCTCGAGCTTCAGAATCATGTCGGTGGCTGCGCCGTCGAACTTCGTCGCTTTCACCTGGATGTCGGGGTTCTTCTCGTTCCACCGGTCGACGATCTCATTGACCGGGGTCATTCCTTCGCCATCGGGCAGGCGGTGAAGGTATTCGATCTTGACGGGCCCGTCAGACCCGGCCGATGTGTTCGACCCCTCGGTGCTGCAGGCCGCAAGCCCGAAGGCGGAAATCGCCGCCACAGCCGTGACGGCTGTGAAACGCGCGAAGCGAGTCCTGGGTGTCATCTGTCGCTCCTCTTTGAGAGATACCGCCCCGGATGGCGGGACGGATCGAATGCTGGCCCCAAGCGTTTCGTGCGTCGCCTCGCTGCCGAGCAAATGAATGTTTGCGCTAACACTACCGCGCGTATGCAGAAAATCAAAGAAGAGTGAATGACATTTGCTCAGGAAAGATAGCGCAACCAGCTGGGATTCAGCGCTCCTGTTGACCTGCTTCCGAGTGCCCGCGCTCGGCGGGGCTGTTGCGGAAACTGGTACCGATGAGGGCGAGCTGTCAGTGCCAGTTGATGTTCGACAGGGTGCGGGTGACGACGATCGGTTCGCCGCACCCAGTCAACAGCACGCGGCTGCTCGAGCGGCTCAGGCGCCGACGTAACTCGCGAGGTGCTCACCGGTGAGGGTCGAGCGGTGAGCGACAAGGTCAGCCGGCGTGCCCTCGAACACGATCCGCCCGCCGTCATGGCCCGCGCCGGGGCCGAGATCGATGATCCAGTCTGCATGCGCCATCACCGCCTGGTGATGTTCGACGACGATAACGCTCTTGCCCGAGTCGACGAGCCGGTCGAGCAGGCCGAGCAGATTCTCGACGTCGGCGAGGTGCAACCCGGTTGTCGGCTCGTCGAGCACGTAGATCCCACCCTTCTCGCCCATCTGGGTCGCCAGCTTGAGCCGCTGCCGCTCACCGCCCGACAGTGTGGTGAGCGGCTGGCCGAGGCTCAGGTAGCCGAGCCCCACGTCGGACAACCGCTCGAGGACCACGTGTGCCGCCGGCGTCCTGGCATCCCCCGATCCGAAGAACTCCTCGGCCTCGAGCACACTCATCGCGAGCACCTCGCTGATGTCGCGCCCACCGAGCGTGTATTCGAGAACGGATGCCATGAACCGCTTACCCTCACACACCTCACAGGGCGATTCGACAGTCGCCATCATGCCGAGGTCGGTATAGATCACGCCGGCCCCGTTGCAGTTGGGGCACGCGCCCTCCGAGTTGGAACTGAACAGGGCGGGCTTCACGCCGTTGGCCTTCGCGAACGCCTTGCGGATCGGATCCAGCATCCCGGTGTACGTTGCCGGGTTGCTGCGGCGCGAGCCCTTGATGGCGCCCTGGTCGATGGACACCACACCGGCACCGGGCGGAATCGAGCCGTGCACGAGTGAACTCTTGCCCGAACCGGCAACCCCGGTCATCACGACGAGCACGCCGAGGGGGATGTCGACGTCCACGTTCTTGAGGTTGTGCCTGGTCGCGCCCCTGATCTCCAGCGTGCCCGTTGCGCTCCGCACCTCGTCCTTGAGTGCGACCCGATCGGCGAGGTGACGGCCGGTGAGGGTATCGCTTGCGCGCAAGTCAGCGAGAGTGCCCTCGAAGCAGATAGCGCCGCCCGCCGATCCGGCTCCCGGGCCGAGGTCGACGATGTGGTCGGCGATCGCGATCATCTCGGGCTTGTGCTCGACCACGAGAACCGTGTTGCCCTTGTCGCGGAGCCGCAGCAACAACTCATTCATCCGCTGGATGTCGTGGGGGTGCAACCCGATGGTCGGCTCGTCGAAAACATAGGTGACGTCGGTGAGCGACGAACCCAGGTGGCGGATCATCTTGGTGCGCTGGGCCTCGCCACCCGAGAGTGTGCCAGCGGGTCGATCGAGCGAGAGATAGCCGAGGCCGATCTCCACGAATGAGTCGAAGATGTGCTGGAGTGCACCGAGCAAGGGGGCAACCGATGGCTCGTCGAGTGAGCGGACCCAGTCGGCGAGGTCGCTGATCTGCATCGCACACGCCTCAGCAATATTGACGCCGTCGATGCGCGACGACCGTGCGCCCTCGTTGAGCCGGGTGCCTCCACAGTCGGGGCACGTGGTGAACGTGACGGCCCTGTCGACAAACGCCCGAATGTGGGGCTGCATCGCCTCCCGGTCCTTCGAGAGGAGCGACTTCTTGATCTTGGGAATGAGCCCCTCGTAGGTCATGTTCATCGACTGGAGCGAGATCTTCGTCTGCTCCTTGTACAGAAAGTTGTCGCGCTCCTTTGTCGTGTACTCGCGGATCGGCTTGTGAGGATCGACGAATCCCGACTCCGAGTAGATCCGCACCATCCAGCCGTCTGCGGTGTATCCCGGAATGGTGAGGGCGCCGTCGGCCAGCGATTTGGAGTCGTCGAACAGCTGGGTCAGGTCGATGTCGTTGACCGTGCCCATGCCCTCGCAGCGCGGGCACATGCCGCCCGTGATGGAGAAGTCACGGCGTTCCTTGATGGTCTTGCCGCCGCGCTCGAGGGTGACAGCGCCAGCGCCCGAAATTGAGGCGACGTTGAACGAGAACGCCTGTGGTGGCCCAACATGCGGCTGGCCCACCTTGCTGAAGAGTATCCGCAGCAGGGCATTCGCGTCCGTTGCCGTGCCGACCGTGGAGCGGACGTTCGCGCCCATTCTTTCCTGGTCGACGATGATCGCCGTCGTGAGTCCCTCGAGGACATCGACGTCCGGCCGGGCGAGGTTCGGCATGAAGCCCTGGAGAAACGCGCTGTACGTCTCATTGATCATCCGCTGCGACTCCGCGGCGATTGTGCTGAAGACGAGGGAGCTCTTGCCGGAGCCGGAGACCCCGGTGAACACCGTGAGGCGGCGCTTGGGAAGATCGAGACTCACGTCCCTGAGGTTGTTCTCGCGGGCACCCTGCACCCGGATTCTGGTGTGCCCGTCGGCGATGTGTTGATCCCCGGCCACTAGCGAAGCTCCTGCAGGCGAATCAGGTTGCCAGCGGGGTCACGGAACGCGCAGTCACGGATGCCGTACGGCTGGTCGGTCGGTTCCTGGACGATTTCGGCGCCGCGAGCCTCGAGAGCCGCGAAGGTGTCGTCCAGGTCCGTGGTGGCGAGGTTCACGCCGAAGTAGCTGCCCTTGGCAATGAGATCGAGAATCGTCCGGCGTTCATCTTCGGTGAAGTCCGGAGATGCGATCGGCGGCATCAGGACGATCGAGGTGTCCGGCTGGTTCGGCGGTCCGACAGTGATCCAGCGCATGTCTTCATAGCCGACGTCGTTGCGAACCTCGAAGCCGAGGACGTCACGATAGAAGGCGAGCGAGGCGTCAGGGTCAGTCTGGGGAAGGAATGATTGGTGGATTGTGATGTTCATGATCGTCACGCTAGCTCCGGCTGTCGTGGCCGTGCTTCTCGATTCCTGACCGGTCTCGTCACCTGTTTGGCCACACACGGTGCCAGGCCGGCCGATGGGTGGATGGGCTCGCGCCGATAGACACTCGGAGGAACCCCCACCAGTTCGGTGAATCGGGTGCTGAATGTGCCGAGCGAGGAGCATCCGACGCTGAAGCACACCTCGGTGACGCTCAGGTCACTGTTACGCAGCAGCGCCATGGCCCGTTCGATGCGACGGGTCATGAGATACGAGTACGGGGAGACGCCATAGGCGAGTCGGAACTGCCGGCTCAGGTGCCCGGCCGAGAGGTGCGCACCCCTCGCGAGCCCCTCGACATCGAGCGGCTTCGCGTACTCACGATCGATCCGGTCCCGCACACGACGCAGAATTGCGAGGTCGGCGATGCGCTGGTTCTCGGCGGCACTGCTGGTCACACGCCCGATCGTGCCACGTCCGATTCGGCTTGTCCAGCGCCCCGGTGTGCGAGCGCGGCGCTGGGCAGTGGTCCGCCCCGGACCTAGCCGGAGGCCCGCATTCCGGGCTCGAGCGCCCGCGTCTTTCCTGCCGCGCGATACCACTGGAGGCACAGGATCACGATGAGTGCGGCATCCGCAACGTCACCGCCGTAATACATCAGCACGCTGCCCGACTGGGCTTCGGCGAGAGAAACCCCGGCAGGCGGATGCGCGTACAGATACTTGGAGAGGATGCCGTGACCGGCGAGGGCGGCCACCAGGACGACAGCCCGTAACGGGTAGCCCGCCCGGTGGGGGTTCGGGTCGACGCCGATGAGTGACGCGACCAGGAGATAGCCGGCGATGACGAAGTGCGCCGTGACCAGGAGGTGGAAGAACGAGCTCGATTGCATCAGCTCGTACAACTGCGTTGTGTAGAGCAGCCAGAGACTGCCGACGTTGATCACGGCTGCCGTCACCGGGTGCACGAGGAACCGGGCCGGGCGGCTCCGGAGCAGCCGCGACAGGCGGCGCGCCTGTCGAACATCGAGGGCACGCAACGCGAGGGTCACCGGGGCGGCAACGACGAGAAAGATCGGTGCGACCATGCCGGCGAGGAGGTGGCCAAGCATGTGGGCGGTGAAGCTCTCGTGTCCGGCGGTTGCGAGCGGTCCGATCATGGAGACCGTGACGACGAGAAGCCCCACAACCCAGCACGCCGTGCGCCAGAGCGGCCAGCTCCGACCCTGACCACGTGCAGCGCGGAGGCCGCCGAGATACAGCGCCGCCGCGGCCACCATGACGAGAGCAACGGCGTAGTCAAGAGCCGCGATGCCTGGTTCGCCGTGACCGTGGATTGTCACGTCGAGATGCATGGTCACGTCGAGCGAGCTGCCCCGCGCCTGGTCATGACGAGAAGCACGATCCCGGCGACGAGCATCAGGATCGCGGTGCCGTTCCAGACCAGGTCATAGACGAAGACGTCGGGGACGTATCGGATCTGGTGGATGCCGAACAGCTTGTGCTGAACCGTGCCGTCGTACAACTGGAATGCACCGGCGCCGACGAGGATGCCACCCCACCACCGCCGTGGCCAGAGCGCATTCCGGCGCCTGAGGTCGGCGAAGAGGAAGAGCCCGGCAATCGTGGCGAACCAGCTGATGGCGTGGAAGATGCCGTCGGAGACGAGGCCGACGTCCGGTGTGCCGAGATCGTAAAAATGGTGCCAGTGAAGCAACTGGTGGAACACGGCCTCGTCGATGAAGGCAACGATCCCCACACCGAAAAGAACACCGGACCAGGCGTTCTGCGCCGAGCGGGCCGCACGGGCGTCACGGGCGTCAGTCGTGTTCACTGTTGCCGGGGCGGATGCCATGGAAATCCTTCTGGTCAGGTGTGGAGCTTCCACCCTCGCTCGCTGCGGACGGAAAAGAAAGACGTTCCCATCCGGCCGGACATCTGTTAGCGCGTGCGAGACATCCGTCGCGTGTTCGAGCCGGGTGTCGCTCAGTAGACGAATCTGAGGGCGAGTGCACAGGCAATGGACTGCGACTCGATCTCGGCGTAGTCCAGCACCTCGCCGGTCGACACTTCCTCGCGGGCACCGAACAGTTCGGCGGCGCGGTGTGCAACCAGCGCCGCGTCGACGTCACCGGTGATGTCCACGGCGTTGATGCTGAGGTTCATGCCGTACTCATTGGTGGCCTGGCGACTGGTCCTGGTGATCACCGACACGACCTCGCGGTCGAGGCTCGCCTTGAGCGAGATGTCGGAACCGCGCGCGAGCACGAGTACCTGCGCGGGCTGGGCAAGGAGAGGGAGGAGCGTGTGGAGAGTCGCTGAGAGTGTCGACGCGAATTCCTTGCGGGCCCGGCGATCGCCGAGTCCAGCCGTATCGACGGTGAGAACCACTCCCGTTGCCTCATTCTCATGGAGCGACGCGGCGCAGGCAGAAATCTCTCGGGCTCGGATGGTGTCGACGCCGTGCTCAGAGAGTTCGGACACGATGGCCTCGAACGCGCCGCCCTCGTCGCCGAGCACCATGACGCGCGGTGTTGCCTCGGCGTATGACGAGCCGGTCCGGGCACGAGCGGGGGCTTCGATGTCCACGCGGAACGCTTCCCAGTCGACGGCCGGTGAATCGGAGTCGTCTCCGCTGGACCCGTCGCGAGCGATGGTTGCTGACCTGACTTTCCCGAACACGAGGGTCGAGCTTACACACAGAGCGCCGGATTCCATACGCGGCTCCCATCGGAAGCTCAGGAACAGCAACGGCCCGCGGTTTCCCGCGGGCCGTTGCTCAGATGACGCTGTGCTTACGCGGCGGACCAGCCACCGTCGCTCGCGAGGATGACACCGTTGACGTTCACGCCGTCATCACTGAGAAGGAAGGTGATGGACGCCGCGAGAGCGTCGCTCTCGACGGCATCCGGCATGACCGCCATTCCCGCACGGACGCGCTGCGCGCCGAGCTCTGACGCGAATGTCGCCTGGATGTTCGTGATCGTCGGCCCGGGGGCGACAGCGTTGACCCGCACGCCACTCGGTCCGTACATGAACGCACTGCTCTTGGTGAGGCCGACAACCGCGTGCTTCGACGCCGTGTATGCGGCGCCGGCAGCCGAGCCGCGAAGGCCGGCCTCTGACGCAACGTTGACGATCGAGCCGTACTCGCGAGCGAGCATGAACGGCGCAACGGCCCGCATGAGCTTCATCGTTCCGTCGACGTTGATCGCGAAAACGCGCTTCCAGATCGAGTCCGAGATCTCGTGCACCGGCGTCATGTCGTCCATGATGCCCGCAACGTTGGCGAGGGCGTCGATGGTTCCGCCGGCTGCCTCGATGATCGATGCGATCGCAGCATCGTCGGTGATGTCAGCAACGACGGGCACGATCTCTGCATCGGGCAGTTCGGCGACGAGCTCGTCCAGGCGCTCGCTGGAGATATCGACAGCGATGACGCGTCCGCCCTCGCGGGCAACGCGCGACGCGGTTGCGCGTCCGATGCCGGAACCGGCGCCGGTCACGATGACGGTCTTTCCGGTGAAGCGACCGGTGCTGATGCGCTCGACCCACTGCGGGCGCTCAACCGGTGCTGCTGCCGGCGTGTCTGAGTCGGCTGCCGGTGCGGCATCCGTTCCCGGTGCGGACTGGGGGGCGTCGCCGGCGGCGGCGCGCTCGACGAGCGCATCGAGCATCTCCTGCGTGAAGGAGCCCTTGCTCAACGTCACGAGGCGCTTGATGGCGAGGCGGCGGACCGGGCGCATGACCTCGGGGGTCTGTCCTCCCTGGGCGAGCATGTCGCGGAGGATGGCGCCGCCGACGGGGTGATCGATCCAGGTGCCGATCGCGGAGTCGGCGGTGAGGGGAGTGGCCGTGTTTGTCATGTGCTTCTTCCTGTCGGAGGTACATACCGGACAACTGTGTCCGGTTGTAGGCTACACCCGTGCCACCCACAGCAAAAGCGAACCGCGGACCCAGCGCAGGGCCGGAAAACCGGCGCGCGCTGATCGCAGCTGCCCGCGAGGTTTTCGCGACCGACGGCCTCTCGGCGCCGCTCAGCGCCGTCGCTCGCCGGGCCGGTGTCGGCCAGGGCACCCTGTACCGGCACTTCCCCGAGCGGATGGACCTCGCTGTTGCCGTCTTCGACGAGAACCTCACCGAACTCGAGGCGTTTGTCGACAACCCGGACTCGACGCTCGATGCCCTGCTCAACCTGGTCATCGAGCAGGCCGTCGTGTCGACGGCGTTCATCGACCTGATCTGGGCGAACTCACACGACGCGCGAGTGCTTCACCTGGGCGATCGGCTCCGGAGCATGGTTGAGCGAGAGCTCACCCGCGAGAAGGCGGCGGGGCGGATCGGAGCCCACGTCGACCCAGAGGACGTGCTGCTGGCTGTGTCGATGCTCGCGGGAGTTCTCGCCCGAACGGATGCCGACGACCGGCCGGCCGCCGGGCGCCGCGCCGTGACCCTGTTTACGCTGGCGTTCTCCCCGCGCTGACCCCGCGAGCAGAGCGCTCCCGCGCGACGTTCTCGCGGACGCCCGCTGCCACCTCGGCGAAGAGTTCTGTGGTGCGCGCGTCGTCAGTGACCAGGATGAAGCCCGAGGTCCCGTACTCAAGGGCGATGCCGGTGAGCTGGTCGATCCATTGGTTTGCCGGTCCGACGAGCAGTCCCTGTCCAGCGGCAGTGAACCGTCCCGCGACGTTGAGCAGCCGGCGAATGTCTCGCGGGTCCCGCCCTGCACGGGTCGCGCCGTCATCGATGTGGGCATTCATCGCTGTGAGATCGCGCGGCCCGCCTGGCAGGTAAGCGAGGGAGGGCATCCAGCCGTCGGCGGCGCGGCCCGTCATGCGGAGAATCCTCGGTTTGAGCGCGCCGACCCAGATGCCGATGTCGTGGGCGGGCTTCGGGCCCCGCTTGGCGCCGTCGACGCGGTGGAAGGAACCGTCGACGACCAGCCGACCGGGAGCATCCGCCGCCCAGATTCCGCGGATGATCTCGATCGCCTCTTCGAGAGCCTCGATCGACTCGCCCGGGGTGAGGCGCGTGCCACCCATCGCGACGATGGGGTCCCAGAAGCCGCCGGCGCCGATGCCGAGCTCGACGCGGCCGCCGCTGAGCAGATCGAGACTCGCGGCGCTGCGAGCGAGCACCGCTGGCTGGCGAAGCGGCAGGTTGAGCACGTTGGCGCTCAGCGAAATGTTCTCGGTCCTGGCCGCGGCGTATGACATCAGGGTCCAGGTGTCGAGGAAACCCGGCTGATACGGATGATCCTGGAAGGTCGCGAGGTCGAGGCCGGCGCGATCGGATACCACCGCCATCTCCACGGCGTGCATCGGCGGGTTGTTCGTGGGCGTGATGAACGTGCCAAAGAGCAGGTCGTGTCCATAGTCGGTCATGAGGTCGCCTCCGTGAGGGTCGCGTTACTGGGCGTCGGCGAGGTCGCCGCGGTGATGGGGAAGTTGTCCCGGAAGACGTGGTTCGGGTCGAAGCGTGCCTTGAGCTCACGAAGCCGGGTGAGCGTCTTCGGCGGGAACGCGTCGGCCAGCCGCTCGGGCCTCGTGTCGGTCTCGAAGCTCAGGTAGATGCCGTCGAAGAACGGGTACAGGGCCTCCCAGGCGGCATCGAGCCGCTGCCGGTTCGAGCCGAACGCGACAACCGAGAAGTTGGCGTTCCGGTGTGCGTACGCCGTGGCATCCGGATGGACGTCGGAAATCGCACCGCCGACCGCGCGGATCTGGAAGAAATAGACGATCCCGCTGGAGATGAGACGTGCCGCTTCGGCGGCAAACTCGGGGGTGATCTTCTCGAGCAGGCCGGTGCGTGTCACGGGCTGGCCCTGGCCGCCGTTGGACTCACCCTGCGCGTTGGCCATCACCGCCGCGTATGACGTCAGTTGAACGGACTGGCTGTAGAGCGGGGAGATGTTCGCGAAGGGCTGGAGCCGCTCGACGATGGTGCCGGGGTCACTGGAGTCGACCATCGCCATGATCTGGGCGACCGCGGGCTGGCCGGAGCGGGGAGGGCCCATGATCAAAAAGCTCGTGGTGTCACGGGGTGCCGTCTCGCTCAGGTGGCCCCAGGTCTCGAGGAAGCCGGCGGTGTCTGTCGCATCGAGCCCCAGTTGCGCCCAGCCGACGTCTCCGACCTCGTCCACCTCGAACTCGAAGGCGGTCACGATGCCGAAGCTCGCCCCCGCGCCGCGGATGGCCCAGAACAGGTCCGCGTTCTCGGTGTCGCTCGCGCGGACGAGCGAGCCGTCCGCGAGCACCATCTCCACTGAGCGGAGGTGGTCGATGGTGAGCCCGTGCTCACGTCCGAGGAACCCGACACCGCCAGCAGTGGCCAGCCCGCCGACGCCGACGCCGCCGTAGTCACCCGAGCTCAGCGCCCAGCCGTACGGGGCCAGCACTGCGGCGATATCCATCCAGCGCGCGCCCGGCTCGATGCGGACCCGCCGTGTTTGTTCATCGATGACGTCGATGCGGTTCATGTTCGAGAGGTTGATCACGATGCCGCCGTCGTTGGTCGACCTGCCGCTGATGCCGTGGCCTCCGCTCCGGATCGACAGCGGGAGTTCGGGGTGTTCGCGGGCGAACTCGAGGGCCGCGGCGACCTCTGCCGGGGTGTGAACCGGCAGGACGAGCCCGGGGGAGCCACCGCGCAGGTAGGTCGACTTCACCTTGGCATAGCCGAAGTCACCCGGCTCGATGGCGGCGTCGGCAAGAAGAGGCGGGACAGCGTCATAACGGATGCCCTCACGCCGTTTCGCGATCGCCGCCGACCTGCGGACGCGTGCGGTACGGGCAGGCTGGGGCAGCGCCGAGGTCACGGCCTCGCGCAGGGCGGGGACGACCTCGCTCGCGAATCGCTGCAGCACTGCGTCGTCATCCGACGCCAGGAGAATGCCGCTTGCACCCTGGTCGATCACCAGGGGAAGCAGGTCGTTTACCCAGTCCGAGGCGGCTCCGGAGAGGAAGCTGTTTCTGGTGTTTGAGAATGTTCCGCGGATCGTCACGAGCCTCCGCACCTCGCGCGGATCGCGACCTGCGGCGCTCGCCGTCTCGTCGAGGAGCCGGTTGCGTGCCGCAAAGCTGGCGAATCCCGAGCCGCCGATCTCGGTGAGCCAGCCGTCTGCTTTCTCTGCCGCGAGTCGCACCAGCTGTGGGGTCCCGCCGTGGATCAGGATCGGTACGTCGTGCGCTGGCGCGGGGCCGGGCTGCGCACCGTTGACCCGGAAGACGTCCCCCGTGTACCGAACAGTGCCGCGCTCGCCGACAGCCCACATGCGCCGGATGATGTCCAGTGTCTCCTCGGCGACCTCTGCGCTCTCCGCCGACTCGGCGGCATCCGCTGTGCTCTCGGCGCCGAGCGCAACCGTGACTCTGCCGCCCGACAGAAGGTCGAGGCTTGCGGCAGCCCGCGCGGCAACGGCCGGAAAGCCGGAGGGGTCGACGGCGAGCTGCGCGAGGAGGCCGATCCGGTCCGTGGTCCCGGCGATCCAGGCGAGGAGTGTCGCGTGATCGAGCCCCGCGGTCGTGGGTGACGAATCGTCGGGCGCGGAATCGTCCGACGCGGAATCATCGAACGCAAGGAGGTCGAATCCGAGGCGTTCCGCGAGCAGGGCTCGGTCGAGGACCGAGTCAGGCTCCGTACTCCCGGTTGCGAGAGCGACGCCGAAGATAAGGGGGTGGCCGTAATTCATGCTCATACTCTGACGGACCATGGACATCGCCACCAACACGAGGTAAGCTACTTACCTCAAGTAAGTGGGGATCATGCGCGCAACGAATTTTGAACACATCAATGACGACGAGTGCCGACAGTTTCAGGATGCCGTCGAACTCGCCGGACGCAAATGGAACGCCGCGATCCTGCTCGCCGGTGCGCGCGGAGCGCGGCGCTTCTCGGAGTACCGCGAGAGCATCGATAGCATCTCAGACCGGCTGCTCTCGGCGCGCCTTCGCGAACTCGAACTCGAGGGCCTGATCGAGCGGGACGTTACTCCGACCACGCCAGTGATGATCAGTTACACCCCGACGGAGGATGGTCGCAGGCTCATCACCCTGATGCATCCCCTGGTGCTCTGGGGGAGAAACCGGGCAGTGAAAACCCCGAGCGCGCTGAGCGCGTGATCGTCCGGGTTCGTCAATTCGACAGGTCCCGGCAGGTGCGGGTGGGCTGTTCCGCGGCCCGAGTTTCGCTTGCCGGGGAATAGCGCGGGGAACCACAGCGTTATCGCTCTGAATGACTTCGAATACCCCACAGCCCGATCCCTCTGACCGCACCACCACCGAAGGACGCAACGCGCTCGTGGTGGGCGCGACCGGAATCGGAGGGTCCGCACTGGTCGATCTGCTCACGCAACAGGGGTGGCCGGTCACGGCGCTTTCACGGCGACCCGGCGCTGAGCGTGAGGGTGTCCGTCCGCTTTCCGCCGATCTTCGCTCGGCCGAGGACCTCGCTCGCGTACTGGCCGATGAGCGACCGACTCACGTCTTCTTCACCGCCTGGTCCCGGCAGGCGACCGAGGAAGAGAACATCGCCGTCAACGGCGGAATGGTTCGCGATCTGCTCGCGGCGCTGTCTCACGCGCCGCTCGAGCATGTCGCCCTCGTCACCGGTCTCAAGCACTACCTCGGCCCGTTCGAGGCGTACGGACAGGGGAACATGCCCGACACTCCGTTCCACGAGGAAGAGGCGCGACTCGACGCCCCGAACTTCTACTACGCGCAGGAAGACGAACTCTTTGCCGCGGCTGAGCGAGACGACTTCACCTGGTCGGTGCACCGCTCTCACACGGTCATTGGCCACGCCGTCGGCAACGCTATGAACATGGGGCTTACCCTCGCGGTCTACGCGTCAATTTGTCGCGAACTCGGCACCCCGTTCGTGTTCCCTGGTTCGCTCACGCAGTGGAACGGCCTCACCGACATGACGGATGCCACGGTGCTCGCCGAGCAGATGCTCTGGGCGTCGACGTCGCCCGCGGGGCGCAATGAACCCTTCAACGTCGTCAACGGTGATGTCTTCCGCTGGCGCTGGATGTGGACGCGCCTCGCCGAGTACTTCGGTGTCGAGCCCGTTGGCCCCGTCGCGGAGCCCAACCCGCTCGAGCAGCAGATGGTGGACGCTCAGGACGTCTGGCAGCGGATCGTGGAGAAGAACGGGCTCGTCGAGTCCGACCTCGGCCGCATCGCCTCCTGGTGGCACACCGACGCCGACCTGGGCCGCGAGATCGAGGTCGTCACCGACATCAGCAAGTCACGGCTGGCCGGCTTCACCGTGCACCACCGCACTGTCGACTCGTTCACCGCGCTCTTCGACCGCTACCGGGCCGACCGGCTCATCCCGGGGGCGTAAGTCCCCGCCCCGGCTGGCCGGTAGCTCTCGGGCACTCCGGCCAGCCGGGCGAAACCTTTTCCCGTACGCGATTGCGTGCGGGAGCTTTAGCGTTTGGCGATCGCCTTGACGCCCCAGACGACGGCGCCCGCCGCGGCAATCCACGGACCGGCGACGAGGATCGGGTCGATCCACTGGTGGTTGAGGTCAACCCGCTTACGGCCGAAGCGCGATGAGATGCCGCCGCGGGTGAACTCGCTCAGCACGCCCGTCTCGGTGATCGGGTTGTCTGGACGCAGGGTCGCGAAGGAGCGCAGGTGGCTCTCGACGGCATCCACCCGGTCTGCTCCAAGCAGGATCAACCAGTGCGCGGCACGACCCTCGCTGTATTTGGCGTAGGCGAAGCGGCGGAGCATGCCCGAGAGGCCGCGCAGCGGCGCCGATGTGCCGAAGACCGGGGTCAGGAACTTGTGCTCAATGGAGCGCTCGCGCGGGACTTTCTCTTCCTGGCGGTCGGGGAAGTCCCAGTGGGCGCCGGTCGCGCTCGGATCGAATCGCTCCCGCGGAACCGACGGGCGGTCCTTCGGGTCGAGGTCGGCACCCCAGCCGGGGATGCGGGCGCGGAGTTCGTCGCTCGATTCGGGAGGCGTCGGGTGCTCAGCTGTGTACGGCATTCTGGTTTTCCTCTCAGGCGCCAGGAACGATGACGGGCTTGATGCAGTCATCGAGTTTCGCGGAGAACATGTGGTACCCCTCGGCGATGTGCTCGAGCGGGATGCGGTGGGTGACGATGTCGTTCGGCTTGAGGTATCCGTTCTGGATGTGCTCGAACAGGCGCGGCCACTGGCGCTTCGCAGGCGCCTGGTTCATGCGGAGCGTGAGCCCCTTGTTCATCGCATCGCCGAATTTCACGGCACTGAACATCGGGCCATATGCGCCCATGACCGAGACCGTACCGCCCTTGCGGACCGAGTCGATCGCCCAGTTCAGGGCGATGGGAGAGCCGCCCTGCAGCTTGAGTTTCGCTGCCGTCACGTGCTGGGTGAAGTTGCCATCGGCTTCGGCACCGACGGCGTCGATCACCACGTCTGCGCCGAGGAAGTCTGTCGCCTTCTTCATCTCAACCACGATGTCGTCGTACTCGGCGAAGTTGCGGGTCTCAGCGTGAGCAAAGGTGCGGGCCTTCTCGAGGCGGTACTCGAGGTGGTCGATCACGATTACCCGGCCGGCACCCATGAGCCACGCAGACTTGGCGGCGAAGAGGCCGACGGGGCCCGCTCCGAAGACCGCGACGGTGTCGCCCTCGCTGATGTCGCCGAGCTGGGCACCGAAGTATCCGGTCGCGAGCGCGTCGGTGCACATCAGGGCGTCTTCGTCCTCGAGCCAGTCCGGAATGACGGAAGGTCCGACATCCGCGAATGGCACCCGAACGTACTCGGACTGCCCGCCGTCGTACCCGCCACACGTGTGGGAGTAGCCGTAGATGCCGCCGACGGCCGTGGCGTTGGGGTTGACGTTGTGGCAGTTCGAGTAGAGGCCGCGCACACAGAAGTAGCAGGAGCCGCAGTACACATTGAACGGCACCATGACGCGGTCGCCGACCTTGAGGTTCTGGACTGAGGAGCCGACCTGCTCGACGACGCCGATGAACTCGTGTCCGAAGGTCATCCCGACCCGTGTGTCCGGCATCATGCCGTGATACAGGTGCAGGTCGGAGCCGCAGATGGCCGCGAGAGTCACACGGATGATGGCGTCGTTCGGATGCTCGATCGGCGGCATCGCTTTTTCCTCAACCCGAACCTTGTATGGTCCGCGGTACACCATCGCTCGCATCAGCTCTCCTGTCGTTCGTCGATGACAGCTAGGGTCACATCGCCCGGCCCGGATCGGCAGGGGGTTGAACTGCCCGGCGGAGGGGGATATAGGCGACAGCGCTCGGGCCGGGAACTCGGGCCGGCGAGCCGCGGCATCGTGCACCGGCGCCCATGGGCGCCCGGCCACACCCTCGGCACACGATGCCGCCGCGCGCCTCGTGCAGGAGATCGCACGGTTGACAGGATGCTTTCGCCGATTGTGTCCTGATAAGCGCGCGATCTCCTGTTAACCGTGCGGCCCGAGTCAGGCGCCCGCGCTCGCTAGGCTGAGAAACATGACCCGATTCGGTCCCCTCGAAGCCCGCGGAAACACCCTCGTTCTCGGTGACGCAGGCGGTCATCACGCCGAACTGACGGCATCCGCTCTTGTGCTGCGTGAATTCCAGGAGGAGCCCGTCTCGATCGACTGGTCACGCGTCGAGCAGGTGACGCTCACTGTGCCAGAGACCCGATTCCGGCTGCCCGGTTTGGCAACCACCGTCGGGCTGGTGGTTCTCGGCTCCATGTCCGGCGACATGGGTGTCGGCACGGAAATCGACGACGGCACACTGCGCGTATCGGTTGCCGGCGCAGACCCCGTCGAAATGCCGATCACGCGACACCACGTCGGTGGCTACTGGGCGAAGAGCGTGCGGGCAGCGACCGCCCTGCTGAACCGGCTCGGCACCGACCCGGAAGCGCGCCAGCTGCTCACTAACCCCGAGAGGGTCGTTAGGCTCCTCGCGTCAGGACGATGACGGATGCCGTCCGCTGACAACGACGAAATCATCGCCGAGATCCGCGCGGTTCTCGATCGTGCCGTCGAGCGGTTGAGTGCGGCTGGGGCGCGCGACGAGGCGCTCGCCGAATGGGTGCCCGAGCACCGGGTCCTGCTCATTCCGCGACCGCCGGTGTTGCGTTCGCTCGGGCGGGTCTGGCGGCTCGGGGTGTTTTTGCTCGGCGCCGACGGCACCCTCTACGAAACCGGACTGACGACGCGAGCACTCGAGCCGGGTCGCCCGGCTTTCCAGTCGCAGTCGGCAGAGCAGCGCCGGGCGTACCGCGCCGCGGCATCCCGCGGTCGATTCGCCAACGGCGAGACGGTGAACTTCGACGCGGTCCCCGTCGTGCTCGACGCTGAGGTGCTGGCGAGTTCACCCGGCCGGCTGTTTCTTGAGGGAGGCCGGGCGCTGGTGCGCTGGAGCACTACCGGTGCGGATGCCGTGGACTTCGCGACGTACCTCGCTGACCGGGTCGAGTTGCTCGCTGAGCCGCCGGCCGGGGCCTGACGGTCGGGGGTCTGACGGTCGGGGTCTGACGGCTGAGGAGTCGCCGACCTGGGTTGCCAGACATCGCCCACCTGAGTTGCGCGAGATAAGGACATCGGCCCGAGACAAGGACAAAAGCACCGGTTTCGTCCTTATCTGGGCGCTATTGCCTTCCCTCGGGTCGCACGATTATCAGAAGATGGTACGAGTTACAGGATGCTCTGGGGCAGTTTGGTCCTGATAACCGTGCGATCTCCTGTAACCGTGCACGACGGCATCCGCTCGCTCTACCGTGCGATCTCCTGTAGACCGCGTGCGACGGCATCCGCTCATCGGCCGACACGCGGTGCTCAGCCGACCGCCCGCTTCACCAGCGCGGCGATCCGCGTCTCGTCCTCGGGCGTCAGCGATGTGATCGCGAAAGCCGACGGCCACATGGTGCCGTCGTCGAGCGCCGCACTGTCGTTGAAGCCCAGCGTGGCGTAGCGGGTGTTGAATTTGTCGGCCGGCTGGAGGAAGCAGAGCACGTTTCCGCCCCTGGCCCAGGCGGGCATGCCATACCAGGTCTTCGGCAGGAGTTCCGGCGCGTTTTCGACGATGATCGCGTGCACCCGCTCGGCGATGGCGCGATCAGCGTCTGACATTTCGGCGATTTTGGCACGCAGTTCCGCCTCACCTTTTTCCCGTGCTTTGGCATCGCGTTCGTCGCGTCGCGCCTCGGCCTTGAGCTCACGCGCACGTTCCTTCATCGCCTCGCGCTCTTCGGCTGAGAATCCCTCGGTCTTCGTGCCCTCTGGCGCTGCCTTCTCGGTGTTGCTCATGTGCGGGTTCCTTCCCGGGTTGTGTGCCTGGCTCCATGCTAGGAACCGAGCGCGGCATCCGCTTCTCGAATTCTGATCGTTCACGCGGGTCGCATAGGCTGGGCAAATCGCGCGCCGCACACTGCCGTCGGCCACTCACTCCCACATATCTCGATCGGCGACGCCTGTGTCCTCACCAACGACAGCACCGACTGACAGCCCTGCCTTCCCCTGGATCGGGCTGCTGACCCTCGCCGGGGCGATTTTCGTGTCGGTGACGAGCGAGTTCCTGCCGACGGGCCTTCTGCCCGAGATGGCCAGTGACCTCAACGTCGGCCTCTCGACGGCCGGGTTCCTCGTCACGGTGTTTGCGGGAACCGTCGTAATCGCGACAACTCCGCTCGCCGCCCTCACGAGGAGGTACTCTCGCAAGAGCCTCGTCGTCGTCGTGCTCCTCGTGCTCGCCCTCGGTAACGTGCTCGCCGCCCTCGCGCCGACCTACGAGATCCTCGTCGGCGCGCGCATCCTCGGTGGTCTCGCCCACGGGTTGTTCTGGGCGGTTGTCGCCGCGTACTCCGCCCACCTCGTCCCCCGGCACCAGCTCGGCAAGGCCGTCGCCATCACCGCCGGCGGCGGATCAGCTGCCTTCGTCCTCGGCGTCCCGGTGGGGACCGCACTCGGTCACTCGCTCGGCTGGCGGATGGCGTTCGGCATCATCGCGGTGATCATCGTGATTCTCGCTCTGGCTGTAATCAAGTTCCTGCCACCGGTGAACCACCACGTCGTCGTCAAGACGGGCGAGATCCCGGTGCCGCTGCGCAAGGACCGCAGCATCCGCGGCATTGCACTGCTCTGCGCCGTCATCGTCATCATCATCACCGGGCAGAACATCTACTACACGTACATCGCGCCGTGGCTGATCGACGCTGCCGGGTTCCCTGAGACCTCCGTTGCTTTCCTGCTCTTCATCTTCGGTGGTGCGGGTGCGGTCGGTCTCGTCCTCGCCGGTTTTGCCTCTGACCGGTTCCCGAAACGGGGCTTCGCCGTTGCACTCATCGCGATCATGGCAGCGGTTCTCGTGCTCGCCCTGTGGTCGACGCACCCCGTCGTCGTCGTGGTGGCGTTCGTGGTCTGGGGTGTCGCTTTCGGCGGGATCCCCGCCATGCTTCAGACCCGGATGCTGCACACCGCCTCATTCCGCACGCGCGACCTTGCTGCGGCCCTGCAGACGACGGCGTTCAACATCGGTATCGGTGGAGGGGCGCTTCTCGGCGGGTTCCTGCTCGACACCAGGGGACTGCAATCACTTCCCATCGCCCACGTCATCTTCATCGCCGTCGGCTTCATTCTGCTCGTGGGAAGTGACGCCATGCGCGCTGCCCGCGCCCGTCGACCGCTCACCGTCTGAAAACCGGAATTCACGTGACTCACTCGCACTCGCATTCGTCCGCCGCGCCCACCTCGGACGCCATCGCCACCCGCCGCCGGGCCAATCGCCTCCTCGCCGCCATCCTGATTCCGCTCACCCTCCTGACCATCCTCGGGATGGCGCTGCTCTGGCCGAGCGGATCGAGCGACGACGTCGAGGTCGGCAACCCTTACTCGGTAGCCGGAGGCACGGGTTTTTCAACGGGAACCGTGGAAAGCATGAGTGTCGCGCCCTGCCTGTATCCCTCGGCGAACGCACCGGAGGGACAGCAGTGCACCGTCGTCAGCCTCACCCCCGACAGCGGTGACGACGGCACCATTGATGTGGAAGTGCCGCCGGAGGTGGGCCGCGAGGTCGACCTGTCCGCCGGCGACCGCATCCGTTACCTGGACCTGGGCGCGCGCGTTGACGACCCGGCAGCGCGCTATTCGTTCGTCGACTTCGTTCGCACAGTGCCGATGGCGCTCCTCGCGGCGGTTTACGCCCTCGTCGTGATCGTCGTTGCCCGGTGGCGCGGGTTCCGGGCGCTGCTCGGTTTGTTCGGCGCCTACCTCGTGGTGGCGAACTTCATCCTGCCCGGGCTCGTCGAGGGTAAACCACCGTTGCTGCTCGGCCTGGTCGGGTCGAGCCTCATCATGATCGCCGTGCTGTACTTCGCGCACGGGTTCTCGGCGCGGACATCGACGGCCCTGCTCGGCACGATCTTCGGGCTGGTGATCACCTCGCTTGTCGCGGCCTGGGCAACCGGGGCCGCGAACCTCACCGGGCTCAACGACGAGGCCGATTACACGCTGTCGTACGCCGCAGACTCCATCTCGCTGTCCGGCATCCTGTTATGCGGGCTCATCATCTCCGGCCTGGGTGTGCTCAACGACGTGACGATTACCCAGTCATCTGCGGTCTGGGAGATGCACGAGCTGGCGCCCGAGTCGAGTGCCAGGCGGCTCTTCGCCGGTGCGATGCGGGTGGGCCGTGACCACATCGCCTCGACGGTCTACACGATTGTGTTTGCTTACGCGGGTGCGGCGCTCCCGCTGCTGATCCTGCTCTCGCTGCAGGACCGGCCGTTCCTCGAAACGATCTCGAGCGGTGAGCTCGCCGAAGAAATCGTGCGCACACTCGTCGGCTCCATCGGCCTCG
Organism: Mycetocola zhujimingii; assembly: GCF_003065425.1. Lineage (NCBI taxonomy): Bacteria > Bacillati > Actinomycetota > Actinomycetes > Micrococcales > Microbacteriaceae > Mycetocola > Mycetocola zhujimingii. Next base: position 64,155 of record NZ_CP026949.1, read on the forward strand.
TCCTCGCCATTCCGGTCACAACCGGCATCGCGGTGCTCGTGGTCAAGGCCGTCGGCTCACAAGCGGGTTCGCGGGTGGGCTCAGCGGCTTCATCGCCGACGCCTTCGACGACGGATGCCGCCGGCGACGCGACATCCGAACCTCACGAAGCACAGGCGGCTGGCGTCACCGGCAGGTCGGACGCTTCGACGACGGTCTCTGTGTCGCCGTTTGAATCATCGATCGTGACGGCCCCGGGTGTTGTCAGGTCGGCAGGCCTTCTCGATGCGTCGGAGGCACCGCCAGCCGACGACGAGCCCCTGACCAGGCGAGAGCGCCGACTGCGTGAAGACTCGGGCGACTCTGAGTCCTGAGTCCGACCCGCTCCCTTCAGCCCCGATGCGGTCAGAGTGACAGGTCAGGAGGGATGTTGTGGTTGCGCCGGAACAGGTTCTCCGGGTCATACGTGTGCTTGATCGTCACGAGCCGGGCGAGGGTGTCGTGCGGGTACAGCCGGGACGGGTCCTCACCGTTGCGAGCGGTCGAGAAGCCGCCGTACGTGCCCTGGAGGTAAGGTTCGAGCCTGCCCCAGAGCTTATGGGTGCGCTCGATGGCCTCAGCCGGCGCGTCAGCCGGCAGGAACGCCGCGGAGATGATGAGCGCCTCGCTGTCACGGAAGGCGAAGGCCGTGGCATCGTTCGGTACCCGGTTGAAGGCGCCGGTCAGGCTCCTGATCATGAGTACGGAACCGCCCAGCTCCGTGTACACGCCGGCGAGCAGGTCACTGAGCTCGTCGCTTAACTCACGGGCGAAGGCGTTGTGGGTGGCGATCGTCACTCCTTCGGGCGGGTGTGCCTCTCCGAGCACAGCGGAATAGGGCTGGGGTGCGATGTCGTCGCCGTTCAGTCCGGGTAGAGCGCGAAGGGGAGCGATAGCCGCCTCGGCAGCAGGTACGTCATCGCCCGCGTAGCAAACGACGATCTGCACGCCGCCCGGCATTCCCGGAAAGTCCGGCATCGCGAGGAAGGTCGAGTTGAGGTTTTCCGGCGCCTCGCGCATGATGCCGCTCCACCCGGCCAGCAGTTCGGCAAGATCCCCTCCGGCGAACTGCAGCGTTCCCGCGATGACACGGCTCATCGGCTGGGCAGTGAAGGTAAAACTGGTGACCACCCCGAAGTTGCCTCCTCCGCCACGAAGAGCCCAGTACAGGTCCGGGTTCTCGTCGGCGCTCGCCCGCACCTGTTCGCTTCCGGCGGTGACGACGGATGCCTCCACGAGGTTGTCAACGGTCAGGCCGACCGTTCGGACCAGCCAGCCGATACCCCCGCCGACGCCGAGGCCGCCGACTCCGACCGAGACCGTGTCACCCGAACTGAGCGAGAACCCCTCGGCTCCCAGCGCCGTCGCGACGTCCCCCCACACGGCACCGGAACCGATGCGCACGAGTCCCCGAGAGGGGTCGAGAACCTCGACCCGGTTGAGGCGCCGAAGATCAATGACGAGGCCGCCCTCGTTCGAACTGAACCCGCTCGAGCTGTGGCCACCACTGCGGATCGAAAGCTCAAGTCGGTGCGATCGCGCGAAGGCTACGGCCACACCGACATCATCAGCGTCAGAGACCTGCACCACGACCGCGGGTGCGCCGACTAGGCCGTAGAAGTTGCCGTACGTAGCGCGTGCCGCCTCATAGTCCGGGTCGGCTGGCACAATTACCCGCCCGGTAATGGACTGGATGAGGTCAGCAATAGCGTCAGGGTGCAGGGAAGAAGAGTCGACCGTCGTCATGATTGCGCTCCACAGCGTCAGGATTTCGGTCGAGTTTTCTCCTGACGGCGCGAGTCGTCAAGGGCTCTGGCGCTGGTTCTCGGCATGTTTCTGCCAACCTCGCGCGCCGGAAAACGCCTAGTGCGCTGTCGCCCCTGGGCCTGCCGGAGTCTTTTTTGCGTCCTGCAGGGGGAACACGACCTTCTGCACGATGATGATGGCCGACGCGGCGACCGGAATCGCCACGAGTGCACCGAGGATGCCGCCGATCGCGCCGCCACCGACCGCCGCGATCACGACGATCGCTCCCGGCACCGCAACGGCGCGGTTCATAATCCGTGGGCTCAGCACATATGCCTCGATCTGCATGTAGACGAGGTAGTAGATTCCGGCGATGAGCGCCGTCAGCGGGGAGACGAAGAGGCAGATCAGTGTGTTGATGATCGACGCGGTCAGAGTCCCGACGAGGGGGATGAGCGAGCCGAGGAATGCGATGACAGCGAGCAGGAACGGCAGCGGCGCACCGATGATGGACAGGAAGATCAGGCTCAGGATGCCGTTGACGAGCGCGAGCGAAACCTGGCCGACGACGTAACGGCCGACAGCACCGGTGATCTCCTCGGTGATCTGCGCGAAGTTCACGCGGCGGTACGCGGGCACGAACCGGTATGTGATGCCCTTCATCGATCGGAGCGACGCGAGGAAGTACAGGGTGAGGATGAGGACGATCGTTGCGCCGGTGACGCCGCTCGCGACGCCGGCACCGACCGCGGCGATGCCGCCACCGATGGCGACGAGGTTCTTGGGGTCACTGATGAAGTCGATTGCGCCCGAGATGCCGCCCTGGATGCTGAACGTGCCACCGAACGCGTTCTCGAGGTCCTTGATGAGGGCGCTGTTGGTCAGGTCCTTCTCGAGCTTCGGCAGGTCGTTGATGAGGTTCGTGCCCTGGTTGATGAGCACGGGGATCACCGCGAAGAGCAGCCCGGCGAACACGCCAAGCACGGCGATGACCACGAGAAGGATAGCCAGCGCCCGCGGTATCCGCTTCTCAAGCCAGGTCACAAGCGGGTCAAGGCCGAGCGCGAGGAACAGGGCGACACCGATGTAAATCAGGACGGTGCTGAGCTGGCCGATCACTCCACCGATGAGCAGGGCGGTGAGGACGCCGAGGCCGCCGACGAGGCCGATCCGAAACGCATTGATGCTGAAGCCGGGAGCACCACCGCCCGTTTGAATGGCGATGTCGGGCTTGAGGTCGCTCGTCTCCGTGGTTGTCCGGCTCGACCGCTGGCGCGCTTTACGCATGGTTCACTGCCCCCCATTGCCACGGTGCCCGGCGAGGTGCCGGAAGTGTGACGCTTTCCTGAGTCAATCGTGCCCCAACACGCGCCAGGAACCTACCGGCTCGCCGAAGATGCAGGGCGGGCCGATCGGTTCAAGGGGACGGGAAGGCCTACGCCTGGGGTACAGCAGCCTCTGCGTGTGCGCTCGCGAGAACCTTCTCCAGGGCGGCGGATGCCTCTTCCGGCGTGAACTTCTGGGCAAGTGCGAGCTCGGACTCGAGGATCTGGCGCGCCTTCATCAGCAGTCGCTTTTCACCGGCCGAGACGCCGTGGTCCTGGTCCCGGCGCCACAGGTCACGGACGACCTCGGCCACGCGGTACACGCTGCCACTGGCCATCTTCTCCTGGTTGGCCTTGTACCGGCGCGACCAGTTGCCCGGTTCTTCGACGAACGGCTCGCGCAGGACATCGGAAACGGCCTGGACGCCTGCAGCGTCGATGACGTCGCGGACGCCGACGAGTTCGGTGTTGTCGATGGGCAGCTTGATGACGAGCTCGCTGGTGTGAGCGCTGAGGGTCATGACCTTCTTCTCAACACCCTTGATCAGCCTGGTGGAGATTTCGGTGATGGTGACCGCGCCGTGGTGAGGGTAGACGAGTGTTTCTCCGACGGTGAAATTCATTTCCGGTGTACCTCTTTTTTCAATCGGTCCTTCAACGAAGGACAACGTGGATGCCGGTCGGCGCGGTGAGCGACCGGTCGGGGATTCAGCAAAACTGGGGTTCGACGAGCGTTCCCGGCAGGAGCCGCACGAGCTCATCCACCAGGTCGTCGTCGGAGATCGAGTCCCGGCCCTTCATCGTCGAACCGATGAGGGTGAGTGCTCCGCCGGCCACGAACGTCGCGGTGAGTTCGGGCCGTGGTCCTGACAGGCCGCCGAGCGAGTCGATCGAGTCGAGCCAGAGGCCCGCATAACCGTTCACGACCTCGTCGTACGCCCGTCGAGACAGGGAGAGGTCGAGAACACTCGCGTAGACCGGGTAGTGCTTGACCATGTGCGTGAGGAGCCGGCGGTACCCGTCGCGGGCGGCGTCCTGCCGGCTGTCGGCATCCGTTCGGATCACATCGGCAACGGATGCCCTCACTTCAGCGAGCTGCACGTGCAGGTATTCACGGGCCAGGTCATCGAGGCCGCTGAAGTGGGCGTAGAAGGAACTGCGGCTGATGGCCGCTGCCCGGACGATGTCGCTGACGGTGAGCGGTGTGGTCCTGCCGGTCGCGAGCGACTCGACGGCTGTGAAGATTGCCCGCCTCGTTTTCTCGGCGCGAGGGTCGGACTTGAGAATACGTTCCGACCCCGGAATGCGCTCAGAATTGAGAATGCGCAGGGACTCCATCGGGGTCTCTGCGCGTAACATCAGACCAGTCTACCACTTCTCGGACAGGTGTCCGACAATGTGCCGCCGCATCCGTGGTAATGAGCATCCCACCGGGTTCGAGCCGGTACCGCAGGGCCGCGAGCGTCAGTGTGTCGCCGGAGCCTCGTCGATAACACCGATGAATCCGCTGCCGATCCCGTCGACCTCAGAGCGGGCCATGCCGGGGCCGGGTTCCGGCAGTTCGTCCGGATCATGGTGTGAGCAGGTGAGGTAGGTGAACGCCGGCCACCACTTCTTCGGCCGTGCCGTCTCGGTGAAACCACAGACGTCACACCGGAGTTCCACCCAGACCGCCTTCTTGCCCGTGCGATTGGCGCGGGACTGGGCGAGCCAGGCCGGCGGTGTTGCGTCGAGCTCGTTGAGCTCCTGCTCGCTCATCCGCGAGGGGATGCCGTGGCGCACCGCCATTTCGAGCGGAATGTCCAGTCGCTGTGCGGCTTCTCTGCGTGTAACCATGTCGCCTAATGATAATCGGGCGGCTGTTGTGGACTCTCCACAGTTGCGGATTTTGTCCACAGTTGTGGGGCAAGCGATGAATTTCCCAGCCTGGGCCGTTAGTGTGGGTGGGACCCGTATGACGACTTCGGCCCTATCCTGTCGTCCGATCGAACCAACACTGCCCCGGCGCGCACGTTTTCCCTGTGCCCGTTGCGCGGCTGGAGACTACATGAGCGACCAGAACCCCGAACTTGCCCCCCAGGGCAGCACGGGTGACCCCGCTGGCTCAGCGGGATCCTTTCCCACCAGGGCGAGCCTCCGCAAGGCAGCAGGGCTGCGAGCAGCAGCAGCAGCGCCAGAGGCGAGCGAAGCCCGGACAGCGACCACTGAACTCGGCGAAAAGCCGGTTGCCCGCGTAGCGACACCGATCGCGCAGAAGCCGGCACCGAGCAAGCCGTCTGTGACCAAGTCCGCGCCCCACAAAGCCGCGACCAAGCCGGTCACGAGCGGATCGCGCTGGCGCAACATCAGGTCGACCGTCGTCATGGCACTCGTCGTTCCCGGCATTTTCGGAACCATAGCGCTGCCGGCGTACGCGTTCGAGACGACCCCAGACGCCACTGTCGCTCCGGTCCACGACACCGGCGCGCAGTCCCTCATCGTCAACGACTGGACCGCAGAGTCCGTGAGCCGCGACAGCTACTCGGCGACGTCGCCCGAAGAGCTTCAGGCGTCCAAGGCGGCACTCGCCGCTGCCGCCGCCGAGGCCGCGGCCGCCGCCGCGCGGGCTGCAAACAAGACGAACTCCAAGTCGAACTCAAACTCCTACTCCGACTCCACCGCTGTCGAGGAATACACCGGCCCTGCAGGCGCCTGGATCCGCCCTGTCGGCGGAAAGATCTCCTCGGCCTACGGTCCCCGCGGGCTCATCTGCAACGGTGCAGGATGCTCCAATTCCTTCCACGACGGTGTCGACTTCAGCGGCAGCTGCGGTACCCCGATCAAGGCAGTGTCAGCCGGACGTGTCACGTTCGTCGGCGCAGCCGGCAGCTACGGTAACCGCGTGATCGTCGACCACGGCGGCGGAGTCGAGTCGATTTACGGCCACCTGCAGGGCGGGTCATACCGCGTGTCTGTCGGCGACCTGGTCGAACCAGGCACCGTTGTCGCCGGGATCGGCGCCACTGGCGTCGTCACCGGGTGCCACCTTGACCTCAAGATCAGCGTCAACGGCAGCTTTACGAACCCCGTACCCTTCCTCGCGAACCGGGGCCTTCAGCTCTAGGAGTCAGAGCGTGAGCCTCTCGATATCGAGAGACAGTTGGCCTGGTCTGGCCACATGCCATGGCGAACCGCGATCGCCGGGACAACGGTCTCGGTCGTGCCTGAACCAATCGGCGAGTCAGTGAACCAAAGTCCTGGACTCGCTGGCTGGCATCCGTCAGCCTCGTAGCCTCAGCGCTTGAGCGGGGCCGTACGTGGCCCGGCGTCGTACCGGGCAAGGGCGTCAGCGTCCTGGGCGAGTCGTGACGCGCGCCGGGCCGTATCGAGCGCTTCGACAGGATCATCGGCGGCCTCAGCCAGCGCGAGTTGTCGTTGTGCCTCGGCCAGTCGGGTCCGGGCATCCGCGCCGACCCGTCCGCGGTTATCTTCGATGAAACCTCCCGCAACATCGAGGTGGCTCCTGGCCGAAAAGAGTGCACCGCGCAACGCTTCCCTGGCGTTCTCGATGCGCTGCTCCATGCTGCGAGCTGAGGCGAGTGCAGCGTCGAGGCGGGAGACGGCGTCGCGAAGTTCGTCGAGGCGAGCGAGCGGGTCAGGCAGCTGCCTGCGGTCGGTCACGAGAGCGATCGTCGCTGTGACGACATCCAGGGCCCGCGAAATTTCATCGGCGGATTCCGGAAGCGGCGCTTGATCGCGCCTCGCGGTCGCCTCGCTCACCGCCCGGCGGGTCTGCGCAACGGAGGTCGCAAGCTCGGCACTCGCTGAATCCAGACCGGATGCCGTTCGGTCCACAGATTCGAGGGCGTGCCTCGCCTTCAGCAGGTGCCCCGATGCACGTTCGATGTCGGCCGTTGCCGGTTCGTTCGACGCAACCCGGGCGCGGGATGCGTCGAGCGACGTCCTCGCCGCGGCAAGGGACTGACTGGCGGTGGTGACGGCGCCCTCGACACCGGCATACGTTCCAGGGGCATAGGTCTCGCTGAGCCGGTCGAGCGTTGCCTCGGCATCCGGCACCTGCGCTTCGGCCGCGGCAACCGCGATTTCGAGTTCGGCCAACTGCTCGGGGGCGGAGCGTTCGAGTGCGCGCATTCTGTCGAGGTTCGACGTCTGCCCGCTGACTTCTTCGGTGATGAGTCCGCACAGCTCAACAATGCGCTCGGACCAGCGCCGCCGCTGGGACTCGCTGTCCGGGACGGCATCGTGAAGTTGCTGGTGGAGTTCGAATGCTTCACGCAGGTGCGCCCGGCCCCGTGTCACCGCTCGCTGAAGTTCAGCAGCGGCGCTGTCGCCGAACTGGGCTCGAGCAAACTCTGCTTCGTCTTCAGCCTCCCTGAGCAGATCGTCGGCTCGAACGAGTTCGGCCCCTGCCGATTGCTCGATTGCCCGAAGCGTCGATACCGGATCAATGCCGCGCTGCCGTTGCTTTGCCCGCATGAGGCGAACGGCGAGAATCACAGCGACCGCTGCGCTGCCGAAGACAATGAGCGACGGGAGCCACCAGAGTCCGTTGAGCATGCCCCGAGTGTAGTTGGAGCCGGTGGGAGCCAGCCGAGAGCCAGCGCGGCTGCGCTAGCCGAGGAGCAGTTTGGCCAGCTGGTCGGTCGAGTGGACAACGGCGACCGCGTGCTCTGCCTCGGCCGGTGAGCCATAGCCCCATTCGACCAGGATCGTCGGGATGCCGTGAGCGGCGGCGCCTTCGACGTCGTGGTGACGGTCGCCGACCAGGACGACCTTCGAGAGGTCGACATCCTTGGCCGTCAGCCGCCGGAGTGCCTCCTCGATCACATCTGCCTTTGAGCTGCGAACCTCGTCTTCGGACGCGCCGCACAGCACGGTGAAGTATCGGCTGAGGGCAAAGTGATCGAGGACCGCCTGAACCTGCGACTCCGGCTTACTGCTCGTGATGGCGAGCGGAACGCCCTGCGCACAGAGAGTCTTGATGATGCCAGCGACACCCGGGTACACCGCCGAACCCGTCCAGGGCCCATCGACCGCTGAAATGGCACGGTAGACGATGAGGGCGTCCTGCGCCTCGTCGGGGGTCATGCCCGCGCGGTGCTCGAATGACTCGAGCATGGGCGGTCCCACCCACTGCAGCAAATCGGCTTCAGAGGGCACCGGTCGGCCGAGTTCTTCGAAAGTCTTGACCAGTCGCGCAACGATGCCCGGAGCTGAATCGGTGATCGTTCCGTCGAGGTCGAAGAGCACGCACGACCAGTTGCGGGTGACGACCGACTCTGTGCTCGTCAGTTCGGGTGAGGTAATAGACATAGGGACTCCATGATAGGCACTCCGTCGATCATCACAACAATTGCCTGACGGCTTACTCACCGGCGCACGCGACAACTCGTTCCGGCGCACGCGATAACTCGTTGACACGAAGCGACTCTGTTCGTACTCTGTGAACGTGCACAGACGCACCGCTGGTGTTGCTGCGCAGGTTCACAGAACAATGCCCGTCTCGTTCTGTGCACGTGCGCAGTCGGGGCTCAATTCGCTCCTGCGCGCTCGACCGAACCCCGTTGCTCCCCCAATGAAGTTGGAGAAATGACAACACTTACCCTTACCGCGCGCAGGATGACCGCCGTGCTCACCGCCGGGGTTCTCGTCGCCTCCGCGAGTGTCGCACTCACAGCCGCACCCGCGGCCGCGGCCCCGACAGATCAAACCGTATCGATCGACCTTGCGGGCGACTGGCAGTTCACGACCGGCGACGATCCCGCGTACGCCGACCCTGGCTTCGACGACAGTGCGTGGACGCCGATCACTGTGCCGGGCGACGGCACCCCCTTTGCCGATTACGACGGCTTCGGCTGGTACCGCCTCAGCTTCGACCTCCCGGCCGAGGCGAGCGGCGCCAATCTCGTGGCGTCTCTTGGTTTCCTCGACGATGTGGACGAGGCCTTCCTGAACGGTGTGAAGATCGGCGCCACCGGAGTCATGCCCCCGAACGCGAAGAGCCAATGGTTCGAGAAGCGGTTGTACCCGATCCCGGCCTCGGCCCCGGTCTTCGGTGGCGAGAACACGATTGCTGTGCGGCTCCACGACATGAGCGGCGGCGGTGGCTGGTACCAGGGCCCCGTCGGCATCTACTCGAAGGATGCCGTGCGCGAGAACGTCTACGGCATCGTTGGCGAGCCCGCGAGCGCCGATCAGGTCGCCGCGGTCTCCCGGGTGCTCGCCACCCAGAAGGCGGCCCTCGCGGCCGGGGACGTGGACGCCTACCTGGCCACCCTCGCCACCGACTACAACCACGACGGCCGCGACACCACGCGCCGCGCGGCTGAATTGCGCGGCTGGCTCGCCCAGTCGGGCACGCTGAACCTGGTCGACAGCGAGGTGGAAGTGCTGGTGCGCAACGGTGTACTGGTGGTCGACACCAACCGCACCATCTCCGGCACCCGCGGGGGAGCAGCTTTCGAGTTCCAGCCGAAGACTCAGCAGTTCCTCGAAATCGATGCGACGACGAACCTTGAGGGCGGCAACAACTCCCGCTTCTTCTCCGACTTCGTCGACTCCGCCCTCGAGGGCAAGCGCCGCGCGTTCCAGGTCTATCTTCCGCCGTCGTACTACACCCAGCCCACGCGCGACTTCCCGGTGGTCTACCTGCTGCACGGGGTCAACGGCGGGAGCAAGGAGTGGGAGCCACGCGACTTCGACGCCAGGCTCGACGAGCTGTACACGACGGGTGGCCTGGCCGAGTCGATCGTGATCATGCCCGATGGTGAATCCCTCTGGTACTCGGACACCGAGAGCTCTCCCTGGCGCAGCATGTTCCTGCAGGAGATGATGCCGCTGGTTGAGGCGGAATTCAACACTCTCGACGACCCGAGCTACCGGGCTCTCAGCGGCGTATCGATGGGCGGTTTCGGCGCCTTCTCGATCGGCCTGCAGAACCCCGAGCTGTTCAGCTCGATTGCCACCCACATCGGTTCGGTGAACTACACCCCGGTCGGCCAGACCCCGGTGGCCCTCGCCACCGCGATGACGGCGGAGCAGTTGACGCACTACAGCCTCTACTTCGACGCGTGCGAGTTCGACGAGTATCGCTTCGATGAGGGGGCGCGCAGCCTTGCCGGGGTGCTGACGTCGAAGGGCGTTCCGCATACCTGGGAGGTGTACCCGGAGGGGCGCCATAACGACGCCTGCTGGATGCCGCACATCGCCGACTCCTTCGGGTCGCACTCGGCGCACTTCCGGGCCGCGGGCCTGGTCGAGGCTCCCGTGCCTCCGGTTGACGCTCCCGTGCCCCCGGTCGACGTAACAGAGCCGCCGACCGAGGCGCCTGCGCCGCCGACCGCTGCACCCGTGCCGCCGGCCGAGGCGCCGGTCGCCGCGGGCGAGCCGAGCCTGGCTTCGTCCCTCCGAGGCGGGATCAGCGTGAGCGATAACACCCTCGCGACAGGCCAGACCTTCACGATCACGGTGGATGAGCGCAACCGCAACCGTTACGTGGCTGCTTTCGTCTACTCGAGTCCCGTGAGTCTCGGCGGCTGGAAGCTCGCATCCGCTGCCGGTGACATCTCGGCCACGCTCCCGGCCGGAATCGCTCCCGGCGCGCACCGGCTCGCGGTTCAGGACGCTGACGGCGCGGTGATCGGCTGGGTAGACATCACGGTGCTGGCGAACAGCCCTGCTGCACTCTCGCAGAGCGGCGCGGATATCGCTCCGGCACTCGGCGCCGGGGCGGTACTCCTGGCACTCGGAATATTGCTCGTAGTGCGTCGTTCACGCCGGGCGGGCCAGCTCGGCTAATGGAACGAGAGCTCAGTGGAGCGAAAGGTCAGAACAGGCGTCCGTCGGCGTTGTCGAGCCCGCGCATCGCGTCGTAGTCGAGAACGAGGCAGCGGATGCCACGGTCTTCGGCGAGCGTGCGTGCCTGCGGCTTGATCTCCTGCGCGGCAAAGACGCCCGAAACCGGGGCGAGGTGCGGGTCGCGGTTCATCAGTTCGAGGTAACGGGTGAGCTGCTCGACACCGTCGATGTCGCCGCGGCGCTTGAGCTCGACGGCGACAGACGCGCCATTCTCGTCGCGCGCGAGGATGTCGACGGGGCCGATGGCTGTCATGTACTCGCGGCGGACGAGGGTGTGGCCGTCGCCGAGGAGCTCAATCTGCTCGGCGAGGAGCTTCTGCAGGTGGGCCTCAACGCCGTCTTTCTGCAGGCCGGGGTCGATGCCGAGTTCGTGCGCCGAATCGTGCAGCACCTCGTAGATCGAGACGATGAGCATGTCGCCCGTTTTCGCGTGGGTGACCTTCCAGGTCTCCGTCACGCCGGCATCCGCCTGGTCAGAATCCGGCTCTCCGATGGCGAGGGTGCACGGAGGGCTCATCCAGTTGAGTGGCTTGTAGCTGCCGCCGTCTGAGTGGACGAGGAGGCTGCCGTCGCTCTTCACCATGAGCAGGCGGGTGGCGAGCGGAAGATGCGCCGAGAGTCGTCCGGCATAGTCAACGGAACACTTCGCAATCACCAAACGCACTCGAGAAGTGTAGCCCGGCCCGGAGGCCGCTTTGTGCGCTCGTCAGTCTCGAGTGTCGGGCCTCCGCAGGAAAACCCGCACCGTCGACAAACCAATCCGATTCTCAGGCGGAAGGTACCGGTGCCGCCGGCTCAGCTTTCCGCTCGCGCGCCGCGGGCGAGGCGAGCCCGGAGAGCACGACGAGCACCAGTACAACGAAGAGCGCGTTGAGCAGTCCGACCTGATCGCCGAGCAGGCCGATGAGCGGCGGTCCGACGAGGAACGCGAGGTACCCGATCATGGCGACGGCGCTGACCCGCGCCGCCGCGTTGGCGCCCTCCGCTGCCGCTGACATCCCCAGTGGGAAGCCAAGAGCGCTGCCGAGGCCCCAGAGAATGGTGCCACCGATGACGATCCACAGGTCAGCTCCGAGAATGAAGGCGAGCAGGCCGACCACCGCAGAGACGGCAGAGACCTGCAGCACCCGCACGCGTCCGAAGCGATCGATGAGCGGGCCTCCCGCCACCCGACCGACCGTCATCGCCGACACGAAAACGCCGAAGACGAGCGCTCCGGTGGGCTCCGTCAGACCGTGGCCCTCCACGCTGGCCAGGGCGAGCCAGTCGTTCGCGCTTCCCTCCGCGAAGGCCATGCCCAGCATGATGACGCCGATGAGGATGAGCCGCAGATCGGCCCAGACCGCGAGGCTCGACCGCAGCCTGGCCTTCCAGTCCTGCTTGTGGGAGTGCGCCTGGGCAGAGTCTCCGAGGTCCTCGCGAACGGGTACGTACCTCACAGCGATCACAACGGCGAGAGCGACGATAACCGCCATGGCGGCAGCGTGCCAGACCACCCCGATTCCGAGGGCGGATGCCGCTGCGCCGATGCCGGCCCCGATCACGGTTCCGACGCTGAAGAACGCGTGCATGAGCGGCAGCACGGTCTTGCCGAGTTCGGTTTCGGCCGCGGCACCCTCGACGTTCATCATCACGTCGACGCTGCCGTTACCGAAGCCGAACAGCGCAAGTCCGATGAAGACGAGCACCGGTGAGAACACCACCCCAGCACCGATGCCGATAATCGCGAGGCCGATCGCGACGCAGCCGAGGGAGAACACCATTCCGGTGCGGGCGCCGAAGCGGGCCATCAGCCACGCTGAGGCCATCAGCCCGAGGATCGAGCCGGCACTCATCCCGAGGATCAGGATGCCGATCGATCCGGTTGTGACGTCGAGGTTCTGCTTGATCTCCGGCAACCGGGCCGCCCAGGTGGCAATGCTCAAGCCGGACAGCGTGAAGATTACAAAGATCGCGTTGCGCCAGGCAACGAGTTCAGTGCGCGGGCGAAGGGCTGGTGCGTGGGGAGACATGGAGTTCCAGGAGGAGTGTGTGTTCAAGCGAGGAAGCGGGAGAACCCGGGAATCGAATCGATTCGATCTGCCGCTTCGCCTAAGCTAACCGCAGACAACACCGCCCGGTCAAGGCCGCAGTGCCCACCGATCAGACCGGCGATCGCGAGGACGAATGACCAACCAGCCAGCGGCATCCGCTTCGGTTCCACACGGTGGGCGCCCGACGCTCGCCGCTGTCGCCGCGCGTGCCGGGGTGTCGCCCTCGACGGCGTCGCTCGCCTTCAGCGGTCAGGGACCGGTATCGGATGCCACGCGGGAGAAGGTGCTGACCGCCGCCCGCGAGCTGCACTACGGCGGGCCTGACCCGCTCGCCCAGTCACTGCGCCGCGGCAGAAGCGGCATCGTCGGCGCTCTCATTCCGGCGCGAATCGGTGTCTCCTTTCGTGACCCGGTTCTGATCCAGACGCTCGACGGCCTCGCCGAGGAAATTTCGAGCATCGGTGCCGGTCTCCTCCTGATGCCGGACCTCGGTGAGGGTGTGGTCAGCGTGACAACGGCACCGGTCGACGCCGTTGTTCTCGTCGGGTGCAATGCGGATGCCGTCGAGACGCTCGATGTGCTCCGTCGCCGCAACATTCCCATCGTTCAAATCGAGGGGCCCGGCGACAATGGCGTCCTCACCGTGAGCGTCGATAACCGGGGTGGGTCACGGCAGCTGGCACAGCACCTCAAGGACCTCGGTCATTCGAGGGTTGCCCTGGTCACCCTCGGCCTCGACCGGGATTCCACGCCGGCCCCGCTCTCTCCTGAGCGCGAGGCACGGGCCACCGTCACGACGACCGTCGAGCGGATCGCCGGCGCCCGCGATGTCTATCCGGGTGTCTCAGGGATGACCGCCGGTGGCAGTCGCAGCGACGCCGGGCGTCAAGCGGCTCTTGTTCTGCTCGATGTCGACCCGGGGGAACGCCCGACCGCGATCATCGCCCAGAGTGACGTGCTCGCGGCCGGAGTGATCGCGGCTGCAGAGGAACTCGGTCTTCGCGTGCCGGACGATCTCAGCGTTGTGGGCTTCGACGGCATCCGGGTTGACGGACTCGAACGACGGCTCACAACGATCTGGCAGCCGTCACAGGGCAAGGGTGCGGCCGCGGGAAGGGCCGTCGTCGAGCTGCTCGCCGGTCGGTCCGCGGACCCCGTTGCCTTCGACGTGCGATTCCAGGCGGGCGACACGACGGGCCCAGCGCCGCACTGACCGCGCGCTCTAGGCCCGCTCGCCGTCCTGCACCATCACCGCGAGGATCCGGTTGAGGTCCATCGCAACAGCGGCAACGGGCGTGAGCGCCGATGGTGCGCTATCGGTCTGCTGGTCGATTCGAGCGGTGAGCGCGTCGACCGCCCCGCGTGCCGCCTCGACGGCATCCGCCACATCACGGTCGGAGTTCCGCTTCTTGAGGGGGTCCGCGACGGCATGGAGCGCCTCGGACAGCGGCTCTCGCAGCCGTTCAGGGACCTCGGAGTGGAACGGAGCATCCCAGATCGCGGCGGCGAGCACCTCGGTGAGGTCGCGCACGTGGAAGGTAATGCGCTCGAGGTCGGCGAGGTCGCGGTAGTCGTCGTCGAGGTTCCGTTTGTGGCGGCGCGCACGGGGGTTGCCCCTCCTGCTCTCGTCGGCCTTACCGACGGCCACACGAACGGCGGTTGCCGTCTCCGCGAGAGTATTACTGCGGCTCGCCCACCCCTCGTGCTCTGGGGGCCAGTTCTCGACGAGGGCATCACCGACCTCCTCGAGGTGCTTCGCGAGCAGGCTGCGGAACTGGGCGAGCTTGACGACGGCGCCGTTGAAGTTGAGCGGTGGCAGGATGAGGAAGTTCACGAGCAGGCCGACGGCTACCCCGACGCTCATCTGGACGATGTAGCCGATCGAGTAAGAATCAGCGTTCGGGCCACCGACGATGAGCACGAACAGCGCGGCAACGGGAACGTAATCGCCGCCGGTCGTCAGCCACTTGCTGCCGGCGATGAGCACACCTGCGCCGATCACGAGCGAGATCGTGACGACATTCGGTGCCGCAACGATGAGTACGATGGCGGCGAGCAGGATGCCGATGGCGAGCGACGCAAGCGTCTCGATGCTCGTCCTCAGTGAGCTCATGAGCGTCGGGTACATGCTGATCAGCGCCCCGAGCGGCGCGTAGTACGGGTATTCTTCCGCGACCCCCGGTACCAGGGGAGCGATCAACCAGGCGATGGCGACAGCGATCGAGGTCTTCACGGCGAGCAGGAACCTGGGGTCGCTTACCCACGCTTTGAGGCGCGCACCGGCTCTCTGCACCGGAGTGCGTGTTGCTGACGTCATTGGTTCATCATCACAAACCCCGCTGGGAAGGCAGCGAACTGCCTTCCCAGCGGCGAGCTGGGTCAGCCGAAACGGTTCCGGTTCGCTCGTTCACGGCACGCGGGTCAGCGATCCGTGGCTGACCATTCCCGGTCGAGCATGGCGTAGACGCCCGTGTCGCCCCACTCGCCCTTGACCCAGATGTCTTCCAGGTAGTGTGCCTCCTTGCGCATGCCGAGTCGGCGGCACAGGCGCACCGACGCGTCGTTGGCTGGGTCGAGCTTCGCGATCACCCGGTGGGCACCCATTGTGCCGAAGGCGAAGTCGACGGCGGCGCTCGCCGCCTCCGTCGCGTAGCCCTGGCCCGAGTAGTCGGGGTGCAGGATCCAGCCGACCTCGACACTCTGGTGCTCGGCGCTGTCGATGTTCAGGTAGATCAGGCCGATGACCTGCTGGTCGTCCCGTCGCTCGATGGTGGGCTGAATCCAGTCGCCCGAATTCTCCAGCCGCGATTTGGTCGCCGCCTCGGTGATCTTCTCTTCGATGGTGGCACGGTCGCGCGGTTCGTAGAGAAGATACGTGCAGACATCCTCACGGGACTGGAACGCATGGATCGGATCGATGTCGTCCAGGATGGGCATCCGCAGGGTGAGCCGCTCGGTCTGGATAGGTCGGGTGAACTCGGTCGCGCGCATGCCTCATGCTAACCAGCGCAGGTTCGGTCGGCCAGTGTCTGGTTCTCGGCGCCCGCGTTCAGAGCAGCCCGAGCTCCAGGGCGAGCGTCACGGCGCGGGTGCGGTCTGAAACGCCCAGCTTCTCGAAGACATGGATGAGGTGGGTCTTCACGGTTGCCTCGCTGATGAACAGCTGTTTCGCGATCGACGGGTTGCTGTGCCCAGCCGCAACGAGCCTGAGCACCTCGAGTTCTCTCGGGCTGAGCCTGGGACCGGCAGGCGCGGCTCCCTGTCGCATTCTGTCGACAAGCTTGGCCGCAATGGCGGGGGCGAGCACGGTCTGGCCGCCGACCACCGAGCGCACCCCGGCGATGATCTCGCCCTCCGGCGCGGCCTTGAGCAGGTAACCGCTCGCGCCGGCCTCGATTGCGCCGAGGATGTGGTCGTCCGATTCGTAGGTGGTGAGAATCAGCACCCGAGTGGCCGGCAGCGTAGACACGATCTGCGCGGTCGCCGCGGCGCCGTCCACCTCCGGACCGCTCGCGACGGGCATCCGCAGGTCCATCAACACGAGGTCGGGTTCGAGCTCCACGGCCAGCGCGACCGCTTCGGCGCCGCTCGCCGCCTCGCCGACGACCTCAATGTCATCGGCGAGGGAGAGCAGCGACGAGATCCCCGATCGCACGATGGGGTGGTCGTCGGCAACGACGACCCTGATCGGAGCATCGCTCATGCGGTTCTTTCCTTCGCGAGGGGGATGGTGACGGTGAGTTGCGTGCCCGCCGCTGTTCCGGCATCTGTCACGACGAGCGATCCGCCGACGAGCCCGACCCGGTCCTGCATGCCGCTGAGCCCGAAGCCGCGTTCGCCGTCTGGCTGGTAACCGTCGAGGCCCCGACCGTCATCGCTGACCCGCAGGCTGACGCCGTCGTTCTCCTGGAGCACGGTGACGGATGCTGTTCGCGCGTGCGCGTGCTTCCGAACGTTGGCGAGGCCCTCCTGGGCGCACCGCAGCAGCACGACCTCGATGTCGCGGGGGAGTTCGCCGAGGTCGACGTCGGTGGTGACGGTGACACCGGTTTCGCGCGAGAAGCGCTCGCCGAGGCGAGCGAGGGTGACGGCGAGTGAGGCGTCGCTCGCGGGAAGGCCGGCGTTGGTCGCCACGAGCGCTCGCGCCTCGCTGAGTGCGTCGCGGGCGGTGGACTCGATGAGCTCGAGGGTCGACTCCTGGGCGGGCTGCTCGCGGCGCGCCCGCTGGGCGAGCATGACGATGCTCGTGAGGCTCTGCGCGATGGTGTCGTGGATGTCACGGGCGATGCGTTCACGCTCGGCCGTGCCCCCGGCATCCCGGTGCAGCAGTTCGAGTTCGCCCTGTGCCGACTGGAGTTCCGCGAGCAGTCGCTGGCGCTCGTCGCCGTAGCTCGCGATGCTCGTGATCCAGAGTCCGAGTGCGAGGCTGAACGCGAGCGAGAGGCCGCCGACGAAGAGGGTCTGGACCAGCCCATCCACCCCACCGCCGAGACCGATGCCGAAGCCTGTCGTCATGACGATAGCGGCGCCGACGTTGGCGAGAACCGCCTGCTTCGTGGTCAGCGACACCACCCAGATCAGCGGAAACGCGATGGTCTGTGCGGTGATGACGTTGGGTTCGAACGCGGCACCGACCCCGACGATGACGGCGAGCAGCGCCTGAAAAGCGAGGCTGGGCGCCAGTGTCGGTGTCGGCCGTCCGCGGTGGCCGGCGCCGACGAGTCGACGGCCGAAGACGTAGTACGCGGCGCACAGCAGTGCGAGCGAGGCCAGTGCGGCCCACCCGTGGAAGCCGTCGGTGGTGTACACGACGGTGATCCCCACAATGACCGCGGTGGCGGCAACCGCGATATCCCACCACTTCGGATTGTTCACTGGACTACTCTCTCGCATCGCGACAGGGGCTGTTGACGTGGCGTTCGTGTGCCCGGAGCCGCCTCCACAATGGAGACGGCCCGCGAGCGTGATCCCGGCGTCCGGGTCGGGCTCAGCTGTCCTTACGGATCCAGCGGAACGTAAACCGGCAGAGCAGGAGCCCGACGACGCACCAGATCAGCATGATGATCGCAACCCAGTCGAGTTCCCAGCTGCCGTTTTGCTCGAGATCAGCGAAGCTCTCCGGCAGAAACACCGAGCGCATGCCCTGGGCGAGCCACTTGAGCGGGAACACGCTCGCGATGTTCTGCAACCACTCAGGCAGCATCGTGAACATGAGGTAGACACCGGAGATGAACTGCAGGACGAGCACGATGGGGATGACGACGGCCGTCGCGCTCTTGCCGGTTCGCGGCACAGCCGAGAGTGCAATGCCGAGGACGGCCGACGTGATGATGCCGAGCAGGTACAGCCAGGCGAAGCGCGCCCAAAGTTCGGGTTCGGTCGGCAGGTCGATCGAGAAGACGACGCGAGCGACCAGGAGCAGCAGCACGATCTGCGCGAGTGACGTGACGAAGACCTGCCCCATCTTGCCGATGAAGTAGCTGATCACCGGCAGCGGAGACCCGCCGAGTCGCTTGAGCGTTCCGTCGCTCTTCTCGGTCGCGATGTCGGTCGCGAGGTTCTGTACTCCCGAGAGCAGGATGCCCGCTGCGATCATTCCTGGCAGGTAGTAAGCGCCCTGCGTGATGCCGCCGCTGCCGTCGGGGTTCGTCCCGATCTTTCCTGACGTGCTGAAGGCTGTCGCGAAGATCGACAGCATCACCACGGGAAACAGGAAGGTGAAGAACACCTGGTCGCCGACCCGGAAGTAGGTTTTGACCTCGTATCCGATGCGCTTGATGCCGAGGCGGATGCCTCGCCCCGGCGGAAGCGCGGGGACCGGGTTCGCGACAGTCGGCCTCGTGAGGGTTGATTCAGACATGCGCTGCTCCTGTCGGTTCGGCCTGTTCCGTTGACTCGGCGTTGGCCGTTGCGACGAGGCCGAGGTAGATGTCTTCGAGGCTCGGCCGGATCACCTCGAGGCCCTGGGGCTCGCCTCCCGTACGTTCGGTCAGCGCCGTGACAAACGCGGCAGGCTCTGTGGTTCGCTCCTCGTGGAGCCCGGTCCCGTCGCGCCAGCGGACGACCGGTATGCGGGCGTCCGCGCCGCCGATCGAGCCGACCGTGCCGATCTCGACGAGTCGTCCTGCGGCGATCACGGCCACGCGATCGGCGAGCTGGGCTGCCTCGTCGAGGTAGTGGGTGGTGAGCAGGATCGTGGTGCCTTCGGCTTTGAGTGACCTGATCAGCTCCCAGAAGTGACGGCGCGCTTCGGGGTCGAAGCCCGTCGTTGGCTCGTCGAGGAAGAGCAGCTGAGGGCGACCGATGACACCGAGTGCGACATCGACCCGGCGGCGCTGGCCCCCGGAGAGCTTGCCGATGCGGGTCTTCGCCTTGTCGGTGAGGCCCACGGCAGCGATGACCTCGTCGACGTCCCGCGGCGACGGGTAGTAAGCCGCGAACTGCTCCACCTGTTCACGCACCGTGACGTGTGCTGCCTCAGCACTCGACTGCAGCACGATGCCCAGCTGGGCCTTCCAGGCCAGGTCGCCCTTCTGCGGGTCGATGCCGAGTACGCGCACCTCACCGCTGGTTCGGTCGCGGTATCCCTCGAGAATTTCGATGGTGGTCGACTTGCCCGCGCCGTTCGGTCCGAGCAGGGCAAAGGTCTCCCCGCGCTGAATGTCGAAGCTGACGCCGTTGACAGCGGTATGTGCGGGGTAGCGCTTCACGAGGTTCCGAACCTCGACGACGGGCGGGCCCGACGGTTCTGCGGATGCCTGTGGCAGGCTCGTCGAAAATGTCATGACTACAGGATCGCGCCGTAATCATCC
This sequence comes from Mycetocola zhujimingii, assembly GCF_003065425.1. NCBI lineage: Bacteria > Bacillati > Actinomycetota > Actinomycetes > Micrococcales > Microbacteriaceae > Mycetocola > Mycetocola zhujimingii. The sequence goes on from NZ_CP026949.1 coordinate 83,946, forward strand.
CCGCAACAGTGGTGGCTCGGCTGATTCACAGGTCAACCGACCGGTTGATGCTTACGAACCTCAGCCGTCGAGCTCGCTGATCAGGATGGCGGTATAGATCAGCGACAGGTGACTGAGCCCTTGCGGCAGGTTGCCCGCAAAGTCCAGGGTGCCGGTCTCGATCATCTCGGAGTACATTCCGACATCGTTCGACAGCTCAACGAGCTCGTCCATGAGGGATTTCGCCTCGTCCATCCTGCCGACGCAGGCCAGCGCCCCCGCGCGCCAGAAGGCGCACGCGACGAAGGTGGCCTCCTCTTCCCGCATACCCGAGTACCGGTAGACGAGCGGACCGCTGCCCAGCTCTGCGGTGATCGCGTCGATGGTCAGTGACATCCGCTCGCCCCGATCGAATCCGCTCGGTGCGTGGAGCAGGATCGACGCGTCCAGCTCGTCGGAGCCGGGATACATCGTGTACGCCTGCCGGTCTTCCGACCAGCAGTTCTCGTTCACCCACTCGGCGATTCTGTCGCGTTCACCCTCCCAGCGCGCCGGATCGCCCGGGATTTGTCCAAGGCCGGCCAGGTGAACGGCGCTCGAGAGCGCCTGCCAGCAGCCGAGCTTCGAGGTTGTGTAGTGTCGTGCTTCCTCGAGTTCCCAGATGCCTGAATCGGGCTTTTGCCAGTCGTCGCAGGCCTGGTCGGCAACCGCAGCGAGCGATCGCCCGGTCTCGGCGTCGAGGATATTGCCCGCGTCGACGTAGCTGCGCATGACGTCGAAGAGGTCACCGTATGGGCCGAGCTGCAATTGGTGTTTGGCATCGTTGCCGCAGACGACAGGGCCCAGTTCGCGCCAGCCCGGCGCCTGGGTGTGGACGATGTCATCGGGAATCCGGCCATCGAGGGTATAGAAGATCTCGAGCTCTGGGCCGTGCTTGCGGATGGTGGTGAGCATCCACGACACGGCGGCCTGGCTCTCCTCGCGGAGGCCGAAGCGGATCATGGCCTGCAGCGTGTAGGCCACGTCTCGAACCCAGGCGAACCGATAATCCCAGTTCTTGCCGCCGTTGATCGTCTCGGGAAGGCTCGTCGTCGCCGCGGCGGCGATGGCGCCGGTCGGGCTGTGAATGAGGAGCTTGAGCGCGAGAGCGCTGCGCTCGACGGCATCCGACCACGGCCCCTCCCAGGAGAACTCGCGGGACCATGCCCGCCAGTTCTCCACTGTGCGGTCGATGCCCCGGTCGACGTTCCTCGGGTTCGGCGGGTGGACCGGTTCGCGTGACGTCCCGGAGACCGCAAACAGGTGGCGTGAGCCCTGGCTCGTGGTGAACGCTCCGTCGAGGCTGTGGGTGCCAGGCTCGTTCGGTCCGTATTCGAAGCCCGTGACCGACAGCATCACTCCGTCGACCCTGATTACCGGGCCGTGCACGGTCTGGTCTACCCACGGCATCGCGGTCCGGAGAGCGCGACCGGGTTCGACCGACCAGGTCATGGCGACTGTTCCCCGAACGCCGTCGATCCGCCTGGCCAGCTCGGTCCACGGCAGTCGGCCCGCCACACCGGTGACGAGCGCGTCTGTGACGCGGACGACACCGGATGCCGTCTCGAACGTCGTCTGCAGCACGTTGGTCCCAGAGACATACGCGCGGGTTGTCGTGAATGGCTCGACCGGCGAGAGCCTGATCCGTCCGCCGTCTTCGGCGTCGAGCAGTGCGGCGAAAACCGGGACCGAGTCGAGCGCGGGGATCGGCAACCAGTCGACGTCACCGTCGCGGGCGATGAGCGCGACGGTTCGGCCGTCGCCAATGCCGGCGTAACCGCGGAGGTCGGCGTAGCCGTTCTGGCGATCGAGTGCGCCGGCGCGGTCGATTGACGCTCCCCGCCCGGTGGACTGCTGTTCTGGCACTGTTCCTCCGATTGGCACTGTCGCTCCGATGGGCACTGTCGCTTCCGAAACCGAATGCCTGCCTCATACAGACGTGCCGCCCACCGGCTGGTGGGCGGCACGTCTGTGGTTACGGCGTCGGCATCCCGCCGTTGACGTGGAGGGTTTCACCCGAGACGTAGCTCGACTCGCCCGACGCCAGGAAGACGAAGGCGGGTGCGAGCTCGGCCGGCTGGCCCGGGCGGCCGAGCGGAGTGTCGGAACCGAAGTCGGGCAGTACCTCTGTCGGCTGGCCGCCTGCGGTCTGGAGCGGGGTCCAGATCGGGCCGGGCGCGACGACATTGACCCGGATGCCCTTGGGCGCGAGCTGCTGGGCCAGCGCCTTCGAGAACGTGTTGATCGATGCCTTGGTCGTCGCGTAGTCGACGAGGTTCTCGGACGGCTGGTAGGCCTGGATCGACGACGTGTTGATGATCGTTGAGCCGGGACCCATGTGCTTGAGCGCTGCCTTGGTGACCCAGAACGTGGCGTAGACGTTGGTCTTGAAGGTCTCGTCGAACTGCTCGTCGGTGAGATCGAGGAGGTCCTCGACGTGCTGCTGTTTCGCCGCGTTGTTCACGAGGATGTCGAGGCCGCCGAGTTCGGTGACTGCCCGCTCGACGAGCTCACGGCAGTAGTTGACGTCGGTCAGGTCGCCGGGGATGGCAACGGCGGTACGGCCGGCCTCCTCGATGAGTGCGACGACACCCTTGGCATCCTCTTCCTCTTCGGGGAGGTAGGCGATGGCGACGTCGGCGCCCTCGCGGGCGAACGCGATGGCGACGGCCGCACCGATTCCGGAGTCAGCGCCAGTGATGAGCGCCTTCCGGCCCTTGAGCCGGCCCGAGCCCTTGTAGCTCTTCTCTCCGCGGTCGGCCTTCTGGTCGAGGTCGGCGTCGAGGCCTGGTCCGTCCTGCGACTGTGCGGTGGTGTCGATGTCTGCGTACTTCTTGCTTGGATCTTCGAAGGTGTGCTGGTCGGGCGACATGGTGACCTTTCCTGCTTGATCGTGGAACAGCGCGGGAATTCAGCGCCGTTCTTCGATGGTGTCAGGGCACCCGCGAATGCATCATCCCGTTGACCACGGGAAGCAGTTCAGGTATGGAGAAGCAGCCTAAACGGTCTACAAAGTGACCAGCCCCGGGGACGATGGTGAGCGGTGCGGCGAGTTCGCGGGCGAGTTCTGCGGTGAACTTCGGAGCGACAGTTGTGTCGTTGTCCGAGCCGAACACGTGGCGGTGCTCGATGTTTCCTGCCAGGGAGTGCACGTCGATGGGAGGGGTGGTGAACGCGTCGAGCTGCGGCAGGTTCGGCAGCGGTGACACGAACCCGGCGACCAGGATGAGGCCGCGCAACCGCCACGGTCCAGGCATCCGTTCGAGGTAACGCAGCGTCGTGATGCAGCCGAGGCTGTGACCGATGAGGATCGTCTCGTCGTCGACCCGGCCGACCGTCGCCGCGAGGGCGTTCACCCAGGGTTCCGGTTCAGGGGACGTTGGGTTCGGCAGTGTGGCAACTCTCACAACGCCGGGTTCGAACTGTTCGACCAGCCACGGGAACCAGTGCCGGTCAGGAGCGGCGTTGTAACCGTGAGCAACGACGATGCGGGATGCCATGCGACGAGTCTGGCACCGTGGGCAGCGCACTGCGACCCGGATCAAGCGCCGGCGGTCCGCGGCTGCAGCTCAGACGCCGGTGCGCATCCACGCGGTCGTGCGTGCCCGCAGCCCCAGGGTGAGTGCGCGCGCCGCGAGGTAACCGAGCGTGAACGCGGCCGTCAGGAACGCCAGGCCAGCGGCATCCGTCGGTGCCGAGAGCTGAACCCAGAGTGCCAGCGGAACGAAACAGGCGAGGTTCAGGATGCCGGTGAGCGCGAGGTAACGCGCGTCGCCGGCGCCGATCAGCACGCCGTCGAGCACGAAGACGAATCCGGCGAGCGGGGCGCTGATGCCGAGCACGATCAGGCTCGGCACGAGCAGCGCCGCGAGGTCGGGGTCGCTCGTGAAGAGCAGGCCGGTGACGCCGGACGTGGCGATGATGACGAGACCGAGCACGATCCCCGATCCGACGCCCCAGGTCAGGCAGCGGCTGAGAACTGCGCGCACCCCTGTGGTGTCGGCAGCACCGAGTCCCTTGCCGATGAGCGCCTGCGCGGCGATCGCGAGGGCGTCGAGCACGAAGGCAGTAAGGGTGAACATCGTCATGACCACCTGGAAACCCGCGAGCTCCCTGGTGCCGAGTCCCGTCGCGACGAAGGTGGCCAGCAGGATCGCGGCGCGGAGGCTCGCGGTGCGCACGAACAGCCAGCCCCCGGACATCGCCGAGCCCGAGATGCCCTCGCGGTGCGGCCGGATGCTGGCGCCGGTGCGGCGGGCGTGGCTCAGCACAACGACGAGGTAGACGGACGCCATGCCCCACTGCGCGACGACGGTGCCGATCGCCGAGCCGGCGATGCCGAGGCCGAGCAGGTAGATGAAGACGAAGTTGAGCGCGATGTTCGCGGCGAAGCCGATGCCGGCGACGTAAAGCGGGGTCCTCGTGTCCTGCAGGCCGCGGAGCAGTCCCGTTGCCGCGAAGACGAGGAGCATCGCCGGGATCCCGGCCATCGAAATCGAGAGATAGACGGATGCCTGCTGCGTGACATCCGCCGACGCACCGAACGCCGAGAGGAGGATGGGGGTCGCGGCCACTCCGGCGAGACCGAGTGCCGCGCCGAGGCCGAGCGAGAGCCACAGCCCGTCGATGCCGACGGACACCGCGCCGCGCTCGTCGCCCGCGCCGAGACGGCGGGCAACGGCGGGGGTCGTCGCGTAGGCGAGGAACACCATGAGGCCGATGATGGTCTGCAGTACGGCGCTCGCGAGGCCGAGGCCCGCGAGTGGTGTCACGCCGAGGTGGCCGATCATTGCGGAGTCTGCGAGGAGGAAGAGCGGTTCGGCCACGAGGGCGCCGAGCGCCGGGACGGCGAGGCGCAGGATGTCGCGGTCAACCGTTTTCACTTTTCGAGCCTACGGGAGACCGGGCGGGGGTTCGCTGTCCTGGTGGGTCCTTGCTCGGCCAGAAAGGGTTGTTGTCGGCGCCGTTGTGCGTTGCTCGGACAGATAGGGTTCAACTTCGGGTGATCGAGCGACCGTGTGTGTCCGAGCAGCGCAACGAACGACTGTTTATTGCCCCGTGCTCATTCCGCCGACGTAGTCTGGCAGCAACGGCTGGCTCCCTGGACCAGCCGAGGAAAGGTGCCCATCATGGATCTCGACGACCTGCTCCGTGCACTGAACTCCGGTGAAACCATCGCCGGCAATTCTCCGCTGCATCGGGTGATGCACGATGTCAGCCAGGAAGCGCTGCGCATCACCGCTGAGCTCAACGGTGGCTATCACGAGCCTGAACAGGTTCGGGCTTTGCTCTCGGTCCTGACCGGCCGGCCGATAGCCGCGGGCGTGACGGTCTTTCCGCCTTTCTCCTCCGACTTCGGCAAGAACATCAGGCTGGGGGACAGGATTTTCATCAACAGCGGATGCCGTTTCCAGGACCAGGGAGGAATCACCATTGGTGACGACTGCCTGATCGGCCACAACGCGGTATTCGCCACGCTCAACCACGACCTCGACCCGGCTCGTCGAGCGGACTTGCGTCCGTCGCCCATTCGAATCGGACGCAATGTCTGGATCGGCGCCAACGTCACGGTCCTTCCGGGTGTCACCATCGGCGACAACGCCGTCGTCGGAGCAGCATCCGTCGTGACCCGCGACGTGCCTGATGACGCCGTCGTTGTCGGCTCACCGGCGAAGGTGGTTCGGACCGTTTCCTCGCCGTAGGGGCGATTGGATGGGTTCGCGGCGCGAACGGAACCGTGCGACTGCGCGGCACCTGCATGTCGAACAGCCGGGGCTTCCGCTCCCCGGCCCCTCGTCGTATCCTCGCCGACATGATCGGAGAATTTCGCAGCGTCGTGCTCGACTGCCCTGACGCCCGTTCCCTGGCGTCCTTCTACGAGGAGCTGCTCGGTATGGAGCGCATCATCGACCGTGACGACTGGGTTGCCCTGCAGAAACCCGAGGGCGGCCCGCGGGTGTCATTCCAGCAGATCGAGGACTACAACCCGCCGAAGTGGCCCGGCCAGCTCGTCCCGCAGCAGTTGCACATTGATGTGACCGTCGACGACATGGCCACCGCCGAGCAGCGCGTGCTCGCCATCGGGGCCACCGACACTGGCTACCGCGAAGACGACTTCCGGGTCTTCCTCGACCCGGCAGGCCACCCGTTCTGCCTCGTCGCGGACAGCTGACGAGTAGCGCGATCGCACGGACGGGGTTTGCTCGGCCGGAAAAGGTCAGGTTTCGGGCGGTCGAGCGACCGGTTGTCGCCAAGCAGCTCGTCGAGCGACCGTTTGTGGCCGAGCAGGGCAGGGCAGGGCAGGGCAGGGCAGGGCGGGGCAACGGGAGGGCTTTCGCTGCCCGAACTCTCGTCGTATCCTCACGGACATGATTGGTGAACTTCGAAGCGTCGTGCTCGACTGCCCTGACCCCGACTCCCTTGCCTCGTTCTATGAGCAGCTCCTTGGCATGGAGCGCATCATCAACGAGGACGACTGGGTAGCCCTGCAGAAGACCGGCGGCGGAATCAGGGTCGCCTTCCAGCAGGTCGACGATTACACGCCGCCGCAGTGGCCGGGACAGGTGGTCCCGCAGCAGTCACACTTCGACATTCGTGTCGACGACCTTGACGCAGGGGAGGCACAAGTACTCGCGATCGGTGCCCGTGACGCCGGCTACCGCGAAGACGATTTCCGCGTCTTCCTCGACCCGGCCGGTCACCCGTTCTGTCTCGTGAGCTAAGCACGGCCCGGCGCTGGGCGGTCCTGGTGCCACTGACACATCACGCTGTCCGCCAGGTCCGGAGGGACCCGACCCGTTCTCAGCCCTTGCTCGTGCGACGCCGTCCGACAAGAAGGAGCGCGCCGCCCACTGCGGCAGCAGTCGCAATGCCGGTGAGTGTCGCTGCGAGGGAAACATCCCCTCCGGTGTCGGGCAACCGGTCGCCGTCATCTCCCCACGATGTTCCCGTCTGAGAATCCGGTGTCGGATCCGAGCCGGGACCTGGCGCGGGTGCGGTTGCGGTCTCCGTCGGAGTGGGAGTCGGGTCCGGCGTGACTGTTGGAGTTGGGGTTGGCGTGTCTGTGGGTGTCGGCGTTGGCGTTGGTGTGTCCGTGGGGGTTGGCGTCGGTGTTGGTGTGTCCGTGGGGGTTGGCGTCGGCGTCGACCCGTCCTCGTAGGTGCACGTGAGTTCGGCATTGAACGGGAAGCTGTGCACTTCCCTCGGTGCCCCGCCCGGAATGGCTGGCGTGCCGTGCGTGAACTGCGCCGCGATCACGTTTCCTTCGATGTTCTGCGTGACTTGCCAGCTCAGGTTGGCGGTTGGAGCGTAAATCGTGCCTTCAAGGCTGTCGCCGCCGGCGACGGTCACAGACGTCGCCTCTGGGAAGTTCCACAGGATGTACGGTGCCTGGGCCGAAGTCGCACCCGGCAGATTCGGAATGGAGCCATTGAACGTTTGCCCGCTGATGTTCACAAGCAAGGGAGTATCTTCGGCGGGCTGTGAGTCGAGAACGAGTTCGCTCAGCGCTTCGAGATCGGATGCCGGGATGTTCAGTACGTTCGTCACGCCGGGAGTAAGCGAGAGGTGACCCCGGGTCCCCGGAGCGATGGGCGAGGTGAGGGGCGTGCCCGCGTCATCGGTCAGTGTGGCGTTCGGGGTGCATTGGGCGAGTTGAGTGGTGAGCCCACGATATGCGGTGAACGCTCCCGGAATGTCGATCAGGTCAGTGCCGACTGCCGTGGAAACCTGGGTCGGCGTTTCGGTGATCGTTCCCTCGATTCGGGGAACGGAACCGTATGCTGCTCCGGGCTGCACAATGTTGTAGTTGACCGTCGCGTTGTTGTTGTCGCGGTCCAGGGCCAAATATGTCGATGCGTCGGCAATCTTCGTGAAGCCGTTGTTGAGCACCCTGAGCACGTTGGAGCCACTCGCTGCGAAGTCGACCCCTCCTCCGACATAGAGGTACGTCGGTTGAGTGTCACCGGGTGCTGTGAAGGTGTTGGGAAATAGACCGGCACCGGCGATTGAATAGCTAGCGCCGAAGCTCAGATCACCGCCCGCGGCGACTGTCCCTTCGGTCTCGTCGGCGTTCAAAGCAACGTCGCCTTCAACAAACACGGTGAAACCGCTATTCGCCGGATGCCCGCTCACCGTCACGGTGACAGGGTTGACGGGTCCGACCGTGACGGTCGCTCCCTCAGCGGGCAGAGACCCCGCAGCAAGAACAGTGGCGGCCGCCAGAACGCCAACCGTTCCGGCCACAATCGCCATTCCTGCAAGTCGTTTCGTCGTGTATCGCCTCATCGGGCTAGGTGTAGCAAGGAGGGGAGACCGACGGTAGAGACTTTCCTTGTTTTTGTCCGCACTGTCCTCTTGTTCGGCTCCCAGCGGGGCCGGACGACTCTGGTTGGCCCCCGTTAACCCGGCTTAACCTCGCCATAATCAACCCGGTGCAAGCACGTGCATTGGCTATTGGAGGGGTGTCATGATCAGTCAGACTCACAACAGCAGAGGCATGTCTGCGATCGTCGCGGTCTTTGCGCTCGCGCTCGCGTTGACGGGGTGCGGAGGGGGCCCGGACAACGGAGGACCGCCGCGCGACGGCGGTGGCGGTGGCGGCACCCGGGATACCGGTAGCCCCAAGGAGAGCGGTAGCCCCAAGGACAGCGGGCGCATACCCACCCTCACCGAAGAATTTGTTGTCGGGACGTGGGGCGATCCCGATGACGCCGATGACCCGTACCTCGAATTTGCCGAGGACGGAACTGTCACAGGCAGCGACGGATGCAACGACCTCGCGGGGACCTGGACGATCGAAGACGAGGCAGTGGTGTTCTCTGAACTCGCCACGACCCTCGTGGAGTGCGCAGGCGTCAACACCTGGCTGAGCGCAGCGGCCACAGCGGTCGTAGAGCCGGATGACGACGACGAACTGGCGTTCCTCAACGGTGAGGGTGTGCCGATCGGCACACTCGACCGCGACGGCCCCGACTACGACGATGACCGCGACGACGACTGACCGCGCCGGTTACTAACTAATCGCGACGGCAATACCGCGACGACGAAACAGAAAAGCGGGAGGGGCGAACCCCTCCCGCTTTTCTCGTAGTCGTAGTCGTAGTCGTAGTCGTAGCCGTAGCCGCAGCCATTCAGCCCAGGTGGAGTGCCTTCTCCGGAGTGGTGCTCATCGGCATCAGTTCTTCCTTGGATCCGCGGATGAACGTGGCGGCGATGATCGAGCCGATCACGAGGGCAACCGCTGTGCCGATGAAGACCGCCGAGTATCCCGAGACGAAGGCGTCGAGACCGGTGCCTGTCGCACTGCCCGCCGTGTACAGCGCCGTGTAAATGCCGAGTCCGATCGATCCGCCGATCTGCATGGCGGCGGTGTTGGCCGCACTCGCCGCACCCGCGTCGTGGGGTTCGACGCCGAGCAGGGCGAGGTTCTGCATCGGCACGAAGAGCATGGCCATTCCGACGCCGAGCAGCACGAGTCCCGGGAGGATCTCGGTCCAGTAGTTGCCCGTCGAGCTGAGCCCGCTGAGCCAGACCATTCCCGCTGCGGAAATGAGCGGGCCGACGACCATGAGGACCTTCGGACCGATCCGGGGCAGCAGCATCGTGGCGATCGGTGCGACGATGCTGATCACGATGGTCATCGGGAGCGAGGCGAGACCGGCGAGAAGCGGCGAGAAGCCGAGCACGATCTGCAGGTGGAACGTGAGGTAGAGCATCATGCCGATCATGACGCTGCCCGAGACCATCTGAAGAAGCAGTGAGCCCCCACGTACCCGGTTCGCGATGACGCGGAGAGGAAGCAGAGGCTGGGCGACTCTCGCCTGGGAGTAGAAGAACAGCGCCAGAAGCACGGCGCCGGCGCCGAGGAAGGCCCACGCGCTGAGTGAGCCCCAGCCGTGTTCGGCGAGGGTGAAGCCGTAGACGAGGGAGCCAAGACCCAGGGCGACCAGCACCGTGCCGAGGAAGTCGTACTTATTGTCGCCCTCGGCCTTGCTTTCGCGGAGGAGGTAGATTGCCGCGACCATCGCGATGAGAACCACCGGGACGTTGACGAGCAGGCACCAGCGCCAGCTGAAGAACTCGGTGAGCACACCGCCGAGCACGAGCCCGACAGCGGCACCGGCGCCAGCGACGGAACCGAAGACGGCGAATGCCGTGTTGCGTTCACGGCCGGAGGGGAAGGTGGTCGTGAGGATGGCGAGGGCCGCTGGCGCCATGAGCGCGGCGAAAACTCCCTGGAGGCCGCGGGCGACAATGAGTTCGACACCGGTGCCGATCAGTCCGCCGTATGCGCTGGCGATGCCGAAGCCGATCATGCCGACGATGAAGGAGCGCTTGCGCCCCCAGTAGTCGGCGATGCGGCCGCCCAGAAGGAGCAGGGCACCGAAGGCGAGAGCGTACGCCGTGACGACCCACTGGCGTTCGACGTCGGTGAGGCCGAGGTCGGCCTGCGCCTCTGGCAGGGCGATGTTGACGATGGTCCCGTCGAGGACGACCACCAGCTGGGTGAGGGCAACGATGGCGAGGACCCACCAGCGGCGTTTGTTCGAGAGCGGAGCTTCGGACTGAAGTGACACAGAAACCTTTTCCAAATAAGTATTTGCTTTTAGCTCTATTATGATTGCATGACCGTGGCATCCGTTCGCACCAAAGCTGTGATTCTCGACGCCGCGCGGCGTGAATTCGCGGCGCACGGGCTCGCGGGCGCACGGGTCGATCGCATCGCCAAACTGGCGGGCGCGAATGTGCAGCGCATCTACGCGTACTACACAGACAAGCAGGGTCTCTTCGATGCTGTCGTTGAGGATGCCGCCGACGACCTCGTCGCTGCGATCGGTTCGCCCGCCGACCTGGCCACATTTGCGACAGCGGTGTTTGACTTCGTCACGCAGAACCCCGACAGCACCCGCACGATGATCTGGGCGCGGCTCGAACGTGAAGAGGAGTTCTTCCGCCTGATGGGAACCCGCGCGAATGGTCAGACTCCGATTTCGGTGGTTGCCCGCCTGCAGGACGCCGGCCTGGTGACGACCGCGTGGGATGCCACGACGATCGTCGAGGCGATCATCGCACTCTGCGAGCGGTGGCACTCGAGTGCGCAGGAGAATGGCCGCGACCACGAGCGCTCCTACCGGGAACTCGTCGTCGGATTCGCCCGGACGTTCGAGGTGGAACCGGCCGCATCCTGAACCGGTGGAAATGCGCCTGCCCGGCCGTCGGCATCCGCGGTCGCGCGACGCGGTGAATCCATCCCTGTCTGAACGGCGGGCAGCGGAACTAGGGTGGAACCATGACTGACGCAGCGCTCCACTCCGGCATCGCACTCGACGAACTCGACCCGGAGGTGCGTCCGCAGGACGACCTCTACCGCCACGTCAACGGCAAGTGGCTCGACCGCACCGAGATTCCGGCAGACAAGGCCCGCTGGGGGTCGTTCCACCAGCTCGCCGAAGAGGCCGAGAAAGCGGTGAAGGACATCATCCTCGAGGCGCAGGGCGCCACCGAGACGACGGGTGAGACGGCCGTCGAGCAGCGCAAGGTCGGCGACCTCTACGCGAGCTTCATGGACGACGAGCTCATCGAGGCGCTCGGTGCAGCGCCGATCGCCGAGCAGCTCGCCTCCATCGACTCCATCGAGACGATCGAGGAATTCGTGACGGCTGTTGCCGCATTCGAGCGCGTTGGGGTCAGCGGGTTCTTCCAGCTCTACGTCGACAACGACCCGGGTAACCCCGAGCGGTACCTCGTGCTCATCGAGCAGGGCGGTATCTCACTGCCTGACGAGAGCTACTACCGCGAGGACTCCTTTGCGTCGGTGCGCGAGGCCTATCTCGGACACGTCCAGCGCATGTTCCAGCTCGCCGCTGACGGCATCGCCGATGGGGAGGAGTTCACCGCAGCCGACGTGCGTGCGCAGCGGGTCTTCGAGCTTGAGACCAGCATCGCGGCCGCGCACTGGGACAACGTGCGCACCCGCGACAGCGAGGCGACCTACAACCTGTATTCGTGGGCGGATGCCGCTGCCCTGTTCGCGGGGACCGCCGTCGACGTCAGCGATGAACGTGACGTCGCACGCTCGGCCGCCGGCATCCTCGAGACCTGGCGCACCGCGCTCGGTGCCCCCGAGCACGCGCTCGACGAGGTCGTGGTTCGTGAACCGAGCTTCTTCGAGGAGCTCGCGCCGCTCCTCGTGCCCTCACGCCTCGAGGCCTGGAAGGACTGGCTCGCCTGGAAGGTCGTCCACGGCGCAGCGCCCTATCTGTCCGGCGAGTTCGTCGACGAGAACTTCGACTTCTACGGCCGCACCCTCTCGGGCACGCCCGAGCTTCGGGAACGCTGGAAGCGTGGCGTCTCGCTGGTGGAGGGCGTCATGGGTGAGGCCGTCGGCAAGATTTACGTCGAGCGATTCTTCCCGCCACAGGCCAAGCAACAGATGGACGTGCTCGTCGACTACCTCGTCGAGGCGTACCGCGAGTCGATCTCGACCCTCGACTGGATGAGCGAGGCCACCCGCGCCCGTGCCCTCGAGAAGCTCGACAAGTTCACGCCGAAGATCGGATTCCCGGTGAAGTGGCGTGACTACTCCACGCTCACCGTCGACAAGCGCGACCTCCTCGGCAACGTGCGCAGGGCCAGCCAGTTCGAGTTCGATCGCGAACTCGGCAAGATCGGCAAGCCGCTCGACCGCGACGAGTGGTTCATGACCCCGCAGACGATCAACGCGTACTACAACCCGGGTTTCAACGAGATTGTGTTCCCCGCCGCCATCCTGCAGTACCCGTTCTTCGACGAGAAGCGGGATGCCGCGGCCAATTACGGTGCGATCGGTGCGGTTATCGGCCACGAGATCGGTCACGGCTTCGACGACCAGGGCTCGAAGTACGACGGCGACGGCCGACTCACCGACTGGTGGACCGAAGCGGATCGATCCGCGTTCGAGCAGCGGACGGCATCCCTCATCGAGCAGTTCAATGCACTCGCGCCCGCGCAGATTCCCGACCACCACGTCAACGGTGCGCTCACCATCGGTGAGAACATCGGCGACCTCGGGGGCCTGTCGATCGCGTGGAAGGCGTACCTGCTCTCGCTCGGTGGCCAGGAGCCCCCGGTGATCGACGGGCTGACCGGTGCCGAGCGGTTCTTCCTCTCCTGGGCGCAGGCCTGGCAGCAGAAGAGCCGTGACGCCGAGGCGATCCGCCTGATCGCCATCGACCCGCACTCGCCGAACGAGTTCCGCTGCAACCAGATCGTGCGCAACATCGACGAGTTCTACGAGACGTTCGGTGTGACGCCGTCCGACGCACTGTGGCTTGACGAGGGTGATCGCGTCACGATCTGGTAGCTGCGCGCCGGCGCCCGGCCCACGGCATCCGTTACCGAAAGCATCAGTTCCGGTCGAGCACATCAGTTCCGCGCGATGTTCTCGACCGGAAGTGGTGTTCTCGCGGTGGGGAGGCTGACGGGTGAGGCTCAGTTTTTCCGCCACCGCCGATGCAATTGAGGTACCGTTGTAGCGGTCGAACCGCTCGTCAGGCGGGTTTGCATAGCAGCACTCGACCGATATCGACGTCGATGCACTGTCCGGGACCCAGGGAGAGAGTGGTCACGGACGCGTCGACCCTTGTGATGGAGAACCGTGGTATCGCCGACCCCCCAAGCGCCGAAGTCTCACGACAGGCTGCGCGCGCGGGATCGGCGGCGGGCGAAGCACAGCTCGGCAGAGCCGAGCGACACGTTCACCCGCAGCTTCAAAGCGCTCGGGTACCTCGCCAGGAACGGTGTCCAGGTGTCGGCTCGGGTCACCGACCTCGCCAGTGGTGCTGAGCTCCTGAGCGTCGACGACTACGTCGTGATGCCGACGGCATCGATTGGCAAGGTCCTGCTGTTGATCGACGTCGCCGCGAGGCTCTCCGATGACGACTTCGCAGCGCTGACCATTCTCGACCGCGAGTCAGACGACTCGGTTGGAGACTCTGGCCTGTGGCAGCACCTCCAGGCGCCGTCGTTTCCGGTCGCCGACCTCGCTGCCCTCGTCGCCGCCACGAGCGACAACCTCGCCACAAATGTGCTTCTTCGCCTCGTCGGCCTCGATGCCGTGCGTCAACGCGCCGAGTCCATTGGCCTCAAGCGTCTCGCGCTCCTCGACAAGGTGCGCGACAGTCGCGGACCCGATGACGCACCCCACCTCTCCGTCGGCTCCATGAAGGAACTCGCCTGGCTGTTCTCCGCGCTTGCCCGCGGCGAGGTCGTCGACCAGGTGACGAGCCAGCGCGTGGCCAACTGGCTCTCGCTCAACACCGACCTCTCGATGGTCGCGTCGGCGTTCGGCCTCGACCCGCTCGCCCATCGCGGTGGCGACCACGGCATCCACATCTTCAACAAGACCGGCACCGATGTGGGTGTGCGCACCGACGTCGGAGCCGTGCGGGGACCGCGGGCCGGTGTTGCGTACGCGGTGTCAGCGTCTTTCACGGATTCAGGACTCCCGCCGCGGCTCGCGGTGCTCGATGCGATGCACACCATCGGGCTCGACCTCGTGGAGTACGTGCACTAGTTCGAGTGCGTGTGAATCGAGCGTCATCTACCCTCGACATATGCCTCGACCATCGCGCCCGTCACCGAGAGAACTCGCCGAGGGGTGGCCCGACTCACCATCCGCCGATCCGGTCGGCGAGGTCGCACGACAGCTGGCTCTGAACCTTCGCGCTGCCATCGACAATCGGAGTCTCCGCGCCGCTGCAGAGGCCGCCGGCGTGGATCACAGCACCATCCTGGCGATCCTGCAGGGGAGGACCTGGCCCGATCTCTATACGGTGGCCAGACTCGAGCAGGGTCTCGAGGCCGACCTGTGGCCTGGCCGCAGCCCCGGGCAGGCGTAGCGACCGCCGGGAAGGGCGCGCCCCGCTCCGCGGTTACACCCTCACAACACACAGAGGAGACACCATGGGCAAGGTTCTGCAGATGAGGCTCGTCGTCGAAGCCGAGGACTTCGACGCGGCCGTTGCGTTCTACAGGGATGCACTCGGCCTCCCCGAGGAGGCGGCGTTCGAGGGCGACGGTGACGCCAGGGTGATGATTCTCGACGCCGGTCGTGCCACGCTCGAGCTCGCGAACCCCGCCCAGAAGCGCATGATCGACGAGGTTGAAGTCGGCAGGCAGGTCGCGCCCCGGCTTCGGGTTGCCTTCGAGGTGACGGATGCCGACGAGCAGACGACGCATCTCACCGTGCACGGTGCTGAGCTGGTCGCGCCGCCGACGAAGACGCCGTGGAACTCACTCAACTCGCGTCTCGATGCGCCTGCGGGGCTGCAGGTCACGCTCTTCGAGGAGCTGGGCGACGCCGCGCGTCCCGAACCGGACAGCTCGGCGCGATAGCCCGGACTGTCGTGAGTGCCACAGGTCCCGCGCTCAGGACCTCTGGCACTCATCGTGGTGGCGCTTAGCGGCCTAACCTCGCCTCACCAATCCAACCCCGCACCACCACGCAGGTTGGGCATCGTCGTAACGGAGGCAAGTTGTATGTGCACGGGAGCGAACTACACCACGAGAGATCACTACTTCGGCCGCAATCTTGACCTGGAGTTCTCGTACAACGAGACGGTGACCGTCACGCCTAGGAACTTCGCGTTCGAATTTCGCAAGGAGGGAACCCTCCAGACCCACCACGCCATTATCGGGATGGCAACCATCGCAGATGGCTATCCCCTGTACTACGACGCGACCAACGAAAAAGGACTCAGCATGGCTGGGCTCAACTTCCCGGAGAACGCCGACTACAAGCCGGAGGCTGAAGGCAAGACGAACATCACGCCGTTCGAATTCATCCCGTGGATCCTGGGGCAGTTCGAGACCGTCGCCGAGGTCAAAGTTGCTCTGGCCACCCTGAACCTCGTGAAAATCAACTTCAGCGAGACCTTCCCGCTGTCGCCCTTGCACTGGATCATCTCTGACAGAGAGACCTCCATCACCGTGGAGAGCGTGCGTGAGGGATTGAAGGTCTACGACAACCCGGTCGGGGTCCTCACCAACAACCCCACGTTCGATATCCAGCTATTCAATCTCAACAACTTCATGCACCTGTCGAAGAACCCACCAACGCCGCAGTTCTCGGATGAGCTGGAGTTCGATGTCTACAGCCGCGGAATGGGTGCGATCGGTCTCCCCGGAGATCTGTCATCCGCTTCACGTTTCGTGAAGGCCGCGTTCACGAAACTGAACTCGGTTTCCGGCGACTCAGAATCGGAATCGATCAGCCAGTTCTTTCAGATCCTCGGATCCGTCGCGCAGCAAAGGGGGTGCGTCGAGGTATCCCCCGGGAAGTTCGAGATCACGATCTACTCTTCGTGCTGCAACACCGACAAGGGGATCTACTACTACACGACCTACGAGAACAGCCAGGTCACCGCGGTCGACATGCACAACGAAGACCTCGATGGAGCCGCGCTCGCTGATTACCCCCTGATCAAAGAGCAGCAGATCCACACGGCAAACAACCGCGCAACGGCCGAGAGCCGCTAGTCGATCAGGTCGAGCGCAGCGAGCTGCTTGAGCACCTCGGTGCCGGCCGGCGGGCACCGGTCTGCGTCTGCCGTCGTCACCCAGTGCACCTCGCTGACCTCGGCGCTCGGTCGCGGTTCGGCATCAGGAACACCCGAAAACACGACCATTCGCACCTGCCTGCCGTCGGGTTCGCCGTGCGCCTGGGTCACGACAGTGAAGAGCTGGTGCACGGTGCCGGGGACCAGGCCGACCGCGACCTCTTCCCTGGCTTCGCGCACCGCAGCATCCATGGCGGTCTCGCCATCGTCGATCTTTCCGCCGGGCATGTACAGCACATCGCGGCCACGTGCGCGCACCATGAGCACGCGGCGGTCGCGCACGAGAGCGACAGCTGACACGAGGATGTCGGGGTGGTCCTGAGCGAGGGTCGGTGCGTTGGCGGCGGTGGCTTCGGTCGGTGTCGAGACGGATGCCGGAGCCGCGTCGGAGGAAGGGCTGTGGTCGATAACGGTTGTGCCGTCATCGGAACCGAACGCGTCATCGGCGCTCGCAACGGGATCTTCGCCGTGGCCCGCCGGTCGGTTGGCCAGCAACCCCACGGCATCCGCTGCCGCGTCGATGGTGTCCGGCGCGTGCAGGATGCGGAAGTGGCCGCTCACCGGGACCTGGACGTTGGTCGCGCCGACCAGCACGCTGCCGTCGGGCACGTGCGGGTCGAACGGGCCGAAGATGGAGACGATCTCGGAGTTGACGCTGGAGTCGCGGCCGAGCAGCACGATTGTGTCGTCGGTCGGGGAGAACGCGCGAAGGGTTTGGCCGAGCACGTATTTGGCGTATCGCGAGCCTGCGAACGGGGTGCAGACGGCAACGAGTCCGCGAATGCCGAGGCTCTCGCGGTGGGTCAGCATGAGGTGCTTGCCGACGAGTCCGCCCTTGCTGTGCGCGACGATGATGCGTCCCGCCGGGTTTGCCCGTACACGCGAGAGCGCGGCGGCCAGCCGGTCGGAGGTGTCGATGATCGGCCGGAGGTTGTACCCGAGGCCGTGCACGATGCTGATCGGGTAGCCGTCTTCCCACAGCCGATCGGCGATGGGCTTGAGGAAGTTCCAGCGCTCGTAGACACCGGGGATGAGCACGATCGTGGGCTTGCCTGGCTCACCGTGCGCGTAATGTTCGGGCACGCGCCAGCCTCCCGCAATCGCACGGACGTGCAGTTGCGCAGCGTCGACATAGTCGACCGCCCAGATCCCAATCTTCTCGAGAAGATTCACACTCGCCCTTCCGCGTGACGGGCGATGAGCGCGCCGACGGCTTTGCCGTTCGTCATCATCACCTCATGACCAGTTCCCGGCACCTCGACGTAGCGCGAACGCGGGATGGCCGCCACGATGCGGTCAACCCAGCTGCGCGGGCACAGCTTGTCGTCACTGCCGCGCACAATCAGGGTGTTCGCGCGGATCTGCGGCATGATCTTCTCAACCTCGTGCCGCATCATCATCCTGAGCGTCTTGGTGTACCAGCGCGGCCCGGCCTTGAGGTAATACACGACACCGAACCCGAGCACCCGCCGTTTCGCTCCCCACAGGTCCTGCGCGAGCCGCCTGGCCTGGGTTGAAACCCGGCGTTCGTCGGGGTTCACCGTCGGGCTGATGAGTACGAGTGATTCGAAGAGGTCCGGATGCCGCGCGGCAGCTTCGGCGGCGACCTGCGAACCCATGGAGTGGCCAACGAGCACGACCCGCTCGAGCCGCATGCGTTCGACGAGCTCGGCGATGAGGTCGCCCGATTGCGCCATCGTGAGTGGGGTTTCCGGTTCGGGTGCATCGCCGAATCCCGGGAGGTCGAGTGCGAACACCCGGCCATGGGCGCCGAGAGTGTCGGTGAGGGTGCCCCAGTACCGCCTCCCCATGCCGATGCCGTGCAGAAGAATGAACGACGGCCCTGTGTGGAGTCCGCTCTCGGCGACCACCGTCACTCGCTCGCGCGTTCGGAACTCCTGGGCGCGGGGTGCTGGCATGCGGCAAGTCTACGGACGCTGCGTGTGCCCTCGGGTGGGCTTGCGCCTCTGGTCCTTCATCCGTCGCGGATGCCTGGTGTGTGCGACGTTTGTCGACATTCACGCCGGATGAACGGATGGCCGCACGCGGTTGGCACCGTCATCCGTCGCACGTGTCGGGTTTCCGCCGCGATTGTCGGCATTTGTGCCGGACGACGGATGCTGCGCGATCCTGCCGCCGGGAACGTTGCACGCACGTGCGCTCTGGCCGGGCGTCCAGACACGCGCGGCTAAGCTTGAATGGTCCGTGCAGCCGGCACGGTACCCCCTTTCGCATCAGGAGCCACAGTGGCCGCATCCAGCCGTCTCGACTCAGTCATCGCCCTCGCCCGCCACCGCGGATTCGTCTTCCAGGCCGGTGAGATCTACGGAGGCTCGCGATCCGCCTGGGACTACGGGCCCCTGGGCGTCGAGCTCAAAGAGAACATCAAGCGCCAGTGGTGGAAGTACATGGTCACCCGTCGCGACGACGTTGTCGGCCTCGACTCGAGCGTCATCCTCCCGAAAAAGGTCTGGGAAGCATCCGGCCACGTCGGCGTCTTCACCGACCCGCTCGTCGAGTGCCTGAACTGCCACAAGCGGTTCCGTGAAGACCACCTCCTCGAGGCATTCGAGGAGAAGAAGGGCCGTGCACCCGAGACCGGCATGCTCGAAATCGCGTGCCCGAACTGTGGCACCCGCGGTGAGTGGACCCCGCCTCGCGACTTCAACATGATGCTCAAGACGTACCTCGGCCCGGTCGAGGACGAGTCAGGCATGCACTACCTGCGCCCGGAGACCGCCCAGGGCATCTTCGTCAACTTTGCCAACGTCCTGCAGGCCGCGCGCGTCAAACCGCCGTTCGGTGTCGGCCAGATCGGCAAGAGCTTCCGCAACGAGATCACACCGGGAAACTTCATCTTCCGTACCCGCGAGTTCGAGCAGATGGAACTCGAGTTCTTCGTCGAGCCCGGCACTGACGAAGAGTGGCACCAGTACTGGATCGACTACCGCTTCAACTGGTACACCGATCTGGGCATCAACCCAGACAACCTGCGCCTGTTCGAGCACCCGGCGGAGAAGCTCTCGCACTACTCGAAGCGCACCGTCGACATCGAGTACAAGTTCGGCTTCACCGGTGGTGACTGGGGCGAGCTCGAGGGTGTCGCCAACCGCACCGACTTCGACCTCACCACCCACGCCGAGCACTCGGGCAAGGACCTTTCGTTCTTCGACCAGGGCAAGAACGAGCGCTGGGTGCCGTACGTCATCGAGCCGGCGGCGGGGCTTACCCGCTCGCTCATGGCGTTCCTCGTCGACGCGTACCACGAGGAGGAGGTGCCGAACGCGAAGGGCGGCACCGACAAGCGCACCGTGCTCAAGCTCGACCCGCGCCTCGCGCCGGTGAAGGTGGCCGTGCTTCCGCTCAGCCGCAACGAGGCGCTTTCGCCCCTCGCGCGCAAGGTGGCCGCTGAGCTCCGCGAGTCGTGGAACATCGACTTCGACGACGCCGGTGCCATCGGCCGCCGTTACCGCCGCCAAGACGAGGTGGGAACCCCGTTCTGCGTCACCGTCGACTTCGACTCGCTCGAAGACAACGCGGTGACCGTGCGTGATCGCGACACGATGGCGCAGGAGCGCGTGTCGATCGACAAGCTCTTCATCTACCTCGCTGAGCGGCTCAAGGGCGCCTGACCCCCGGTCGCTTCCCGTCGTGACAAACGGCCGCCTCTGCTTTAGGGGCGGCCGTTGTCGTACCCTCCGAAGTGCCACGAAAGGGGGGAGTTCTCCCCATGGCGCGCCCGGCGCGTGTAATTGACTCTCATTCAGCAGGCTGCCAGTCTGTAATCCGGCTTACGAAGGAGCACCATGTCGAACGACAACTACAGCAACACCCCGCCAGTGCCCAACGCTGGCTCCAATCAGCCTTACGCTCAGCAGGCGCCCCAGTACTCAGCCCCTCAGGCTCAGTACGGAGCACCGCAGGGACAGCCGGCGAAGTGGAACGTTCTCTCGATCATCACCCTGGTCAGCGCGGTTCTCGGGTTCTCGATCATCTCGATCGTTCTCGGAATCATCTCGCTCAACCAGATCAAGAAGACCGGCGAGCAGGGCAAGGTCCTCGCCATCGTCGGAATTGTGATCGGCGCACTCGCGACCATTGGCTACATCATCGCCATCATCACGTTCATCGCTGTGCTGAACGACCCGTACATGTATAGCTAGCACGTCCTGATCCGGCATTCGCCGGAGACAAGTTGCCCGCTCCACGAATTCGTGGGGCGGGCTTCTTCGTGCCAGGGGGGCCGGCGGCGGTCTAGGAGGCTTCGGCGTCCAGCTCGAGGTCGTCGTCGAGGTCGCCAGCGACTCCGAGCGTCCGAGTGATGGTCGCTGTTTCGGCGGTCGGCGCGGGAAGATCAGGGGCGGATGCCGCTTCCTCGTCGAGCGTGATGCCGAACAGTGTGTCGAGAGCCTCGACGTAACGGTCGTGGTCACCGGCCCTGGCATGTTCCCGTGCCCGAACCGTCGGCGTGTGCAAAAGGCGGCCCATCATGTGGCGCAGCGCGCGCTCAACGCTCCCGTCGGAATCGCGTGGGGCAACCCGGGCGATCTCCTGCTCGAGCACTTCAGATGCGCGAGACCGGAGAGCAACGACAGCGGGCGCGAGGCTTTGCTCGTCGGTGACCGAAGCGAACTTGCGTGCTGCCTTGTTGACGATCTGCCGTGCATGGTCTGTCGCCTGAAGCTCTTCGAGCGGGGCGTGGATGCGGATGGTCTCGAGGTCGAGCAGGTCGACACCGGCGAGGGTGGCGACGTCAGGGTCCACATTGCGCGGCAGACCAAGGTCGATGACGAGCTGGCCGGCAGAGTGATCGACGGGGCAGCCGGGCGTGCCATCGATCGGGAAGGCGGGCAGCGCCGCCTCGAGGTCGCGACGCCCAGCGGCAATGACCTCGGCATCGACCACAAAGCCGGATGCCGTTGTGCACGTCACGATGATGGTCGCCTCTGCGGCCTCCCGCGGGAACATATCAGCGTCGACGGGCCGGATGTCATGGCCGGCAGCGAACTTCGCCGCTCGGCCTGACGGGGAGTACACGGCGACGTCGGTGACACCGCGGTCGCGGAGTGCGGCGAGGCTGGCACCGGCGTATGCGCCGGTGCCGATGAGCAGAACCCTGACCGCTGACCAGTCGGTGATGCGGCTCTCGGCGAGATCGAGGCCGAGCCGCACGATCGAGCGACCCGCACGGCCGAGCGGTGTGTTGTTCTTGACGCCGCGCGACGTTTGGGAGGCGCGCTGGAAGAGTCGTTCGAGGTCGCTCGTGGTCGTCCCTGATTCGCGGGCGAGCTGAAGGGACCGGCGCACCTGACCGGCGATCTCGCCCTCGCCGACGACGACGGATTCAAGGCCGGCTGAGACGGCGAAAAGGTGGCGAGCGGCTTCCTCGTCCGTGTGCGTGTGCCAGGTCTGGAGCAGGGTGTCCGTGGCGATCCCTGTGGCCGCACTGACGGCATCCGTCGCTGCCTGAAGGGCAACCTGCGCGCCGGCCGTAACCGGCTCATCGAGGTCGATGTAGGCCTCGAACCGGTTGCAGGTGGCGATGACGATCGCACCGGCGACGCACTCGGAGTGGTTGAGGATGCGTTCGCCAACCGTCTCGGCGCCCGTAGAGAGTCGCTCGAGCAGATCGAAGGAGGCGTTTTTGTGACTCGCCGTCAGACACATGAGCACCCCCCAAGGATACCCCGTCAATTCTGAGCGTTCGGTCTGTCCTGGTTCGCGAGCGCGGTCAGCCCGCGTTGTTGGCGATTGCGACGACGACGACATAGGTGACGACGAGAATCGTGCTGAGAATCGCGCCACTGCCCGCCGTCATGCGCAGCCGCCTGCCGCCGGGAGCGACGCGGGGTTCGCCGGCCAATGACGGGGCCTGGTGCTGGCGGGCGGGCTGGTCGTGTGCGCCGGCGGCCGGAAGCGTTGCCCGCCGCGGTGATGCGCCGGATTCGTCGCGGCTGTCACGCCACCTGCCCCACCGGTCGATGGCCGCGGTGACGGCCGTTGTTGCCGCGACGACGTTGTGCCAGGTGCCCGGGTCGAGTGTCACAACGTCCCGGCTCGATTCGAGGAAAAGCCAGTCGTCCACGATCTCGACGTCGAAGCCGTGAGCCCGGTCAATGAGTTCGGCCATGACGTCGGGAGTGAAGAGGTAGAGGGCGTCCTGTTCATATCCCTCCGGGCAATACAGCGTGAAATGCTCGTCGAAGTCGCCCTCGAGGGAGAGTGCCTGTGCGCGGTGGGGAGTTGTGGTGGCGAGGGAGCGCCCGCCCGCTTGTGCCCGCAAGACGATGTGAGGAAGCGGGGCCGGCAGCCTGAGAGCGCAGAAGCCCCCGAACTGCAGAGCGCGGTCGCGTTTCGCGCCGATCTCGAGTTCGTAGTTCGCGAACTCGATCGAGCGTTCGCTGGGCGGCCTCATCAGCCGGGTGAGTGTGAGTTTGCCCCGGGCGGCCAGGGGCGCCACATGGCTGCCCTTCATCGGACCCGGTTCGTAGGTCATACCGTTGTCAGCGGCGAACCGCGAGAACCGATAGTGCCGCGTCGCCGTGCCGTGCCGTGCGGCGAGGCGCGATCCCGCCCGCAGCAGCGTGAACGCTGCCACGACAAAGAGGCCACAGATGGCCAGCATCCCGACGCCTTCTCCCGCGTCGCTTGCCTGCGCGGCCAGTTCCGCCAGGGCACCGAGCGCCATGGCGAGTGCGCCGAGCGATGCGGCAGCCCCGCCGATGTACAGCATCACGAGCCGCACCGTCATCGCTGGTTGCTTCACGCGCGGATGCTGTTCCGCGAACGCCCGGTAGAACCTCCGCACCTGTCGCCGCTTGGTTTCGGTTGTGAGTGCGTCAGTGCGCAGGCCGGTGCGGGTCTCGTCGCGTGTGTTCATTCTCAGGAGCTCCGTGGGTCTGTGGCGATCGCGGCGCGGCTCGGTCCGGGTGTCGGGGAGCGGCGGCAAGGCTCAGGGGAGAGAGTTGGCGATGAAAACCGCGGCGACGTAGGCGGCGACGAAAATGCCGGTCACGATTGCGCCGTTGCCTGCGACCATTTTCAGTCGACGGCCGCGTGGAGCCACTTGTTTTCCGCCCGGAAGCATCGTCGCTTGCCCGTCGCCGCCCCTGGGGAGAGATCCCGCTGACAGCCGGTCGTCGCGCCACTGTGCCCAGCGGTCGATCTTCGCGGTGATGGCGGCCGTCGCGGTGACAACCTTGTGCCAGGTCTCGGGATCCAGGGTGACCACGTCGCGGCTCGACTCGAGGAAGAGCCAGTCGTCGATGATCTCGACGTCGAAGCTGTTCACCCGATCGATGAGTTCGGCCATGACGTCGGGGGTAAACAGGTAGAGGGCGTCCTGCTCATAGCCCTCTGGACAGTACAGCGTGAAGTGATCGTCGAAATTGCCCTCGAGCGAAAGCACCTGCGCGCGTGCGGGAACCGCGTATGGCAGGACGCGACGGTCATTCTTCGCCACAAGCAGGATGTGGGGAAGGCTGTTCGGAAGCTTCATTGAGACGACGCCGCCGAACCCGGAGTTGCGGCTGCCGCTGGTCTCGGTGGCGAGGACGTAGTTCGCGAACTCGACCGCTCGCGGAGAAACCGGCCGCATCACGCGCGTCAGTATGAGCTGCCCCCGCTCTTTCCACGGCGTCAGGTGAGTGCCGGGAAGAGGGCCGGGGAGGTAGGCCATTCCGTTCTCGAACCCGAACTGCGCGAGGCGGTAGTGCCGCTCCGGAGTTCCGCGCTGCGCCCGGTGCCGAACACTGGCCCAGCAGAGCAGCACTCCGCCATAGAGAAACAACCCGAAGATGGCGAACATCGCGACGAGCTCGCTCACCATGTCGGGATTTGCCTCTTCGATCTCCTCGCTGATCCCGAAGGACAGGGCAAGCAGCCCGATCGGGAAGGCGAGGGCGCCGAGCGGCAGCATGATGCGCCGTACGACCTCGATGGGGTTTCGGACTGACGGATGCTGTGCGGCGAACGAGCGATAGAACGCCCGGACTTCTCGTCGCTTCACTCGAGCCGTGAGTGCATGCGTCCGGAGGCCAGTCCTGCGTTCCTCAACTGTCTCCACCCGGCGGTACCCAGATCTCTCTCTCGACTGTGCTGGAGCTGCTCCGTGTCGAGGGTAGCGGTTCGGCTGTGAGCATTTGTGCAAAAGTCTCCGGTGCCCTCGCAATTTGAGAGGATTGCAGAGTGCAGCTTTCTCAGAACCACCCGCTCGAAGCGGGACTCACCTCGTCGTCGCGGCTGATCACCGCCTACCGGGGCGAACGCCCAGACACCACTCCCGTGTGGTTCATGCGGCAGGCAGGCCGCTCGCTGCCCGAGTACCGGGACCTGCGCGTCGGGACCGCAATGCTCGACGCCTGCCTCAACCCCGAACTCGCGAGCGAGATCACCCTTCAGCCCGTCCGCCGCCACGGCGTCGACGCGGGCATCTTCTTCAGCGACATCGTCGTCCCGCTCAAGCAGGTCGGTGTCGAGGTCGACATCGTTCCCGGCAAGGGCCCCGTGCTCGGCAAGGCCGTACGCACCGCCGCCGATGTCGACGAACTCGTCGCGCTTGACCCGTCGGTGCTCGATGAGACCCTCGCCCCGGTCCGCGACGCCGTCGCGCTCACCGTCGCCGAACTCGGTGAAACCCCGCTCATCGGCTTCGCAGGAGCACCGTTCACGCTCGCGGCCTACCTCGTCGAGGGTGGACCGTCGAAGGACCACATCCACGCCCGTACCCTGATGCACGCGGAGCCCGAAGCATGGGCACGCCTGATGGAGTGGGTGGCAGAGGTCACCGGCCGTTTCCTCCGCGCCCAAGTGCTCGCGGGAGCCTCGGCAGCGCAACTGTTCGATTCGTGGGCCGGTGCGCTCTCCCTCGATGACTACGTGCGCTACGTCGCCCCGGCATCCGCTCGCGCTCTCGAACACGTGCGCGACCTCAGCTATACGGTCGCCGGCGAGGCGGACTCCCGCGACGTCCGCACGGTGCCGATCGTCCACTTCGGCGTCGGAACCGGCGAATTGCTCAAGGCGATGCACGACATCGGCGCTGACGTGGTCGGCGTTGACTACCGCGTCCAGCTCGATGAGGCATCGCGCCGGCTCGGTGGGCTCGTTCCCGTGCAGGGCAACATCGACCCTGCGCTGCTCGCGGCGCCGTGGCCGGTACTCGAGGCGCACGTGCTCGACGTGCTCGATCGCGGCAAAGCTGCGCCGTCCCACGTTCTGAACCTCGGCCACGGCGTGCCACCGGAGACCGACCCCACCGTGCTCACCCGGCTCGTCGAATTCGTGCACGCGCAGTGATCGAGCCGCGCCACGTTCTCGTCATCGGCGGTGGCATCGCCGGGCTCGTCGCCGCGCTCGACTGCGCTCGTGTTGGCATCCGAGTCACCGTCGTTGAGGCCGCCGACCGGGCCGGTGGTTCCGTCGCGACCGAAACCGTCGCCGGCATCCGTGTCGATACCGGTGCGGAGAGCTACGCAACGCGGCAGGGAACGGTGCGGAAGCTCGTCGACGAACTCGGCCTCGCGGACGCGGTCGTCACCCCCGCTTCGGCTGGCGCCTGGGTGCGGCTGCCGAACGGAGTCAGTGCGCCCCTCCCGAAGGCCGGCCTTCTCGGCATCCCGTCGAACCCGCTCGCGGACGACGTTCGCCGGGTCATCGGGTGGAGCGGAGCGATCCGGGCCTACCTCGACCGGATTCGTCCGGTGCTCACGATCGGACGTGAGCACAACCTCGGTGACCTGGTCTCGCGACGCATGGGTAAGGCCGTTCTCGACTCGCTCGTCGCTCCGGTGACCAGGGGCGTGTACTCCGCAGATCCGGCCGACCTCGATGTGACCCGGGCTGCGCCCGGCCTCAATAAGGCGCTGACCAAGGCGGGGTCGCTCTCGGGCGCGGTCGCTCTGCTCAGGGCAGCTGCCCCCGCCGGATCGAACGTCGAAGGTCTTGCCGGTGGTATGTACACGCTGGTTGAAGCGATGCTCGCCGAGCTCAGGCGCCGCGAGGCAACAGTGCTCCTCGGTACGACAGCCACCGAACTGCAGCGCCAGGGCGGTTCGACCCTGGACTCCGAGGTGGCGGCCGAAGCCCAGCCCGCAACCTGGCGAGCCCTCCTCGATGACGACACCACCATCGACGCCGACTACGTCATCGTCGCAACCCCGGAAGCTGAAGCGCTCCGCCTGCTCGCACCGCTCTCGGCGGAACTCGCTACAGAACAGCCGATCGAGACACCGACCGTCGAGCTCGCGACCCTCGTCATTGACGCCGCATCCCTCGACGTCAAGCCCCGTGGCACCGGGGTGCTGATCGCCGACCGACCTGAAGGATCAAGGCCGGCCGGGCGCGCGATCATGGCGAAGGCTCTGACGCACTCGACGGCCAAGTGGCAGTGGCTCGCCGACGAGGCCGGTCGTGAGCATCCGCACCGTCACGTCGTCCGCCTCTCCTATGGCAGGCTCGGTCAGGCCAACCAGACGCTGGGTCTTGACGATGAGGCGCTTCGCGCCGTCGCCGTCGCTGACGCGTCGGAGATTCTTGGCGTGCCCCTCGACGCCTCGCAGGTCGTGGGGTTCACCCGGACCGCGTGGGTCGGAACCCTCCCTGGAGCGGCAATCGGACAGCGCGAACGGGCCGAACGGCTCCGCGACGCGGCCGTGGCAATCGGGGATCTCGATGTGACAGGCGGTTGGCTCTCGGGAACGGGCCTGGCTTCGGTCATCCCCGATGCGCTCGCGGCGTCCGCGCGAATTCGCCATCTGGTCGCGGCGAGCTATCTCGAAGACGGCGTTGTGGTCGATCCGCATACCAGAACAGGCATAAACGACACCAGCCCGGACGCAAACCCGTCATAGGTACTACGCTTGAGCCACTGACGGCCGATCGAACGGAGTTACCCATGAGGGGCAAGCTGGTTTTTGTGGCAGGAATTGCCACTGGATACGTGCTCGGGTCCCGCGCGGGCCGCGAGCGGTACAACCAGATCAAGAAGAACTGGCTGAAGGTC
Source organism: Mycetocola zhujimingii (assembly GCF_003065425.1). Classification (NCBI taxonomy): domain Bacteria; kingdom Bacillati; phylum Actinomycetota; class Actinomycetes; order Micrococcales; family Microbacteriaceae; genus Mycetocola; species Mycetocola zhujimingii. The sequence goes on from NZ_CP026949.1 coordinate 111,564, forward strand.
TGGAACACCGACGTGGTGCAGGACAAGGTCGAGGTTGTGCAGGGCTTCGCGAAGGCACGCCTGAGTGAGGTTCCTGGCGCGGTTTTCGCCGGAGTCAAGAAGGTATCCACCGCTGTCGGCGGTGAAGGCACCCCCGGCCAGAAGCTCGACCGCACGATCGCGAAGACCAAGGACGCCGTCGACGACGTCGCAGAGCGGGTTCTCCCGCACGACGAGCCGTCGAACCCGTCAACCGGAACACCCTCGAAGTAGCACCTGGAGCGTCTGACCATGACGGACCGAAATCTCAGCGATAAGAGCCGCGAATCGCTCTTTGAGTTGCTCGCCGACCTTCCCAACCTGATCACCAACCTGATCCAGGCGGAGATCGAGCAGGTCAAGACGAAGGCCAAGCACCTCGGAAGCTACGCGGGTAAGGGTGCCATTTTCATGGTGCTCGCGCTGATCTTCCTGTTCTTCGCCATCGGCACCGCCGTTGCCGTAGCTATTCTGGCGCTCGCGCTGGTACTCCCGGCATGGTTGAGCGCGCTCATCGTCTTTGTCGTGTTTGTTCTGATCGCTGTGATTCTGGCGTTGATCGGACTCAAGTACTTCAAGAAGCTCGGCGATGACCCGAACCCCGTCGAGAGCGTCAAGAAAGACATCCGTGCGGTAAAGGGGGAGGGCGAATATGACCGTTACTAACCCAGGATCGAACCCGGGATCGCCCGCGGTAGCACGGGCTGAGCTCGTTGCGACTCTCAACGCCATCGAAGACAAGCTCAACGTTCCCCGCAAGTTCAATCGCCTCGTCGTGCAGGGAAAGAAGCAGGTCGCGACGCTTCAGCGCGAGAACCCGACGGCGCTCTATGCCGGAATTGCCGCAGTGGCTTCCGTCGCAGGCCTTGCCGCATGGGCCATCGTCCGCGGCATCGCGAACCGCTAGCGGCTTCGATCGCGTATATCCTCTGCTGCGCCGGAAATGGTCGCGGAGGCGAGCGTGTTGAGCCAATGCACAGGGGAAGCCACGCTCATTTGGCGGGGAGAGATTAAGGGGTGATGATGTTAGGTATGACTCACCCGGCCTCTGCCGAGGCATCCCTGCCCCAAAACATTTCTGAACCCGAAGAGAACCCGACAGGATTTGCGCTCTGGGCGGTTCTGCGTCGCCCGCAGGCGCCGGTCGCACTCAGCGACCATGCCGTCTTTGAGTTGGATTCTGCTGTGAAGCGCGTCGAGAGCGACGGTGTGACCGTCCGCGGTTTCTATGACGTCTCCGGCCTTAAGGCCGACGCTGACATCATGATCTGGCTGCACGGAGACACGGCCGACGCGCTTCAGCGGGCGCTTCGCGAACTGCGCCGCACCAGCATTCTTCGCGGCCTTCTTCCGACCTGGAACGCGATGGGGGTCCATCGCGAAGCTGAGTTCAACAAGCGCCACGTGCCCGGCTTCCTCCGCGGCATCGACGCGAAGAACTGGCTCACCGTTTACCCATTCGTGCGCAGCTTCGAGTGGTATCTGCTCCCCGACGACGAGCGGAGCAAGATGCTCGCCGACCACGGTCGCAAGGGCGCAGCGTTCCGCGGAGCCATCGCAAACACGGTGTCCGCGTTCGCCCTCGGCGACTACGAGTGGATTCTTCCGATCGAATCGGACGATCTGACCGAACTTGTCGATCTCATGCGTGATCTTCGCGCCACGGATGCCCGTCGCCACGTCCGCGAGGAAGTTCCGTTCTACACAGGCCGTCGCATTTCGACGGCAGAAATCCCCGAGGTAATCCAGTGACCGATCTCGTTCTCGGCGCAACGCCGGCCGCAGCGTCCGGCGAGCCGCACATCACCGAGCCCGTCGCGTATGACGCAATTCTGCTCGCCGGTTTCGGCGGTCCTGAGGGACAGGACGACGTCATTCCGTTCCTGCGCAACGTCACCCGTGGCAGGGGCATCCCGGAGGAGCGGCTCGAAGAGGTCGCACACCACTACCGTCACTTCGGCGGGGTCAGCCCGATCAATGACCAGAACCGGCAGCTCAAGGCAGCACTCGAGGCCGAGCTGGCCTCTCGTGGCATCGACCTTCCCGTCCTCTGGGGCAACCGCAACTGGGACCCGTACCTGCGTGACGCGCTGGTTGAGGCGAACGACCGCGGCTTCACCAAGCTCATCGCCATCGCGACGAGCGCGTATTCCTCGTACTCGAGCTGCAGGCAGTACCGCGAGGACTTCGCCATCGCGCTCGACGAGACGAGCCTGTTCGGGCACATCGCGATCGACAAGGTGCGCCAGTTCTTCGACCACCCCGGATTCGTGACGCCGTTCATCGACGGAGTACGCGACGGTCTCGTGCAGATCCAGAACGACAACCCGGGCATCGACCTCGCCACAGAGGTCGAGATCCTCTTCTCCACACACTCGATTCCATCGACGGATGCCGCGAAGTCCGGTCCTGCCGAACGCGGCTTTGGCGAGGGTGGTGCCTACGCGGCCCAGCACAACGCTGTCGCCGAGGTCGTTGTCGAGTCGGTCAAGCGTGAGCTTGGCCTCGAGGCCGAGCTCGCCTGGCAGCTGGTCTACCAGTCCCGGTCCGGCCCGCCGAGCATGCCGTGGCTCGAGCCCGACATCAACGACACCATCGCAGAACTGCCGGCAAAGGGCATCCGTGCGGTGATCATCGTTCCGCTCGGTTTCGTCAGCGACCACATGGAGGTCCTCTGGGACCTCGACAACGAGGCCACTGAATCCGCGCAGGAGGCGGGGCTGTACTCGGTGCGTGTTCCCACTCCTGGCACCCACAAGGCCTACGTCACAGGCCTCATCGACCTCGTGCTCGAGCGCCGCGACGGCGTGCCGGTTTCCGAGCGACCGGCGATGACCGACCTGGGCCCGTGGTACGACGTGTGTCGTCCCGGTTGCTGTGAAAACGCGAGGCTCGGCTTCAAGCCGGCGGTTGCAGGCCTCAAGCCGTGACTCTTCGCATTGGGACGCGCGGCAGCGCTCTCGCGCTTGCGCAGGCGGGCGACATCGCGCGGGAGATCACCGAGCGCACGGGAGTCGCGACAGAGCTCGTGCCGGTAACGACGCACGGCGACGTGTCACGGGAGTCTCTCTCGAGCCTCGGCGGCACGGGAGTCTTTGCGTCCGCGCTGCGGGAGTTCCTGCTCGCGGGTAAGTGCGACCTGGTCGTGCACTCGATGAAGGACCTCCCGACCCAGAAATACGACGGGCTCCGGATTGGCGCGGTTCCGCCGCGCGCCGATGCCAGGGACACCCTGTGTGCCCGTGACGGGCTCACTCTCGACACACTGCCTGAGGGCGCGCGGGTCGGAACTGGTTCGCCGCGGCGTGCGGCGCAGCTCGCCGCTCGCCGTCCGGACCTCGCGATCATCGACATCCGCGGCAACGTCGACACACGACTCGGTTTTGTCGCCTCTGGTGAGCTCGACGCTGTCGTGCTCGCCGCTGCCGGTCTCGGCCGGCTCGGCAGGACAGAGAAGGTTACCGAGTATTTCGATCTCGAGTCATGGCCGACGGCCCCCGCTCAGGGCGCCCTCGCGATCGAGGTCCGCGACGAAGCACACGACGATGACCTCCTTGGCGCGCTTGAAGCCATTCACGATTCGTCAGCACAGGCAGCGGCCGTCGCCGAGCGCAGCATCCTGTTCCGGCTTGAAGCGGGTTGTGCAGCACCGATCGGCGCGCACGCGACAGTGAGCGAGAGCGCCATTACGTTGCTCGGTGCCGTCTATGCCCCGGACGGGTCCGGCCAGCTTGTCCTGACCGGTTCTGGGAAACTTGACGCCAGCCACGCGGCGACTGTCGGCGCCGACGATTTCTCCGGTCCCGCCCAATCGAGCATCATTGAGACTGCCGAGTACGTCGGCAGCGCTCTTGCCGACGAGTTGCTGGCAGGGGGAGCAGCTCGACTTGCCCCCCTGAAGCAAGACTGAGGACCCGATGAAGCCTGCAGCACAGATCACGAAACCCCTGAAGGGGTGGCGCATTCTCGTCCCACGCGGAGGTCCGTGGGGAGACAGTGTCGCGGCCGACCTGCGCGCCCGCGGCGCAACACCGGTTGTCGCGCCCATGATCAACTTCGCGCCGACCGAGGACCCCGATAACCTCACGCGGGCACTTGCGGCTCTCGCGAATGGTGAGTTCGACTGGCTCACGGTAACGAGCGCCACGACGGTTGACGTGATGTACTCGCAGGGCGTGAAGATTCCCGAGCGCACGCGTGTTGCCGCTGTCGGCGAGACAACCGCCGCGGCGCTCCAGGCCGTTGGGTATCGCGTCGACCTTGTTCCGGCCAAGGACAACTCCGCGCGCGGAATGGTCACCGAGCTCATGCAGCTCGAACCGAAACCCAAGCGCTTCCTCACCCTTCGATCGGAGATCGCGAAACCGCTGCTCAGCGAGGGGCTCGCCGCAGCGGGGCACGACGTGCAGTCCGTCGTCGCGTACCGCACCATCGGTGAACCCGTCGCCGAGAACGTGATCGCCGACGTCAGGTCCGGGCGCATCAACGCGATCCTCGTCACGAGTGGTTCGGTAGCCGAGCAGGTCGTCCGACAGTTCGGTGACCTGCCGGAGTCAACGCTTGTGGCCGCGATCGGGCCGCGAACCGCGAAGGATGCCACGAGCTACGGACTGACTGTCGACATCGTCTCCGGGCACCAGACGGTGTCAGCACTCCTCGACTCGATTGTCGCAACGGTCGAAGCAGCTCAGCCGCAGGACACCGACTACTAGGAGCGCGTTTTCTCTGGCGGGTGCGCGTCTGCACCCGGCGAGGTCCCAGCCTCGAAAGCGTAGGCTGAACTGTGTGAATGCTCCCGTAATCCGCCCCCGCAGACTTCGTTCAACCCCGGCAATGCGCCGCCTCGTTTCCGAGACGCGAGTGCACCCAGCCGAACTCATTCTTCCGCTCTTCGTTCGTGAGGGCGCGACCGAGCCGGCCCCCATCGGCTCGATGCCCGGCGTGATGCACCACACCCTCGACTCGCTGAAGCGGGCCGCAACCGAGGCCGCCGATGCCGGCGTCGGCGGGGTCATGCTCTTCGGGGTTCCGCTCACGCGGGACGCCACAGGCTCGCAGGCATCCTCGCCCGACGGCATCCTCAATCTCGCCACCGAAGCCCTCGTCGCCGAGGTGGGTGACGCGATTGTCGTGCAGACCGACCTGTGCCTCGACGAGTTCACCGACCACGGACACTGCGGTGTGCTCGACTCCCGCGGCGCTGTCGACAACGACGCGACCCTCGAGCGGTACATCGACATGGCACTGTCTCAGGCACACGCCGGTTCTGCCATGCTCGGTCTGTCCGGCATGATGGACGGCCAGGTCGACGCTGTGCGCGCCGCCCTCGACGAGGAAGGTTTCGTCGAGACCGCGATCCTCGCCTACTCCGCGAAGTACGCCTCTGCCTTCTATGGACCGTTCCGTGAGGCCGTGGATTCGCAGCTCACCGGCGACCGCCGCAGCTACCAGCTCGACCCGGGCAACCGGCGCGAGGGCATGCGCGAAGCGACCCTCGACATGTCTGAGGGTGCTGACGTCGTCATGGTGAAGCCGGCGATGAGCTACCTCGACGTGCTCGCGGATGTCGCCGCGATGAGCGACATTCCGGTCTGGGCATACCAGGTCTCCGGTGAATACGCGATGATCGAGGCCGCCGCCGCAAACGGATGGATCGACCGTCGTCGGGCAATCGAGGAATCCCTCGTCAGCATCCGCCGTGCCGGTGCCGACGCCGTTCTCACCTACTGGGCGACCGAGGTTGCAGGGTGGCTCAAGTGAACAACGACGAACTCTTCGCGCGCGCCAAAGAGTCCATTCCCGGCGGTGTGAACTCGCCGGTTCGCGCCTTCGGGTCGGTCGGTGGAACGCCGCGATTCCTGGTAAAGGCGTCAGGCGCCTACGTGACGGATGCCGATGGCGCCGAATACGTGGACCTCGTCGGTTCATGGGGTCCCGCCATCCTGGGGCACGCCCAGCCCGACGTGGTGCGCGCCGTTCAGGACGCTGCCGCCCTCGGACTCTCGTTCGGCGCGTCGACTCCCGCCGAGACCGAGCTTGCCGAACTCGTGAAGTCGCGGGTCGTCGCTGGCGGAATCGCCCCGATCGAGAAGCTGCGACTCGTGTCGACGGGCACCGAGGCCACCATGACGGCCATCCGGCTCGCCCGCGGCTACACCGGGCGCGACCTGCTCGTGAAGTTCGCCGGCCACTACCACGGTCACTCCGACGGCCTGCTCGCCCAGGCCGGGTCCGGCCTCGCAACGCTCGCGCTCCCCGGTTCTGCCGGTGTCACCGAGGCGACCGCGGGGCAGACTCTCGTGCTGCCGTACAACGACCTCGACGCTCTCAGGGTCGTCTTCGAGGAACGCGGCGACCAGATCGCCGCCGTCATCACGGAATCGGCCGCCGCGAACATGGGGGTGCTCGCACCGCTTCCCGGCTTCAACGCCGCACTCGTCGACCTCGCACACCAGTACGGCGCGCTCGTCATCCTCGATGAGGTGCTGACCGGTTTCCGCGTAAGCGCCGCCGGCTACTGGGGACTCTCGGTGGCCGACGGCCCCGCTTACCAGCCCGACCTCTTCACCTTCGGCAAGGTCATCGGTGGCGGGATGCCGCTCGCCGCCCTCGGCGGGCGCGCCGAGATCATGGACTACCTCGCCCCTGCAGGGCCGGTCTACCAGGCCGGCACGCTGTCGGGGAACCCGGTCGCTGTCGCCGCAGGAATTGCGACCCTCGAGCGCGCGACGCCCGACGTGTATGCGCGCCTTGACGCAGCATCCGCGACCCTCTCGAATGCTGTCTCCGATGCGTTCACACGCGAGGGCGTCGCCCACGTTGTGCAGCGCGCAGGCAACCTGTTCAGTTTCGTCTTCGCCGACGATGCACCGCTCAACTATGTCGATGTGCAGGCGCAGGAGGCGTGGCGCTACGCGCCGTTCTTCCACGCCATGCTCGACGGCGGGGTCTCGTTGCCGCCGAGCGTGTTCGAGGCGTGGTTCGTCTCCGCCGTGCACGATGACGCGGTACTCGGGCGCATTATCGAGGCGCTTCCCGCCGCGGCGCGCGCCGCAGCGGCCGCGAAACCTGTCTGATCAGTTACCCCCAGTTAGAGCGGGCCTCGGCTCGTTTTTCTGCGGCAGTCCGCCGATCGATGCAGTGAGCGGCCCGCCCACAACCCCGCTGTTACCTCTTTGTGAGGTTTCACCACCCGAATTCGCCACCCCTACCGGCAGACTGGAAACATGGCTCGTCTTCACCTTCACCCTGACCGACTTGAGATCGCACTGTCGACGGCTGAGAAGACGCTCGCGCTACGCAAAGACAACATCGTCATCCCGCGCTCGGCCATTCGCTCGGCGACGCTGACCGACGATCCATGGATCTGGGTCCGCGGCATCCGTGCTCCAGGAGCTGCCATTCCGCTTACTCTTGCCGTCGGTCAGTGGAAGTTCCACGGCGGTAAGGACTTCCTCGTGCTCAAGGGCACGAAGCCTTCCGTCGTGATCGACATCGCCGACGAGGAGTTCTCGCGCGTCATCATTACGACGAAGCACGGGCTCGAGTTGGTGGCCAAGCTCCAGGACGACGTGAAGCCGGCCAAGAAGCAGCCGAGAGCTCGCAAGGCGACGCCGCAAGTGACCCCGAAGCCGAAGCGGGCTGCGAAACTGGCGACGGATGCTCCGGCACCAGCGAGCGAGGGCGTCTCACCGGTTGAGACGGCAGCATCCGCTGTCGACGCATCGGGTGCTGAGGCATCCGTCACTCCGGCGAAGGCTGCCGCAGCAAGGAAGCCGGCCGCATCGGCCCGCAAGACCCCTGCCGCGCCCCGGAAAACGGCCAGCCGCAGGAAGACCGCGGAGGCAGTGACCCCCGCAAAAGCAGCGGCTGAGGCGGTTGAGCAGCAGGCGGAGGCGAGTGATCGACCCGAGTCCTCCGAACCACCCACCGAAACGGCCGCGACCAACTAACGCGCGGGGTGCCGCGGACGACAGCCGTCCCGCTCTCGCTGAGCTACCGCACGCCGTTCGAACTGACTAAGCGCGTACGTCGACGACAGTGCGCCCGGAGAGCTGGCCGTCGAGGATCGCGACGGCCGCAGCCTGTGCCTGGTCGAGGGGGATCTCGGTGGTCAGCCCGTCGAGGAGCTCCGGGTCGAGGTCGGTGGCGAGTCGCGACCACGCTTCCTCGCGCAGGGGGAGCGGCGCGTCGACCGAGTTGATGCCGGCGAGCGTTACCCCGCGCAGGATGAACGGAACCACCGTCCCGGGCAGGTCAATGCCCTGCGCCATGCCGCTCGCCGCCGCGATACCGCCGTAGTTGAGTCGCGCGATCGCATTGACGAGGGTGTGGCTTCCGACGGGGTCGACGATCGCCGCGTAGGTCTGCGACTGCAGTGGTTTGCCCGGCTCGCTCAACTCGGCGCGGTCGATCACCGTTGCTGCACCGAGGCGGCGGAGGAAGTCGCCTTTACTGTCGACCCGTCCTGTCGAGGCGACAACGTCGAAGCCGAGCCGTGACAACAGGGCGACGGCGATCGACCCGACCCCTCCGGCTGCCCCGGTGACGAGCACCGGCCCGTCCGCTGGAGTCACACCGTGCCGTTCGACCGCGAGCACCGAGAGCATCGCCGTGAACCCCGCTGTGCCGATCGCCGCGGCTCGCCGGGCCCCGAGCGAATCGGGAACGCGAACCAGTGACGCGCTGTCGACCCTCGCCCGTTCGGCGAGGCCGCCGTGGTGCGTCTCGCCGAGGCCGGCACCGTTCAGCAGCACTTCATCGCCCACAGAGAACCGGTCGCTCTCACTCGCGGTCACCGTTCCCACGACGTCGATTCCGGCAACGAGCGGCCAGGTCCGAACCACTCCGGGCCTGCCAAGAAGGGCGAGGCCGTCCTTGTAGTTGATGCTCGACCACGACACATCGAGGGTGACGTCGCCCGGCATCAGGTCAGTGTCGGTGAGCTCTGAAACGGATGCTGTTTGCGAAGCAGTGCCGGAAGCATCCGAGTGCTTCTCGACCAGCCAGGCGCGGAACGTCGTTGTCATGCGTCCAAGCCTAGAGCGCGAGCGCCCGGCGCTGGTGGGTTTGCCCTCACCGGCAGACGATGGCCGTCGTGCAGAATGGGACGATGACCCGATCGGCGACGCTCAACAGGCCCCTCGCTCTTCTCGTCGCCGTGACGTTCTTCATGGAAAACCTCGACGGCACCATCATTCAGACCGCCGCTCCGGCCATGGCCATCGATCTCGGTGTTCGCGCCGTCGACATCAACATCGCCATGACGGCGTACCTGCTTACCCTCGCCGTCGGCATCCCGGTCAGCGGCTGGCTGGCCGATCGATTCGGGACGCGACGCATCTTCCTGCTCGCGATCGTCGTTTTCACTCTCGCTTCGGTGCTGTGTGCACTGAGCACGACCCTGCCCATGCTCGTCGCCATGCGGGTGTTGCAGGCCGTGGGCGGCGCGATGATGGTGCCGGTCGGCCGCCTCGCCGTGCTGCGCAGTGTCGAGAAGCGAGACCTGCTGGATGCCATGGCGTACCTCACCTGGCCTGCACTGCTGGCACCGGTGCTCGCGCCCGTCATCGGCGGGGTTCTCTCCGACACCGTCGGGTGGCACTGGATCTTCCTGATCAACGTCCCGATCGGCATCGTGGCGTTCGTGGCGGCACTGAAGCTCGTGCCCGCCACAGAGCCGACCGGGCGGAATCCGCTGGACTGGGCAGGGTTCGCCCTCGTCGGTGTTGCGCTTGCCGCGCTGGTGCTCGGTATGGAGCAGCTCGGGGCGAGCCGGACCGAGTGGCTCTGGGCGGCGGGGCTGCTCGTTCTCGCTGTCGTCGCCGGAATCACTGTGCTCGTTCGGCTTCGTCGGGCGGCGCATCCCCTGCTGGATCTGTCGGCGCTCCGAATCGCGACCTTCCGGGTCGGTAACGTCGGCGGTAACCTCTACCGGCTGCTCATCGGCGCCGCGCCGTTTCTCTTCGTGCTGCTCTTCCAGTCAGGGTTCGGGTGGAGCGCCTCCCAGGCCGGCCTTCTGGTGATGGCCGTCTTCGTGGGCAACGTCGTGATCAAGCCGGCGACGAGTCCGCTCATTCGCCGGTTCGGGTTCCGGACGGTGATCATCTCGAGCAACCTGTGTGGCGCGGTCGTCTTCGGGCTGTGCGCATTTATTCAGCCGTCGACGCCGGTCGTTCTCATTGCCGCGCTGCTTTTCGCGAGTGGGGTGTTCCGGTCGATCGGTTTCAGCGGGTACAACTCGGTGCAGTTCGCCGACGTGCCCGCAGCGCTCACCTCGGGAGCGAACACCCTCGCGTCAACGCTGCAGCAGGTGGCCGTTGGGCTCGGTATCGCGGTCGCGGCGCTCACCGTGCGTGCGACGACCGCCGGCGCTGCCTTGATCGACGCCGGTGCTGTTGGGCTGGGCTATCGGTGGGCTTTTGCGGTGCTCGCCGTCCTGCTGCTCGTTCCGGCCGTCGAGGCGTGGCGGATGTCGGCCTCCGCCGGTGCCGAGGTGGCGGCCCGGCGGTAGCGCTTCGGTTCGCGGCCGGCCGGAGCAGAACGGCGGTTGTGGGGTTGCGAGGTCGTGAGCAGAATAGGGAAGCCATGACGGATGCACCGCTGTTCAGGAGCCGGGACTTCCGGTTGCTTCTGATCGGCCAGACCACGAGTCAGCTGGGATCTCAGGTCAGCGGCGTGGCCATCCCCCTGCTCGCCGTACTCACGCTCGACGCGTCGCCGATCGAGCTTGGCCTCGTCACCGCGTCGTCCACGCTCGCGTTCGCGCTCATCGGTCTGCCGGCGGGGGCGTGGCTGGACCGGTGGGTCAAGCTTCCCGTGCTCGTGGCGAGCGACATCGCGAGGGCGCTGCTGCTCGCGACCATTCCTCTCGCCGCACTTGTCGGCATCCTGAACATCACGCATCTCGTGGTTGTCTCCCTGCTCACGGGATTTGCCCGGGTGTTCTTCGATGTCGGCTACCAGAGTTACCTTCCTGTCGTGCTCGGCAAGGACCGGGTGCTCGCCGGTAACTCGTCAATGGAGGCTATCCGCGCGTCAGGACAGGTCATCGGTCCCGGCCTTGGTGGCGGGCTTGTCGGAGTGATCGGCGCGGCGAACGTCGTGCTGACCCAGGCGGTGACCTTCGCCGTCTCCGCCGTCTGTCTTCTCGCCATCCGCACGCGGGAGGCACCGATACCGGTTCACCCCGATCGCCCCAGGCTCGGCGCACAGATCCGCGAGGGGCTCGTGTTCGTCGCGCACAACCGCATACTCCGGGCAACGGCGCTCGCGAGTGCAGCGGGGAACTTCTCGTTCGCCATCGCGTCGGCGGTGACGTTCATCTTCGCGTCCCGCACCCTCGAGCTCTCGCCGCTTGCCATCGGGGTGATCGTGTCTGTGGGGTCGGTCTCGGCCATTATCGGTGCAGCATTCACACCGCGGATCTCCCGCCGGGTGGGGAGCGTCAGGATCATCTGGCTCTCGCTCGCGGTTACCGGTCCGTTCGCCCTGCTGACGCCGCTTTCCCAGCCCGGGTGGCTGGTTCTCCTCGCGGCGGTCGGGATGTCTGTGGGAGAACTCGGTCAGATTATCTACGCGGTGACGAACGTCAGCCTGCGGCAGCGGCTCTGCCCGGACGCGATGCTGAGTCGGGTCAATGCGACGATGCGAGTGCTCATCATGGGATTGTTCCCCCTCGGCGCTCTGGTCGGCGGAGTGCTCGGGGAGCTGATCGGCCTCCGGGGGACGCTCTTTGTCGCGGGCGGGCTGATGGTGCTGTCGCCGATTCCGTTGATGGCTGTATTCGGTCGCATCCGCGACATCGAACAACTGGAGAGCTGGCACCGTCCAGGGTAAGCAGTTTGAGCCATCGGAGTCGGCGCTGCACATTCCTTGTCGTACTCGGGCCGTGCTCGCAAGGCCCTTGCTGCGTTGTGCGGCTCCGGCATACGGTCGATGTAACGCAACACGAAGGAGATACGCATGACTGACGCAGAATCGCCGAAGAACGCCCTTCCCGACGGACTGGCCGCGACCCCTGAGGTCGTTGACGCTCAGTTTGTCGAACAGGGATACAGCGAGGACATTGTCTCCTCGCCCGAGATCCGTGCGCAGGACTACGAGGGTGACAACCCGGTCCTCAAGGAGCACTACAACAACTCGGATGCCGATCCAGAGGCTGCCGACGAGATCCTCGATGAGCAGATCGACGGACGCACCGACGGTTAGTCGATAGCTTCATCCACCTTCGCCGCCGTAGCGGGCTCTTCACAGGGCGCGCTACGGCGGCGTTGTGCGTTGTACTGCAACTGAAAGTGGCGTCCACGCCTGCAGCGGGGCGTCCATTTCAGCGTCGCATTCGACTCCGATTTCGGCCGGTGCCAGCTAGCCTTCGCCCTGGTCCGGCGGCGTGTACCAGGTTTCCATGACCCGCCGGTTGGATTCCCGACGCCGAGGTACCCGCGGCGGATCGGCAGGGCGGTCGCGGTTCGCTGGCCTGGAGGTCCCCGAGGGTGAAGCCGGGCCCGCCGGCGACCCCGGCACCTGCCGCGGCGCTGCCGCGGGCATTTGTGGTGGGTCTGCGCCGGGTATCGGTGCCCCGTCGCCCTGTGCCGTCTGGCTGGCGCGTTGTTCGCGTCGTTCGCGTTGTTCGCGTTGCTTTCGTTGTTCGAGTGCTCGGGGTGGGGCCTGTTTCAGGGCGGAGCGGCTGCGGAGGGGACGCGGTTTTTGCTCGGGGTCGAGAGTCTTGGGTGGGATGGCCGAGTACCTGGTGCCGTCGCGGACGATTTTCCAGCCGTTGTTGTGGATGAGCATGTGGTCTTCGCGGCAGACGAGGATTCCGTCGGCGATGTTAGTGAGTCCGTGGTCGGCGGCCCATTCGTTGATGTGGTGGGCTTCGGTGTAGGACGGGGGTCTGGTGCAGTCTTCGAAGACGCAGCCGCCGTCACGGATGGCGAGGGCGATGCGTTGCTTGGTGGTGAAGCGCCGTTGTTCCCGGCCGACATCGAGCGGATTGTTGTTCTGGTCGACGCGGATAGGGCGGGTCCCGGTGGTGCAGATGTTCCGTTCCATGATGTTGCCGGGGATGGCTTCTCCGGTGTCTTCGTTGAATCCGGTGCCGGTGAGGTGTCCGTCGGCATCGCGGGTGTCGAGCTGGTCCTGGGTGATCACGATTCGGACGCCGGGTTGGCGGTTTCCGAATGCGGTGTTCGGGTCGGCTTCGGCGCCGGCTTTGAGGGTCGCCATCAGGAGGTCGAACACGAGCTGGTCGTTGCTGCGGGGGTCGTCGATGAGGCGTTGGGCGCGTTCGGCGTCGGCGGGGTCGATCGTGCGGGGGCCACCGCGGCGGGGTCGCATTCCGGCGCCGACGAGCTGGTCGATGTAGGCGGCTGATTCGTCGTCGAACTCGACCCACGCGGTTCTCACACCGTCGGCGGAGCGGGAGAAGCGCCATTTACGGTTCTCGAAGTGTTGGTCCCAGCGAAGCCGGACGCCGACGGGATCGATTTGGTCGCGGAGGAACCGGGCCCGCCGGCCGAGCTCGTCGGCGTTGGTGCCGGCGGCGTCGGTAAGGAGCTGCTCGGCCGAGATCCGGAGGTCGTCGACGCTGACGCGTTCGTTGGGTTCGCCCAGGCCTCGCATGATGATCGTGACAGCTTCGGGCTTCAATACCCGGTCGCGGACCGCGCGGGTGAGGGGTTCATGCCACGGAATCTCGGGTGCCGGTCGGATCGCCGAGGACCCTGCGTCCGAACCGTCCGAACCGTCCGACCCATCGGCACTGCCAGAATCATCCGAACCATCGGCACCGCCGCCCAGTCCATCGAAGAGGCCGTCGCCGGAGCCTGTGATCCCGACCGGGTGGGTGGCGGCATCCGCCTCGCCCATCGCTTCACCGAGCTTCACCTGCCGCGCCGCTTCGACCCGGGTGGATCCGGTCAATCGTTGCACCATGTCGACGGCATTGTGGTCGCCGTGACGTTTGGCCAACCCGGAGTAACCGAGCTCACGAGCAGAACGCTTCGCGACCACACCAGCGGTCGCAGCGACCACGGCATCCGCCTCGGACCGCAACCGTGACGCATCACGCAGCAGCCCCTCCAGATCGGAATCAGTCGCCCGATCAATCAGCAGAGACAACGTCTGGTCCGCGGCAGAAATTACTGAACCGGCGGAGGAGAGAGGTTCAAGCGCAGCGATCCGATCGCACACACTCTGTGCAATCTGTCGAATCTGCTCCGAGATCTGAACCATGCTCAAATTTTACCAAAGAACAGACGAAAATCGAAGCTATGTTCGAAATATTCTCCTGTTTATGGTTGTGGAGGAATTGATGCCCGCGACCTCGCCGCCGACTCGCCACCGAAACCGACGCCGACCCCGGCCGCCGAGCTACGCGACGACGCCGTTCGCGGCCGCGTGTTCCTCGCAGAGCGGGGCAGCGGCAGCGTGCTCATTGCACAGCACCATCTGCACGCGGCAGGAGGCATCCGCACAGTTCTGCATTCGCTTGCTCGGCGTGCCGCACACGGCGCACTCGCCGACAACCGCGGCCGAGTCCGTAAAGTCGATCGACAGCCTGTTGTCGAACACGTAGAGCGAGCCCTCCCAGAGTCCTTCATCGCCGAACGTCTCGCCGTAGCGAACGATGCCGCCGTCGAGCTGGTAGACCTCACCGAAACCCCGGCTCTTCATCAGGCCGGAGAGAACTTCACAACGGATGCCGCCGGTGCAGTAGGTCACAACCGGTTTGTCCTTGAGGTGGTCGTACTTGCCGCTCTCCAGCTCGGCGACGAATTCGCGGGTATTTGAGACATCCGGGACGACAGCGTTCTTGAAGTGACCGATCTCCGCCTCGAACGCGTTGCGCCCGTCGAAGAAGACGACGTCATCGCCCCGCTCGGCGACGAGTTCGTGGAGCTCGGCCGGCTGAAGCTTTGTGCCGCCGCCAACCACACCGTTCTTATCCACCTCGAGCTCACCGGGAGCACCGAACGACACGATCTCCTCGCGCACCTTCACGACGAGGCGCGGGAAGTCAGCGCTCGCGCCGGTGTCGTCGAGACCGGTGCCCTCAGACCACTTGATGTCGAGGTTCTTGAATGCCGGGTACTCGCGTGTCTTCCTCAGGTACTTCTTGACCGCGTTGAGCTCGCCGCCGACCGTGCCGTTGAGGCCGTCCTTCGAGATGAGGATGCGACCACGCAGGTTCAGTGACTCGCAAAGGTCACGCTGCCAGAGCCGGATCGCGTCGGGGTCGGCCAGGGGAGTGAAGACGTAGTAGAGGAGGATCTTCGAAATGGCCATCCGCCGATTTTACCCGCAGCTCGCTGGGGCGAGGCCGAGTGCCGGACGCCGCGCGACAGGAGGCATTCGTCGTTTATCGCCGCGCAGAGGTCAGGCAGCCCCTATGATCGTGCGGTCGGTGTTGAAAGTCAGTGGTGTAGCGAAAAGGACAACTATGTCGAAGTCGAATAAGTCGGGCACCATCAAACGCGTTTCCAAGCCCCTCTATGAGCAGGAACTCGAGCGGCTGCAGGCGGAACTGGTGAGCATGCAGCAATGGATCATCGAGACCGGGGCTCGTGTCCTGGTCATCTTCGAGGGTCGAGACGCTGCGGGTAAAGGCGGCGCGATCAAACGAATCATCCAGTACCTCAACCCACGCTCAGCACGGGTCGTTGCGCTTCCGACGCCGAGTGAACGCGAGAAGGGGCAATGGTACTTTCAGCGGTACATCGAGCACCTGCCGACCACCGGCGAAATCGTCCTGATGGATCGCTCCTGGTACAACCGTGCCGGCGTTGAACGGGTCATGGGGTACTGCACCGATGAGCAGTACCACCGGTTCCTCGAGCAGGTTCCCCAGGTGGAAAAGATGCTGGTTGACGACGGCATCATTCTCGTGAAGTACTGGTTTTCCGTCTCGGACACCGTTCAGGAACAGCGGTTTCACTCGCGTCTGGAAGATCCGATGCGCCGGTGGAAGCTCTCAGACACCGATCTCTTCTCGATCACCCGTTGGGAAGACTATTCGCGAGCCAAAGACGATATGTTCGCGGCGACCGATCGCTCCTACGCGCCGTGGTGGACCATTGAGAGCGATGACAAGCGCGCTGCGCGCCTCAACTCCATCAAACATCTGCTGGATCAAATCCCGTACGAACCTCGTGAACCGGAGAAGGTGACCATCCCCGAACGCCCGGTCGCGGCCTCGTACGAGCGGCCCTCTCGCGATCACACGAAGTTCGTCACTGACCACGCGAAAAGTCTGAAACAGAAAGTGTAAATCGCCTTCGGTCACACACGCCCGAAAAACCACGGGACACCCCAGCTCGACGATTCGCACAATCGACCTCTCACCACGCTTCTCTCGAGAAGCCAGGCCCTCGTGCGGTGGTCCGGCAGGAGGCATCCGTCGTACGCTCGAAGGGCACGTTCAGTTGATCGGAGAAGATCCCCATGTCACGAGCAGTTCTTGTCGATGTTGTCCGCACCGCGTCCGGGCGCGGGAAGCATGGGGGAGGCCTCAGCGGAATCCACCCGGTCGATCTGCTTGCCCAGACGCTGCAGCGCCTCGTCGAGCGTGTCGACCTCGACCCGGCGCTCATCGATGACGTCATCGCTGGCTGTGTGACCCAGGCCGGCCGGCAGTCCACGAATATCGCCAGGAATGCCGTGCTCGCCGCGGGATTCCCCGAGACGGTGCCGGGCACCACCGTCGACAGGCAATGTGGCTCGAGCCAGCAGGCCGCCCAGTTCGCGGCGCAGGCGATCATCGCCGGGACGAGTGACATCGTTATCGCATGCGGCGTCGAGCAGATGAGCCAGCAGCCGATCGGCTACTCCACCCTGGGCGAGGACTACCTCGGCCCGGCGGTCGCCCACCGCTACCCGGATGGGCTGGTCTCACAGGGCATCGCCGCTGAGCTCATCGCCGCCCGGTGGAACATCAGCCGCGCCGAACTCGATGCGTTCGCCGCGCGCTCACACGCCCGCGCGACGGCCGCCCTCGATCGGGGCCTGTTCAGCTCCGAGGTCGTCCCCATCACCCTCGTGGCGCTCGACGGATCCACAACGACCTTCGGCGTCGACGAAACGGTGCGCCGCAGTACGACGGCGGATGCCCTGGCGCAGTTGCCCCCTGCATTCCACACGGATGCCGATGCGGAACGATTCCCGGAGATCGGCTGGAGCATCACGGCGGGCAACTCGTCGCCACTCACCGACGGGGCATCCGCGGCACTGATCATGAGCGAGGAGAAGGCCGAACAGCTCGGGCTCACTCCGCGCGCGCGGTTCGTCGGGTTCACGGCGGTCGGCAGCGATCCGCTCGAGATGCTCACCGGCATCATTCCAGCGACCCGCCGCATCCTCGACCGCACAGGCATCGCCCTCGATGACATCGACGTGTTCGAGGTCAACGAGGCGTTCGCGTCTGTGCCGATCGCCTGGCAGCGTGAGTTCGACGTCGACGAGTCGAAGCTCAACCCCTGGGGCGGAGCGATCGCGCTCGGCCATCCGCTCGGCGCGTCAGGCACCCGGATCCTCGCGACCCTCGTCAACGCGCTGCAGACCGGCGGCGGCCGATACGGGCTTCAGGTGATGTGCGAGGGCGGCGGCATGGCGAACGCCACGATCATCGAGCGGTTGTAGCGGCCGCGAGAGTTGTGGACTCAGCACAACGGTGTCGCTCCTGCACCCGGCGACAGCAGCCTGCCACGACAAGCCGGCCACCGCGGTTGACGGCGCACCCCTAGGCTGCACGTGACTCGTTCTCTGGAGGATCAAGCAATGAAGCTCGACGGAATTTCCGCACTCATCACCGGTGGTGCATCAGGTCTCGGCAACGCGACAGCGACCAGGCTCGCCGCGCTCGGCGTCGCCGTCGTCATCGTCGATCTGCCCGGTTCGAACGGTGCGGATGCCGCGTCACGGCTGGGTGAGAACGCCCGGTTCGTCGCCGCCGACGTGACGAACGAAGACCAGGTGCAGGCGGCCGTTGACGCGGCCAGCGCACTCGCCCCGCTCGGCATCGTCGTGAACTGCGCGGGGGTCGCCACCCCCGGCAAGGTGCTCGGTCGCGACGGTACTCTCCCCCTCGCCACGTTCAACACGGTGATCCAGATCAATCTCGTCGGTACGTTCAACGTCGTGCGGCTCGCCGCTGCCGCGATGTCGCAGAGTGAGCCGGACGAGAACGGGAGCCGCGGGCTGATCGTGAACACGGCATCCGTCGCGGCCTTCGACGGGCAGATCGGCCAGCCGGCCTATGCCGCATCGAAGGGCGCTGTGCACGCGATGACGCTGCCGCTGGCCAGGGAACTGGCGCGGTACGGCATCCGCGTGAACACGATCGCGCCAGGCATCATGGAGACACCGATGCTGATGGGCCTGCCGCAGGAGGCACAGGACTCGCTCGGCACCCAGGTTCCGTTCCCGTCGCGCCTCGGTCGCCCCGACGAGTACGCCGCGCTCGTCCAGCACCTCGCCGAGAACGACTATCTCAACGGCGAGACGATCAGGCTCGACGGTGCGATCCGGATGGCGCCGAAGTAGGCGCACCCCACCGAGAACACTCATTCCGGTCGAGATCACCCCGCACGCCGGATGTCCTCGACCGCAACGGATGATCTCGCCTCCCACCACACGCCTCACAACGAAAGTGACAGCATGACCGACAGCATCCTCTTCACCGTCGACGACGGGCTCGCCCACGTCACGCTCAACCGCCCGGCGCGGCTCAACGCGATCAACGAAGACGCCGCGCGCGCCTGGCGTGACATCGCGCAGCAGGTCGCCGACCGCGACGACATCGGCGCCGTGCTCCTCGACGCTGCTGGCCCCGCGTTCTGCGCCGGCGGCGACGTCGCCGAGATGAGCTCACTCGGCGGAGACACCGGCTCAACAATCGGTGACCTCGCCGACATCATCCACGAGGGCCACCGAATCTTCACCACGACCCCGAAGCCCATGGTCGCGGCGGTGAACGGCGCCGTCGCCGGCGGCGGTCTCGGCTTCATGCTCGTCGCCGACTACATCGTCGCGTCGGAGTCGTCGAAGTTCGTGTCGAAGTACGCCGACATCGGCCTGACCCCCGACTGCGGCGTCTCCACGCTCCTGCCGGAGGCCATCGGCGTGCGTCGAGCCCTCCAGCTCGCCCTCAGCAGCAAACTGCTCACCGCCGCGGAGGCCCTCGACTGGGGACTCGTCGCCGAAGTTGTTGCCGACGGTGAGACGGATGCTCGCGCGCGCGAGGTCGCAAACGTCTGGCTTTCGGGCGCTACCGCGGCCTTCGGACAGGCCAAGCGCCTGCTGCGCGACGGTGCCTTCCGCGACTTCCAGTCCAACCTCGACGACGAGTCGCGCACCATCAACGCTGCAGCCGCAACCGACGACGCCCGTGCCCGGATTGCGGCGTTCGCCGCGCGCTCAGCCCGCCGATAGCATCCGCCCCGAAGGAAAGTGACCCCATGACCGCACCACTCGCCGGAAAGACCCTCCTGATGTCGGGCGGAAGCCGCGGCATCGGCCTCGCCATCGCCCTTCGCGCTGCTCGCGACGGCGCCAACATCACGCTGCTCGCCAAGACCGACACGCCGGACCCTCGCCTCGAGGGCACCATCCACACCGCGGCGGATGCCATCCGGGATGCCGGTGGGAAGGCGCTCGCGGTGGTCGGCGACGTGCGTGACGACGCTTCGATTGCCGATGCGGTCGCGCAGACTGTTGACACCTTCGGGGGCATCGACATCGTCGTCAACAACGCGAGCGTCATCAGCCTGGCCCGCACCCTCGAGCTGGAACCCAAGCGCTTCGACCTCATGCAGGACGTCAACATGCGCGGCACGTTCATGCTCTCGCGCGCGGCGATCCCGCACCTGAAGGAGGCGCCGAACGCTCACATCCTGTCGCTGAGCCCGCCGATCAACCTCGACCCGAAGTGGCTCGGTGCCCACACCGGATACACCCTCGCGAAGTACGGCATGTCGATGGCGACCCTCGGGTTCGCCGCCGAGTTCGCCCGCGACGGCATCGCCGCCAACACGCTCTGGCCGCGCACCACCATCAAGACCGCCGCCGTCGGCAACATCCTCGGCGGTGAGGCCCTGCTCGCGAAGAGCCGCACGCCGGAGATCTACGCGGATGCCGCGTACGAGGTGCTGACGAAACCGTCACGCGAGTACACCGGCCAGTCCCTGATCGTGGAGGACGTCTTGATCGCCGCCGGCGTCACCGACTTCTCGCAGTACTCACCAGGTGTCGACGAGAAGGACCTGTTCCCCGACATCTTCCTGTAGGCGGCGGTCCAACCCGGGCGAGAGCATCACTTTCGGTCGAGAGCATCGCGCGCAACCGATGTTCTCGACCGCAACTGATGCGTTCGGGCACCACCTACCCCGCGCCGGGTGTACTCGGCTCGAGCGCCATACCCTTGATCGACGGAAGGAGCCAGCATGGACGACCTCGACACGCGCGTGGCCGACGGCACCGGCCGCATCACCCTCAACCGGCCGCGGGTGCTCAACGCCCTGACCCACGAGATGATTCGCGGCATTGCCGAGGCGCTCGAGCGCTGGCGGTCCGACCCCGAGGTGGCGATGGTGCTCATCGATGGTGCCGGCGACCGCGGGCTGTGCGCCGGCGGCGATATCCGTGGCCTCCGTCAGCACGCCCTCGACGGCCGCAACGACCTCTCCCGCCGGTTCTGGCGCGACGAGTACGAGCTCTGCGCCACGATCGACGAGTATCCCAAGCCATACATCGCGCTCATGACCGGCATCACCATGGGTGGAGGCGTCGGCGTCTCGGCGCACGGCAGCATCCGTATCGTCACCGAATCCAGCCGCGTCGCGATGCCCGAAACACGCATCGGCTTCAGCCCGGACGTCGGCGGTACCTGGCTGCTCGCTCACGCCCCCGGGGAGCTCGGCACCTACCTGGGCCTCAACGGGCAGACGATGAGCGGTGCGGATGCTGTCGCGTGCGGATTCGCGGACCACTACGTGCCATCCGACCGGCTGCCGCGGCTCATTGAGGCCCTGGGCGAACAGGCGGGCTCCGGCTCGCCCACTGACGTGGTGCTCAGCTTCTCGGAGGCACCGCCGGCGTCGACGCTTGAGGCCAAGCGCGAGTGGATCGACCGGTGTTATTCGGCGGACTCGGTCACCGAAATCCTCGAGCGGTTGCGCGCGGAATCCGGGTCGGAAGCCGCCGATGCGGCCGATGAGCTGGGCGCGCTGTCACCGATGGCGGTCACCGTTGCGCTCGCCGCACTCCGCCGGGCTCGCGAACTCGGCTCCCTTCGGGAGGCTCTCGCGCAGGAATACCGCACCTCGGCGTGGCTCGCAGAGCAGCCGGATCTCGCGGAGGGCATCCGGGCACAGGTGGTCGACAAGGACCGCTCACCGAAGTGGCTGCCATCCAGGCTCGCCACTGTTCCGCCATCCCTCGCGGCGACGGCGCTCGGACACCGCCCCCCTCGCCATTGAGCCGTTCCTCCATCGGTATACCAAAGAGTGCAAAACAAGCACCAATCGAGCGAAATCACGGTCTTCTGTATACCGGCAGCGTGGCCTCCGCGTATACTGGGCCCTGTGCGAGCGAGCGATAAGGCCTACGACGTCCTCAAGGAGGACATCCTGTCGTGGAAGCTCCGGCCTGGCACCGTGCTCGGCGAGACCGAGCAGTCCGAGCGGCTCGGCATCTCACGTACCCCGCTCCGCGAGGCCATCACCCGGCTCGCCGCCGAGGGACTCGTCGACACGCAGCGTGGTCGCGCCGGCGTCGTCACCGACGTCTCAGCGGCCAACCTCGCCGAACTCTTCGAGCTGCGCGAGGCACTCGAAACCCAGGCAGCCCGGCTCGCCGCCCGCCGCCGCAGTGCGTCGGTCTTCGAGGCACTTCGCGCCGATTTCGAGAGCGCACGCGCCACGGTCGCCGAGGACACGGCAGGCTATTACGCCCTCGTGGCACGGCTCGACGCGGCCATCGACGACGCCATGGCCAACCGGTTTCTCCTCTCCTCGCTCAAGGGCCTTCGCGGTCACCTCGCCCGCGCCCGCCGCCTCGCGCAAGACAACCCCGACAGGCTCACCGAGAGCATCGGTGAACACCTGCTCATCGTGCAGGCCATCCTCGACCGCGACGAACTCCTTGCCGCTCAGGCCACCGCTGTGCACTTGCGCAAGAGCCTCACCAACCTGCTTGACACCGCCGCGCTGAATGCCGGCGCCCCCGAGTCTTCGATGAAAGGAACACAATGAAGACCCACCACCTGCGCGTCCACACGAGCGAGGAAAACCTCTCACGCGAGGGTCAGCTCGCCTGGGCACTCGCCGAGGTTGCCGCCGACCCGGTCGAGGTCACCGACGAGGTCACCGACATGATCATCAACCGCATGATCGACAACGCCGCCGTCGCCGCGGCGTCACTCACCCGCGGCCCCGTCGTCGCAGCCCGGTCGCAGGCACTCGCACACCCCGTCACCACCGGCGGAAGCGGCTCGACGGTGTTCGGTCCGGATGCCGCGCGTCGCGTCAGCCCTGAGTGGGCGGCCTGGGCAAACGGCGTGGCTGTGCGTGAACTCGACTACCACGACACGTTCCTCGCGGCCGAGTATTCGCACCCCGGCGACAACATCCCACCGCTCGTCGCCGTCGCCCAGCACGTCGGTGCGACCGGCCACGACCTCGTCCGCGGGATCGCGACCGGCTACGAGATCCAGGTTGACCTCGCCAAGGCGATCAGCCTGCACGCCCACAAGATCGATCACGTCGCTCACCTCGGCCCATCGGCGGCCGCCGGTATCGGCACCATGCTCGGCCTTGACGTGGAAACCATCTTCCAGGCCATCGGCCAGGCGCTGCACACCACGACGGCAACCCGCCAGTCCCGCAAGGGCCAGATCTCCACCTGGAAGGCACACGCCCCGGCATTCGCGGGAAAAATGGCCGTCGAAGCCGTTGACCGTGCCATGCGCGGCCAGACCTCACCCGAACCGATCTACGAGGGCGAAGACGGCGTCGTCGCGTGGATGCTCGACGGACCGAACGCGTCATACGATGTGCCGCTCCCCGAGTCAGGCGAAGCGAAGCGCGCGATCCTCGACAGCTACACGAAGGAGCACTCGGCCGAGTACCAGGCCCAGGCCTGGATCGACCTCGCGCGGAAGCTGCACAACGAGCACCCGGAGCTCCTCGTCCCCGGCGCCATCGACCGCGTCGTCCTCCACACCTCGCACCACACGCACTACGTCATCGGCTCGGGCGCGAATGACCCGCAGAAGTACGACCCGACGGCCTCGCGCGAGACCCTCGACCACTCCATCCCGTACATCTTCACCGTCGCGCTTCAGGACGGCCGCTGGCACCACGTCGACTCCTACTCGCCCGAGCGGGCAGCACGAGAGGACACCGTCGAGCTGTGGAACCGCGTGAGCACGGAGGAAGACGCCGAGTGGACGCGCCGCTACCACTCCATCGACCCCGCCGAGAAGGCCTTCGGCGGGCGCGTCGAGATCACCCTCACCGACGGAACCACGATCGTCGACGAGATCGCCGTCGCCGATGCCCACCCGCTCGGTGCCCGCCCGTTCGTTCGCGAGGACTACATCGCCAAATTCCGCATGCTCGCCGAGCCCGTGCTCGAGCCTGAAGAGATCGAGCGTTTCCTCACCACAGTTCAGCGCCTGCCTGAACTCACCGCTGACGAGCTCGGCGGGCTGACCATCCAGGCGGCATCCGGCGTTCTTGCCGGAGTCGAATCCCCGAAGGGACTGTTCTAAATGCTGTACTCAAAGACCACACCGGAGGAGAAGCGCCGGATCTTCCGTGACCGCCTCGCCACCGGTGAACTGCTCCGCTTCCCCGGCGCGTTCAACCCGCTGTCTGCCCGCCTGATCGAGCAGAAGGGCTTCGACGGGGTTTACATCTCCGGCGCTGTCCTCAGCGCTGACCTCGGCCTGCCCGACATCGGGCTGACCACCCTCACCGAGGTGGCCGGCCGTGCGAAGCAGATCGCCCGGATGACCGAGCTGCCCGCGCTCGTCGACGCCGACACCGGCTTCGGCGAGCCGATGAACGTCGCGCGCACCATCCAGGAGCTCGAGGATGCCGGCCTGGCCGGCATGCACATCGAGGACCAGGTCAACCCGAAGCGCTGCGGACACCTCGACGGCAAGCAGGTCGTCGACGAGTCGACGGCGCTCAAGCGAATTCGCTCCGCGGCCGATGCACGTCGGGACGACAACTTCCTCATCATGGCGCGCACCGACATCCGTGCCGTCGATGGACTGGATGCCGCCATCGACCGGGCAAAGAAACTCGTCGACGCCGGCGCAGACGCGATCTTCCCCGAAGCGATGCGCGACCTCAGCGAGTTCGAGGCCGTCCGCAACGCCGTTGATGTGCCGATCCTCGCCAACATGACCGAGTTCGGCAAGAGCGAGCTCTTCACGAGCGCGCAGTTGGCCGATGTCGGAATCAACATTGTCATCTGGCCGGTGTCGCTTCTGCGCACCGCCATGGGTGCTGCCGGGCGCGCGCTCGACACGCTCAACGACGAGGGCAGCCTGTCGTCGAAGCTCGACGAGATGCAGCACCGCGCCGATCTCTACGAGCTCGTCGACTACGAGGGCTACAACCAGTTCGACACTTCGGTGTTCAACTTCACCGTCGCACGATAGGGTTCCACGGACCAGCGGTGCGGCATCCCCGACCGCTGGTCCGCCCAGACTTTCGCACCACCCCACGCAAAGGAGCACGGCATGACAGACACCGACATCAAGAAGGGCCTCGCCGGAGTCGTTGTCGACTACACGGCGGTGTCCAAGGTCAACCCAGAGACCAACTCGCTGCTGTACCGCGGCTACCCGGTGCAGGAACTCGCCGCGAACTGCAGCTTCGAGCAGGTCGCCTACCTGCTCTGGCACGGTGAGCTGCCGACGGATGCCGAGCTCAAGGAATTCGAGGAGATCGAGCGCGGGCAGCGTGCTCTCGACGACAGCGTGAAGGCCGTTGTCGACCTCCTGCCGATGACAGCGCACCCGATGGACGTGCTGCGTACCGCGGTCTCGGCCATCGGTGCCACCGACCCGGATGCCGACGTCGCGACCGAGGAATCCAGCCTCAACAAGGCGGCTCGGCTGTACGCGCAGGTTCCGGCCATCGTGGCGTACGACCAGCGTCGCCGTCGCGGCGAAGACCTCATCCCGCCGCGCGACGACCTCGGCTACTCGGCGAACTTCCTCTACATGACGTTCGGCGAGGTGCCGGCGGACGCCGTTGTCGACGCGTTCAACGTGTCGATGATCCTCTACGCCGAGCACTCGTTCAACGCATCGACGTTCACCGCCCGCGTGATCACCTCGACCCTGGGTGATCTGTACTCAGCGGTGGTCGGCGGCATCGGCGCCCTCAAGGGTGCACTGCACGGCGGCGCGAACGAAGCGGTCATGCACACCTTCGACGAGATCGGCACCGCAGACAAGGCCGAGGCGTGGCTCGAGGAGGCGCTCGCCTCCAAGCGCAAGATCATGGGCTTCGGTCACCGCGTGTACAAGAACGGTGACTCACGGGTGCCCACCATGAAGACCGCGCTCGACACGCTCGCCGAGTATTACGACCGCCACGACATGGTCGAGCTGTACGACGCGCTCAACGATGCGATGACGAGCCGCAAGAACATCAAGCCGAACCTCGACTACCCGTCCGGTCCCGCGTACCACCTGATGGGCTTCGACACCCTGACCTTCACTCCGCTCTTCGTTGCGGCGCGGGTCGTGGGCTGGACGGCGCACATCATGGAGCAGGCAGCGTCGAACGCGCTGATCCGCCCGCTGTCGGAGTACAACGGCCCCGACGAGCGCCACCTGTAGGCCAGCCACACGAGTTGCTGGGTTTGCACCGGTTGAGCGCACCGTAACCCGTGCAAACCCAGCAACTCGAGAAGGCGGTCAGGCCTCCGGCACCGACTCCACCGGACCGAAGGCGAACAGGCCGTCAGGGTCATAGGTTGCCCTGACCCGCGCGAGGCGCTCAAATGTTTCGGGCGGCCAGGCCTGGGCAAAGTGCTCCGGTGTGTCGACCCGTGTCGAGAAGTTGATGTTCGTCTCAGGGGAGATCCAGCGTTGCGCCCGTTCGGTGAACGCGTCGGCAACGGCAGCCATCCGTTCGAACAGCGGTGGAACCACACCGATGAGCGTGAAGGTGAATGCGCTGTTGCGACCGCCGACCGCTGATCCGCCCTCGACATCCCTGCCGGTCGCGCCGCCGAGGTGGCGGATCTCAGTCGCGACGAAGGGGGAATCGGCATCCGGCCCGAAGCTCGCGAGCAGCTCGGTGACGAAGTCCTGGTCGATGGGCCCGAGCAGGAGGCCCATGTCCCAGAGCGGGCTGGGGTCGTCGGGATCGGCGTGGATCGAACCCATGGCCGTCGCCGGAATTTCCGTGACGCCGTCGACGTAGACCGGTGCTGCCTGTCGCAGGGGGTGCAGCATCCGCTCGCCCTCATCGGGGTCTCCGGGATAGGCAAAGCGCATGCTCAACAGGAACCTGCCACGGAACGGCTCGGGGATCTCGTCGATTGGTGGCATGGAGAGCAGCGCGACGGATGTCGTGACATCGTCGGGGGCGGTGTGGGTCCAGTCCACCCAGGCGCGGAGCGCTGTCTCGATGTCTGGGGTATCGAAGAAGAGGCTGCCGGCGTAGAGGGTCACGAGCGGCACGAGTTCAAGCCGCATCTCGGTGACGATTCCGAGGCCGCCTTTGCCGCCCCGAAGCGCCCAGAACAGCTCGGGATTCTCAGCGGTCGTCGCAATCACGACAGTGTCGTCTGCGATGACGACCCGGAAACCCCGCACCCAGTCCGTGCTGAAGCCGTGGCTCCGGGCGAGAGGGCCGAGTCCGCCGCCGAGGGTGTAACCGACCGCGCCCACATGCGGCGAGGAGCCGGTCACCGGCGCGAGTCCGTATGGCGCGGCAGCCTCGATCACGGCGCTCCATCTCGCGCCGGCGCCGATGGTCGCGATGTGTTCGTCGGGGTCGACGGTCACCGAGTCGAGTCGCGACGTCACGACGAGAAGTCCGGTTGTGATCGGGCCCCACGCGCCGTGACCGGTGGATTGCACACTCACGGGAAGGCCGTGCTCTGCGGCAAAGCGCACTGCCGTCGAGACGTCGGCCTCGTCTGCGACCACGACGGCGACGTCGGGTTCGTGCCGGATGAGCGTGTTCTGGGTGGCGACGTGGTCGGCCATTTCCGGATCGCCGCGCTCGAATACCTCACCCGTCACTGCCCGGCGGAGGCTCGAGAGGTCACTTGTCGAAAGACTCATGCCGAGACACTACGCTCGCCGATGGGCGGAGCACCAGAGCGAAATGAGCGGGCCTCAGCTCCGGAGAGTGATGCCGGCGTGTCGGTGGCCGTCACGTATCGTGGTGCCCATGACTACCCTCGCGGCCAGCGACACCGTGCTGCGCTCGAGCTACCGGCCACGGCATCCGCTCTCGGTCTCCGCAACGCTCGCCCCGCTCTCGCGTGGTGTCGACGGCCCGTGCTTCCGGCGGACGGCGAGTGGCTCGTGGCTGACGCTTCGCACCCCGATCGGTCCAGCAACTCTTCACCTGGTCCAGCGGAACGACGAGATCGACGTTGCTGCGTGGGGAGACGGCGCTGAGTGGGCGATGGACGGCGTTCCGGAGCTGCTCGGCAGTCGCGACGACTGGGAGAGCCTCGACCTCAGCCGAAGCCCGCTGCTCACCGAGGTCCGCCGTCGGAACCCGGGCCTGCGCCTCAGCCGCAACCGGCTCGTGTTTGAGATGCTCGTCCCTGCGGTGCTCGAGCAGAAGGTCACCGTCGTCGAGGCGTGGCGCGCGTGGCGCCGGCTGGTGCGACGCCACGGTGAGCCGGCACCCGGTCCGGCGCCCGAGGGGATGACTGTCGCGCCAGCGCCCGACACCTGGCGCCTCGTCCCCAGCTGGGAGTGGCACGAGGCTGGGGTCGGCCCGCAACGGTCAGACACGGCAGTCCGCGCGAGCCGGGTCGCCGACGCTCTCGAACGCACTCTCTCGACGGGGGAGGATCTCCTCCAGGAGTCCGCGACGGCATCCGCCCGGCTCCGCAGCCTGCCCGGAATCGGCGTCTGGACGGCCGCGGAGGTCACCGCGAGGGCACACGGTAACCCGGATGCCGTCAGTGTCGGCGATTACCACCTCGCGTCGACGGTCGGAATGGCGCTCACCGGCTCGCCGGTCGACGACGATGGCATGCTCGAGCTGCTCGCGCCGTGGGAGGGGCAGCGACAGCGCGTGGTGCGGCTGATTCTCGCGAGCGGGATTGCGAAGCCGCGGCGCGGCCCGAGGATCACGATCCAGGATCACCGCAGGCACTGACCGGCTCTTCGAGATCTGCGTCAGACGCCGGTGGCCACTGCCGCGACATCGTCGATGGCGCGGAGCGATTCGATACCGGCCCGTGCTGCCGCGAAGTGCGAATCTTCCAGTCGTGACGCGACCAGTTGCACGTTGCGCCCGACGAGCGGAAGCGCGCTCTGCCGCACCGTCGTCGTCACATCCTCGATGAACGATGGAAGAGATCGCACGACAGCGCCGCTCAGCACGACGACCTCGGGGTCGATGACGTGACAGGTGTTGACCAGGACCCGCCCGAGGACCATTGCCGCCCGCTTCGCGAGCGGCGTCACTGTTGCGTCGCCGTTGTGAGCACGTTCGCAGAACTCGGCCCACTCGATCGCCGACCCGGTTGCTGTTTCGTAATCACGCAGCATTGCGGGGATCGAGACATACTGCATCAGGCAGCCGGCGTTGCCGCACGTGCACAGCGGGCCGTTCCAGTCATAGACCGTGTGGCCGAGCTCCCCGGAGCCACCCCTCGCGCCGGACTGGATGATGCCGTCAGACACGTGGCCGGATGTGACGCCGTAACTCACGTCCACATAGAGCAGATTCGAGTGGTCCCGACCGTTCCCCCAGAAATACTCAGCGAGGCCCTCGAGTCGTGCGGAGTTCTGCGCGTACACGGGTACGCCGAATCGGGAGGCGAAGTACTGCTTCGGATTGACACCGAACCAGCGGCTGGATGCCCGCTGTGCGTAGATGTCGCCTGACCTGGCATCCATCTGGGTATCGACCGCCAGGTGCAGGGCGCGAAGCGAACTGGGGGCCAGGTCGCTCTCTGTCATCAGGCGCTCGACGAGATCGGCGCCCGCGGACATTCGTTCGGTCGCCGGGGTGCCGGGACGACCCGAAAGTGTGAATTCCCCTAACACTCGACCGTCGAGCGCAGCCAGAGTGACCGTGCACGTGTCGACGAGGAACATGACCGAGGCGAGTATTCCGAGCCTCGGCGTCGTTCCGATGAGGTTCTTCAGCACCCCTGGTTCGTGGTGCGGCTCCTCGATCCACCCGTCTGCCTGCAGGCGATTCGTCAGGTTGCTGACCGTTGCCCGCGATACGTCCAGCGTGCGCGCGAGGTCCGCCCTGTACGCGGGCCCGTCGGAAATGAGCACTCTGAGGAGCCGCTGCGCGTTCGGAGTGAGAGTCGTCACGCGGGCCTCCTCGCTGGAAATCAGGACGACGACGGGCGGGTCCGCTCGTCGTCACGCAGAGCCTACTGACACTCGGCCAGAAAATTCTGTTTAGTTTCTTGACACTATCGCACTGTCCGTGCATTCTGTAGATCAGCTCACACACCCGGCCAACTACTACTCGCCCACGCGGCCGTGAGCACAGCGGGGGCACGATTCCAATGGAGTGATCATGAAGTTTCGCAAAGTCCTGGCAGGTGCCGCCTGTGCGTCCCTGGCGTTGTCGCTCGCCGCGTGCAGTTCGGACGACCCGAACGCCTCAGGTGCGGGTTCTGGCGATGTCGAGTCTGGAACCGTCCGTATGTGGGTGATGGAGGGCTCGCTCACCGAAGAATCCCAGAAGTTCCTCGCCGAAGAATTCGCCGATGCGAACCCGGGAAGTGAACTGAAGATCGAGGTCCAGCAGTGGGACGGCATCGTCTCGAAGCTGCAGACATCCCTCGCATCGAAGAATGAGAGCCCCGACCTGGTCGAGATAGGGAACACACAGACCACCACGTTCACCACGGTCGGCGCGTTCGCCGACGTGACGGACATGAAGGACGAACTCGGTGGCGACAGCCTCATTCCGTCGTTCGTTGACGCATCCACTGTTGACGAGAAGATCTACGCGTATCCCTTCTACGCCGGTGCACGCGCCGTGTATTACCGGACCGATCTCTTCGAGCAGGCGGGAATCGCCGTCCCGACGACAACCGAGAAGTTCCTCGACGCGGTCGTCACACTGCAGGAGAAAAACCCGGAGGCAAACCCTGACTTCTCCGGAATGTATCTCGCGGCGGTTGACCCGCACGGTGTCGAGTCCTACCTGTTCCCGCAGGGTTTCGAATACGCGAAGCAGGACGGCGACGAGTGGGTCGGCCAGACGTCCACACCTGACTCGATCGAGGCGCTCACGTCTCTGCAGAACCTGTTCCAGAACGGCACGAAGTATGCCCTTGACTCGCAGGCGGGTCAGAAGACCTTCGAGCGGTACTTCAACGAAGGCAAGACCGGCGTCCTGATCGGTACCGGAAACATCGGAACCAAGATCGACCAGGCCCTGTGGGATGAAGGAAAGGTCGGGGTGTTCGCCATCCCGTCTGACGAGCCCGGTGAGCCCGGCGCCACCTTCGCCGGTGGCTCAAACATTGGTCTCGCTGCCAACTCCCAGAACCCGGAGCTCGCCAGGAAAGCCCTCGAAACCGTCTTCGGTGAGCCCTTCCAGAAGCAGCTGGCTGGAGAGGGATGGGTACCGGGAAACACGGACTATGCCGACGAGGTAGCGGGAGCGTTCGGTGAGATTGCGGGCGACGTCATCACGAAGTCCAAGCTCACCCCCAACAGCCCGGAATGGGGCGTCGCTTTCGGAAGTACCCAGTTGAACGAGTTCTTTACCCGGATCGCCAAGGGTGAGGACGTCGAAACGGTGGCCAAGTCGTTCGACGAGCAGCTGAGCGCCGCTCTCAACAAGTAAGCGGAAGTACAACCAGCATCATGACCCAGACGACAGCCCGGCCAGCTCCGGCGCCCGAAAAACGCTCAGTTCGGCTCAAGCCGATGAGCCGAACCGTGCAGAACCGAGGCAGGAAGCTCACCCCGTGGATGCTTCTCGCTCCCGCGACCATCATGGTTGCGGTGGCACTCGGTTACCCGCTTGTGCGACAGATGATCATGTCATTCCAGCACTTCGGGCTCGCACAGCAATTCGGGCAGCCAGCGGAGTGGGCCGGGCTGTCGAACTACGTCACGATCCTCACCGATCCGTACTTCTGGAGCGTCTTCCTCAAGTCGCTCGCCTTCTGCGCCTGGACCGCCGGCATCACGATGCTTCTCGGGGTCGCCTTCGCCGTGCTCATGCTGCGTCTCAACCGCGTTGTCCGGATGATCTTCAACACGACGCTCATCGTGGTGTGGGCGATGCCGGCACTTGCCTCTCTCACCGTGTGGCAGTGGCTCGTCGACCCACGCTCAGGGCTCCTCAACCACGCGCTGACGTCGATCGGACTCGAGGGATTCACAAACTTCAACTGGCTGGGCGGCAGCTACTGGACCTTCTTCCTCATCGCATCTGCCGTCATCATCTGGTCGTCGCTCCCTCTCGTCGCCATCACGATCTATGCGGCACTTGCCCAGGTGCCGAAGGAAGTGCTCGAAGCATCCGAGATCGATGGCGCGTCGCATTTCCAGCAAATCGGCAGGATCATGCTTCCGATGATCGGCCCGGTCATCTCGCTCATCGGAGTGCTGCAGGTCATCTGGGACCTGCGCGTCTTCACCCAGATCTATGTTCTGCAACAGGCCGGCGGTATTGCGAGTGAAACGAACCTGCTCGGCACCTACGTCTACGAGACCGGCATCGCCCAGGGTGACTACGGCGTCGCATCGGCACTGGCAATGGTCATTCTCGCCCTGACGCTCGTCCTCACCAGTCGCTACCTCATAATGCTCTACCGCCAGGGAGGCATGTCCTGATGACGTCGCAAACCGCACTCGTCGCTCGCAACCTCGCGACAGGATCGCCCCGGAACGCCGGCGGCCCGAAGCGAAAGCGCGCTGGCAAACACCCGCTCGCCAACCTCACCGGCGTTCTCCTCTCACTCCTCTGGCTAATCCCGGTCTACTGGATGGTGAACTCGGCGTTCCAGTCGGAATCCGAACTGATGTCGTCGCCGCCGCACCTCGTGCCGCACGCGTTCACCTGGGACAACTTCCTGTCAGCGTTCACCAACGCGTACTTCTGGCCGGCGCTGCGCGCCTCGCTGATCGCGGCGTCGCTTACCGTCGTTTTCGCGTCAGGTGCTGCGTTGCTCGCGGCGTTCGCGCTGTCGAGGTTCCGCTTCCGTGGACGTACGGTCATGATCATCGCGATCCTCATCGTCCAGATGATCCCGGCCGAGGCGCTCTTCATCTCCCAGTACCGGATGCTCGACGGGTGGGGACTGCTCAACTCGGTGATCGGGTTGTCCGTGCTCTACATCGGAACCATCGTCCCGTTTGTCGCCTGGATGATGCGCGGGTTCGTGGACGGCATCCCGATCGAGCTGGAAGAAGCCGCGATGGTAGACGGATGCTCGAGGGCAGGTGCCTTCCGCCGCATCACGCTCCCGCTCCTGGCGCCGGGCATCGTCTCCACCTCGGTCTTCGGCTTCCTGTTCGCGTGGAACGAATACACGCTCGCTCTCATCGTCCTGTCGAAGGACTCCTCCGTGACGCTGCCGATCTGGCTGCAGTCCTTCCAGCAAGGGCTCAAGGCCACGGATTGGGGCGGCGTCATGGCGGGTGCGACATTGATCGCTATCCCGGTGATCATCCTGTTCATCGTCGTGCAGAACAAGATCTCCACTGGCATGGTCGCAGGGGCGGTCAAGGGATGACGCCCGGCACTCTCCCCGCCGCAGAGGTGGGGCCTGTCAACGGCAGGCAGCCGCGCGTCGAGTGGCGCGGCCTGATGCTCGACTCGGCGAGGACCCGGTTTCCGGTATCGGTGATCAAACAGGTCATCACCCTCGCGGCGCGCTACGGGTTCAATCGGTTGCACTGGCACCTGACCGACGACCAGGGCTGGCGGTTCGAGGTTCCCGGGTATCCGGGCCTCACCGAGAGCGCTGCCTTCCTTCCGCGCGGCGACTTCGACGACTATGACTCACTGCTCGGTGATTCGAGGCAGCGTGCGATCGATGAGGCCGCAGACAAGTGGACGAACGGCTACTACTCGGACGAGGAGATCGCAGACGTCGTTGCGCACGCATCGACTCACTCGGTCGTCATCGTCCCCGAGGTCGATGTTCCCGGCCACATGATGGCCGCGATCAGGGCATACCCGGAGCTCGGTCGTCCTGAAGGGCTCCCTCTGCCGACGCAGTCGATGCGCGAACACATGTGGTGGCCTGCGCGCAACGACCTTCTGTGGCCGACGGACGCGGCGCGCGAATTTCTCGCCGCTGTCATGCGGCGGATAGCCGAACTGTTCCCCGGCCCGTATGTGCACATCGGCGGCGATGAGTGCGCCTATCAGCAGTGGTCGTCCGATCCCGACATCGACGACTGGATCCGGAAGCGCGGGTTGTCACGGGTCGAGGACCTGCAAACGTGGTTCATGGACGACGCCACCCGTGTACTGCGTGAGAACGGGAAGTCCGTTGCCGTGTGGGACGAAGCGTGCGAGATTTCGGATGCCGACGACATGCTTGTGGTGGCCTGGGATGAAGAGCGCGGGATGGAACGGGTCTCGCGAGCACGGCAGCGGTATGTCTTCGCCGACGCGCGCACCCTGTATCTGAACCGCGTTGATCCTGACGCAGGGGAGGACCAGAAGGGAATGGTTCCGGCGATCTCGGTCGACGACATCCTGTCGGCGCCATGGGAGGAGTCGTACGACGAGCGCTGTGTCGGAATCCAGGCGTGCGTCTGGTCCGAATTCGTTCTCGACGGCGCCGACCTCATGTCAATGCTTTTTCCGCGGCTGCTCGCCGTTTCCGAACGGATCTGGAATCCAGAACTCGACCCGAGTGAGACGCGCGAGAGAATCCGGCGGGAGTACGACGTGCTGGCAGCATCTGGAGTGCTGGAAACGCACCAGGAGGCTTACGCCGCGACGGCGCTGGCGAATCAGCCGCAGGACGTCGCGCTGGCTCAGTCGCCCGCCCGTTGACGGCGGCGCGCCTTCGCCCGGTACATCTCCACGTCTGCTCTCTGAAGCATTTCGGAGGCCTCCGTGTCGCGCGACGCGACCGTGGTGCCGACGGATGCGGTCATGGCGAGCGACACGGAGCCGATGGTGATGGGGGCGGCTATCGACCGACGCACGCGGGCAGCGATCGCCTCTGACTCTTCATCGCCGGAGAGTTCGCAGAGCACGACGAATTCGTCACCGCCGAGCCGGGCGACGAGGTCGTCTGCCCGTGTCGCGGAAACGATGCGCTGGCCGACAAGCGTGAGCAGCGAATCGCCGACGTCGTGTCCGTATGTGTCGTTGACGCCCTTGAATCCGTCGAGATCGATGAAGAGAAGGCTGAGCTGGTTCGCGGTGCTTTCGCTGCTCAACGCGAGTTCGAGCTGGGCGATGAGGTTGCGGCGATTGGGTAATCCCGTCAGCGCATCGAAAAGGGCAAGGCGCGCGAGGTTGGACTCGGCCCTCCTGAGCAGCGCGCCTTCGAGGTCGCGCGCCAGTTCGACCGCTTCCAGGACGAGCTCTCCCCATGGCTCTGCGGTGTCTGTGACGCTGTCGGTCCAGGACGAGAACGACGTGCGCGGTGAGAGCACTGTTTCGCGGTTGGTGCTCGACTGGTCGCCGAGCCAGTGGACGTTGCGCAGGATCTCGTTCCGGAAGAAGGCCAGGTAGTCGCCGTTGCCGCCGATACTGACGACAAACACTCCGGCGGAGGTCGCCCCGATCGCCGCCAGGTCGGGATGCTCCACAGCGATGGCGTCGCTGGCGAACGGCTCGCCCGGCGAGGTGCGTTCGGCGTGTGCGATGAGATGCTCGATCTCATCCGGCACGTCGCCCGCCGTGGCGCTCACGCCACCGATGCGGACCGAAACCCCGTCAGCGCTGATCACGTCGCGGACGGTGACCCGGCCACGAACAAGTGACTCGGCCAGGTCGCCGGCGGCAGCGAGCTCGCTCATCAGCTGCGACCGAGTGCTTCGGATTGCCACCTGCCTGGTCAGCTGAGCGACCCGCTCCAGCGCGCTGAGCTGGAGCGCGACGTGGTTGGCGAGTACTTCGAGGCCGCTGCGCAGCAGGAATGGTATTCGCAGAACGCCGCGGTGCGCGCAGGTGATCATGCCGATGAGCTGGCCGTGCCGCACCATCGAGATGGACAGCGTTGACTCCTGTCCCATATTGCTCATGAACTGAAGATGATGGGGTGACACGCTGCGCAACTCGGCATTGCTGAGGTCGAGCCGGAACTGAACAGGTTCGTCGGCATCCGTGACCAGTTCGACGCTCGATCGTGAGGTGCCGACGATCGCGCGGGAGAGTTTGGTGAGATACAGCTCCCTGGCTTGCGCGGGGATATCCGACGCCGGGAAATGGAGCCCGCCGTAGGATTCCATGCCGTCCGCGTGGTCATCAGCGAGGATCTCTCCGTGGCCGTCCGGGTGGAAGTGGTACACCATCACCCGGTCGAAACCGGTGAGTTTGCGGAGCCCTGCCGCGGTGTCGGCACGGAGGTCCCTGACCGCCTTACTCAGCGTGAGCCTGTGGATCAGCGCGTTCAACGCCGAGGTCGACAGCGTCGATGGGGTGGAGAGCACCGGCTCAAGCTCAACGATCACGAACCCGTCGACGGTGTGCACGATGGCGTCAAACGAACGCTCTCCGATGGCGAGGGACAGCGGGTTGAGTTCCGCCGGGGCCGCGGCAACGGATGCCCGAACCTCGCGTTCGAACGCGGCCCCGGCGATCTCCGTGAGAGAGAGGCCGAGCACCGCAGAGGCCGTGCCCATGATCTCTTGGCAGTTCGAACTCGCGATCCTCACGACGAAGGTCAGCGGATCGAGGGCCATCAGGGCGCCGTGTGGCTGAATCGACCCCGGCGTGCGAATCGGTTCCTGCGCGCACTGTTCGAGGCGGAGGAGCTCGGCTGCGTCAGCGATCGTCCGGCCTGTCTCCGCAGAGACGTGGCCCGCGATTGTCGCGCTCATCAGTGCCTTCCCATACTCCGAAGGTCGTGAGCACCCGCCCACCCTACCGACACCGGCTGACATTGCCCGGTACCCGCCCGCAACTCTCGCGTGCGAAAACCCACTATTCGGATTCGAGCAGCGCCATCGCGGCATTGTGGCCGCCGATGCCGGACACCGCTCCACCCCGGCGCGCGCCCGACCCGCAGAGCAGCACCCGCGGGTGGGCAGTCGCGACACCCCAGCGCGCGGCGGGAGTGTTGAGCGCAGCGTCGTCTTCGGCGAATGGCCAGTCCAGCCCGCCGTGGAAGATGTTGCCGAGCGGCATTCCCACCGCACGCTCGATGTCGAGCGTCGTCCTGGTTTCGATGCAGGGCCGGCCAGCGGCATCCGTCATGAGAAGGTCTTCGATCGGTTCGGCGAGAACCGAATTGAGCGAGGCGAGCACCGCGGCCTGCAGGCTGTCGCGCATCTCGTCGTTGTTCTCCGCCGTGACGAGTCGGGCCGGGGTCTGCAGCCCGAAGATGGTAAGCGTGTGCGCACCGGACTCGCGCAGTTCGGGCGAGAGGATCGTCGGATCGGTGAGGGAGTGGCAGTAGATCTCGCAGGGCAGCGGGTTCGGGATGCCGCCCTCAGCGGCGGAGAGGTACGCGTCGTCGAGTTGCGACCACGACTCGTTGATGTGGAAGGTGCCGCCGAACGCGGCTTCACCGGTCACGGCCGCATCCCGCAACTTCGGCAGCCGCGAGAGCAGGAGGTTCACCTTGACCTGGGCGCCCTCGCGGGACGTGTTCGGGTTCGCCGCCGCGGCCGACCCCACGCCGAACGGTCGCGCCTCGAAGACGCCGACGGACGGTTCCCCTGCCGCGAGCTGTTCACGCCCGTAACTGACCTCGGTACCAGTAGCGAGCAGCCGGTCGAGCACGGCTGGCGCGACGTTCGAGAGGATCCACTGGGCGCGCACCTCGAGTTCGGAGCCGCCCTGCCGATACCGCACGACCCCGGCCGGGTCGACCGCCGTCACCTCCGCTCCGGTGACGAGTGTCGCACCGGCCTTGCGGGCGGCCAGGCCGAGTTCGGCGGTCACGGCTCCCATGCCACCAACCGGTACGTCCCAGTCGCCGGTGCCACCGCCGATGAGGTGGTAGAGGAAGCAGATGTTCTGCTGGAGGTCGGCGTCTGTGGCCCGGGCAAACGTGCCGATGAGCGCGTCGGTGAGGACAACGCCCCTCACGACGTCGTTCTGCAGGTTCCGCGCGATGACGTCGCCGATCGGACGATCGATCATCGCATCCCAGACCGCAGCACCGCCGGCATCCGTCACCAGCCGCTTCGCCTCCGACCGCGTGAGCAGCGGCGCGGTCATCGTCGGCCAGAGCGCCTGGGTGAGTACGCGGCAGTGCTCGTAGAACCGCTCAAAGAGGTCGAATTCGGTGTCGGCAGCTCCGATCCGGAGAAAGGATGCCGCGGTGGCAGCCGGATCGTCGTTGTCGACGAGCAGCCCGCGCGTCGGATCGGCGGGATCGGGCGTGTACGACGAATACCTGCGACGCGCGAGCGTGATGTCGAGCCCGAGGTCGTCAATGATCCGCTGAGGCAGGAGACTCACGAGGTAGGAGTAGCGCGACAGCCACGCCTCAACGCCCTCGAACGCCTGGGCGGAGACCGCCGCGCCACCGACGGCATCCAGCCGCTCAAGGAGCAGCACCCGCTTGCCCGCCTTGCCGAGGTAGGCCGCCGCGACGAGACCGTTGTGGCCCCCGCCGACGATGACCGCGTCGTACGTCTCGATTGTCGTCATGCCGCGAGTCTGCCACGCCGGCCACGAGTTGCTGAGATTGCATGGGTCCGCCATCGTCTGACCCGTGCAAAGCCAGCAACTCGCGGCGGCTACGGCGTCAGGAACCCCGTCGCCCTCGCCAGCGCCCCGCGCACAGCGGTGACGGCAGGGCGGGCCGCACTCACCCGTCGTGCCGAGGTGAACACCGTGCGCGACGGCATCCCCGGCAGGTCGACCAGTCGCAACGCGGGCTCACGGCCCGCCCACACCAGGTCGGGCAGCAGGCCAACGGCGTTGCCGGACTCGATCAGGCGGATGTGCGCGATGAGGTCAGCCGTTTCGAACCGCACGTCGGGTTCGAACCCGGCGGCCCGGCACAGCTGGGTCGACCAGAGTCGGGCGACCGTGCCCTCCGGCTCCATCACGAACGGGAGGTGCGCGGCATCCGTCACCGAGGAAACCGCGGATGCCGCCGGCACAGCGAGCCGGAGCGCATCCGTCGCGAGAAACTCACGATCGAGGTCGGGCAGGTGTGGGCGGGTGTGACCGGGGTACTGCTCGGCGAGGACGAGGTCGAAGTCACGCGCCGCGAGGT
Source organism: Mycetocola zhujimingii (assembly GCF_003065425.1). NCBI lineage: Bacteria > Bacillati > Actinomycetota > Actinomycetes > Micrococcales > Microbacteriaceae > Mycetocola > Mycetocola zhujimingii. Next base: position 150,156 of record NZ_CP026949.1, read on the forward strand.
CGAACAGGCCGGCCTCCGGCTCACGTTCGACGATTTCGACCCGGAGATCCGGGTGCTCTGATCTGAGGATCGACAGCGCCTCGGGGATCACCGCGTGGGCAGCCGACTGGAAGACGGCGACGCGAACCGTGCCGATCACCGCGTCGAGTGAGGTGGCAAGTTCCGCTTCGACCCGCTCGAGGCCGTCGAGCAGTTCGGCGGCGCGCGTGGCCAGCAGCTCGCCCTGAGGAGTGAGCTGTACCCGCCGTCCGCTCTTCTGAAGCAGTTTGACGCCGGCCTCGCGCTCGAGTTGCGCCAGCTGCTGCGACACAGACGACGGACTGAATGCGAGCGCTTCGGCAACCTCGGCGAGGGTGCCGCGCAGTTGAACCTCGCGGAGCAGCCGCAGTCTTCTCATGTCGAGCATGGGGCCAGCCTACTCATCGGAAAAACCCATCAATATTGGTAAGAAACATTCGCTTTTTTGAATTGAATCCCTCCCACACACTGAAACTGAGAGTTGACGCAACCCGCGTTCCGCTCCCTTCGCACCAGGTACAGAGGGAATAGTCTCGTGATCATGCCTCACACTTCGGCCGGCGCCGAACTCAGCGCCACTCAAATCGCAGCCGACGCCGTAGTTCTCGCCCGCAAATGGGTGGACGAGAGCGCTGACGCTCCGGTGGATCCTGCCGCCGAGCGCCTCGCCGATGTGCTGAAGGATCCGAACGGGCTGGCCTTCACCGTCGGCTTCGTCGACGGCGTCATGCGGCCGGAAGACCTCTTCGTCGCCGGCTACAACCTGCAGCGCGTCGCGAAGCTCACTCCGGCATTCCTGCCCTGGTACCTGCGCGCCGCGATCACCGCCGGCGGTGTGCTCGGGCCGGTCATTCCCGGCGTGGTGATCCCCATCGCTCGCCGCGTGCTGCGCGACATGGTCGGTCACCTCGTGGTGGACGCAACACCGGAGAAGCTCGGACCGGCCATCGCGTCGCTCCGCGAGGGCGGCTCGAAGCTCAACCTGAACCTGCTCGGCGAAGCCGTGCTCGGCGAGAACGAGGCACACAAGCGGCTCGAGGGTACGCGCGACCTCCTCGTCCGAGACGACGTCGACTACGTCTCGATCAAGGTTTCCGCCATCGCCTCACAACTGTCGATGTGGTCGTTCGATGAGGCCGTCGACCGCATCGTTGAGCGACTGACGCCGCTGTATGAACTCGCCGCAGAGTCCAGGACGCCGAAGTTCATCAACCTCGACATGGAGGAATACCGCGACCTCGACCTCACCCTCGCGGTCTTCATGCGTGTGCTGGAGCGGCCGCGACTACGGGGGCTCGAGGCGGGAATCGTCCTGCAGGCCTACCTGCCGGACGCGCTGTCCGCGATGCAGACGCTCCAGGGCTGGGCGGCGACGCGCGTGGCATCCGGTGGCGCTCCGATCAAGGTGCGCCTCGTCAAGGGTGCCAATCTCGCGATGGAGGGTGTCGAGGCCAAACTCCACGACTGGCCGACGGCCCCGTACGACCTGAAACAGGACACAGACGTCAACTACAAGCGAGTCCTGTTGTGGGCGCTCACCCCGGAGCGCTCGAAGAACGTTCACCTGGGCATCGCCGGTCACAACCTCTTCGACGTCGCTTTCGCCTGGCTCCTCGCAAAGAACCGGGGCGTCACCGACGCTGTCGACTTTGAAATGCTCCTCGGCATGGCCACCGGCCAGGCCGCAGCGGTGAAGCGCGACGTCGGCGATCTGCTCCTCTACACACCGGTGGTCAATCCGCGTGAGTTCGATGTGGCCATTTCCTACCTGATCCGCCGCCTCGAAGAGAACGCGTCCGAGGAAAACTTCATGTCAGCGGTCTTCGAGCTCCATGACAACGCCGCGCTGTTCGAGAGGGAGAAGGGTCGCTTCCTCGCGAGCGTGGAACAGCTGGATGCAACGGCGAACGAGATCCCGACACCTCGCCGCACGCAGAACCGCGAAACGGAATGGACGCTCGCACCCATCACTGAACTCGCACCGGGCACGGCACCGGCCGCCGATCAATCGATCACGAGACCTGTCGCGGTCGATGACGACGAGATGAGCATGACCCAGCAGGTGCTTGGGCTTGCTCGCGGGTCGAAGACCGAGTCGCCGTTCGACACCGTGCGGGTTTTCGATACAACCACCCTGAACACGGTGCCGGCGACCGACATCGGCGCTCCCGGCTTCGTCAACACCCGCGACACCGACCCGGCCCTCCCGGCGAACCGCGCGTGGGCGCGTCGTATCGTCGCCAGGGTCGCCGGCAGCGAGCTCGGGACCGCGACGATCGCCGCGTGCACGGTGACGGATGCCGAAACCCTCGAATTCATCATCGCCGGCGTCCGCGAACGCGGCGCGACCTGGGGTGCCACCCCGGCGGCCGAACGCGCAGCCCTTCTCGACCGGGCCGGGTTCGCCCTCGCGGCGAACCGGGACCGCCTGATCGAGGTGATGGCATCCGAAACCGGCAAGACGATCGCCGAGGCGGACCCCGAGGTCAGCGAGGCCATTGACTTCGCGCACTACTACGCGGCGAAGGCCCGTGAACTCGACGCGATTCGCGGGGCACGGTTCGTGCCGTCGCAGCTCACCGTCGTCACGCCGCCGTGGAACTTCCCCGTCGCGATCCCGGCCGGTGGAGTGCTCGCGGCGCTCGCCGCGGGTTCAGCGGTCATCCTCAAACCGGCTCCGCAGGCCCGCCGCTCGGCCGCCATCCTCGCCGAAGCTCTCTGGGAAGCCGGCATTCCGCAGGAGCTGCTCACCCTGGTCTCGCTCGACGAGCATGGCCTCGGCGAACAGCTCGTCTCCCACCCGAGCGTCGACCGGGTCATCCTCACCGGCGCGTGGGAAACCGCGAAGCTGTTCCGGTCCTGGCGCCCGGAGCTGGCACTGCACGCCGAGACCAGCGGCAAGAACGCCATCATCGTGACCCCCAGCGCTGACCTCGACCTCGCGGCCGCCGACGTCGTGAAGAGCGCGTTCGGCCACGCCGGCCAGAAATGCTCGGCGGCAAGCCTCGTCATCCTCGTCGGCTCTGTGGCGAAGAGCGATCGCTTCCGTCGCCAGCTCATCGACGCGGCAACCTCGCTGCGCGTCGGCTACCCCGACGACCCCACCAGCCAGATGGGCCCGATCATCGAACCGGCCGACGGCAAACTGCTGCACGCGCTCACCGAGCTCGGCGTCGGCGAGAAGTGGCTCGTGAAGCCGCGGCAGCTCGATGACACAGGCCGGCTCTGGTCGCCTGGCATCCGCGGCGATGTCGCCCCCGGGTCGTACTTCCACCTCACCGAGTTCTTCGGGCCTGTGCTCGGCGTCATGCACGCCGCGACGCTCACCGAGGCGATCCGCTACACCAACGCGATCGATTATGGGCTGACGAGCGGGCTGCACACCCAGGACGCCGACGACCTCGAGGAGTGGCTCGCCACCGTCGAAGCGGGCAACCTGTACGTCAACCGGGGGATCACCGGGGCGATCGTGCAGCGTCAGCCGTTCGGCGGCTGGAAGCGTTCCGCCGTCGGAGCTGGCGCCAAGGCCGGTGGCCCCAACTACCTGCTCACCCTGGGTTCGTGGGTTCCCGACTCCGGTTCAAGCAGCACGACGCTCCATCTGCGCGGCCTCGATTCGCGCGTCACCCGCATCATCGAATCGGCCCAGCCGTCGCTCGGTTACGAGGAATTCGACGTCCTCCGCCGGTCAGCCCTCTCGGATGCCATCGCCTGGGGAAACGAATACGGCGAGGTGAAGGATGCCTCGGCGCTCGAGGTCGAGCGCAACCTCTTCCGCTATCGCCCGGTTTCGGTCGCCGTTCGCGGCACCGCGGACGCCGACCTCGGTGACGTGCTTCGCGTGGTGATTGCCGGTGTGCGTTCGCGGTCTCGCTTCACGCTGAGCGTGGCATCCGGGCTGCCCGCCACCATCCGCGGCGTGCTTGCCGACCTCGGTGTTCCCGTGTCTGTCGAGACGGATGCCGAGTGGATCGAGCGGGCAGCCGCCATCGATGCCGATGCACATCGGGTGCGGCTTGTCGGCAGCGCCGCGGCGCGACGCCAGCTGCACACGGCCCTCGCCGGAGCGGCAGAGGGCAACCCTGACCTCGCGATCTACGCGGGTGCCGTGACGCCGTCCGGCCGGATCGAGTTGCTGCCGTTCCTCCACGAGCAGGCCATTTCGATCACGGCGCACAGGTTCGGCAACCCCGACCCGTGGAGTGAAGCGGTCATTTAGCCGCAGTCCCCGTGCGTTGAGGCCACGGGCGCACGCGTCTATCACGGCGGGCGCACGCGGTCCAGCGGTGCTCGGGAATTTCGCGACTGCAGTACGGTCGGATTATGAAGCGCATCACATACTCCGGCGGATCAATCGTGACGGGCAACGCCATCACGGCGGCGCTTCTCAAGTACACAACCACTGTGGCTGACGCCGAGAACAGCGTCACCGTGGACATCCCGGTTCTCGAGGAGAACGGCGAGATCACCGTTCACGAGTTCCTCCTCAGCCCGGCAAGCCAGTTCGACGTCGCTGACGTCGGGGGTATGAGCAGCGAAGAGGAAGCCAAGCGCTTCCAGGTTCCGGACATGCCGCAGGTGGGCATCAAGGGCAAGGTCGAAGAAGGAACGGCAGCTGAGAAGACCGCCGAAGATTTCAACGCGGTCATGAACGACATCGACGCGGGGCTGGGGGAGTAGAGCGTGGGTAAGTTCATCTACGGAACGCCGTCGATCTCCGTCGACTTCGACGACCGGGTGCTCGCACACCTCAAGGTCGTCATCCTGTCGAAGGTACGGCGTGGTGAGAGCTTCTCGTTCTCCTGGGAGTACACGGTTGCCTCTGGCAGTGGGCACAGCTCCATCTGGATCCACCCGGCAATCCCGCTCCAGTTCGACTTCGCCGGCAGCAGGGAGCCACGGCTCAACCGCGCCTGGGTCGAGCAGCTGGTCCGGCTGGCGAACTCGCCGGCTGGTCTTCGCGTGATTCCGGAACCCGCCGAACCCGCGCCGTAACCCCGGCCGCGACGGGAGCGCCCCGGCGCATACTGGGTGCATGGCATCCGCCCCCCGTACCGAGTCCGCCACCCAGCGGATCGTTTTACTCGTCGCGATCCTCGCATCCTTCGTCGCTTTTCTGGACGGCACGATCATCAACGTCGCCCTGCCGGCGATCACCCGCGAATTCGGCGGCGGCCTCCCGGTTCAGCAGTGGGTCGTCGACGCCTACCTGCTCACGCTCGGTGCATTCATCCTGCTGGCGGGATCGCTGTCGGATGCCTTCGGTCGCATTCGCATCCTCGCGATCGGCCTGGTCGGATTCGGAGTGACCTCGCTGCTCTGCGCAATCGCGCCGAGCGCTGAGTTTCTCATCGTCGTTCGCGCGCTGCAGGGCGGGACGGCAGCCTTGCTCGTGCCGAGTTCGCTCGCGATCATCATCTCGACGTTCTCCGGTCAGGCCCAGGCGAAGGCCATCGGCACGTGGACGGCGTGGACGGGTACCGCGATGATCGTGGGTCCTCTCGTCGGCGGGTTACTCGTCGACACGGTGAGCTGGCGGCTCGTCTTCGGCATCAACGTTTTGCCGATCGCGGCCACCCTCTGGCTGCTCATGAAACTGGAGAAGCAGCCGGAGCGCTCGAGGCGGCCGCGCGTCGATGTTGTGGGCGCGGTGCTCGGCGCCATTGGACTCGGCGGTCCGGTGTTCGCGCTCATCGAACAGGGGCGGTTCGGCTGGCAGAGTCCGGTCGTGTGGCTTCCGCTGGTGCTGGGGATCGCGGCCTTCGCCGCGTTCCTCTGGTGGGAACGCCGCACAACCGACCCGATGATGCCGCTCTCGCTGTTCCGGTCACGCAACTTCTCAGCGGGCAATATCGCCACGGTGTTCATCTACGGGGCCCTCGGCTTCGGCTTCTTCGTCATCGCCATCTACCTGCAGCAGGTGGCCGGCTGGCCGGCGACCCTGGCCGGCGTTGCGACGCTCCCGCCGACGCTCGTGATGCTCGTGCTGTCGAGCCGGATCGGCGCGCTGGCCGGAAAAATCGGGCCGCGGATGTTCATGACCATCGGTCCGATCGTCGGCGGGGTCGGATTCCTCCTCATGCTCACGGTCAGCGCAGACATCGACTACTGGTTCCAGCTCTTGCCAGGGCTCGTGCTCTTCGGCGTCGGTCTCTCGATCACCGTCGCGCCGCTGACGAGCGCAATCCTCGGTGCCATCGATGAATCCCAGGCCGGCATCGGATCGGCCATCAACAACGCTGTCGCCCGGGTTGCCGGGCTCGTTGCCGTCGCGTGTGCCGGTCTCATCCTCGGCTCGGTGCTCGACCTCGGCGGATTCCACCGTGCCATGGGCGCCACCGCCATCGCACTCATCCTCGGCGGAATCGTCTCGTTCATCGGCATCCGCAATCCTGTGGTGCGCGAGGGGGCGCCGGCGCCCACGTAAAGCTCGGTCGGGTTCAGGACGAACGGATGCCGAGTGCAGCCGTCACAATCGACAGCGCCTCATCCGGTGCGATGCCGAGCGACTTCACGCGGTCGGCATAGGCAACAGCGGCGAGCTGGGCCTGCTTGTGGGTCGGATCGCCGACCGCCGAAACGAACGAGCCATTGCGGCCGCGGGTCTCGATCACGTCGTCACGCTCGAGCTCGCGGTAGGCGCGCGCGACGGTGTTGGCGGCGATACCGAGGTCGGCGGCCAGCGTGCGCACCGTCGGCAGCTTGTCGCCGGGAACGAGGGTGCCGTCGCGCACGGCGTCGATGACCTGTACCCGCAACTGTTCAAACGGGGGAACGGTCGAACGAGCATCGATGGCGAACTTCTGGGGCACGGTGTCCTCGTCATGAGTGGTCGGTGACGCGATGGCGGTGCGGCCCAACGTAGCAATACAAAGCTGTCTGAGCAAACGCCGAGAGGGGTGCTGCGAGCGCGACCGGCGCTTAGGCTTGAACAATGACCGAGCCAACGCACCTCACTGAGCACCGGATTTCAGACGCAGAGGCCGCACCCTATGGCGTTGCGCTCACCGACGACGGCGCCGTCTGGGCCACCCTCATCCGTGGGCAGGCGGTCGTGCGCCGCGACGTCGATGGCACACTCGACACGATCAGCCTCGGTGAGGGCTCCGAGCCGTCACTCCTGGCCGCGGCGACCGAGGACTCGGTCTGGGTGACGGATGCCGCACGCAACCGCATCGTCCGTATCGGCCCTGAAGGCATCCGGGCCGAGATCCCGGTGCCGAGCGTCGGTGGACGCCCGTTCGGTATCGCCGCCGCCGACTCGGGCGAGGTGTGGTTCACCGAGATGACCACCGACCTGATCGGAAAGGTCGACATTCTCGGCAAGGTGACGGAGTTCACCGCCGGTGTCGACCACGGCAATCCCTCGATGATCGCCTGCTCCGGCGAGAGCGTGTGGTTCACACTCAACGGCGCCAACGCCATCGGTTACATTCGCGGCGGTAACTCTGCCGTCGTCGTCACTGACCTGCCCACCGGCAAGGCCGGCCCGGTCGGAATCACCGTTGCGACGGATGCTGCCGCCTGGTTCACCGAGATCGCCGCCGGACAGATCGGACGACTCGATCGCGATGGGGTCCTCACCGAGTTCCCCTTGCCGGATCGCTCCAGCAAGCCACACGCCATTGCCGCCGCCCCGTCCGGCGGTTGCTGGTTCACGATGTGGGGCTCAAGCCAGATCGGGTTCATCGCCTCCGACGGAACGATTGCGGTGACCGACCTGCCGACACCGGAGAGCGAACCGCACGGCATTGCCGTTGCCGCTGACGGCACGGTGTGGTCAGCGCTCGAGACGGGGTTCCTCGCGGAACTTCGCCCCTAGGCGCCGGTTACTGCTGCGGATCACTGCTGCTGATCACTGCGTGCGGCCGCAAGCATCCGCAGCATCGCGTCAGGAACAGCGTCCCTGCCGATGTCACGGGTGTCGATAACGCCGTCGTCGGCGCCGGGCACGCTTGCCAGTGCGAGCACCTCGTCGTGGAGTCGCTCCATCTTCACGTCGAGGCGGTTCGCCGCGAGTGCCGCATCACGGAGCTCCGTGAGGAGTCGCTCAGGAACCGCGCGGTTGTATTTGTAGTAGATCTTGTGCTCGAGCGCCGCCCAGAAGTCCATGGCGATGGTGCGGATCTGGATCTCCACTTTGACCTGCTCGACGTGATCAGACATGAAGACGGGCACCTCGATGATCATGTGCAGGCTCTTGTAGCCGTTCGCCTTGGGCTGGGCGATGTAGTCGCGGACCTGCAGCACGGTGACATCCCGCTGCGCCGAGATCATGTCGAAGATTTTGTAGGTGTCTGAGATGAAGCTGCAGGTCACCCGGATGCCGGCGATGTCATGAACGTCGGAACGGATGCCGTCGAGCGTCATTTCCGAGCCCTTGCGATCCGCCTTGGCAAGAATGCTCTCCGCCGACTTGAGCCGGGAACTCACGTTCTCGATCGGGCTGTAGTCGTGCCGGTGGCTGAACTCTTCACGAAGGATGTTGATCTTCGTCATGACCTCGTCGATGCCGAACTTGTACGACATCATGAACCTCGTGAAATCGCCGTTCAGGGCCCGAAGGCCCTGCAGATCCGTGGGGTCTGGCATCGCGGCTGTTCCTTTCGGTGGCGGGTCCGTTCGCCGTGTTCCAGTCTGTCGCACGCTGCTGGTGATCGGGCGAAAATGTGGCGGGAATCCCGGTGACAGATCGAGCGGTTCATGGTTGCATGTGGAGACAATCTGTTCACGACGCCAGAGCCAGCAGGGCTGAGGGGTCCGAGAGAAGGAGACAGGCCGAATGAGTTTCGTCACGGTAGGCACGGAGAACTCCACAGACATCAACCTCTACTACGAGGACCATGGTTCGGGTCAGCCGGTCGTGCTCATCCACGGCTATCCTCTCGACGGTCATTCCTGGGAGAAGCAGTCTGCCGCGCTGCTGGGCGCGGGCTACCGTGTGGTCACCTACGACCGCCGGGGTTTCGGTCAGTCGAGCCAGCCGACGACCGGCCACGACTACGACACTTACGCGGCCGACCTCAATGCGCTTCTGGAGAGCCTCGACCTCCGCGACGCCATCCTCGTCGGGTTCTCGATGGGCACGGGCGAAGTGGGTCGGTATCTCAGCACGTACGGCTCAGGACGGATCGCTAAGGCTGCGTTTCTCGCCTCGCTCGAGCCTTTCCTGCTGCAGACAACCGACAACCCGGCCGGAGTGCCTCAGGACGTTTTCGACGGCATCTCCACTGCAGCCATTGCCGACAGGTTCGCCTGGTACGACGACTTCTTCGCCAACTTCTACAACCTTGACGAGACGCTCGGCTCACGGATCAGTGAGGCGGCCGTCCGCGGCAGCTGGAACGTCGCTGTGTCGGCCTCCTGGTTCGCGGCATCCGCTGTCGTGCCAGCGTGGTTGACCGACTTCCGAGACGATATCCCCAAAATCGACGTGCCGACCCTGATTCTGCACGGCACCGCCGACCGGATTCTCCCGATCGACTCGACCGGTCGACCGTTCTCGGCGCTCCTCCCCGAGGCCGACTACGTCGAGATCGATGGCGCACCGCACGGCCTTCTGTGGACACACGCGGACGAGGTGAACGAAGCGCTGCTGAGCTTCCTGAGGGCGTAGGCCGCGGCGTCCCTTCGCTACTCGAGAGCACGAAAACCACCCAGAGGCGACAGTTGAGGAGTAGCCTGTACCAAAGAGTCCATTACTCCTGGAACGGGGATCGCAGGGCCAATATAGGCGGAATCACAAGCAACTCCCACCGCTTTATCAGCAAACAGGGTCCCGCGTCAAGGCCCTTCCCTCGATGCGGAACATGGTGTTGCGCGCTGCTAGCGTCGTTGCCATGAACATTCTCCTTGTAGTGGTCGCAATCATCGCCATCATTCTTCTTGTCACCGGTGGCTTCGTGCAGTCCCTCAACTTCCTGCTGTGGGTTGGCGTCGTCCTCCTGGTTCTGGCAATCATCGCCTGGCTGCTCCGTGTAGTCACAGGCAAGAAGAACATCTAACCAAATTCAAAACTCTGTCTGACGCGGCTCACTGAGCCGAATACGACGACACAGCAAGGCCACGCCACCGCAGCAATGCGGACCCGATCACAGCATTTCGGGGGCGTGGCCTTTCTGCTGTTAACGAGTGGCGCAGCCGGCGACGCGTGCGAAGGACCCGGCGTCAGTCGACCGCGCGGGAGATCAACCGGGACAGGACTATCGCGCTCCGGGTGTGGTCAACGTGCGGGGCGTGGCGGACCCGTTCGAGTGCGGCCTCCAGGCTCGGAATGTCCCGCGAGCGCATGTGAACGATAGCGTCCGCGCTCCCGGTGACCGTGCCGGCGTCGATGACCTCGGGGACGTCGGCCAGGATCCGCAGGAGTTCATCGGGCGCGACGGTTCCCCGGCAGAAAATCTCGACGTAGGCCTCGGTGTGCAGGCCGTCGACCGCCGGATCGACCTGGATGGTGAAATTGCGGATGACGCCGTCGGCGACCAGCCTGTCGACGCGCCGTTTGACGGCAGACGCGGAGAGCCCGACCTCCTGGCCGATGTCACCATACCCGGCACGCGCGTTCTGTCTGAGCAGATCGATGATGCCGCGGTCGAGGTTGTCCATTTCCGCATTCTACGGCAGGATTTTGCGTCCACGGGGAAAATGACGCAGCATTCGTGCGCAGGACTGTCGACATCATCTCGACGCTGCGTGCAACACTGGTTCTACGGCGTGCCGGTCAGATTGCCACGTGCGAGCTGCCGGCCTCCCTGGACACCGTCCGCCGCTTCTTCGTGACGGAGATCAGCATGACCAATACTGAGACCATGGCCGCAGGACAGACCGGGGCTCGGGTGCCAACGACCCGCAGCTACCTCATGTGCAGGCCCGATTTCTTCACTGTGTCGTACAAGATCAACCCGTGGATGGAGCCGACAAAGCCCACCGATACCGCGAAGGCCCTCGCCCAGTGGCAGGTGCTCTACGACACGTACATCGGTCTCGGCCACGACGTCCAGCTCATCGATCCGATCGACGGGCTGCCCGACATGGTTTACTCGGCCAACGGCGGGTTCGTGATCGACAACATCGCGTACGGAGCGAGCTTTACCCACCCGGAGCGGATGCCGGAGGGTCCCGCGTACATGGACTGGTTCCGCAGCCACGGCTTCGATGTCCGGGTTCCCCGGAACGTCAACGAGGGCGAGGGGGATTTCCTCCTGGTCGGAGACACGATCCTCGCCGGAACCGGATTCCGAAGCGAATCACAGAGCCACAGCGAAGTTGCCGCGCTGTTCGGCCGTGAAGTGGTCACGCTCACCCTCGTGAACCCCAATTTCTACCACCTCGATACCGCGATCGCCGTGCTCGACCCGATCGCCGGGGAGACTCCAGCGAATATCGCATACCTGCCGAGTGCGTTCGACGATCGCTCGCTTGAGATCCTCCGTGACCGTTACCCGGATGCCATCATCGTGAGCGAAGAGGATGCTTCGATTCTCGGACTCAACTCGATTTCCGACGGATATAACGTCGTGATCGCGAAACGTGCTGTCGGATTCGAACGTCAGTTGCGTGAGCGCGGCTACAACCCCATCGGCGTCGACCTGTCCGAGCTGCTGCTCGGCGGCGGCGGTGTGAAGTGCTGCACCCTGGAGTTGCGGAGAGCATGAGCATCGTGAGCGGCGGACCTGACGTGTACACCCCCGATGCTCGACGGGTCATTGCGAGCGAAGAAGAGTACGTTGCCCACAACTACCACCCGCTCGAGGTGGTCGTGGCATCCGCCGACGGCGCCTGGGTCACCGACGTTGCGGGCAAGCGGTACCTGGACTGCCTCGCTGCGTACTCGGCGGTGAACTTCGGGCACTCGAATCCAACGCTGCTCGACGCGGCGCGTGACCAGCTGCGACGGGTAACCCTGACCAGCAGGGCTTTCTACAACGACCAACTCGGTTCGTTTGCCCAGGCGCTCGCCGAACTCAGCCGCAAGGACATGGTGCTGCCGATGAACACGGGCGCCGAGGCTGTGGAATCGGCGATCAAGGTGGCGCGAGCGTGGGGCTACCGCGTCAAGGGTGTTGCTGACGGCCAGGCAAACATCATCGTCATGTCCGGCAACTTTCACGGACGCACGACGACGATCATCAGTTTCTCCGATGACCCCGATGCTCGTGCCGACTTCGGTCCGTACACCCCGGGCTTCCGCACTGTGCCGTATGGCGATGCCGACGCGCTCGCCGCTGTCATCGACGAGAACACTGTTGCGGTGCTCGTCGAGCCGATCCAGGGGGAGTCAGGCGTCGTCGTTCCGCCCGCGGGTTACCTGCCTGCGGTCCGTGCGCTCTGCACCGATAACAACGTGCTCTTCATCGCCGATGAAATTCAGTCGGGGCTCGGCCGCACCGGAGCCACGTTCGCCTGCGACCTCGTCGGCGTCGTCCCTGACCTCTATCTGCTCGGCAAGGCGCTTGGCGGCGGCATCGTGCCCGTGTCGGCTGTCGTCGGTAACCGCGACGTGCTCGGAGTCCTCCAACCCGGCCAGCACGGGTCGACCTTCGGTGGTAATCCCCTCGCGGCGGCCGTGGGCCGCGCCGTCGTGCGGATGCTCGTGAGCGGCGAATACCAGAAACGCGCCAAGGTGCTCGGGGCCCGACTGCACGACAGGCTCAACGGCCTGGTCGGGCACGGGGTTCTCGAGGTGCGGGGGGCAGGACTCTGGGCGGGGATCGACATCGACCCAGCCATCGCCTCAGGCCGGCAGGTGTGTGAACGACTCATGGAGCGTGGTGTGCTCGCCAAAGACACCCACGGATCGACGATCCGTCTTGCTCCACCGCTCGTCGTGGAAGAGGCCGACCTGGACTGGGCCGTCGACCAGCTCGCGGCGGTGCTCGAGGAGTTCAGGGGAATATAACGCGCGTCCTCGCGGTGTTACAGCGCCATCGGGTCGACGCCTGGTTCGCAATGCCCCCGTTAGCGGGGTACCGTCGTATCTATGAGCCAGGTCACAACTCCGGCCTCGGCGCGTGAAGATCACAGCTTTTTCGGGCAACCACGCTCGCTTGCCAACCTCTTCGGCGTCGAGATGTGGGAACGCTTCTCCTTCTACGGGATGCAGGGCATCCTCCTTATCTACCTGTACTACTCGGCAGCTGAGGGAGGCCTCGGTATTCCGCAGGTCACCGCGGCCGGCATCGTCGGCGCGTACGGCGGTGGCGTCTACCTCTCCACCATCCTCGGAGCGTGGATCGCTGACCGCCTCCTCGGCAGCGAGCGGGTGCTGTTTTACAGTGCCGTCGTCATCGTGCTTGGCCACCTCGCCCTCGCGCTGATTCCGGGAATCCCGGGCGTCGCCGCCGGCCTCATCCTCGTCGCCGTCGGATCCGGTGGCCTCAAGGCGAACGCCACGAGTGTCGTCGGCACCCTTTACGCCGAGAAAGACCCGCGTCGTGACGCCGGATTCTCCCTGTTCTACCTCGGGATCAACCTCGGTGCCTTCCTGGGTCCCATCCTCACCGGCCTGCTTCAGAAGAGCCTCGGATTCCACTTCGGCTTTGGTCTCGCCGCGATCGGCATGACCGCCGGACTCATCCAGTATTCGCTCGGGCGCAAGCGTCTGCCCGCGATCGCGAGCCACGTACCTGACCCGCTGCCCAGGTCCCGGTGGCTGACTTACGGCCTGATCGCGGCCGCTGCTGTCGTCCTCATCGTGGTGCTCGTTGTGGTCGGGGTCATCACCGCCGAGAACCTCGTCACGATCGTGATCGGCCTCACCGTGGCATCCGCAGTCATCTACTTCGTCGTGATCCTCACGAGCAAGCAGGTGACGCAGGTCGAGCGTAAACGGGTCGTCGCGTTCATCCCGCTGTTCATCGCGAGCGCCGCGTTCTGGTCGCTCTACCAGCAGCAGTTCACTGTTGTCACCATCTACTCGGACGAACGGCTCAACCGCAGCTTGTTCGGCTGGGAGATGCCGGTCTCGTGGGTGCAGTCGATCAACCCGATCTTCATCATCATCCTGTCGGGTGTTTTCGCGGCGATCTGGACGAAGTGGGGCACCAGGCAGCCGTCGACACCGCTGAAGTTCGCTGCCGGCACCGCGATCATGGGTGCAGCGTTCCTGCTCTTCCTGCCGTTCGCCGGCGGAGCCGCCAACTCAACCCCGCTCCTCGCGATGGTCGGCATCCTCTTCGTCTTCACCGTCGCCGAGTTGTTGCTGTCGCCGGTGGGGCTCTCGGTGGCGACAAAGCTCGCGCCGGAGCCCTTCCGCACGCAGATGGTCGCGCTGTTCTTCCTGTCGGTCGCGCTCGGGTCGGCGGTCTCCGGACTGCTCGCCGAGTGGTACCTCACGGTGAATGAGTCGCTCTACTTCGGTCTGCTCGGCGGCATCGCCATTGCGATCGGCGTGATCCTCGCCCTCATGGCCAGGCCAGTGCTTCGGCTCATGAGCGGGGTGCGCTAGCCGGTCACCACGACGGGCCCCGCGTTCGGCTTCCTCGCCCACCGTCTCTGACGGATTAGGCTGGGAAGTCGCGCGGCGCCCGCCGCACCGGGAGGACGCACGTGGCCGAAACGCTTGTCGTCATTCCGACATACAACGAGCGCGAGAACGTCACCGCCATCGTTGGCCGGGTCCGGACGGCGACCGCTCACGTTGACGTGCTCGTGGTCGACGACAACTCACCCGACGGCACCGGTGAGGTCGCCGACGGGCTGGCGGCATCCGATGCTGCGGTATTCGTCCTGCACCGCGCCGCGAAGAACGGCCTGGGTATGGCTTATGGCGAGGCATTTCGCTGGGCACTGGCCCGCGGATACTCGCGGATTGTCGAGATGGACGCCGACGGGTCACACGCGCCCGAACAGCTTCCGGCACTCTTAAGCGCGGCGGATGACGGCGCTGACGTCGTTCTCGGATCCAGGTGGGTGCCGGGCGGTGGCGTCGAAAACTGGCCGCGGTATCGCGAGCTGCTGTCGCGGGGTGGCAGCGCATACGCGCGCTTCGTGCTCGGCCTGCCCCAACGCGACGTGACCGGTGGATACCGGGTGTTCACTGCCCGCGCGCTCAGCAGCATCCGTCTGGAGGATGTGCACAGCCAGGGATACGGGTTCCAGGTCGACATGCTGTTCCACGCCCAGCGGGCGGGACTCGTGATCGTCGAGGTGCCGATCACCTTCGTCGAGCGGGAGTTCGGCGAGTCGAAGATGACCGGGGGCATCGTCCTGGAGGCGATGTTCCGGGTGACGCTGTGGGGGATCGGCGCGCTTCCCGGTCGGCTGCGGCGACGCGTCGCGCGCTGACCCGCAACACGCGGGACCCACCATCCCCAGTGGACGATGGGCCCCGGCAGGTGCGGGAGTGGCCTCAGTTGTTTACGGACGCGACAGCGTCGGCGGCGGGCGACGCGTAAGGAACAAGACGTGCAAGCTGGGTCACGTGGCGCGGCTCGAGCTCGTCGAGGCTCGCAACACCGAGCAGCTTCATGGTGCGGGTGATCTCCTCGGAGAGGATCGCGATCGTGCGATCGACGCCCTGGCGCCCGCCGGCCATGAGTCCGTAGAGGTAGGCGCGGCCGATGAGGGTGAACTGCGCGCCCATGGCAACGGATGCCACAATGTCGGCGCCGTTCATGATGCCGGTGTCGAGGTGGACCTCGACTTCGTTGCCGACCTCACGCACGACGGCGGGGAGCAGGTGGAACGGAATCGGAGCGCGGTCGAGCTGGCGCCCGCCGTGGTTCGACAGGACGATCGCGTCGGCACCGAGCTCAACGGCGAGGCGCGCGTCGGCGACGGACTGGATGCCCTTGACGACGAGCTTGCCCTTCCACTGTTCGCGGATGAACCTGACTTCGTCTGGTCCGACGGTCGGATCGAACATCGTATCGATGAGGGCGGCGACGGTTCCCGACCAGCGGTCGAGGCTCGCGAAGGCGAGGGGCTCGGTGGTGAGGAAGTTGATCCACCAGGCCGGGCGAGGCAGCGCGTTGATCACGGTCTTCGGCGTGAGCGCCGGCGGAATTGAGAAGCCGTTCTTCACGTCGCGGAGGCGAGCACCTCCGACCGGAGTGTCCACGGTCACCATGAGGGTGTCGTACCCGGCGGCCTGCGCCCGGTCGACGAGGGCGAGCGACCGGTCACGGTCGGTCCACATGTAGAGCTGGAACCAGTTGCGTCCGCCCGGCGCTGCCGCTGCGACATCCTCGATCGACGTCGTACCCATGGTGGAGAGGGTGAAGGGGATGCCAGCGGCCTCCGCGGCCGTCGCACCCGCACGCTCGCCCTCGGTCTGCATCATCCGGGTGAAGCCGGTCGGTGCGATGCCGAACGGCAGGGCGCTGGTCTTGCCGAGCACCTCGCGCGTGGTGTCGACGTGCGAGACGTCGCGCAGTACGGAGGGATGGAACTCGATGTCCTGGAAGGCCTGACGGGCGCGGGTGAGAGAGATCTCGCCCTCGGCGGCGCCATCGGTGTAGTCGAACGGAGCCTTGGGGGTGACGCGCTTGGCGATCGTGCGCAGGTCGGCGATGCTCGTCGCGGCAGCGAGCCGGCGAGTGCGGGCGTTGAACTCGGGCTTCTTGAACTGCATGAGCGGCGCGAGGTCACGCACCTTCGGGATTCGTCTGTCGACCATGGGGTCTCCTTCTGTCGGGGGTTGTGTGTTCGAGAAGCCAGAAAGGGCTGTCTACGTGCCCCGCGGGGCGGCATCCGGAGCCATTTCTGGCCCATCGACCGCGCGATGTGGGGGCAGGTCCGTCTCTGCGTAGTAGTTCGTGATGTGCGCGTGAACGGTCGAGCGGGCGCTCGCCGCATCACCGGTTTCGATCGCCGCAAGGATGTCGCGGTGTTCGGCGCGCAGGCGTTCGGCGGTCGCGGTCCACGACGGCAGCGTTGCGGCCCCGGCGCGCACGTAGCTCTCGATCGAGCTGCGCAGACCGGCCATCGTCGCAGCGATCACCTGGTTGCCGGATGCTTCGGCGAGCGACAGGTGGAACTGAGCGTCGAGCGCGAGGAATTCGGCATCGGTGAGGGTGAGTGACTCCATCACGTCGAGCAGGGCCACGGATGCCTCAAGGCTCGGCCGCGGATCGGCGTCGGCGAGATCGGCGGCAACGGCGGTCTCGAGCACGAGCCGCGTTGCCACGATGTCGGACACGGCGAACCCCGTTGCTGCGACCTGCAGCCGCATCAGCGCAGACATCCCGCCGCCGGGGAGGGCGATGATGATCGCGCCGGAGTTCGGGCCGGATCCGGTTGCGGTGCGGATGAGCCCGAGTACCTCGAGTACCCGAAGTGCTTCGCGCACGCTCGACCGGCCGACGCCGAGGTCGGCGGAGAGCGCGCGTTCGCCGGGGAGACGGTCGCCGGGGCGCAGGCGGCCCTCGAGCAGGTCGCGCTCGATCGTCTCGAGCACCACCCGCCAGGCGCGAGGTTCATCCGTCACGCTGCTCCCGTCATTGGTGTGGTCTGACCACAGAGCCTACACCGGAAGCTGACCCGTTACCGAAGAGGGTGTGGTGTTCTCAAGCGACGGGTGTGTCGTGCGTGTCCCGGTGGATGAGCACGTCGTCCATGTGTGTTTCCGCCCATCCTCGAAGACCGCGTACCACAGCCTCCAGCGACTGACCGAGTTCGGTGAGCTCGTAGGAGACCGTGACCGGCACGGTTGGAATCACGGTTCGGGTGAGGAGGCCATCGCGTTCGAGGGAGCGCAGCGTCTGGGTGAGCATCTTCTGACTCACACCCGCCAGCAACCGCGCCAGCTCGGAGAAGCGCATCGCGCGGGGCGTGCTGGGCGTGCCAGCGCCGTCGCCGCCGAGAGCGCAAAGGACCAGCGTGACCCATTTATCCGAGATCCGGTCGAGGAGATTCCGGCTGGGGCAGCCGGCGAGGAACGCGTTGTATTCGACCCTGGCCTGGGCTCGAGCTTCGGCCGCCGTGCTTGTGCTCATCGGATGCGTCTGTTCCTTTCGGTAACCAAGGCACTTTGAGGTGCCTACTTCCCACCGGGAAGCTTCCGCTCCATTCTGAAGGAGTGGCTCCAGAAGGCGCTACCTCCCGATCATCGGAAAGACACGGTATGGATACTCATTTCTCTTTGCTCCCCGGCGGCACCTGGACTCTCGGGGACCTCACCGTTTCCCGATTCGGCTACGGTGCCATGCAGCTCGCCGGCCCGTGGGTGATGGGGCCGCCGGCTGATCGGGATGGTGCGATCGCCGTTCTCCGGGCAGCTGTCGAGCTCGGAATTACGCATATCGACACCAGCGATGCCTATGGACCACGGGTTACCAATGAGTTGATCCGTGAGGCTCTCTCCCCGTATCCGTCCCAGGTGCACATCGTCACAAAGGTCGGGGCTCAGCGGGATGAGCAGGGCGGCTGGCCGACGGCGCGGCAACCAGACCAGTTGCGCCGCCAGGTCGACGACAACCTCGAATCTCTCGGACTCGATGCGCTCGATCTGGTGAACCTGCGGCTCGGGACCGCCGATGGTCCTCATACCGAGTCGTTGGCTGAGGCGTTCGAGACGCTTGTCGATCTCCAACGACAAGGCGTCATTCGCCACCTCGGTGTGAGTAATGCCACCGGTGAGCAAGTCGCCGAAGCCCAGAGCATCGCGCCGATCGTCAGTGTGCAGAACATGTACAACCTCGCACACCGCTCTGATGATGACTTGATCGATCGGCTCGCCGCTGGCGGTGTCGCATACGTTCCGTTCTTCCCGCTGGGCGGTTTCAGCCCGCTTCAGTCTTCTGCACTCTCCGGTGTCGCGTCGAGGTTGGGCACGAGCCCGATGTCGGTCGCGCTTTCGTGGCTGTTGCAGAGGTCGCCGAACATCCTGCTGATCCCCGGAACTTCCTCGGTCGCGCATCTGCGTGAGAACTTTGAGGGCGCTGCTCTTTCGCTGTCCGATGACGACCTCACGGAGTTGGACACGATCGGACGGAATTGAGGTGTCCACTTTCCATATCGGCAAGTGTAGAGTTTCCGACATGGAAAGAGATGACGCACTCAGCCCCGTGAACGCCCAGGAGCAACTCGACGCGCTGCGCGCAGACGGTGCCGCTGTGAGCACGCGCACCTCAGCGCCGCTCTGGTACCTCGTTGCACAGTCGCTCTGCATCGCGGGGTTCGTCTTCTCGTTCAGTCTCGACAACTGGCAGTCGCTCGGGTTCGTGATCGCCGCGGTGGCGATGGTACTGCTCGGGATGCTCCGCCCCGCCATCACCGGAACGCGCGCGGAACCGTGGGTGTACCGGCGCTCACTGACGATCGGCGCGGCGCAGCTGGGATTCGTGGTCGCCCTCGTCGTGCTGGGTCCCCTCCTCGTGAGTCTGGCCGACTCGGCCGTGCTGTTCGGCGCGCTCCTGGTGGTGGCCTTCGGCGGCAGCCTCGCGCTCGGGATCGCGATGGAGCGCGCGCTCGCGCGATCAATTGCCGAGGGTGAGTAATGGCGGCAGAAGCGCGCTTCGATGAGGCCGTGCACGGCGTTGTGCGGCTGCGGGTCTGCGGCATCCTTGCTCGCCTGGGCAGCACCGAGTTCGCGCTGTTGCGAGACACGCTCGGGGTCAGTGATCCGACGTTGAGCAAACACCTCAAGCAGCTGGAGAACGCGGGGTACCTCAAACTGGTCAAGGGCCCGGGCCTTGGCGGTCGCACTCGCACCTGGGCCGAGCTCACCGATGCGGGCCGTGCGGCATTCGACGGTCATGTTGCCTTCCTGCGTGAGGTTATTGACACCGATCCTGTCGCACGCGATGGCGAGAGCTGACGTGGTTTCTCACCGCGGCCTGACGTCCTCGTCGCAGTCAGGATTCGAGCAGGTGAATGTATCCGGACCCCACGGCGGCATTCCGGTCCGCTGGTACCAACCAGCAGCATCCGATGTGTTCAGCCCCGTGCTTGTCTGGCTTCATGGCGGTGGATTCTTCACGGGCGGTCTCGAGCAGCCCGAGTCACACGATGTCGCGCTCGGGCTCGCGGGCAGGGGCATCACGGTCGTGACCGTCGACTATCGCCTGGTCCCGCTTCCCGTCCTGGCCCAGGTGGGAGCGCTCGCGGGCCGCGCCGCGGTGCGGCACCCGCTCCCGAGTGATGACGTTGCCGCCGTGGTGCGGTGGGCGCGCGAGCGCGCTGGTGGGCCGGTCTTCCTGGGTGGAGCGAGTGCCGGCGCGTGCCTCGCGGCCACGGCCACCCTGCGCATGACGGACGAGGGCTCGCCGGTGCTCGGCACGGTGCTGGCCTACGGTTTCTTCCACGCTGCTCTCCCCGTCCCTCCGGCGGAACTGCGCTCGCGGCTGACCGGCCACCGCAGGCTGACGCACGCGCCTTTTCTCCTCGACGCCGTCAACCGGAACTACGCCGGTTCAGCCACCGCGCTGTCTGAACGGCTCGCATTCCCGGGCGGGCATGACCTCAGCGGCTTCCCGCCTGCACTGATGATCGACGCCGACAGGGACGTCATGCGCTCCTCGGCAGAGCGGTTCGCCGCTGAGCTTCGGGCTTCGGGCACGGATGTCACGCGCCGTGTTCTCCCCGAGACCCACCACGCGTTCCTCAACCGTCCGGCGCTCCCGGAGTTCGCGACGGCGATCGACCTCATCGCCGGGTGGACCGCCCGTCACGCGGATGAAGGCCAAGGTTCGCACCGGGAGAAGGAAGAAGAGCCCGGATAAGGTCAATTCACCGCTGGTGATCCTTATCTCGCGGCTATTTCCCTGGCTCGGCGCTGACACCCGGAGGGTGGACCCGCCTAGGAGCGAAGCACCACGTTCTCGGGTTCTTCGCCGCGCAGCATCCGTTCGATCTGGCGGCGGGCGAGCTTCGCCATCCGCGGCATCATGGCCGTCGATGCGCCACCGACGTGAGGGCTGATCAGCACGTTCTCGAGGGCGAAGAGTGGGTGGCCGTCCGGTAGCGGCTCCGGATCGGTCACGTCGAGCGCGAACCGCAGGCGGCCCGATTCGGCGTGGCGGAGGATGGCATCCGTGTCGGCGACGGCACCGCGCGCGATGTTCACCAGCAGGGCCCCGTCGGGCATGACCGAGAGGAACTCCTCGTTGACGAGCCCGGTCGTCTCGTCCGTGAGCGGAACCCCGACAATGACGATGTCGGCGGTGGGCAGCAGCTCGGGCAACTCGTCGATGCCGTGGATCTCGCCACGCTCATCGCTCCGCGCGTGGGTTGCAACACGCACGACGTTGACCTCGAACGGGAGCAGGCGGTCCTCGATCGCCTTGCCGACGCCGCCGTAACCGAGCAGCAGAACCGTCCGGTCGGCAACGCTCGCGTGCCTGGCCGGCGCCCACTTTCCCTTCTCCGCGGCGCGGACGAAGTCCGGGATGCCGCGCTGCGCTGCGAGCACGAGCGCCAGGGTGAGCTCTGCGGTCGAGGTCTCGTGCACCGACGATGCATTGGCGAACACATTCCCCGGTGGCAATACCTCGTCCATGCCGTCGTAGCCGATCGACTGGCTCTGCACCAGTTTCGTCGTGACGCCCTGAAGTGCCTGCAGCGTCTCCGGCGATCCCATGTAGGGCAGGATGACGATGTCGAAAGAGGACTCCGGCGCGGGGCCGGACAGATCCCACTCGACAAACCGGACGCCATCGATGTCGCCGATGGCCTTGCGCAGGGTCTTGCCTGGGACGCTTACGAGCAACGGATCAGTCATGATTCGAGCCTATCGAAGGGGGTCCTCCGCGCCGAGGATCCGTGGGGAGCTGGACAGCGCGCTGTAGATTCGACTAATGGATTCACCGCTCCTCGTCGCACTCCTTCTCGCCAACGTCGTGTTCAACCTCATCGTCTGGCCGCCGCTCTACCGGCGCGTGGTGAAGGACCCGAGGGCGCGGGATGCCGTCGGCAAGGCAACCAGGTTCCTCACCGTGCACATCGTGCTGTTCGTCGTTGCTGGTGTGCTGACCCTGGCCAGCGCGATCGTCGCGATCGCGGCGCTCGTCGGCTAGCGCGCGCCACCCGTCGAGCGCGCCACATCCTGCCTTGCGCTGCAGAAGCTTCTGCAGCGCTGGGCATGGAAGTGCAGCGGTGGGCGTCATGGAGCAGCTCAGCAGCGTCAGCGACGCGCGCGCGGTTCGAACCGCCGCGGCTCGAACGAGGTCGCGGTGAGCGCACGCAGCGACTCGAGATCACCCTCAAGAAGCCCGACCGCCCGTGCTTGAACGAGCACGTTGCCGATCGCCGTTGCCTCCACCGGGCCGGCGAGCACGGGAAGCCCGGCCCGATCCGCGGTCAGCCGGCACAGCAGGGTGTTGAGCGAGCCACCGCCGACGATGTGGATCACCGAAACGTTCGTGCCCGCGAGGCGTGACGCAGTCTCAACAGCGCGCGCGAAGGCATCCGCGAGGCTCTCGATAATCGACCGGGTGAACTCCGCACGTGACTGCGGCACCGGCTGGCCGGTCTCTCGCAGCAACTCCGCGATGCGCGCGGGCATGTCGCCCGGCGGCATGAGCCGTGGGTCGTTCGCGTCGAATACAGGCACCGGGCTGGAGACCGCCGCCGCCTCGCCGAGCAGGGCGGGCAGGTCGATCGCCGTGCCCGACTCGCGCTCCCAGGTGCGCACCGACTCGCTCAGCAGCCACAGCCCCATCACGTTGTGCAGGAACCGCACCCGCCCGTCGACGCCACCCTCGTTCGTGAAGTTCGCCTCGCGGCTCGCCTCGGTGAGCACCGGAGCATCGAGTTCGAGCCCGACGAGTCCCCACGTGCCGCACGAAATGTAGGCGGCATCGCCCGTCGTCATCGGAATTCCCACGACAGCGGATGCCGTGTCGTGCGATCCGACAGCGGTCACGGGGACGCTCGACGAAAGCCCGGTCTGCTCGGCGACCTGCGGCAGCAGCGTCCCGATTGTCTCGCCCGGCTGAACGAGCGGCGCCAAAAGCGAGCGGTTGAGGCCGAGACGGCGGATCAGCGCGTCGTTCCAGTCGCCGTCGACCCTCAGGAGCCCGGTCGTCGACGCGTTGGTGGACTCCGAGACGCGGGCGCCAGTGAGCCAGTGCGCGAAAAGGTCGGGGATCAGCAGCGCGGTGTCGGCATCGTTCAACCGATCGCCGTCGGCGGCGAACTGGTAGAGCGTGTTGAACGGGAGGAACTGCAGGCCGTTCTCGGCGTACAACTCGCTGAATGGAACCGCCGCGTGCACCGCCTCGACGCCGCGAGCTGTGCGGCCGTCACGGTAGTGGAACGGCTCGGCAAGCAGGCGCCCGCCGGAGAGCAGGCCGTAGTCGACAGCCCACGAGTCGATGCCGATCGAGGCGAGGTTCGGCGCACGCCTGGCCGCCTCGGTCAGCCCGGCAAGCACCGATTCGTAGAGTCCGGTGATGTTCCAGTGCAGCTCGCCATCGATCTCGACGGGGCCATTCGGGAAGCGTGTCATCGGTTCGAGCCGCAGCTCGTTGGGTCCGACGTGGCCGAGCATGACCCGGCCACTCGTCGCGCCGAGGTCGACGGCCGCGACGGTGCCGACGGTGTCGCTCACGCGGCCACCTCGCTCGCCGTGCTGCCGAACACATCACTTGCGGTCGAGAACACCGGTTGCGCGTGATGTTCTCGACCGGAAGTGATGCTCTCACCGAGAAAGAGTCGGCTCATCGCAGGAAGGCGGCTGCAACGCCGGCGTCGACCGGGATGTGCAGCCCAGTGGTGTGCGACAGGTCGCTCGTGCAGAGCACGAACACGGCGTTGGCGACGTTCTCCGGAACAACCTCACGCTTGAGGATGGTGCGCTGGGCGTAGAACTTGCCGAGGTCTTCCTCTTCGATGCCGTAGGTCTTGGCGCGGTTGGCGCCCCAGCCCGAGGCGAAGATGCCCGAACCGCGTACGACACCGTCCGGGTTGATGCCGTTGACCTTCACGCCGTACTCGCCGAGCTCGGCGGCGAGCAGTCGCACCTGGTGCGCCTGGTCCGCCTTGGTGGCCGAGTACGCGATGTTGTTCGGTCCGGCGAAGACCGAGTTCTTCGACGAGATGTAGATGATGTCTCCGCCGAGCTTCTGGTCGATGAGCACGCGCGCCGCGGCCTTCGACACGAGGAACGAGCCCTTCGCCATCACGTTGTGCTGCAGGTCCCAGTCCGCTTCGGTGGTCTCGAGCAGCGACTTCGACAGCGACAGTCCTGCGTTGTTCACGACGAGGTCGAGCCCGCCGAACGCGAGAAGAGCGGCATCGATCGCGGTCTGCACCGCTTTCTCGTTCGAGACATCCGCCGCGATGCCAATAGCGACATCCGTGTTTCCGATCTCAGCCGCAGCGGCCTGAGCCTTCTCGAGCGAGAGGTCGGCGATGACGACGCACGCGCCCTCCGCAGCGAGGCGGGTGGCGATGGCCTTGCCGATTCCGGATGCAGCTCCCGTCACGAGAGCGATGCGGGTCGCGAGCGGCTTCGGCTTCGGCATGCGCTGGAGCTTGGCCTCCTCGAGCGCCCAGTACTCGATGCGGAACTTCTCGGCTTCGTCGATCGGCGCATAGGTCGAGAGACCCTCGGCGCCGCGCATCACGTTGATGGCGTTGATGTAGAACTCGCTCGCAACGCGCGCGGTCTGCTTGTTCGCGCCGAAGCTGAACATGCCGACACCTGGGACGAGAATGATGAGCGGGTCAGCTCCACGGATCGCGGGGGAGTCAGCCGTCGCATTGCGGTCGTAATAGGCCTGGTAGTCCGTGCGGTACTCCTCGTGGAGGACCTGCACGCGCTCGATCGTCTCTTCCACCGAAGCGGATGCTGGCAGGTCGACGACAAGCGGCTTCACCTTGGTGCGGAGGAAGTGGTCGGGGCAGCTCGTGCCGAGCGCGGCGAGGCGCGGGTGCTCGGTGCTCGCGAGGAAGTCGAGGACGACAGCGTGGTCGGTGAAGTGGCCGACCTGCGGTTTGTCGGTCGATGCGAGTCCGCGGAGCGTCGGCGCGAGGGCTGCGGCCTTGGCGCGACGCTCGGCGAGAGGCAGGGCTTCGTAGCCGTCGAGCTCGGGGCCGAACGGCTCGGGCCGGGAGTGAGTCGCGATGTACTCAGCGGCGGTGTCGATGATCCAGAGCGAGTTCCTCTCGCTCTCGTCGCTGGTGTCGCCCCACGCGGTGATGCCGTGTCCGCCGAGGATGCAACCGACGGCATCCGGGTTCTTCGCCTTGATCTCAGCGATGTCGAGGCCGAGCTGGAAGCCGGGGCGGCGCCAGGGCACCCAGACGACCCTGTCGCCGAAGATGGTCTTTGTGAGCTCTTCGCCGTCTGCGGCGGTCGCGATCGCGATGCCGGAGCCGGGGTGCAGGTGGTCGACGTGCGCGGCGTCGACGAGGCCGTGCATGGCGGTGTCGATCGACGGGGCAGCGCCGCCCTTGCCGTGGAGCGTGTAGTCGAAGGCCGCAACCATCTTGTCTTCCCGGTCGACGCCGGGGTAGACGTGAGTGAGCGCGCGTATGCGGTCGAGGCGGAGGACAGCGAGGCCCTTCTCGGTGAGGGTGCCGAGGTCGCCGCCGGATCCCTTGACCCAGAGCAGCGCGACGTCTTCGCCGGTGACGGGGTCGGTGTCGATGCCCTTGGCTGAGGTGTTGCCGCCGGCGTAGTTGGTGTTCTTCGGGTCGGCGCCGAGGCGGTTACTCCGGGCGATCAGTGCCGCTGCGGTCTCGTTCGTCATGCGCAATCTCCGTTGTTCGTTCATGTTAACTCTTACAGAAAGTAACACCGGCCATCGCGTCGGTCAAGGGTCGCTCCCGTTCAGGCGAGTTCGACGAGCTCCCTGTACGGATCAAGCCGGGCGTCGGCGGGATCGAGTTCGGTGACCATGAGGCTTACCCGCTGCCAGTCCAGGGCACGCGCAAGGGCACGCTGGCCGAGTTTGGAGGAGTCGACGAGGAGGACCGTTTCGTCTGCCGCCGCGACGAACGCGAGCTTGACCTGCGCCTCCGCGAGAGTGACTTCACTCGTTCCGCGCTCGGGGTCGACCGCGCCCGCTGAAGTGAAGAAGTGCGAGTAGTGCAGCGAACCGGCCGCCTGGCACGCCAACAGGCCGACGAAGCTGTCTGTGCGCTCCTCGGCCTCACCACCGATCAGCAGCGGCATCCCCCCGAGCCGCCGCGCACTCTGGAAGTTCTCGTACGAGTTCGTGGCAACGGTGAGGTCAGCGCCCGATCCCTCCATGCGAGTGAGCACGGTTCCCGCGGTGGATGACGCATCGAATGCGACGGCTCCGGTGGCGGGCATCAGCGCAAGCACCTTCTCAGCGATGACGCGCTTGGCGTCGGCTCCCGTCGACATCCGGTCGAGGAACGAGCGTGGCTTGAGCGACGGCACGGCACCGCCGCGAACGCGCCGCAGCCTGCCTTCCACCTCGAGGTCGGCGAGGTCGCGGCGAACGGTCATCGCCGAAACACCGAGGGATTCCGCCGCGGCGTCCAGTCGAATGATCCCGTCAGCGGTGAGGATCTCGAGCAGCCGCTCCCGACGGGACTCAGCGTCGACGGTCGATGTTGTTGCCATGATTCCCGCTCCTCGGTCTGGAGTGAAATGTTACCGCCCGGGGGCCCGCCGCCGTCGCGCGCTTGCAGCACGCGGATTGCGCAAGCGTTTGGCAACGTTTTGGTTTCGTTTCTTGACGCGAATTGACGATTCGGCCTACATTGCGAGGGAAAGCTGAGAGTTCGTCACTGTTGCCGAGCGGAGGAGCGATGAGTCGATACGATTTCGTTCGCGAAGAGGCGATTCTCGATGCCCTCCTCATCAAGGGCCGCGTCACCGTCAACGACCTTGCCACCCGGCTCGGTGTCTCCGCCGTCACCGTGCGCAAAGACCTCGACCTGCTCGAGCAGCGATCACTTCTCCGCCGGGTCCGGGGCGGCGCGGTTGCCTCCGCCCCGCGCGAGGAAGACGCGTTCGAGAGCCGCCTTCGCACCGATGCCCGAGCGAAGCGAGCGATCGCTCGGGCGGCATCCGAGCTCGTCAACGATGGCGACGTCATCGCCATTGACTCCTCATCGACGACCTATTACCTCGCGAACGAGCTGATCGACCGAACCGGTCTCGTGATCGTGACCAACGGCATCCGTCTTGCCAGTCTCCTGATGGAGCGATCGGATGCCACAGTCATCCTTCCCGGGGGAGTGTTGCGTCGTGCGTCCGGGTCGGTAGTCGGCGCATTTTCGGATGTGCTCGAGGGCCGCGGCCGGGTGAAGACGGGCTTCTTCGGTGTATCGAGCGTGTCGCGGAGTCTCGGTCTGCTCGAACTGTCGACGGAGGAGTGTGTGGCCAAGCGCGCGCTCGCGCGTTCGTGTGACGCGGTCGTTGGGCTCTTCGCCGCAGCGAAGGCCTCGGGCTTCGGCCTGCACGCGTTCGCGGACCCCGGACAGATCACTGCGCTCTACACCGATGACGCTGTTGACCCCGGGTTTGCTGCTGGGTGGGAGGGCTCGGGGGTCGAGATTGCCGTGGTTCCCGTGGAACGTAATCACACAACCGAGACCAGCGAGGTACCGGCATGACCGTCACACCCAGAAGAACACCTCGCGGCGGATCCGCCGCGATCGTCAGGGCAGAGTTGCCCGGTTGAGAGAAGAAAGAGGCACAACTGTGTTGTTGAGAAGGAAGAAGACACTCGCGGTCGGCGCACTCGCGTTGACGGCAGCTTTCGCCATGACCGCATGCACGAGTCGTGGCGATTCCGGTGACGCCGGTGGGGGCGGAGGTGGGGGCGACGAACAGATCACCGTTGCGTTCGTGCCCAAGCTGCAGGGCATCCCCTACTTCGAGGCGATGAACGCTGGCGGTGAGGCCGCGGCTGAAGAGCTCGGCATTGAATGGCTCTATCAGGGGCCAACAACGGCGGATGCCGCGGCGCAGGCTGACATCGTCCGCTCGTTCATTCAGCAGGGCGTCGACGCGCTCATCGTTGCACCCAACGACCCTGACTCGATGGCGCCGCTCCTCGAGGAGGCCGCTGACGCCGGCATCCAGGTGGCGACGAGTGACACCGACGCGCCCAGCTCTGTGCGTGAGGTGTTCGTCAACCAGGCCTCGGTCGAAGGCATCGGCGAAGGGCTCACCGACGCGCTGCTCGAGGCGATGGGTGGGTCAGGCAAGTATGCGATTGTCTCGTGCGGTGAGACCGCGGCCAACCTCAACGCGTGGATTGAAGTGCAGGAGGCGTACACGGCCGAGCAGTACCCCGACGCCGAGATCGTTGACATCGTCTACGCGGGCGAAGACCAGGCCATGGCCACATCGATGGCAACCGACCTCATGAACGCACACCCAGACCTCACCGGCCTCGTCGGTGAGTGCACGTCGAGTGCTCCTGGCGTCGCGCAGGCGGTATCTGATGCCGGCAAGGTCGGTCAGGTGTTCACGGTCGGTCTCGGAACCCCCCAGTCGATGAAACCGTACCTGGAAGACGGTTCATCGAGTGCGTCGATCCTCTGGGATGTCGAAGCACTCGGCTACCTCACCGCGTGGACCGGGTTGCAGCTCGCCGAGGGTAATGAACTCGAGGCCACGAACAACGTGAGCGACGACCTGCCCGAGGTCGAGTACGACTCGGAGACGAAGGTGCTCCTGCTCGGACCCCCGCTGACGATCACGACCGAGAACGTCGACGAGTACGACTACTAGGCCGAATCACCGACCGAGACGGGGAGAGCCAGCCGGCGATCCCCGTCTCACAGGAAGGACCCCATGTCGAACCTCGACACCTCAGCGGATGTCCGGCCACGGCTCACCCTCTCCGGAGTGACCAAGAGTTACGGCGGCGTGCGCGCGATCCGCAACGCGGACATGTCCGTTGCTCCCGGAACCGTGCACGCTCTGGTCGGCGAGAACGGTGCAGGCAAGTCAACGCTCATCAAGATCGTGGCGGGCGCGGAACGGGCGGATGCCGGCTCGCTCGAATTCGACGGTCGTCCCGTCACGATTTCCTCAACGACGGATGCCATCGGGCTCGGAGTGCAAACCGTCTACCAGGAACCCCAGCTCTTTCCCGAACTCAGCGTTGCAGAGAACGTCTTCGTTGGTCGCGAACTTACCCGGGGCATCCGTGTCGACTGGACGGGACAGGCCGCGCAAATGCACGATCTCCTCGACACGGTCGGGCTCCCCGTCACGATCGCCGCCGAACCGGTCGGCAGCCTGTCGATCGCGCAACAACAGCAGGTGTCGATCGCGAAGGCGCTCGCCGGAGACGCGCGTGTGCTCATCCTCGATGAACCGTCGGCGATCCTCACAGACGCCGAGATCGACGTGCTCTTCGCCGTCATCCGCCGCTTGACCGCAACGGGCGTCGCCGTCCTCTACATTTCGCATCGACTCGACGAGCTCTTCCGCATCGCCGATGTCGTGACGGTCATGCGCGACGGCGAAACCATCACCACACGACCGATTGACGAGCTCACCGTGCGCGAAATCGCCGAACTCATGGTCGGTGGAATGCTGGCCGAGCCACGTGGGGATGACGCTGCGGCGCGCGGCGACGTCGTGCTCGAACTGGATGCCCTGAGCCTCGCGAACGCCTTTGATGCAATCAGTCTGACGGTCCACTCTGGCGAGATCGTCGGTCTGTACGGCCTGATCGGCTCAGGTGCCGGAGAGATCGCCAGCACCATCTACGGCATGCAAAAACCGACCGGCGGCCGGATGCTGTTGAAAAACCAGCCCGTCGTGATCCGTCGTCCGTCTTCGGCAAAGAAGCGCGGCATCCATCTTCTCCCCGCCGACCGATCCGCGCAGGGAGCGTTCTCGTTCCAGAGCATCGCCTTCAACATCACTATTGGCGAGCTTCAGCTGTTGTCGAGGGTGCGCGGCTGGGTTGAACGTCGGGTGGAGCGCGAGATCGCGCGCGATTTCATTTCCAGGCTCGCGGTCAAGACGCCGAGTGAGAAACAACCGATCAGTGCCATGTCGGGCGGCAACGCCCAAAAGGTTGTTCTTGCCCGTCAGCTGGTCAGCCACCCGGAGCTCCTCGTGCTCGTCGAACCCACACAGGGCGTCGACGTCGGTGCCAAGGAGGAGATCCACCGCATCATCGATGACCTCGCCGCCGGTGGCGCAGCTGTTCTGGTCGTGACGAGCGACCTCGGTGAGGTTTTGCGGATCTCTGACCGGATTCTCGTGATTCGAAGCGGCGAGATCGCCCGGGAATTCACTCCGGATGCCACGCAGGTCCACATTCTGGCGGCCGCAGCGGGCGAAACCCAGCGACGTGAGGAGAAGCCATGACCGCGCTGGTGACAGAGCCGACCGAGAAGCCGATCGTGAGGCGGATCCTGCCGCCACCGGTGACCGGGCAGGAGTTCGTCCTCGTCGGCGTCATCGCCGTGCTCTGGGCGCTGCTTGGGATCTTCACCCCCTCGTTTTTGAGCCCATCGTCCATCCAGCCCCTGTTCGTTTCCGTTGCCCCGATCGCGCTCATCGGCGTGGGGATGACGTTCATCATCATCACCGCCGGTATCGACGTTTCGGTTGGTGGTGCGATCGCCCTCTGCGCGGTGGTGACAGCGAAACTGCTGGTCAACTTCGATGTCCCACTGATCGTCGCCGTGCTCGTGAGCATGGTCCTCGGAACGGTTCTCGGTTTGGTCAACGGTGTTCTCATCGCGTACGGCCGTGTACACGCCATCATCATCACCTTCGGAACGGCGAACATCTTTCAGTTCTTCGCGCTGCGGATCTTCGGGTCGTCGACCGTGAACAACATCCCGTCCACCCTGGACGTGTTCGGGCGCGGAGAGTCCGGCCGAACGCTCGGAGTGCCGCACAGTTTCGCCATCACGGTCCTCGTTGTCGTCGCCGCGTGGTGGTACCTCCGCAATACCGCTGGTGGAAGACACCTGTTCGCCATCGGAGGCAACGCGAATGCTGCCCGCCTCGCCGGGGTGAAAGTGCAACCGCGCACGGTGCTCGCCTATGCGATCACCGGGGCACTCGTCGGCCTCGGTGCCTGCTTCTTCATTGCCGCCGGAACATCGACCCTCGACCAGGGCGTGGGAACGGGGAGGGAACTCGCGGTCATCGCGGCTGTCGTGATTGGGGGTACGTCGATTCTCGGCGGTCGCGGGTCGGTCATCGGGACGCTCCTCGGGGCCATCCTCGTGCAGACGGTCAACTCGGGGGTCACCCAGCTCGGTTGGCCATCCCAGCTGGCGAACCTGTTCGTCGGCCTTTTTATCATCGTCGCCGTCGGCACCGACTTGTTGCGTGAGCGGGCACGAAGGAGGAAAGCGTGAGTGTGACAACAGCTCCCCAGGCACCACTTCAAAAACCACAGGAGCCGAAGCGGGGCATCGCCTCTCGGGCTCTTGAGGCGCTGCTCACCCAGCGCATCGTCCTTCTTGCCGTCCTCATCGTCGTCGTGCTCCTCGTCATGACCGTGCTCGACGGCGCTGACATCCTCAGCGGCTCATACAACTCCGACTATCTCGCCGCCTCGCTTATCAACGCCGTCCCGCTTGCAATGCTCGGTCTCGCGCAGCTCGGCGTCATTCTCTCGGGGCGCGGGGGCATTGACCTGTCGGTTGGCTCCATGGTCTCGGTCACCGGCATCGCGTTTGGGATGTCATACGGGTTGTGGGGCTGGAATCTCGTGATCGCGATGATCTTCGCCGTCGTGCTTGGCGGCATTCTGGGCGGGATCAATGGTGCGCTGGTGTCATTCATCGGCTTCCCCCCGCTCATCGCGACCCTCGCGACGTTCTACGCCTATCGATCGATTGCGCTCGTCTGGAGCGGCCAGAAGCCGGTGAACTCGACCGAGATCCAGACCTTCTACTCAGCGGCGAAGGCCATCGAGCTGCCGCTCATCGGGTCGTACCTGCCGCTGATTCCGCTCGGCATCTTCACCTTCCTTATTCCGGTGGTTGTCGTGGTCTGGGTACTGCTCAACAAGACGACGTTCGGGCGCCGCGTGTACGCGCTCGGCACCAACAACACGGCGGCTGTCTGGGCAGGAATCAACGTTCGGCCCAATCGCTTCGCTGTCTATGTACTGTCAGGGCTGATCTCTGGTCTGGTGGGAATTGTCACGGTCGCGCAGTTTGCATCGGCGCGACCTGACGCCGGCACGAGCGGCAACGGGATGGCACTGCCCGCCATTACGATCGCCGTACTCGGCGGGGTCGCCATCACTGGTGGCATCGGGAGGGTCTCCGGGGTTGTCCTCGCAACGGTCCTCATCGTGTGGCTCAATGCCGGCATCCTGCTCGCGTTCCCTGGCAACGACGGGGTGCAGGTGCAACTGCTCGCGCTCGGTCTCGTGCTCGTGTTTGCCTCTCTCCTCAACGGGCTCACGCGGCGCAGGTACGGGGGCATCTGACTCTGGCGCTGGTTCGCGCAGGTTGATATTCATGACGGCACGACAACCGTGTGCGTAACCGGACGAAAGGGTTTCTCATGGCCGAGGTTCTGCTGTTCCATCATGTTCACGGCCTGACCCAGGGCATCCGTGAATTCGCCGAGCTGCTTCGAGAGGCTGGCAACGAGGTGCACGTGCCCGATCTGTTTGACGGGCGCACCTTCGAAACTCTCGAGGAGGGCGTGAACCATGCCCGAGAGATCGGGTTCGCAGCGATTTTGCGTCGGGGGAGCGCTGTGGCCGCGGACCTGCCGACCGACCTCGTCTACGCCGGCTTTTCACTCGGGGTCATGCCGGCTCAACTGCTCGCGGAATCCCGGCCCGGCGCGCGCGGTGCGCTGTTCTTCTCCGCGTGCCTGCCGGTCACTGAGTTCGCCGATGCCTGGCCGGCCCCGCTTCCGGTGCAAATCCACGCGACGGAGAGTGATCCGGAGTTCGTGGACTCGGGCGACATTGACGCGGCACGTACTCTCATCGCGCAGGCCGATGACGGTGAGCTGTTTCTCTACCCGGGCGACGCGCACCTGTTCGCCGACTCCAGCCTTCCGTCATACGAACCGGATTCGGCGGAGCTTCTCAGCGGTCGCGTCATCCAGTTTCTCGATCGGGTCGGGTAGACCGCGTAGCCTGACCCGCCACGACCGGCACGCCTGACGCTTACGCGCCCCAGCCCGCCTGCTGGCCGCCAACGCGCTCAGCGGCGATCTGCTCCTGGTAACCGGATGCCGCGTATGCGGCCATCGGGTCGGCCGGAAGACCGCGCGACTCACGCCACGCGGCGAGGTCGCCGCGAACATCCGTGTAGAACGCGTCCATGAGGATGCCGTTGGCGCCGAGCACATCGCCCGCGTTCTGCGCGGTGAGAAGGGCGTCACGGTCGACGAGCAGCGCGCGCGCCGTCATCTCCTGAACGTTGAGCACGCTGCGGATCTGGCCGGGGATCTTGTCCTCGACGTTGTGGCACTGGTCGAGCATGAACGCGACGGGTGAGTCGTCGTCGAGTCCGCCACCGCGGACGACCTCATAGAGGATCCGGAACAGCTGGAACGGGTCAGCCGCACCGACGATGAGGTCGTCATCGGCGTAGAACCGGGAATTGAAGTCAAAGGAGCCGAGCTTGCCGAGGCGGAGCAACTGGGCGACGATGAACTCGATGTTGGTGCCGGGAGCGTGGTGGCCGGTGTCGAGGCAGACGAGCGCCTTGTCGCCGAGGGCGCTGACCTGGGCGTAGCTCGTTCCCCAGTCGGGAACATCGGTGTGGTAAAAAGCCGGCTCGAAGAACTTGTACTCGAGCACGAGGCGCTGGTCGTCGCCGAGGCGCGCGTAGATCTTTTCGAGTGACTCGGCGAGCCGGTCCTGGCGGCCACGGATGTCGCCCTGCCCCGGGTAGTTAGTGCCGTCGGCGAGCCAGATCTTAAGGTCCCGCGACCCGGTTTCGCCCATGATGTCAATGCACTCGAAGTGATGATCGATGGCTTTCTGGCGGACGGCTGCATCGGTGTGCGTGAGCGAGCCGAACTTGTAGATGTCGTCCTGGAACGTGTTTGAGTTGACCGTACCGAGCGAGACCTTGAGGTTCGCTGCGTAGTCACGAAGCGCAGCGTAATCGTCGACCTTGTCCCAGGGAATGTGGAGTGCCACCTGAGGAGCGAGTCCCGTGAGCTCGTTCACCTTCGCGGCATCCGAGAGCTTCTCCTGGATGGTGCGAGGGGTGCCGGGGGTCCCAAAGACCTTGAACCGGGTGCCGGAATTCCCGAACGCCCATGAAGGGAGCTCGATGGCCTGTTTCTCGAGCGTGGCAAGCACCGTGGAGTCGATCGTCATTGTTCTTCGTCCTTACTGAACTTCATGCGCGGGAAGCAAATTAGTGAATCGTTTCAGCTTTGAGCACCAAGTTACCAGAGGGGACGGTGCCGGCATAGCCCGGCTTACCGTTCGCGTGTGAAGCTCGCCGTCACAGTGAGAGGGATGCCTCGCTCAGTGCATCTGCGCCCTCGCGAAGCCCGACGTCAGGCAGCGATCCACGGGTTCGCCTATACGCTGGCATCACCGGCCATGGAGGATTGCGTTATGGGAATGAGCGTTCGTGACGTAGCGAACCGCGCGGGAGTTTCTGTAGGGACTGTCTCCAACGTGCTCAACCGGCCGGACAAGGTGTCACCCCGGACCGTTGAGCGTGTAAGGAAAGCGATCGACGAACTGGGTTTCGTGCGCAACGACGCGGCACGGCAGCTCAGGGCGGGACGGAGCCTCAGCATCGGGCTGATCGTTCTCGATGTCTCGAACCCGTTCTTTACCGACGTCGCGCGAGGTGCCGAAGACCGCGCGGCCGAAGACGGTCTCACAGTTCTTCTCGGCAACAGCGACGAAAACGTCGAGCGTGAGGCGGCCTACCTCGACCTCTTCGAGAAGCAGCGGGTCCGCGGTGTCCTCATCTCACCGGTCGGGGATAGTGTCGACAGGCTCGAGAGCCTGCACTCCAGGCGCATCCCTGCTGTTCTGGTTGATAGACCGACAACCGACGACCGGTTCTCTTCGGTTGCCGTCGACGACGTCGCTGGCGGGTATCTCGCCGTGCGGCACCTGATTGACACTGGACGACGCCGAATCGCCGTTGTCGGTGGACCGATGAGCCTGCGTCAGGTGGCCGATCGGCTCGCCGGCGCACGCAGAGCTGCAGCGGAGACGGAAGGGGCC
Source organism: Mycetocola zhujimingii (assembly GCF_003065425.1). NCBI lineage: Bacteria > Bacillati > Actinomycetota > Actinomycetes > Micrococcales > Microbacteriaceae > Mycetocola > Mycetocola zhujimingii. The sequence goes on from NZ_CP026949.1 coordinate 185,204, forward strand.
ACTCTCGAGTACATCGAAACTGATGCCCTCACCGTCCTTCAGGGAAGAAGAGCAGGGGAAGCCGTGCGGGATCGGTCCGACGCCGAGCGCCCGGATGGCCTGTTTGCCGCAAACGACCTCGTGGCGATGGGGTTGCTCCAGGCGCTGAATATGTTCGGCACGCTCTCGGTACCTCACGACATCGCGATCGTGGGCTACGACGACATTGATTTCGCCGCCGCAGCGGTGGTTCCCCTCACGTCGGTCAGGCAGCCGAGCGCCGTCATCGGGTCGACCGCGGTCGACCTGCTCATGCGGGAGGCGGAAGCGCCCGACGATTTCACGCGCGAACACATCGTGTTCCAGCCCCAATTGGTTGTGCGGGAATCGACCATGCCGGGCGCATCTGTGGGGGAACCCCTCAGTAGCTCCGCGACGTTTGCGCCGGCATCAGAGGCGACACGCCCGGCGTGCATGTGCAATTTGCCGGAGTGACGAAAGCCAACGTAGAGTAACTACTCGTCACCCCAAAGGTGCGGCTGAGCTTAGCTCGCCGGCCTCATGCGGGACCACCTCCTCACCTCAACGTAGACACTCTTGAGTGTCTTCATCTTGAGGTTTAGGATATAAACCCACCCAGGAAGAACCGAAGAAATTCGGCGATTTTTGTGATGCCCGGCCTGGCCGGATGTCACGGGGACCGGCCGGTTTTACCGGCTGATTCATGTGGTAGGGTAGAGAAGTTGCCCTGCGGAGCAGCCCGAGAGGGTGAAAAGCGGGAGCATCCGATCCTTGAGAACTCAACAGCGTGCACAATGTCAAATGCCAAATACCCGTTGACTCGACCTTTTCTGGTTGGGTTACGGATTCCTTTGGAAAACATTTAAACAACAAAGCAAGTCAGTAATGATTTGTTCTGTCAGTTTCAAACTCGCGACGTTTTCACCTATTCCGGTGGGATGTCGCAAACAATGTGCCGGTCACTTCGGTGGTCGTGCAATTAAACATTTACGGAGAGTTTGATCCTGGCTCAGGACGAACGCTGGCGGCGTGCTTAACACATGCAAGTCGAACGATGAAGGAGAGCTTGCTCTCCGGATTAGTGGCGAACGGGTGAGTAACACGTGAGTAACCTGCCCTTGACTCTGGGATAAGCGTTGGAAACGACGTCTAATACCGGATACGAACCGCGAAGGCATCTTCAGTGGTTGGAAAGAACTTTGGTCAAGGATGGACTCGCGGCCTATCAGGTAGTTGGTGAGGTAATGGCTCACCAAGCCTACGACGGGTAGCCGGCCTGAGAGGGTGACCGGCCACACTGGGACTGAGACACGGCCCAGACTCCTACGGGAGGCAGCAGTGGGGAATATTGCACAATGGGCGAAAGCCTGATGCAGCAACGCCGCGTGAGGGACGACGGCCTTCGGGTTGTAAACCTCTTTTAGCAGGGAAGAAGCGAAAGTGACGGTACCTGCAGAAAAAGCACCGGCTAACTACGTGCCAGCAGCCGCGGTAATACGTAGGGTGCAAGCGTTGTCCGGAATTATTGGGCGTAAAGAGCTCGTAGGCGGTTTGTCGCGTCTGCTGTGAAAACTGGAGGCTCAACCTCCAGCCTGCAGTGGGTACGGGCAGACTAGAGTGCGGTAGGGGAGATTGGAATTCCTGGTGTAGCGGTGGAATGCGCAGATATCAGGAGGAACACCAATGGCGAAGGCAGATCTCTGGGCCGTAACTGACGCTGAGGAGCGAAAGGGTGGGGAGCAAACAGGCTTAGATACCCTGGTAGTCCACCCCGTAAACGTTGGGAACTAGATGTGGGGACCATTCCACGGTCTCCGTGTCGCAGCTAACGCATTAAGTTCCCCGCCTGGGGAGTACGGCCGCAAGGCTAAAACTCAAAGGAATTGACGGGGGCCCGCACAAGCGGCGGAGCATGCGGATTAATTCGATGCAACGCGAAGAACCTTACCAAGGCTTGACATATACGAGAACGCGCGAGAGATCGTGAACTCTTTGGACACTCGTATACAGGTGGTGCATGGTTGTCGTCAGCTCGTGTCGTGAGATGTTGGGTTAAGTCCCGCAACGAGCGCAACCCTCGTTCTATGTTGCCAGCACGTAATGGTGGGAACTCATGGGATACTGCCGGGGTCAACTCGGAGGAAGGTGGGGACGACGTCAAATCATCATGCCCCTTATGTCTTGGGCTTCACGCATGCTACAATGGCCAGTACAAAGGGCTGCAATACCGCGAGGTGGAGCGAATCCCAAAAAGCTGGTCCCAGTTCGGATTGAGGTCTGCAACTCGACCTCATGAAGTCGGAGTCGCTAGTAATCGCAGATCAGCAACGCTGCGGTGAATACGTTCCCGGGCCTTGTACACACCGCCCGTCAAGTCATGAAAGTCGGTAACACCCGACGCCGGTGGCCTAACCCTTTATTGGGAGGGAGCCGTCTAAGGTGGGATTGGTAATTAGGACTAAGTCGTAACAAGGTAGCCGTACCGGAAGGTGCGGCTGGATCACCTCCTTTCTAAGGAGCACGTGCCAGTCCGTCTGTATACAGCGGAATTCACTGGCCAGTCAGTTCAGGGACGAACGTTCCTGCTGGCGCTCATGGGTGGAACATTGACATTGATACGGATCGTAATGATTCGACACGAGTACGCCCTGGTTTTGCCGGGGAAGGAAAGAGTCGGGCCGGCACGGTTCGTATGTTGCACGCTGTTGGGTCCTGAGGGACCGGAACGAAACGCTTTCGAGTGTTTCGGACTGTACCTCTGGACCTTCTCCTGTTCGACGAGAACCTTCGGGTTGTTGGATGGGGTGGGTACCGCCCGTACTTTGAGAACTACACAGTGGACGCGAGCATCTTTTGACTCGGACTTCGGTTCGAGTCGAAAACAACAATTGACTCAAGCATTTATGTTTGAGTCCATTGGTCAATTTTTTCGAGATAGATTTTCGATTTTCAAAACTCATGTGATTGGCAAGTTTTTAAGAGCAAACGGTGGATGCCTTGGCATCTGGAGCCGAAGAAGGACGTAGTAATCTGCGATAAGCCTCGGGGAGCTGATAAACAAGCTGTGATCCGAGGGTGTCCGAATGGGGAAACCCCGCCAGGGGCTGCAAGGTTACCTGGTGACTCCCGCCTGAATATATAGGGCGGGTAGAGGGAACGTGGGGAAGTGAAACATCTCAGTACCCACAGGAAGAGAAAACAACAGTGATTCCGTTAGTAGTGGCGAGCGAACCCGGAAGAGGCTAAACCGTGCATGTGTGATACCCGGCAGGGGTTGCATGTTCGGGGTTGTGGGACTTTTCTGCACTTGGCTGCCGCCGGTGCGACGTTACAGAGCGTGATAGACGAACAGGATTGAAAGCCTGGTCATAGAGGGTGCGAACCCCGTAGTCGAAATTTCGTGATGGCGTGAAGAGTATCCCAAGTATCACGGGGCCCGAGAAATCCCGTGTGAATCTGTCAGGACCACCTGATAAGCCTAAATACTCCCAGATGACCGATAGTGAACAAGTACCGTGAGGGAAAGGTGAAAAGTACCCCGGGAGGGGAGTGAAATAGTACCTGAAACCGTTTGCTTACAAACCGTTGGAGCCTCCTTTGTTGGGGTGACAGCGTGCCTTTTGAAGAATGAGCCTGCGAGTTAGTGATATGTGGCGAGGTTAACCCGTGAGGGGTATCCGTAGCGAAAGCGAGTCTGAATAGGGCGATTCAGTCGCATGTCCTAGACCCGAAGCGAAGTGATCTATCCATGGCCAGGTTGAAGCGTGTGTAAGAGCACGTGGAGGACCGAACCCACTTAGGTTGAAAACTGAGGGGATGAGCTGTGGATAGGGGTGAAAGGCCAATCAAACTTCGTGATAGCTGGTTCTCTCCGAAATGCATTTAGGTGCAGCGTTGCGTGTTTCTTGCCGGAGGTAGAGCTACTGGATGGCTAATGGGCCCTAAAAGGTTACTGACGTCAGCCAAACTCCGAATGCCGGTAAGTGAGAGCGCAGCAGTGAGACGGTGGGGGATAAGCTTCATCGTCGAGAGGGAAACAACCCAGACCACCAACTAAGGTCCCCAAGCGCGTGCTAAGTGGGAAAGGATGTGGAGTTGCACAGACAACCAGGAGGTTGGCTTAGAAGCAGCCACCCTTGAAAGAGTGCGTAATAGCTCACTGGTCAAGTGATTCCGCGCCGACAATTTAACGGGGCTCAAGCACGCCACCGAAGTTGTGGCATTGATATTTATAGGCAGGCCTTCGTGGTCCAGCCGTATTGATGGGTAGGAGAGCGTCGTGTGGCGAGCGAAGCGGCGGTGTAAACCAGCCGTGGATGCCACACGAGTGAGAATGCAGGCATGAGTAGCGAAAGACGGGTGAGAAACCCGTCCTCCGAAAGACCAAGGGTTCCAGGGCCAGGCTAATCCGCCCTGGGTAAGTCGGGACCTAAGGCGAGGCCGACAGGCGTAGTCGATGGACAACGGGTTGATATTCCCGTACTGACGAAGAACCGCCCAAGCTAATCCAGTGATGCTAAGAGTCTGAATCCCACTGATTGATCCCTTCGGGGTGAGACGGTGGGCCTAGCGCTCGACCCTATGCTGGTGCGGTTAGCGTATTAACAGGTGTGACGCAGGAAGGTAGTCGGTCCTGGGCGATGGTTGTCCCAGGCCAAGGTTGTAGGCCGAGAGATAGGCAAATCCGTCTCTCATATAAGGCTGAGAGCTGAAGGGGAGCCCGTAAGGGCAAGATCCGATGATCCTATGCTGCCAAGAAAAGCATCGGCGCGAGGTTCAAGTCACCCGTACCCCAAACCGACTCAGGTGGTCAGGTAGAGAATACCAAGGAGATCGAGAGAATCGTGGTTAAGGAACTCGGCAAAATGCCCCCGTAACTTCGGGAGAAGGGGGCCTGACACGTCAACGGACTTGCTCCGGGACGCGTGGTAGGGCCGCAGAGACCAGTGGGAAGCGACTGTTTACTAAAAACACAGGTCCGTGCCAAGTCGCAAGACGATGTATACGGACTGACGCCTGCCCGGTGCTGGAAGGTTAAGAGGAACGGTTAGCCGCAAGGCGAAGCTGAGAATTTAAGCCCCAGTAAACGGCGGTGGTAACTATAACCATCCTAAGGTAGCGAAATTCCTTGTCGGGTAAGTTCCGACCTGCACGAATGGCGTAACGACTTCCCAGCTGTCTCAACCGCGAACTCGGCGAAATTGCACTACGAGTAAAGATGCTCGTTACGCGCAGCAGGACGGAAAGACCCCGTGACCTTTACTACAGCTTGGTATTGGTGTTCGGTGTGGCTTGTGTAGGATAGGTGGGAGACTGTGAAGCTGGCACGCTAGTGTCGGTGGAGTCATTGTTGAAATACCACTCTGGTCATATTGGATATCTAACTTCGAACCGTAATCCGGTTCAGGGACAGTGCCTGGTGGGTAGTTTAACTGGGGCGGTTGCCTCCTAAAAAGTAACGGAGGCGCCCAAAGGTTCCCTCAATCTGGTTGGCAATCAGATGTCGAGTGTAAGTGCACAAGGGAGCTTGACTGTGAGACTGACAAGTCGAGCAGGGACGAAAGTCGGGACTAGTGATCCGGCAGTGGCTTGTGGAAGCGCTGTCGCTCAACGGATAAAAGGTACCTCGGGGATAACAGGCTGATCTTGCCCAAGAGTCCATATCGACGGCATGGTTTGGCACCTCGATGTCGGCTCGTCGCATCCTGGGGCTGGAGTAGGTCCCAAGGGTTGGGCTGTTCGCCCATTAAAGCGGTACGCGAGCTGGGTTTAGAACGTCGTGAGACAGTTCGGTCCCTATCCGCTGCGCGCGCAGGAAATTTGAGAGGATCTGACCCTAGTACGAGAGGACCGGGTTGGACGAACCTCTGGTGTGTCAGTTGTTCCGCCAGGAGCACCGCTGATTAGCTACGTTCGGGATGGATAACCGCTGAAAGCATCTAAGCGGGAAGCCGGCCTCAAGATGAGATTTCCATGCCTTCGGGCGAGAGGCTCCCAGCTAGACTACTGGGTTGATAGGCCGGATGTGGAAGAGAGGACTAAAGACTCTCGGAGCTGACCGGTACTAATAAGCCGATAACTTACCAATCATCCCACCCTTGTGGTGGAGCATGAGTTTTGAGGTAAATCGAATTTCGTGATCGATAAAATTCACGATGCGTAGCGTCCACTATGTGGTTCTCGATGTACGGTCGAGAACCGAACACACACATTATGTGTTTGTTCGATTCAGTATTTGACTAACGTCAATAATTGTTTCGGCGGCCATAGCAAGAGGGAAACGCCCGGTCACATTCCGAACCCGGAAGCTAAGACTCTTTGCGCCGATGGTACTGCAGGGGGACCCTGTGGGAGAGTAGGACACCGCCGGACTTAACTTAGAAGAGCCCACCCCTAGGGGTGGGCTCTTCGTCTTTAACCCACACCCCACACAACACGCAACGAGCCCGCCCACCAGCGGGCTCTTCGTCTTTAACCCACCACCCGCACACGAAGCACTCAAGCCACCCACACCGGGTGGCATTTCGTCGTTAACGCGCTCTGCTCCGCCACAAACGGTCGCTCACGACACCGCCCGGACAAGAACGGTCGCTCGAGCGGACGAACTCGAGCCGTTTGTGGCCGAGCAAGGCACGAGTCACCCGTGGGGCCCCGAATGGGTTTGTCGCGGCTCGGAGCCGTCCCCGTGGTCCCGAACACCCACCGCCCAGACGTTGCGCACAGAAGGGATCAATCACCCGCTGCTCGGGCGCAACGGGTCGCCTGGTCCGCTGCTCGGACGGAAACGGTCGCTCGAGCGGACGAATTCGAGCCGTTTGTGGCCGAGCAAGGCACGAGGTGCACGTGGGCATCCCTACGCGCGCCTCAGACATCGGTTGCCCGTGGGACGGCTTGGTGTTCGCCAGGCCCGGAGCCGTCCCACGCTGCGGCGACACCCGTCGACCCGGGTGCTCTCGGCCCAATTGGCCGCCGCGTCTGTCGCTCGGACGGAAACGGTCGCTGACGTACGCGAAGTCGAGCCGTTTCTGGCCGAGCAAGGCATCCGTTGACCAGGTACTGTCGGCGCAGAATGGCCGCCGCGTCCGTCGCTCGGACGGAAACGGTCGCTCGGGCGGTCGGACTCGAGCCGCTTCTGGCCGAGCAAGGCTCGCGGGCCGGGCTAGCGCCGGCTCGACGCCGTCGGGGTCGGGCGCTCGGCGGCGGAGGTCTTGTCTGCCGACCGCTTCGCGTCACGCCGCGATGTGCGTGCGAGATCGGGCAGGGAGATCGGCGAGGTCAGCGCGACCTCCTCCGAGAAGTCCTCCGGCACGATCGATGACACGGGGAGCGGGCGACCGGCGTGCGTGACGACGAGGCGCCAGCGGGAGTCCGGGTGCACACGCAGCCTCAGCTGTCGTGCCGCAACCGCCCAGGTCAGCGCGAACGTGCAGGCAATGAATGCAGCGACACCGGCAGCGGCGAGTGCCCATCGGGGACCCCACGCGTTGGCTATGCCACCGACGATGGGAGCTCCGAGGGGCGTTCCGCCCATCAGAACGGCCATGTACAGCGCCATCACGCGGCCGCGCACCTTGGCATCCGTCGTGGTCTGCACAAAAGCGTTTGCTGTCGTCAGCATGGTGACCGTCGCGAACCCGATGAAGATCAGGGCGAACGCGAAAGTCCAGAATGTTGGCATGACGGATGCCGTGAAAGCGGCAGCGGAGAACAGCCCGACCGCGGCGATGATCACCCGCATCCGTGCACGGTCGCGTCGCGCGGCGAGCAGGGCACCGGTGAGCGAGCCGATCGCGAGGATCGACGACAGCAGGCCGTAGTCGCCGGCGCCACCACCGAGCTCAACCGCCATCGTGGAGGCGAAGATCGGGAAGTTCATGCCGAACGCGCCCATGATGAACACGATGACGAAGATGACACCGAGGTCAGGTCGGCTCACGACGTAACGGAAGCCCTCGACGAGCTGCCCACGCTGGCGGGGAGCCCGCGGCACGGTGCGCAACTGGCTCGAACGCAGCTTGTAGAGCGCGAACAGGACGGCAAGGAAGGTGGCCCCGTTGACGATGAAGACCCAGCCGGAGCCGATCACGACGATGAGCAGGCCGGCCAGCGCTGGGCCGATCATGCGGGCCGCGTTAAAGGAGGCGGAGTTGAGAGCGACGGCGTTGGACATGTTGTGCTCGTCGACGAGGTCGGACACAAACGTCTGGCGCGCCGGGCCGTCGACCGCGTTCACGATGCCGAGGAGAAGCGCGAAGAGATAGAGGTGCCACAGCTCGGCGTGGCCGAGGATGAGCAGGAGACCGAGCGCGATACCGAGCAGCATGAGCGCGCTCTGGGTGATCATGAGGATCTTGCGCCGATCGAATCGGTCGGCAATGAGCCCGGTGATGGGCACGAGCAGCAACTGCGGCCCGAACTGCAGGGCCATCGTGATGCCGACGGCAACGGCGTCGTTGTCGGTCAATACGGTGAGCACGACCCAGCTCTGGGTCGTCGACTGCATCCACGCACCGATGTTGGACACGAGGGCGCCAATGAACCAGAGGCGGTAGTTATAGCTCGAAAGCGATCGGAACATTGCACTCACTGGGTGGCGAGTCTCCTCATCAGGTCTGCGGCCTTGGCCAGGGTTTCTCTGTCGGCGGGATCGAGGGCGCGGAGCTGGTGGTGAAGCCAGGCATCCCTCTTGGTGACTGTTGCTTTGACGATCGCGACGCCGGCATCCGTCAATTGGATGTTGGCTTTACGTTTATCGGTGGCGTCGGGAACCCTCGTCAGGTAGCCCGACTCTTCGAGGCAATTCACCGTGCGGTTCATCGACGGCGCCGATACGCGCTCACGTTCGGCCAGCTCGCCGAGGGTGTGGGTGCCCGCCGCGCGCAAGCCGAAGAGAACAGACAGTTGCCCGTCGCTCAGCTCGTTCTCTGCGCGTTCGGCACGAAGTCGACGCGCCAGCCGGAAGGTTGCCATCCGCAGGTCGGAGGCCTGCTCAGCGATAGTTTTTGCCACGAGAGTCCATGATAGCAAAGTAGTTAGCGAAGGTAAAGACCTCGTTAGTGATGCTAATAACCCCCTGTTGAGGGTCGCGACGGTTACAGTATGGAAATGACCGATGAGGATAAAACGCGAACGGATGCCACGGCGCCCGAATCAAGGACGCTGGTCGACGCCGACGGGGTCACCATTTACTACTACACCTGGTCGGTGCCGAATCCGAAGGGCGTCATCCACCTGAGCCATGGAGTGGGTGAACACGCCCGCCGCTATGCGCCGCTCGCCAGGGAACTCAACGCGGCCGACTACACAGTCATCGCTCACGATCAGCGCGGACACGGCCAGACCGGAATCCACCACCTCGGAATGGGCAAACTCGGCGATCGCAGCATTCGAGCCGCGATCGACACCGCACAGTTCGTCGGCGAGCGGATTCGGGATGAGCACTCAGAGTTGCCCCTGGTGCTGCTCGCGCACAGCTGGGGCTCGATGATGGCGCAAAAGATCATCAATCGTGCGAGCATTTACGACGCTGTCGTCCTGTCCGGATCGTCGCTCGCCGTCCCTGGCGTTGTCGGAGCCGGCAACTACAACCGCAGGTGGAAATCACCGACGGCGACCGGGCTGGAATGGCTCAGCCGGGACGAGTCCGTGTGGGAGGGATTCTCTGCCGACGAGTTCAACTTCGACATTGCCGTGAACCCGGTGTGGACGCCGGTGCAGGCGTTTTTTGTACTTGTCGGGCTTCCGCCGCGACAGATGCCCCGCGACATCCCGATGCTCATCCAGGGCGGTTCGGAAGACCCACTCGGTGGCACACGTGGGCTGACGCTGTTGCGTGACGCATACGTCAAGCGGGCGAAGCTCAGCGACGTCACGCTGAAGATCTACCAGGGTGCCCGGCACGAGATCTACAACGAGACGAACCGCGACGAGATCATCGCCGACCTGGTGGGCTGGCTCGACGCGCACACTCAAGTGGTGCGCTGAGCCCCTGTGTGACGTCAGTACCGGTGGGCAGCAGCACTTGCGGGGACGTTGAATGCATAGAGCCGAGCCCTGCCCGCCGTGTAGTCGAGTGTGGTTACGGCGCCATTCTGAACGACGGGCATGAGGTCGCGATAGCGGTTCGGGTCGATGCCCATCAGTGAGCACAGCGTCAGCCGGAGCGCCGTGCCGTGGCAGCTGACGAGCACGCGGCCCTGGGGAAACGCGGCCTCGATCCTGTCGAACGCGCGAAGGTATCGCGTGATGCCGTGAAGTCCCTGCTCACCGCCGGGCAGAATCGCCTCAGCAGGTCTGGCGACGAAGGCGTCAACCTCCGCGGCATAGGTCGGCCGCAGCTCGTCGAGTGTGCGCCCCTCGCCGACCCCGAACCCGACCTCCATGAGATCCGGGTCTGTCTCGACGATCTCTCCCGTGGCCCGAGCGCTCGGCTCAGCGGTGAGGATCGCGCGACTCAGCGGCGACGAGTAGATCGCGTCGAGGCGGGCAGTCTTCGCCCATTCCGCAAGGGTCTCGGCCTCGCGTAACCCGTTCTCGTTGAGCTGGACGTCGGCGGTACCGGCGTATCGGTGCTCAGCGTGCCAGACCGTCTCGCCGTGGCGGGCCAAAAACAGAGTAGTCATAGCCCCATTGTCACCCAACGCGCGCGATTCGGCGCCCCTCTCCTGGTGTGCCCGCCACGGCTAGGCTGGACACATGCATGGTGAGTACAAGGTTCCCGGCGGCAAGCTCGTCGTTGTCGACCTCGATGTCGACGAGGGCCGGATCGTCAATTTCCGTCTCGCCGGTGACTTTTTTCTCGAGCCAGACAGCGCTCTCGAAGACATCAACAGGGCCGTCAACGGCCTTCCGGTCGAGACGGATGCCACGGCGCTGGCATCCGCGATCCGCCGCGGTCTTCCTGAGGGAGCGACCCTCCTCGGCTTCAGCCCTGAAGCCGTCGCAACCGCGATCCGCCGCTCGCTCTCCGGGGCCGCCGACTGGCGTGACTTCCCGTGGGAGCTGATCCACTCGAAGCCGGTCTCGCCACGGATGCACCTCGCACTGGACGAGGTGCTCACCGCCGAGGTTGGTGCAGGGCGCCGCGGGCCGACCCTCCGCATCTGGGAATGGGAGGAGTCAGCCGTCGTCCTCGGCAGCTTCCAGTCGGTCAGGAACGAGGTCGACCTGGAACAGGCCAGGGCCAACGGATTCGACGTGGTGCGTCGCATCTCCGGCGGCGGCGCGATGCTCATGGGCAAGGGCCAGATCATCACATACTCGCTCTACGTGCCGGCGGAACTGGTTAAGGGGATGACGTTCGCGGACAGTTACGCCTATCTCGACGACTGGGTGCTCACCGCACTGCGCTCCCTCGGCATCGAGGCGACATACCAGCCGCTGAATGACATCACGAGTCCGAGCGGCAAGATCGGCGGGGCCGCCCAGAAGCGCCTCGGCAACGGAGCTGTCCTCCACCACGTGACCATGAGCTACGACATGGACGGTGAGCTCATGGCGAAGGTGCTCCGAATCGGCCGCGAGAAGCTCAGCGACAAGGGCACGAAGTCGGCCGCGAAACGTGTCGACCCGCTGCGCAGCCAGACCGGTTTGAGCCGCGCCGAGATCATCGAGCGCATGAAGGCCACCTTTGTCAGCCTCACCGATGCGGTTCCCGGCGACATAACACCCGAGGAATATGCCGAGGCTGAAGCTCTCGTCGAGTCCAAGTTCGCCACTGACGCGTGGCTGAATCGGGTGCCGTGAGTGTGACCGCCGACGAGACGGCTGACGCCCTTGTCGTGAACGAGCCGTCTGTCGTGAACAGCCCGTCTGTCGTGACCGATCCCACTCCAGCAGCGAACATGGTCATCGAGGGCGACAACCTCCAGATCCTGCCCACCCTGCCCGACGCATCCGTCACCCTCGTCTACATCGACCCGCCATTCAATACGGGACGGGAACAGCAGCGCCATGTGACCTCGAGCGTTCGCGTCGAGAACGGTGGCAGCACGGGGTTCAAGGGCAAGAGCTACGAGCGCATCCGCGGAGAACTGCGCCGTTACGACGATACGTTCGATGACTACTGGACCTTCCTCGAGCCCAGGCTCCTCGAGGCGTGGCGACTCCTGGCCGACGACGGCACCCTGTACCTGCACCTCGACTATCGTGAGGCGCACTACGCAAAGGTGCTGCTCGACGCGATCTTCGGCCGTGACTGTTTCCTCAACGAGCTGATCTGGGCCTACGACTACGGAGCGAAGTCCAAGAGCAAGTGGCCGACGAAACACGACACGATTCTCGTTTACGTCAAGAACCCGAAGTCGTACTATTTCAACTCGGATGCCGTCGACCGCGAACCGTACATGGCTCCGGGACTCGTCACTCCGGAAAAGGTGGAGCGCGGCAAGCTCCCCACCGACGTCTGGTGGCACACGATCGTCTCGCCCACCGGCAGGGAGAAGACCGGCTACCCGACTCAAAAGCCCGTCGGGATTCTGCGGCGCATCATTCAGGCATCCAGCAGGGAAGGCGACGTCGTCCTCGACTTCTTCGCCGGCAGCGGCACGACGGGTGCCGTCGCTTCAACGCTGGATCGGCGCTTCATCATGATCGATCAGAACCCCGAAGCAATCGCCGTCATGCGAGCCCGGCTCGCGGCAGCTGACGTGGATTGGCGAACACTCAACGACAAGAAAGGCGACTAGTGAAGTTCAGGATTTTCACCGAACCACAGCAGGGGGCAACCTACGACGACCAGCTCGCTGTGGCACAGGCAGCTGAGCGCCTTGGTTTCGACGCGTACTTCCGCAGCGACCACTACTTGAAGATGGGCGACCACTTCTCCGGGCTTCCGGGGCCGACCGACGCCTGGACCACCCTCGCCGGACTGGCTCGCGAGACCTCACGCATTCGACTCGGCACACTCGTGTCGAGCGTGACCTACCGACCGCCGGGCATCCTGGCAATCCAGGTCGCTCAGGTCGACCAGATGTCGGGCGGCAGGGTCGAACTCGGTCTCGGAACGGGCTGGTACGAAGAAGAGCATGCCGCGTACGGAATACCTTTCCCGCCGAAGCGGTTCGGGATGCTCGAAGAGCAACTCGAAATCGTGACAGGGCTGTTCTCGACCCCCGTTGGAGAGAACTATTCGTTCAGCGGTGAGCACTACTCGCTCGTGAATTCGCCCGCGCTGCCCAAGCCTGTTCAGGACCGCGTGCCCGTGATCGTCGGTGGCGGCGGACCCAAGCGCACCCCGGCAATGGCCGCCCGATTCGCTACCGAATTCAACGCGCCGTTTGTGCCATTCGACAAGATTGCCGCCACGTTCGCCGGTGTTCGCCGGGCCTGTGAAGCCATCGCGCGCGACCCGGACGACCTCACCTACTCCGCCGCGTTCGTCGCTGCCGTCGCGTCAGATGAGGCTGGGTACGCCAGGCGGGCTGCCGCAATCGGCCGGGAGACCGGGGAGCTGCGCGAGAACGGACTGGCCGGAACCCCCTCAGAGATCATCGACCGGCTTGGGGCGCTGCAGGACGACGGCGTCGAAACCGTGTACCTGCAGATTCTCGACCTTTCGGACCTCGATCACCTCGAGTTGCTCGCCGCAGAGGTCACGCCGCACTTCGCGTAAGCCCTCAGTACCTCGCCCGGTTCTACTTCTGGAGCTGGGCGAGGTCGGCTTCGAGCGCAACCCACGCGAGCATGGCGCACTTGACTCTCGCCATGTACTTGGAGACGCCCTCGAGCACGACGGCATCGCCGAGTGGCTCGTCGTCGTCGACTCCAGCACCCTTCGAGTGCATGAGTTCACGAAACAGGTCGATCCGTGATCGCATCTCGTCGATCGTGAGTCCCGGTGCCAGGTCGTGCAGCAGTGAGGCGGATGCCATGGAAATGGAGCAGCCGGCACCTTCCCAGCTGAGCGACCGAACCACGTCGCCGTCGAGGTGAAGCTGCATCGTCAGTTCGTCACCACAGGTGGGGTTCAACTGGTGGCTCGAGGCATCCGCTTCGGCTTCCAGGCCGAAACCGTGCTTCTCGCGCGAGTGCTCGAGAATGACCTGCTGGTACATCCCTGCCAGATCTCCGGATGCCATTACTTCACTCCGAAGAATGCGCGGACGGATCCCATGGCGTCGATGGCCGCATCGACGTCGGCGGTCGTGTTGTAGAGATACGCGCTCGCACGGGTCGACGCTGTGACACCGAACCGGCGGTGCAGCGGCTGGGCGCAGTGGTGACCGACCCGCACGGCGATGCCGCGGTCGTCAAGGAACTGGCCAACGTCGTGGGCGTGGACCCCTTCGACGTCGACGCTCGCGAGGCCGGCGCGGTGCACGTCGGCACCCGGCCCGAGCACGCGTACTCCTGGCAGCGCGTCGAAGCCCTCGACGAGTCGTGCTCCGAGCGATGATTCCCACCGCTCGATCCGGTCCATGCCCACCGCCGTGAGGTAGTCGACGGCGGCGGCGAGTGCGATGGCCTGCGAGACTTTCTGGGTGCCGGCCTCGAACCGCTGGGGAGCGGGAAGATAACCGGATGCCTCCATGGTCACCGTCGTGATCATCGATCCGCCGGTGAGGAATGGGGGCATCGCGTCGAGCAGCTCTGCCCGGCCGTAGAGCACACCTATACCCGTTGGCGCGAGCATCTTGTGCCCGGAGAACACGGCGAAGTCCACGTCGAGAGCGGCGAGGTCGAGCGTGCGATGCGGCGCTGACTGGCAGGCGTCGAGTAGGACGAAAGCTCCGACGGCGTGTGCCAGGCGGACGAGGGTCTCGACCGGGTTGATGACGCCGGTGACGTTGGAGACGTGGGTGAACGTGACGATCTTCGTGCGGTCGGTGATCAGCCGTTCGGCCTCCTCCATCCGAAGCGTGCCGTCATCGTTCACCGGGATGTAGCGCAGCGTCGCACCGGTGCGGGCGGCGAGTTCCTGCCACGGCACGAGGTTCGCGTGGTGCTCACCCTCTGTGGTCAGGATTTCGTCGCCGGCCTTCAGGACGAAGCGGGCGGCATCCGCACCGCCACGACCGAGGCTGGCGTTGGAGAAAGCGTAGGCGAGGAGATTGACGCCCTCCGTCGCGTTGGAGGTCCAGATGATTTCGTTGTCGCGCGCGCCGACGAAGCGGGCGACTGTGGAACGGGCGTTCTCGAACAGCTCGGTGGCGTTTGCGGCGAGGGTATGCGCACCGCGGTGGACCGCTGAGTTGTCGTGCTCGTAGAAGGAGCGTTCGGCGTCGAGCACGCTCGTCGGCTTCTGTGAGGTGGCCCCAGAGTCGAGGTAGACGAGGTCGTTGCCGTTGACCTTCTGGTTCAGCGCGGGGAAATCGCGGCGGAGAACGCGCACCTCGTCATCGGTCAGAGAGCCGCTGAGCTCCGTCGTCGCTGCGAGAGGGTGGGACATGCGGAACTCACGATCTTGGGTCGGATTACGAAAGAGGCGAGGCAACGCGGTGTCTCGAGGCCTCTTCCAGTCAAGCGCAAACGGCGCCGGGCTATTCCTTCTATTGTGCTCCCCCGCGCTCGGAACAGCCACAGCACGAGAAACGCGATCGCGCTGGACGCTGGCGGCGCGGCCCGTCAGGCGGAGTCGCGCGCGACGAGCTTCGTCGGCATGGTCGTCGCCGTGTCGATCTCTTCGCCGTCGATCAGTCGCACGACGATCTCCGCCATTTTCGCGCCCATCGCGGCAGGCGCCTGGTTCACCGTCGTGAGCGGCGGGTCGATGGTGCTCGCGTAGCGGTCATCGTCATACCCGACGACAGCGATATCGCCGGGGATCGTCAGTCCTGCCTCGCGGATCACCGAATACGCCCCTGCGGCGAGCTGGTCGCTGTAGGTGAAGAGCCCGTCGATCGGAACACCCCGTGCGAGCAGTCGCCGCATCGCTTCGGCGCCGTCATCCGGTGAGTAGTCGCCGTACTCGATGAGCGAGTCATCGATGCCGGCGGAAGCGAGGGCCTCACGCCAGCCGGCTAGGCGGTCGATGCCGGGCGGCATGTCCTGCGGACCGGCGATCGTCGCGATTGAGCGGCATCCGCGCTCGATGAGTCTTTGGGTGGCCACGCGGGCGCCGGCGACGTTATCGACGTCGACGTAGTGCCCCTCCGCGGTCTCCGGGTTGATCGGGCGGCCACCGAAAACGATCGGCAACTGCTGCCCCAGGCGGGTGTACGAGTGGTCACCCGAGTGGTGCGAAACCACGAGGGCGCCATCGACGTTGCCACCGAGCAGGTAGCGCCTCGTCTTGTCTGACTTGGTCTCCGACGCGATCAGCAGGTTGAGTGTGTAGTCGGTGTCGGCCAGGTACAGGGCGACGCCCTGAACCACCGAGGCAAAGAACGGGTCGTCGAAGACCTTCGCGGCCGACTCCGGGACCACGAGGGCGATGACCTGGGTCTTTCGACTGGCCAGCGACCTCGCGGCCCGGTTCGGCACGTAATTGAGCTCGGCAATCGCGTTCTGGACGAGCGCGACCACCTCCGCTGTCACTTTGGGGGAGGAGTTGACGACGCGTGACACCGTTGCGCGCGACACTCCGGCGCGGGCAGCAACCATTTCGAGCGTCGGCGACTGCCCGGCGGATGCTGGCGCGCGTGTCGGTTCGATGTCTTGCGTTGTCATCCGCGTCACCCCCTCGGTCGTCCCACTCTAGTGCGCGAGTTCCACGGTCTTGGCGGCAGCGATCATCTCTGCGTATGCCAGTCCCGAGTCCTTGATCGTCCGCTCCTGGCTTGCGTAGTCGACGCGGACGATACCGAATCGCTTGTCGTATCCCCACGACCACTCGAAGTTGTCGAGGAGGGACCAGACGAAATAACCGCGAACGTCCGCGCCGTCGGCGATGGCGTCCGACACGGCCTGAACGTGGTCAACGATGTATTGCGTGCGCTCGGCGTCGTGCACGCGGCCGCCCTCGAGAACGTCCTGGTATGCCGAGCCGTTCTCCGTGACGAAGAGCGGTGGCATGTTCGGGTACTCGCGGCCCAGTCGAACCAGCAACTTGTGCAGGCCGGAGGGGTTCACCTCCCAGTTCATCGCTGTGCGCGGCAGGCCGCGGGTCGGGAAGGTGATGTACTCGGATCCGATCCAGCACGACTTGATGTCGCGTTCGGTCGCTCCGGAGTGACCGTCGGTTCCTGAATCGTCCGGGTGCCCCGAGACCTGATCGTCGTGGTAGTGGTTGACGCCGAGGAAGTCGATCTTCGTTCCGATGATCTCCATGTCGCCCGGCTGGATGACGTCACGCAGACCGAACTGCTCGAGGTCGTTGAGCGTGTCATCGGCGTATGCGCCGGTGACGATGGGGTCGAGGAACACCCGGTTCTGGAGCACGTCGAACCGGCGAGCTGCTTCGACATCAACAGGGTCGTTGGCATCGAGCGGGATGGCGTTCGACAGGTTGAGCGTGATGCCGATCTGCTCTGCACCGAGCCCACGCAGCCGGTTCACGGCCAGCCCATGGGCCAGGTGCTGGTGGTGGATCGCGGCGACGGCGTCGTTCGGGTTCTGCCGGCCGGGTGCGTGCACACCGGAGGCATACCCGAGCAGGGAGGAGCAGAATGGCTCGTTGAACGTCGTCCAGTTCTTCACCCGATCGCCAAGAGTGCCATAGACGGTCTCGGCATAGTCGGCAAAGCGCTCGGCTGTGTCGCGGTTTGCCCATCCGCCCTTCTCTTCGAGCGCCTGCGGCAGGTCCCAGTGATAGAGGGTCAGCCAGGGCAGGATGCCGGCACCGAGGAGTTCATCGACGAGCCTGGAGTAGAAGTCGAGTCCGGCCTGGTTCGGCTCGCGGTCGCCGGGTACGACGCGCGCCCAGCTGGTCGAGAACCTGTACGAGTCGAGGCCGAGCTTCTTCATGATTGCGACGTCACCGGCGTAGCGGTGGTAGTGGTCGACGGCGACCTCGAGATCATCGCCGCCGGCGATGGCTCCCGGAACGCGAGCGAAAGCATCCCAGATCGAGTCTTCCTTGCCGTCCTCGTGGCCTGCCCCTTCGACCTGGGCCGCAGCGGTAGCCGACCCCCAGATAAAGGTGGGGGGAAAGTTGAGTGCCATTAACCTTTCACTGCTCCTTGCATAATGCCTGAAATGAGTTGTTTGCCCGCCACGATGAAGAGGATGAGCAAGGGGACTGTAGCCATGATGGCCCCAGCGAGCACTATCGAGTAATCGACGTACCGCGCCGACTGCAGCTGGCTGAGTGCCGTCTGCAGCGTCGGGTTGCTCGCGTTGAGGACCAGGAGGGGCCAGAGGAAGTCGGTCCACGCCGTCATGAAGGTGAACAGGCCGAGGATCGCCATCGCTGGCCTGGCCGCGGGGACAGCGACGTGCCAGAAGGTCGAGATCATGCTGGCACCATCCATGCGGGCCGCCTCGATGAGCTCGTCCGGGATGACGTCGACCAGATACTGGCGCATGAAGAACACACCGAACGCCGTGACGAGGGTCGGGATGATCACCGCACCGATCTCTCCGGTCCAGCCGAGCGTCCTCATCACCATGAACAGGGGGATGATGCCGAGCTGGGTCGGAATGGCCATCGTCGCGATGACGAAGAGCATCAGGCCGTCGCGGCCCTTGAATCGGAGTTTGGCGAACGCATAACCGGCGAGTGTCGAGAAGGTGACGACGGACACCGTGATGATGCTCGAGATGAGCACGCTGTTGCCGAGCGCGAGCCAGAACGGCACGGTGTCGAAGACCTCGCCGACGTTCTTCCAGAAGTTTCCTCCCGGCAGGAGCGGGGGCCAGGTCGAGCCGAACGCGGCGTTGCTTCGGGTGCCCATGACGAACGACCACCACAGGGGGTAGGCCGACGAGAGGAAGAACACGCCGAGGAGCGTGTAGGTCAGCCACCCTGGGCGCTTGTCGATCCCGAAGAACTTCGCTTTGCGTCGCGTGGGCAGGCTCGGAGGAGTCTCGGTCTGGCGGGTGAGGGTGTTCGCGCTCATCGGTTACCCCTCTCTGCTGTCGGTGCTGGTGGGTCTGTCGGATTGGCGTGGCCGGGCGCGGGGAGCGTCACGGCCGAGGTTGCGGCGCCGCGCTTCACGGCGTCCCGCGCTTCGCGCTGGCGGACCTTGAGCAAGCGACGCTGTGCTCGTGCTTTCGCGCCTCTGCCCTCTGCCGTCGCGATGCTGCGGGACAGCAGGAAGTTGATCACGCCGAAGATCACGATGAGCAGGAACAACAGCCAGGCAATGGCCGAGGCTTTGCCGAAGTTCTGGCGGAAGAACGCCATCTCCCAGAGATAGAGCACGGTGGTCTGGAACTGCCGCTGTGATCCGCCGGCCGTGACCGGGTCGAAGAGGCGGGGCTCCGTGAAGATCTGCAGGCCGCCGATCGTCGCCGTGATGATGACGAAGATCATCGTCGGGCGAATCGAGGGGAGGGTAATGCTGAAGAACCGGCGGAGAGCCCCGGCGCCGTCGAGAGCGGCAGATTCGTGGATGTCGCGAGGCACCGACTGCATCGCTGCGAGCAGGATCAGCGCGTTGTATCCCGTCCACCGCCAGTTGACCATCGTCGCTATCGCGATGTGGCTTGGCAGCGTCTCGTTGCGCCACATGATCGGATCAATGCCGAAGCTCTCGAGGATGTTGTTGATCAGTCCGTATTCCTCGCCGAAGACGTTCGAGAAGATCATCGCGACGGCGACCGGGGTGACGACGTAGGGCAGGAGCACGCTCATCCGCCAGAACGTCTTCCCCCGCAGGTTCTGATCCAGCACCGCGGCGATGATGACGGCAGCGGTGAGCTGGGGAATTGAGGAGAGGAAGAAGATGCTCACCGTGTTAAACAGCGAGTTCCAGAAGAAACGGTCTCCGAGGACGGCCGTGAAGTTCCCCCGCCCGACGAATTCGCCCTGCCCCTTGAGCAGGTGCCAGTCGTACAGCGATACGACGAACGTATAGACCAGGGGGAACAGGCCGACGATGGCGAAGAGGATGAAGAATGGGGCGATGTAGAGGTAGGGGGAGGCCTTCACATCGAGGGCACTCAACCGGTGCTTCATCGACATGGGCGCCTTCTTGGGCGTGCGCGACGCGCGGGGAGATGGACTCTCGACCGGCGGCCGGTTCAGTGTGCTTGTCATGTTCTCGCGTCCAGGTGGAGGCCCCCGGACGGATCCGGGGGCCTCTTGGTCGGGTGCTTGCTAGTTATTGACGACCAGGTCGTTGAGGAGCGAGATGGCTTCATCCCATGCCTCGTCGGCGCTCGTGGTCTTGCCCGTGTCGAGCAGCTTCAGCGCGGGGCCGAAGACGTTCTCCTGGATAAGCGAGTCGTCAGGTCCCTTGAACTGGGCTTCAACTCCCTCGGCGCGTGAGGCGAGGATCGCTCCGGTCGGGGCGTTGTTGAACAGCTCGTTCGGAGTGGCCTCCTCTGCGAGCTTCTCCTGCGCTTCGATGGTGCTGGGGAAGTTGCCGGCCGCGGCGGACTGCTTCACCTGCTGCTCGGGTGCGGTCAGCCACTCGGCGAGGGCAGCGGCTTCCTCAGGGTGTTCCGATGAGGTGGGTACCGAGAGGAACGCTCCACCCCAGTTGGACGCTCCGCCGGGGAAGACATCGGCGAAGTCCCAGCCGGTCGAGGCATCGCCGCCGCCGGACTCGAGGGATCCCTTGATGGTGCCGAGCATCCAGCCCGGGCAAACGAAGGTGGCGAAGGAGCCATCAACGAATGCTTTGCCCTTGCCCCAGTCCCACGCGGTCTGGTTGGCCGAGAGGCCGTTTGCCGTGCCGGCCGCGAGCTGGTCGAAACGCTCACGCATTTCGGCGTTGTCCTCGATGTTCAGGTCACCATCCCTGGTGTAGTAACCCTCGTCCATCTGGTTGACCATGGAGTTCCAGACGAAGCCCGAGTGGTCGTACCAGGCTTTGCCCGTTGCTGCCTTGTACTGCTCGCCGAGCTCGAAGTACTTTTCCCAGGTCGCGTCGTCGCCTCCGAAGAGCTCGGCGACCGCTTCACGGTCGCTCGGCAGGCCGGCGGCCTCGAAGAGCTTGCCGTTGTAGCAGAGGCCCTGTGGGCCGATGTCGGTGCCGTAGCCGATGACACGGCCATCGGGGTCTGTCCCCTGCTCGAACTTCCAGGGCACCCAGTTGTCTTTGATGTCGGCAGCGCCGTACTCGTTGAGGTCGACGAACTGGTCGGATACCCCCATGATTTGTCCGAGCCAGCCCTCTTCGATCGCGACGATGTCAGTGAGGCCGGAACCGGCGGAGATCTTGGTGAAGGCATCCGTGCGGGCGTTTCCGCCTGTGTCGATGTTGTCGGCCTTGATGGTGATGTTCGGGTTGGCTTTTTCGTACTCTTTGTAGAGCTCGTCGTAGCCGAAAGTGCCGAACGTGGTGATGGACAGTTCGATTTTTCCGTCAGCAGAGCCGGCGCCGTCTGAGGCGCAGCCGGTGGCGATTAAAGCAAAGGCTGCGGCGCCGGCGATGCCGGACGCGAGCCTGGTGCGGCGTGAGAGGTTCACGATCACTCCTTTGTGTGTGTGGACTGGTGCACTCCTGAGAGCGCTCTCATTTTGGGCGCTGAGAGCGCTCTCACGAATTACCGGCCAAGCTACGCGACACATCGCGTGCGTGTCAAGCATTTCTTTCACCGCTCGTGAGTCGCGGCATCCGTCACGCGTTTTCCTCGACCGACGGCGGAGGGAGCCGCGCGGTGGGAGATCCAGCGGGGCGAGTGTCACGGGGCCTCTCTCACCCGGGTCGATTACCATGGGATTTAGCTCTCAACCAAAGGATTTTTTGTGCAGAACCCGTTCCCGTCCGTCAGCCCCCGCGTCAGAAAGCGCCGCATCACGGTACTGGCGGGCATTGTTGCGGTGGGAGCACTCGTTGCAGGGTGCGCAACACAAGGGGCACCAACGGATGCAACGGGAGATCGCCCGCAACCGTCTGTCTCCGCAACGCCCAACGTGGTCAGCCAGGTCAGCGCAGTGGAGCCGGCGACCGGATCGGTGACCGGCGGAACGACGGTTTCCGTCTCCGGCACCGGGCTTAAGAAGGCAACGGCCGTGACGGTCGGAGGGGTTCCCGCGTCGGATGTGACGGTGAAGGATGACACGACACTGACCTTCGTGGCTCCCGCGGCCGCCAATTACCAGCCTGTCGCCGCCGATGTCGTCGTGCTCGACGGCGAGACGCCGATCGGGTCACCCGTGCCGCTGACCTATGCGGTAGAGACCGGCATCGACGCCCAGATGTCATACGCGATGACCCACTGGAGCGCGTACAACGAGGCCGAGTGGGGCAACCTCAACCCGGTCGGTGGCGACTGTGCCAACTTCGTCAGCCAAACCCTGATCGAACGCGGCTGGGAGCAGTCCGATGCGTGGCACAACAATCGGGCCGGTGCTGACTGGACGCCCGCCTGGGGATATGTGCCCGCCATGGACGACTGGTTCGCCAGTTCCGAAGGGCCGGAGGCTACCCGGCTGTCCATCGAGGAGCGGGACAAGGTGAAGGTCGGCGACGTCGCCATGTTCGACTGGAACCTCAATGACACTCCCGACCACGTCATGATCGTGTCGAAGGTGTTTGTCGAGGGTGACAAGACCGTGGTCCAGCTGGTCGGGCACAACAAGGACTTCGATTACAGGGACCTCGACACCACCATCACCGTCGAGCACCCGGGTGGTACCGCGTGGTTCTGGAGCATCCCCGCCTAACCCCGGCTCGGGATTGGACAGCATATGCCCCGCATAAACCAAACGAAACGCGTGCTCCTCGCGCTTGCGTTCGCCGGTATCGGGGCAGGGTTCGTCGCGTGTTCTGCGGCCGACGAGGGGCTGTCATCACCGGACTCCGGGCAGCCGGTAGCGGCCTTTTACGGCGACTCCTACACGCAAGGTGCTGGCGCAAGCGATCCGTCACTCCGTTGGTCGACGCTCATCGCCGCCGACCGCAACTGGACCGAGTTCAACCCGAGCGTGAGCGGTCTCGGTTTCGTGAACAATCGCGACCGTCTCCCCGAGGACCTCGTCGGGCTCATCGTCAACGAGAAACCCGACATCGTCATCGTCACGATGGGACTCAACGACAACTTTGCTCCGCCGACCGCGGCCGACGATCTCAAGCAGGCCATCGAGGGCGACCTGGGAACCTTCGCGGATGAGCTTCCTGACGCCCGCCTCGTGGTCGTCGAACCGTTCTGGTACACCGATGAGAGACCGGAAACCGTCGGCACCATCATCGGCTGGGTGCGGGATGCCGCCGTCGGAGTCGACGCGGACTACATCGAGGGAGCCTCACGGTGGCTGGAGGGCCACCCGGAATGGATGTCGGTCGACGGTATCCACCCCAACGACGAGGGATACGCCGAGATCGCCGAGCGCATGGACGAGGAACTGGCCGCACTCGGCCTGTAGCCAGCTGCCGAGAGCCTCAGTTCCGGCCCAAAGCACCGGTTGCGCCGGATGTTCTTGACCGCAGCTGAGGCGCTCGGCGCGTGAGCTAGCCGCCGAGCGCCGCGTCGACGATGAGTTTCGCCTCGGCCTGGACCTGCTTCAGGTGCTCCGCGCCCCGGAACGACTCAGCGTAAATCTTGTACACGTCTTCGGTCCCGCTCGGCCTAGCGGCGAACCAGGCGTTCTCGGTCACGACCTTCACCCCGCCGACGGGCGCACCGTTTCCTGGTGCCGTGCTGAGCTTCGCGACGATGGGATCCCCGGCCAGTTCGGTCGCCGTGATCGCTGCTCCATCCAGCTTTCCGAGCGCTGCCTTCTGGGCTTTCGTTGCCGCTGCATCCACCCGCTCGTACACGGGGTCGCCGAACTTGTCGGTGAGTTCCCGGTACAGCTCAGACGGGGTTTTGCCCGTGACGGCGAGGATCTCCGCCGCGAGCAGGCACAACAGGATGCCGTCCTTGTCTGTGGTCCACACGGTTCCGTCAAGACGCAGGAAGCTCGCGCCAGCGCTCTCCTCGCCACCGAATCCGACGGAGCCGTCGATGAGTCCGGGGACGAACCACTTGAACCCGACCGGCACCTCCCAGAGGGTGCGGCCGAGGGAGTCGGCCACGCGGTCGATGATGGAGCTGGAAACCAGGGTTTTCCCGATTTTGGCGCCCTGATCCCAGCCGGAGCGGTTGCGGTAGAGGTAATCGATGGCGACGGCGAGGAAGTGGTTGGGGTTCATCAGGCCGGCGTCCGGCGTCACGATGCCGTGCCTGTCGGCATCCGCGTCATTGCCGGTGAGGATGTCGTACTCATCCTTGTGCGCGAGAACGGATGCCATCGCGAACGAACTCGACGGATCCATGCGGATCTTGCCGTCCCAGTCGAGGGTCATGAATCGCCAGGTCGGGTCAACGTCCGGGTTCACCACTGTGAGGTTGAGGTTGTACTTGTCGGCGATCGCCTGCCAGTACGACACGCTCGCCCCTCCGAGCGGGTCTGCCCCGATCCGGATCCCGGACTCGCGGATGGCATCCATGTTGATAATGGTCGCGAGGTCGTCGACGTAGTTCGTGCGGAAATCGTAGGTTTCGACGGCGCTCGGCTCGGCCATCTGAACATCGACCATGCCGTTCGCGATGATCTCGTTCGCACGGTTGGCGATCCAGCTCGTCGCATCGCTGTCTGCCGGGCCACCGTGCGGCGGGTTGTACTTGAAGCCACCGTCCGCCGGCGGGTTGTGGCTCGGCGTAACGACGATGCCGTCGGCCTGTTCCTCTGCGCCCGAGTTGTTGTACTTGAGGATGGCGTGGCTGAGTGACGGGGTCGGCACGAAGTCGTCGAACTCGTCGACCAGCACACGCACGTCGTTGCCCACCAGCACTTTGAGTGCGGTGGTCTGCGCCGGGTGGCTCAGCGCGTGGGTATCGGAGCCGATGAACAGGGGACCGGTGATTCCCTGGGCTGCCCGGTACTCGACGATCGCCTGGGTGGTCGCGGCGATGTGGTGTTCGTTGAAAGCCGTGTTGAGGGACGAGCCCCTGTGTCCACTGGTTCCGAAAACGACGCGCTGCTCGGGGATCGACACATCCGGCTGCTTCTCGAAGTATGCCTCGATAAGCGCCGGGACGTCGACGAGGTCGGATTCAGCTGCTGGGGTGCCTGCTCGCTCATTCATGAGCCCATTGTGGCATCAGCGCCACCACGCCGTCAGGGCCTTGCGCCGTCGCCTTCGGCCAGCAGGGTGGCGTCACTCGCGATGCTTCGCGACCCTGGGGTGATGTCGTGGCGCTCTCCCGTGATGATCTTCTGGATGTCGTAGAGGCTCTCGGTGCCGTCACCGAGGTACTTGTCGTGGTCGAAGTGGCGGGATGACCCGACCACGTCGTGCGCCTTCACCGCCGCCAGGATGGTTCCGTCTGCGAGCGTTGTGCCGTCGCTGCCAAAGAACTGCGCGCCCCATTCCGGTTCAGCCGGATTTGCCCGGCCCGACCAGAAGCGCCCGGTATCGGCGAGGGCGTCCTCGCGTGCCTGTGAGACGTAGACCCGCTCGGGCCGGACGTGGAGGTCAGCGATTGTCAGTCCGGCAGGCACGCCGGCCGAGCCGATGACGACAAAGGAACTCACCCCGTAGTTGCCAGAGGCGAGCGCGAGGGCCGCGGTCGTCGACCCGTAGGAGTGGCCGATCACCGTCACCTCGGCGAGTGACTCAGCCGCGTCTCGCACGGCGTCATAGCTGGCGAGGGCTGCCGCGAGTCGCACGGAGCCGGCTTCCGCGTGACCGGTCGACACGGTGTCGACCGGTCCTGGACTCTCGTAACCAAGCCAAAGCACTGCGGCGCTGTCGACCGATGCCTCCTGCATCCGTTCGACCCCGCGCAGGTAGTCCGAGAGCTGGAGCACGCTCGAGTCCATGCCTGGGACGAAGAAGCTCGTGAACTTCGCCGTATTGAGATCCCCCACTGCGACGGCGGCAAGAGGCGGCCCCGTCACGCTTCCATCGAGCTCGATGAGGTAGTGCGGCACAGGGTCGGTCGCGTCTGTTTCGGAACCGAATCGGTTGGCGAGAAGTTCAACCCCGCGCAGCCTGTCGGTCGCTTCCATCGCCCGCCGGGCACTCTCAGCATCCCCAGCGGACGAGGCGCTGCGCCCGAGCGCGAGGTGCAGGTCCGATTCGGCCTGGTCTCTCAGCTCAACGAGACGCGCCACGTTGGCGCTGCTGCGGTCGACGTACGAAACACCGCCGAGGTTGCCGATCGCGTCTGGCCGGTCCTCGACCAGACGGTTCCGGAAGTCATCGGGCAGGGCGGGCCAGAGCGCCGCGACCTGGCGAGGCGTGAGTGAGTGCAGTGCGCCGACGGCGCCCTCGAGGTCCCCGGCGAACTCCGTGGCAAATCCGAGGCCGGAAAGTGAGCTGACAACCCGCATGGACGGTTGTGAAACGGATGCCGGTGACCGCGAATCCTGGTCAGCGAGCGAACGGGGAAACTGCCCAGCTATGCCGGGGCCCGAGATAAGCAGTGCGATCGCCGTTGTTGCGCCGCCGAGCCGGGACAGGCGCGACGCGCTCTGAAGCGCCGACCTGCCCCTGGTGGCCGCCGACGCGACCAGCCTTAACGAATACACCGACTACTCCCCGCACAGCGACCTGGAATGCCGTTTCCCCCTGGTACGCGCGCGTAGCCAGCCTCGAAAGCATATCGATTCATGCAGGCCGTGCACAGTCCCACATTCGGGGTCGTACGCCGATGCTCCCCGTCGACCGGGAGGGTGGCCGGTAGGCTCGATTCTATGGCACAGACCCGCGACACGGCCCCGCTCCGCACATACAGCTACCTCGGGCCACGCGGAACGTTCACCGAAGCGGCCCTCGCGCAGGTGCCGGAGGCGGTCGGCCAGAGCTGGCGATCGGTAAACAACGTCGGTGAAGCGCTCGGAGATGTGATCGCCGGTCGCAGTGACGGAGCGGTCATCGCCATCGAAAACTCCATCGAGGGTGGAGTTTCCGTTGCCCAGGATGCCCTCGCGACCATGCCAGGGCTCCGGATCGTCGGTGAGTACCTCGTTTCGGTGAACTTCGTCCTCGTCGCCCGCCGCGGCACCCGGCTCGAGGATGTGAAGGTCGTCAACGCGCACCCCGTCGCGTACGCGCAGTGCCACCAGTGGATGGACGCGACTCTCCCTGATCACGGCCACATTCCCGCCACAAGCAACGTGGCAGCGGCATCCGCCCTGTTCGAAACGGAACTGGCCGACGCCGCCATTGCGCCGCCCGGAATCGTGGACTCGTACGACGTCGACGTGCTCGCCGAAGCGATCGGTGACAACCCGAACGCCGTCACGCGGTTCCTCCACGTCAGCAGGACAACCCGGATCCCTGAGCCCACCGGGGCAGACAAGACAAGTCTCGTCGCCGAGCTCCCCGTGGACCGGGCCGGTGCCCTCCTCGAGCTGTTGCAGCAATTCTCCACGCGCGGCGTCAACATGAGCCTCATCGAGTCGAGGCCCATCGGCGATGAGCTCGGCAGGTACCGGTTCATCATCGACGCCGACGGTCACATCAGCGACGAACGGGTTGCGGATGCTCTCCTCGGTGTCAGGCGGTTCAGTCCCGGTGTCATGTTCCTCGGATCGTACCCTCGCGCCGACAAATCGCCGATCGTGTTCGATGAGAAGTACTCGGACGACGTGTTTGCCGACGCGCGCGACTGGCTGCGGGGGCTTCTGGCAGGCGAGTCCGACGT
Source organism: Mycetocola zhujimingii (assembly GCF_003065425.1). NCBI lineage: Bacteria > Bacillati > Actinomycetota > Actinomycetes > Micrococcales > Microbacteriaceae > Mycetocola > Mycetocola zhujimingii. The sequence goes on from NZ_CP026949.1 coordinate 212,831, forward strand.
CAGTTCAGCGCAGCCGTCACGCGCTGGCTAGAATCCGAGTCAGGCACGCCGCGCGAAGGAGCATCGGATGAGTGACGAAGGCGGATTCGACCCCAGATACAGTCCCGAGTTCCAGCGTGGCTACGAACCCGGGTCCCGGGGGCGGACCGATGAAGCCCCGAAGTCCCACTCGCCGTCGCGGGTCGCCCCGATGCCGGTTGCCCCTGTTCCTGATCGGGTGGTCCACCCCGCCGACGAACCGGACCAGCTCGACTCGGTCAGTGCCATCGACGCGGGCGATGCTGAGGGTGTCCCGGATGGGGGTTCGCTCGCCGAACCCCGGCCGTGGCGGAACCCCTACCTCGTGAGCCTCGCCGTCATCGGCCCGGCCATGACGATCGCGGGTGTGACGCTTTTTCGCTGGGCGGTCACTCAGATGTACTCGGGACAGATCTCGGGGGGAACATCCACAACCGAAGAGGCGCGAGCGGACTGGATCTGGGTCCAGGTCGCGTGGGGGATTGCCCCGCTCCTGTGTATCGCCGGGGTCCTGACGGTGATCGGCGTGGTTTTCTTCCTGGCGACCAGGTGGAGACCAGGGAGCCGGACGACGGTCGACGCGAGCGACGAGCTGGACGCGTAGGCCGTTCGTGGCATCCGTGAGGCGAGCCCGTCGACATCATCGGGGGCGCTGGATCGCCGGTGCTGGTGCCTTGCTACTCTTGACCGGCTTCGGCCTCTTGCTCATTGACGCGCACGTGAGACTGGACGCTGCCGAGGGGGGTTATCCCGCTGACCGCGGAAGAGCGTGACTACTTCGGCCCGGATGCAGACGTGATGATCCGGTCGTTTGTGACGTCATCACTCGTTCAGGGCCTGGTCTCGGGTTCTGACATGCGCACATTCGAGGTGACGGTGTCTGAGCCAGACAGCGAGGGCGGTGAGGTCTCGATCATCGAAAAGTCGCCGTCAAAGGTCGTGGTGTTCCCCGGCAGCTGGCACGCCGGCCCGCCCGCAATGCCGTTGTTTGCGGGGATCGTATTGCTCGTCGTCGCGCTGTGTGATCGGGCGGCCAGGTGGCGGGCGCAGCCCGATACCGAACGGTGAAATTGACTGTCGCGCCGGGCACGATCAAACTGTTCTCGGTCGAACAACGGCCTTTCTCGCGTGATGCACCCCTCCTCATCCGGAACCGGCCTGCCTCGCGTTGCCCGGGCGGTGTTGCCCGTTTTCCTGATCAGAAAGTTCTTCCTTGTTCCAAACCTCTCCCAGTTCAGACGCCATTTCCGAGGTGTACGAGACCGCCGTCGCCCGCAACGCCGGGGAGCCGGAATTCCACCAGGCCATGCACGAGGTGCTCGAGTCGATAGCGCCAGCGCTCGACGAGCACCCCGAGTTCCTTGAGGCGGGAATCCTCCAGCGGATCGTTGAGCCCGAGCGTCAGGTCATGTTCCGCGTGCCCTGGACGGACGACAAGAATCGCGTGCAGGTGAACCGGGGATTCCGGGTGCAATTCAACTCAGCGCTCGGTCCGTACAAGGGCGGACTCCGGTTCCATCCCACGGTCAACCTGTCCATCATCAAGTTCCTCGGTTTCGAGCAGATCTTCAAGAACGCACTCACCGCGCAGGGCATCGGTGGTGCCAAGGGTGGAAGCGACTTCAACCCGCAGGGCAAGAGCGACGCCGAAATCATGCGGTTCTGCCAGAGCTTCATGAACGAGCTCTATCGGCACCTCGGCGAGCACACCGATGTGCCGGCCGGTGACATCGGCGTTGGCGGCCGCGAGATCGGCTACCTCTTCGGCCAGTACCGCAAGATCACCAACCGCCACGAGTCCGGCATGTTCACCGGAAAGGGCACCGGATGGGGCGGCGCCGAAGTCCGTACGGAGGCGACGGGCTACGGCGCGGTGTTCTTCACCGAGGAGATGCTCGCCACCAGGGGCGAGTCCATCGAGGGCAAGACCGCCGTGGTCTCCGGCTCCGGCAACGTCGCGATCTACGCCATCGAGAAAGTCCAGCAGCTCGGCGGACGTGCGATCACGGCATCCGACTCTTCCGGTTACATCGTGGACGAGGCGGGAATCGACGTCGACCTGCTCAAGCAGATCAAGGAAGTCGAGCGGCTGCGCATCGCCGAGTACGCCGAGCGGCGCACGAGTGCACGGTTTATCTCTGGTGGCAGCGTGTGGGATGTTCCCGGCCAGATCGCGCTGCCCTGTGCGACACAGAACGAACTCTCGTTGCGGGACGCGGAGGCGCTCATTGCCAACGGCGTTGAGGCCGTCGCGGAGGGCGCCAACATGCCGTGCCTGCCCGACGCCGTGCACGCCTTCCAGCAGGCCGGTGTGCTCTTCGGCCCAGGTAAGGCGGCAAACGCCGGCGGTGTCGCAACGAGCGCGCTCGAGATGAGCCAGAACGCATCGCGCCAGCGCTGGAACTTCAGCGACAGCGAGGACCGCCTGCACAACATCATGCGCGGGGTTCACGCTGCGGCGTTCGAAGCGGCCGACCGATACGGTCGCCCCGGCGATTACGTGGTCGGTGCGAACACGGCGGCGTTCGTGAAGGTCGCAGACGCGATGCTGGCGCAGGGCGTCATCTAGCGCTCGCTGTGGTGGTGGCGCGTGCCGACGGCATCCAATCGTGTGCGGGGCCTGCGGACGCTCCCCTTGCTCGGCCAGAAACGGCTGTTCGTGCGCTGCTCGGACAGAAAAGGTTGTTCGTGCGCTGCTCGGCCGGAAAAGGCTCGACTTGACGCGAAAGTGCGACCCTTTGTGGCCGTGCAAGGCCTGCGCGGCTCGTGTGCGACCGTTTGTGGCGGAGCAAGGCGTGGTGGGCCGAACGGTTCTTCGTGCTCGGCCAGAAACGGCTGTTCGCGCGCTGCTCGGCCAGAAACGGCTGTTCGTGCGCTGCTCGGACAGAAATGGCTCGACTTGACGCGAAAGTGCGACCCTTTGGGGCTGAGCAACGGGTGCGCTGAGTGGGCGCGGTGTGCGACCGTTTGTGGCCGAGAAGGGTGCGGTTGCTAGCCGACCCACCCCAGCATCCGCAGCCGTCGCTCGACTCGGCGTCTCAACGCTGGCAGGTCGGCGAGGTCGTCGCCGGTGAACTGCAGCGTCTGCCAGCCCTCGTCGCCGATGTCGTTCGCCCGGCGCACGTCGGTTCGCCACTGGCGAATGTCGGTGCGGTGCTGATCGCCGTGATACTCCAGCTCGAGCTTATGGTCGGGGAACGCAAGGTCGAGATATACCGTGCGTCGCGCCAAGGGGAGGAACACTTCGTGGTTCGCGAGGGGAGTGGGAAGCCCGCTCAGCGCCAGATCGACGCGAACCAGTGATTCTGGGCGAGATCGAGAGTGGTCGGAGGTGAGGGCGAGCGCTCGCCGCAGCATCCTTCGACCGGCTCGCGCGGGGTATCTGTCGACGGCGCTGGCGAGCTGAGCGGCGGTCGTGCGTGGTGCCTCGTGCCAGAGGAGGAAATCCGCCGCCGCGACCAGGTCGGGCAGATTGAGCATGGCAGCGAGGTCGCACCAGGTGCGCTCAACGGTTGTGATGGGAAGCCCGCCGAGCATGGTGACGTCGCCCGCATCGAGAACGGCGCTGTGCCCCCGCACCCCGCGTCGACGAAGAGCCCGCCCGGGCGATGGAACGGTGACGTGGATGGCTGCGTCGGACGACAGCGGCAGCGGCATGCCGTGAACCAGCGCCGCCGTTCGATGACTGAGGGCCGCACCCGGCGGCAGCCGTGTTGCGATCGCGCGGCATGCCAGTTCGAGGGTGAGACTCGGCGTGGCGAGCACCCGGATGCCGTGAAACGGCGCGACGAGGCCCCTGTTCCGCATCTGCGCACGCGTGAACCCGTGCTCGTATGCGTCTGCCACGGAGAACGCGGAGGGTAATGCGCGCGGCAACGGTTTGCGGAAAGTCACGGCTCGAGGGTGGCCCACCCCTGTGACGGGTGGCGGGTGCGATCCGCGGCTGTGGACTTTGCGGTGCCCCCGACCGCCGGTTGAGGAACGGGCGCGTTGCGCGGTCGGCTCCTTGCTCGGCCAGAAAAGGCTGTTCGCACGCTGCTCGGCCAGAAAAGGCGGGAGTTTTCGCGAGAGTTCGGCCTTTTTTGGCCGAGCAGAGGGCAGGGCGGGTGCGGAACGACCACTTGTGGCCGAGCAGAGGGCTGGGCGGGTGCGGAACGACCACTTGTGGCCGAGCAGCAGGGAGGGGGGGCGGATGCCGCGCCTAGCGCACCCGGACGGCAAGCGCCCCAGGGTCGGTCGCGAACCGCACCCCGGCCACGATGCCGAACCCGTCGCCGTCGAGTTCAATGGCACGGGGTTTCTCGAGTGACACGGTGATGCCGGCGCTGCGCAAGTAGGTGATGGTCGACGAGTTTCCCGATGTCGCCTTGATGATGCGGCGGCCCATCACCGACTTGCGGAGCGGTCCGTTGTCGACCCGCAGCCTGCGCGCGACATCGATCCAGCCGACTGTTCCGCGGGGCTGCAGCACGGCGACGTCGAGCAGTCCGTCGTCGACGACGGCGTCGGGCATCATCTCGAGTCCGCCGGTCAGCGTGCCGCAGTTGCCGAACAGGATCGTCGAGACGTGGGCGCTGTGCACGGGCTTGCCCTCGAGCTGGTACCGGATGCGGAACGGCTTTGCGCCCGGCAGCACGCGGATGCCTGCGTCGACGTAGGCGAGCCAGCCGAACGATTTCTTGAGCGCGTCGCTCGTGTTCGCCATGATGTCAGCGTCGATGCCCATACCGGCCATCACGAGGAAGCCGTGCTCTTCGATGCTGCCGTCGATGCGGCTGAGCGTCGCGATGCCGAGGTCTATGTGACGGGTGTTTCCCTCGAAGGCGATGCGGATGGCATCCGCTGTATTGGTGATCGGCACGCCGATGTTGCGCGCGAGGACGTTGCCAGTGCCGGGGGGGAGGAGCGCGAGCGGAATGCCCGAATCGCGGAGGCCCTCCGCAACGCTGCGCACAGTGCCGTCTCCACCGGCAGCGAGCACCATGGCCGCACCGGCCTCGACCGCCTCGAGGGCAATGCCACGCCCCGGGTCTTCGACGCTTGTCTCGAACCACATCGACTCGCCCCACCCGGCGGCGGTGGCGGCCGCGTCGATCTGGCGGCGCAACTCCTGGATGCGGCCCTTGGTCGGGTTGAAGATCACAGCGGCGCGAGGGGACTCTGTGCTCGTCATATCTTCAACGGTACCCCGCGCGGCTAGACTTGCCAGCGTGATTGATCCAGTGCTCCTCCGCGAAAACCCCGACCTCATCAGGCGCTCGCAGGAGGCGAGACGATCGCCCGTCGATCTGGTCGACCAGGCCCTTGAGGCCGACCGTGAGCGCCGCACCGCGATCACCAGCTTCGAAGAGCTCCGCGCAGAGCAGAACGCCTTCGGCAAGACGGTCGCCCAGGCGCCGAAAGACGAGAAGGCGGCGCTCGTCGCCCAGGTCAAAGGCCTGTCCGAGCGGGTCAAGCTCGCGCAGCAGCAGGTCACGGATGCCGAGACCCGCTTCAATGAGATCGTCGGCGCGATCCAGAACCCGATTATCGACGGCGTGCCCGCCGGCGGCGAAGACGACTTCGTCACGCTCCGCGAGGTCGGTGAGAAGCCGACGTTCGACTTCGAGCCTAAGGACCACCTCGAACTCGGCGAGACGCTCGGCGCCATCGACATGCAGCGCGGCACCAAGGTTTCCGGTGCGCGGTTCTACTACCTCCGCGGCATCGGTGCCCGCCTCGAGCTCGCCATCATGAACATGGCTCTCGATCGCGCGCTCGCCGAAGGGTTTATCCCGCTCATCACTCCGACCCTCGTGAAGCCCGAGATCATGGCGGGCACGGGGTTCCTCGGCGCCCACGCCGACGAGGTCTACTACCTGCCAGCCGACGACCTGTACCTCACGGGCACGAGCGAGGTGGCGCTCGCCGGGTACCACTCCGACGAAATCATCGACGTGGCGGATGCCCCCATCCGCTATGCGGGCTGGTCCACCTGCTACCGCCGCGAGGCCGGCTCGTACGGCCGGGATACCCGCGGAATCATCCGCGTTCACCAGTTCAACAAGCTTGAGATGTTCGTTTACACGACGCCTCAGGAGGCAGAGGCCGAGCACCTCCGCCTGCTCGGCTGGCAGGAAGGCATGCTCCAGGCCCTCGGCTTGAGCTACCGCGTGATCGACACCGCCGCCGGTGACCTCGGTTCGAGCGCCGCACGCAAGTACGACGTCGAAGCCTGGGTTCCGACGCAGGACGCGTTCCGCGAACTCACCTCGACCTCCAACTGCACGACCTATCAGGCGCGCCGGCTCAACATCCGTTACCGCGGCGAGAGTGGCAAGACCAGCCCGGTCGCAACCCTCAACGGCACCCTCGCAACGACCCGCTGGCTCGTGGCGCTCCTCGAAACCCACCAGCAGGCCGACGGCTCCGTCGTTGTTCCCGAAGCGCTCCGCCCGTACCTCGGCGGGCTCGATGTGATCCGGCCGCTGTGAGCGAAGCCGGTCTCCTCGTCGCGCTCGACGTCGACGGCACCCTGCTCCACGAAGACGGATCGATGTCGGATGCCGTCATCGACGCCGCTCGCGCGGCATCCGCTCGCGGTCACCGGCTGATGCTCGCAACGGGACGCAGCTGGGAGACGACGCTGCCCGTCGTCGAGCAGCTGGGAATCGACCCCGAGTACGTCGTCTGCGCGAACGGCGCTCTTGTGATGAAGCGTGACCCGGCCGCGGTCGGTGGGTATCGTCGCCACCTGATTGAGACCTTCGATCCGAGCGACGTGCTCAAGACCATCCGTTCGCACCTTGCCGACGGCCGGTACATGGTCGAATACCCGAGCGGATACCGTAGATATACCGTCGGAATGACCGACTGGAACCTCGAAAACGCCGAAGAGGTCGAGTTCGATGGGCTGCTGAGCGAGCCGGTGACGCGAGTCGTTGTCGTCTCTCCCGAGCACGATGAACTCGAGTTCCTCAAGATCGTTGAGAGCATGGGGCTGCACCAGGTCGCCTATGCCATCGGCTGGACCGCGTGGCTCGACATCGCCCCGCTCGGCGTCAACAAGTCGACGGCCCTCGAGCGGGTGCGGGAATGGCTCGGTGTTCCGCTGGATCGTGTCGTCGCCGTCGGTGACGGCCGCAATGACGTTGAAATGTTTGCGTGGGCGGGAGCCAGCGGGCGCGCCGTCGCCATGGGGCAGGCGCCGGTCGAGGTCAAAGACGCGGCAACCGAGGTGACCGGGTCGGTTGCCGATGACGGTCTTGTGGCTGTGCTCGAGTCGCTCTGAGAGTGAGTTCGGGGCGGCAGGGGCACGGTTCCCACTCAGGGGTCGTCCAGAATGCCCTGTGAGGATGGACTTGCCCTCGTCCGCTAGGATCGAGTGTTGGGTGTTGTCCCGACAACATGCCATGGAGGGCTGTCCGAGCGGCCGATGGAGCCAGTCTTGAAAACTGGTGGGCAGAAATGTCTCGTGGGTTCGAATCCCACGCCCTCCGCCAAAGCCCTGCCGACCCGAAAGGACCGTCGAGTGAGTGAGCCTTCACGCCCTACCCGGGGGACCGAGCAGGTTTCAACAATCGCCAGGCACGGCCGGCTGAAGAAGTCACACCCGATCCGGACGATTCTCAAGGTCCTCTCCGGCGCGCTTGCTGTGCTGTTCGTGAGCGGAACCGCTGTTTCGGCATATGCGCTCTGGGACATCGCGAAAGACGTGCAGCCATCCGTGACGCTCGCGAATGAGACACCGGGAGTGAAGCTTCCGAACATCGAGGCAATCGAGGGTGGCGTCAACCTGCTCCTGGTCGGCAGCGACAGCAGGGCTGGCCAGGACGGCGTGTTCGGTGATCCGGACAAGGAAACCAGCGTCCTCAACGACGTCACGATGCTCATGCACATCTCGGAGGATCACTCAGCCGCGACGGTGATCAGTTTCCCGCGGGATATGTTCGTCCCCATCCCCGCCTGCCCGAAGGAGGGCGGCGGCACCTATGAAGCCAAGGCCTCCCAGAAGATCAACTCCACCCTCCAGTACGGTGGGCTCGCCTGCACAGTGCTCACAGTGGAGCAGTTGACGGGCATGAGCATTCCCTTCGCGGCTGAGGTCCAGTTCAACGGCGTTATCGAGCTCTCGAACGCCGTCGGCGGTGTCGATGTCTGCGTTGCCGAGCCGATCGATGACTGGCGCACGGAGACCTACCTCGATGCCGGAACTCACACACTGCAGGGCATGGCAGCACTCCAGTTCCTCCGCACCCGCCACGGCGTCGGTGACGGGTCAGACCTCGGCCGAATCAGCAATCAGCAGGTGTTCCTTTCGTCGCTCGTCCGCCAGTTGAAAAGCAGCGAAACGCTCACCGACCCCACCAAGCTCTTCAGTATCGCCAAGGCTGCAGCGGGCAACATGACCCTCTCGAACAGCCTCTCGAACGTCAACACCATGGTCTCCATCGCTATGGCGCTCAAGAACATCCCACTCGAGCAGGTGGTGTTCGTGCAGTACCCCAACGCAGATGGGACGAGCGGCGGACAGAGCGGTGTTCTGCCCCTCAAGGCTCCCGCAAAGCAGTTGTTCGATGCGCTCGCCTCCGACCAGCCGATCGCACTCACGGGTGATACCGGGGTCGGATCGGTCATCGATCCGAACGCGCCGGTCGCGGAGGCTCCACCGGCAGAAGAGGCACCAGCCCCGGAGGCGCCGGCTCCTGAGGCGCCCGCTCCCGACGCGTCGGCAGATCCGGCGGTGCCGCCGACGCCCGATGTCGTCGAGCTCCCCGAGAACGTGCAAGGCCAGACCGCCGGTGACTACACCTGCTCCAAGGGAAATAACTGACCTGACCCGCTCCGGGTGCCGCTGGCTGGTGCCGACGGCAGTTTAGAGTGGTGCTGTGACCACGAGCCCCCGACGTACGCCCGCCATGAAGCATGGGCGGCAGGCGCGCCGGGGCGCCACGGCCACGTTGCTCAAGACGACAGCCGTTGCCCTCGCTGTGGTTCTTGTGAGCGGCGCGTCCGTCGCTGCGTGGATTGTCTATGACCTGGCATCGAACGTTTCGTCCAATGCAGTTGACATCACGCAACCGGACGGCGCTGGGGGTTCAGCTCCCGCGGTACCGAATATCGACGCCTTCGAGGGCGGCTTCAACATGCTGATCGTCGGAGCCGATAACGACGAGAATCAGGACCCGAACGCGTACGGCCCGCGCGACATCACCCTCAACGATGTCAACATGCTGCTGCATGTGTCTGAGGATCACACCTCCGCCGTCGTGGTCAGCCTGCCGCGTGATTTAGTGATCGCCCAGCCCACGTGCGTTGATCCTGAGACGGACGAAACGGCACGCGCGGTGTCGGCACAACCGCTCAACGCGGCCTATGAGCGCGGAGGACTCGCCTGTGTCGTTGGGACCGTGTCGGAACTCACCGGCCTCGAGATCGAGTATGCGGCCCTGATGTCATTCAACGCAGTGGTCGAGATGACCAACGCCGTCGGCGGTGTTCCCGTCTGCCTCACCAAGCCGGTGAAGGACAGGTGGTCCGGTCTTGACCTCCCCGCGGGGACGACCACGATTTCGGGGGCGACGGCCCTGGCATTCCTCCGCACACGCCACGGTGTCGGTGACGGAAGCGACCTGTCCCGCATCGCGTCGCAGCAGCAATACATCTCGTCGCTCATCCGGACCATCAAGAGCGATGACACGCTGACGGATGTCACCAAGCTTTATGGCCTGGCGCAGGTCGCGGCGAAGCACGTCAAGCTCTCGACATCGCTGACCAACCTCACCCGGATGGTTGCGATGGCCAGGACGCTCCAGACGATTGATCTGGATAAGCTCGCGCTCGTGCAGTACCCGGTCGGTGCCGACCCATACAACGTCAACAAGGTAGTTCCCGATGAGGCCCTCGCGAAGAAGTTGTTCGACGCGATCGCGGCTGACGAGCCGTTCGCGCCCGATCCCAACGTCGACCGCAATGGAGTCCAGGCTGATCCGGATGCGCCGGTGCCGCCTCCTGCAGCGGCTCCGCCCGCGACGGAAACGCCGGATGCCCAGCCTCCGGCATCCGCCCCGTCAAATCCCGGAGCGGATGCCACGCCGGCGCCAACTCCGACATCCAACGTGATCGAGGGGCTTTCCGGCCAGACCGCGCTCGAGCAAACCTGTTCGGTCGCCAATCGTTAGTAGTCACCGGTCGTTTCTGGCCGCGATTCGGAACACGGCGCATCACCCGTTATGATTGAGCCTGTGCATCCGCCAGTCGGCATGCACATGGAGACGTCGCATAGTTCGGCCTAGTGCACCACCCTGCTAAGGTGGAGTCCTCGTAAGGGGACCGCGGGTTCAAATCCCGCCGTCTCCGCCACGGAAACCCTCACTCTCGGAGTGGGGGTTTTTGCTTTCCCCGCGTTGCCCGGTCCTGGCGTCAGGCTCAGGGAGCGCTCACGCTTGCTATGCAAGACTGGGTGGGAACCTTTGGCATCGTCGACGTGGTCGTTGTCGCAGTCCAAACCACTGTGGAGACTCTATGCATTCGCTTTCCCACGCCGCCAGCCTCGTTGCGGCCTCGGCTGACTCGTCGTCGGCCGGCGTCGCAGACGGAATCGCCGGATGGGCGATCTCGGTCATGGAGGCCCTCGGGCCGATCGGCGCGGGAATCATCGTTTTCCTCGAGAGTGTCTTCCCGCCGATCCCCAGCGAGATCATTCTTCCCCTGGCCGGTTTCACCGCGAGCCAGGGCAACTTCAGCATTGTTGAAGCGATCCTGTGGACGACCGTCGGTTCGGTCCTCGGCGCATTCCTGCTCTACGGGCTCGGCCGGTTGCTCGGCCACGACCGCACAATGTGGCTCGCTGCCCGCATCCCGTTCGTGGACCCTGACGACATCACGAGAACCGTCGAGTGGTTCGGTCGGCATGGAAAGAAAGCAGTGTTCTTCGGGCGGATGCTGCCCATCTTCCGGAGTCTGATCTCCATTCCCGCGGGAATCGAGAGGATGAACCTCGCCGTGTTCGCTGTCCTCACGCTCGCTGGATCATTGATCTGGAACAGTATCTTCGTGATCGCCGGATTCCTGCTCGGTGAGAACTGGAGCGCGGTCCTGCAGTACGCCGACATTCTCAAGTACCTCGTCGTCGCGGGTGTTGCCTGCCTCGTCGCATGGTGGGTCGTGCGGACCGTGCTGCGAAACCGCGCGCGCCGGGCAGCGCTCGCGAAACAGCCCGAGGAGATGCCGGCGCCTGATCTGGACGAAACGCAGCAGCGATAGGGGCCTCGTCCTCCGTGTGTGGCGAACCTCTGGTGAACATTTCTCGCTGAGCACCCTTTCGAGGCGCGCTGTCCCCTAGGTTGGAGGGGTCAACCACATGCCAGGCAGGATGCGACCCGGGGTCTGTCGCTGCTCGAAAGGACTGAACGTGAACTACCGCACCGTGCGATCGACGTCGATTGCCGCACTTCTCATCGGCGCTGTCGCGCTCACCGGCTGCTCAGCTGATCCGGAAGCATCCTCTTCGGAAGCTCCGGCGGAATCGAGCGGAACGCTCATCGTGTACACGAACTCCAACTCGGACGGTCGCGGCGAGTGGGTCACCGAGAAGGCCGCGGAGGCGGGCATCGAGATCGAGATCGTCGGGCTCGGCGGAGCCGACCTGGCCAACCGAATTGTCGCGGAGAAGAACAACCCGGTCGGCGATGTGGTCTACGGACTCAACAACATGTACTTCGAGACCCTCAAGGAAGAAGAGGCAATCGACGGGTACGAGCCGTCCTGGGCGGCAGAGGTCGACCAGGAGTCCGGCGACCCCGACGACGGCGCTTTCTGGCCGCTCGTCGAGCAGGCCATCGTCACCGTGTACGACACGAACACGGTGAGCGAATCGGACGCTCCCACAGAGACCAGTGACCTCTGGAGCGACAGCTCCTATGAGGGACGCTACGAGGTCAACACCGTCCTCGGCCAGGCGACACCGCAGTTGATCCTCGCCGGCCTGCTCTCGCAGTACGTTGACGAAGACGGCGACCTCGGCATTTCCGACGAGGGCTGGGAAGAGGTCGAGAAGTACTTCGCCAACGGCTCACCCGCTGTCGAAGGAACCGATCTCTACGCTCGCCTGACTCGCGGCGAGGTGGACTACGGCGTCATTCCCTCGAGCGGAATCACCGCACGTGATGCGGAGTACGGAACGAAGACCGGGGTCATCTCGCCGAAGGCCGGTGTGCCATACGTCACCGAGCAGATTTCGGTAATCGCCGGCACGTCAAAGCAGGACCAGGCCGAAGAGTTCATCGACTGGTTCGGCAGCGCCGAAGTTCAGGGCGAGTTCGCCAAGGAGTTCTCGGCGTACCCGGTTAACGAAACTGCCCGTGCCGAAGCGCTCCCCGAGGTCATCGAACTCATCGATTCGCTCGAGAAGCAGGACATCGACTACGGATTCGTGCGCGAGAACATCAGCGCGTGGGTCGAGAAGACCGAACTCGAGTACCTGCCCTAACCGCTCGTCCTTCCCGTCTCTGGGGTGAGGTGGCCGCGGGCAGCCCGCGGCCACCTTTCCCCCTCAACCTCCCGTTCATCGCGGAACGGTCGCTGGAGCTCAGATGATCACGTACGACAACGTCGAAGTCCGGTTCGGTGAGCACGTCGCCATTCCCGACCTTAACCTCGAGATCTCCGAGGGCGAGTTCTTCACTCTTCTCGGCCCATCGGGCTGCGGCAAGACAACGGCACTCCGAACCCTCGCTGGCTTCATCGAGCCGTCGCGCGGCAGGATTTTCATCGACGGTAAGGATGCCACACGGCTGCCAAGCGAGAAACGCCGCGTCGGTATGGTGTTCCAGAACTACGCGCTCTTCCCGAGCATGAGCGTCGGCGAGAACATCGCCTTCGGACTGGCCGTTCGCAAGACCAAGAGGGCGGAAGCCGATCGACTCGTCGCGGAGATCGCAGACCAGGTCGAACTGACTCGTGAGCAGCTCGACAAGAACGTCGCCGAACTTTCGGGTGGACAACAGCAGCGGGTGGCCATCGCGCGGGCGCTCGTGCTCAAGCCGCGCATCCTGCTGCTTGATGAGCCGCTCTCCAACCTCGACGCCAAACTGCGGGTGCAGTTGCGCGAACAACTGAAGAACCTCCAGAGCGAGCTCGGCATCACCACGGTCTACGTGACGCACGACCAGGAGGAAGCACTGACGATGAGCGATCGGATCGCCGTCTTCAACAAGGGTGTCGTCGAGCAGGTGGGCACCCCGGAGGAGATCTACGACCGGTCGCGAACGGAATTCGTGTGTACCTTCGTTGGTGCAATCAACCCGCTCTCGCCTGACTTTGTCCAGCGGCTCGTCTCGGCTGGTGCCTCCGGACTCGACCCGGCCAAGCCGTCGTATCTCCGACGCGAGAAGGTTTCCCTGTACCCGCCGCGGACCGGGGAGAACAGCATCCGTCTGGATGGGGTTGTCGCAGCGCGCACGTACCACGGTGCGTACAGCACCTACGAGATCGAGTCGGGTGCCACAACGCTGCTCGCGATGGTGACGGAGAACGGTGAGGCTGTGCTGAAGCCGGGTTCGACGGCCGACCTCTACATCGATCCGACCTCGATCCTGCAGTACTAAGGGGCCGGCATGCGGAACTCATCGCTCGGGGCCATGCTCCGCTCACCGCTCGTGATCGTCGTCTCGGTAGTGCTCGTGTGGTTCATCGCCACCTTCCTGCTGTTCCCGAACATCAACCTGCTGGTGTCGACGTTCTTCCCCGGCGGCGAGTTCAGCGCCCGCGCTGTGGAGAAGCTCGTCAGCTCCGAGCGCGCCATGAAGAGCCTGTGGCACAGCTTCCTGCTCGCGATCACCCTCTCGGTGACGGTCAACGTGGTCGGCATCTTCATCGTGCTCGTCACGAAGTACTTCCAGATCAGGGGCGCCCGGGTGCTCTGGCTCGGATACGCCACCACCCTGATCTACGGCGGCATCGTGCTCGCCGCCGGCTACAACTTCATCTACGGCCGGTACGGGTTCATCACCAACGCCGTTCGCAACGTCTGGCCAGAGGTCGACCCGAACTGGTTCTCCGGCTTCTTTGCCGTCGTGCTCGTGATGACATTCGCGACGACAACGAACCACATGCTGTTCCTGTCGTCGTCACTCGCGAAGATCGATTACCAGACCATCGAAGCTGCACGGAACATGGGAGCGTCGACCTGGCGCATCCTGTGGAAGATCGTTCTGCCGGCCCTTCGTCCGATGATCTTTGCGGTCACCGTGCTGACCTTCCTCACCGGCCTCGGCGCGCTCACCGCTCCGATCGTGCTCGGTGGCCCTGACTTCCAGACCATCGCACCGATGATCGTCACGTTCTCGAAGAGCACGAGTTCGCGCGACCTCGCGGCGCTTCTGGCGATCATCCTCGGTGTCGCAACGATCATCCTGCTCGCGGTGATGAACCGGGTCGAGAAGTCTGGCGTCTACTTCTCCGTCGCGAAGGTCGCGACCCCGCTGCAGAAGCAGCGGATCCCCAACCGCGCGGCGAACGTGATCGTCCACATCGTCGCCTACATCCTCTTCGTCATCTACGCGGCGCCGGTGCTGCTCATCGTGTTGTTCTCCTTCGTCGACTCCACCGCTGTGCTCACCGGGTCGATCACGCTCAGCTCATTCACCCTCGACAATTACGCCACGGTCTTCGGGACTCCCGCCGTGCTGCGGCCGTTCGTTGTGAGCGTCGTTTATAGCGCGCTTGCCGCATTCATCGTCGTTGGCGGGTTGCTGTTCGTCTCCCGGGTGATCCAGAAATATCGCAACCCGGTGACATCCACTCTGGAATATCTGCTGCACATCCCGTGGATTCTCCCGACCATCCTGATCGCGCTCGCGCTCGTGATGACCTTCGATCGACCCAACCCGCTCATCGGCGGCCAGGTGCTCACCGGCACGGCCGTGCTTCTGCTCGTCGCCTACATCATCGTGAAGATCCCGTTCACGCTGCGGCTCCTCAAGGCGGCGTTCGCGTCGATCCCTGATTCACTCGAGGATGCCGCTCGCATCCTCGGTGCGAAGTCACTGTTCACCTTCCGCAAGGTGCTGTTCCCGCTCGTGATTCCGACGGCGGCTGCGATCACCGCGCTCAACTTCAACAGCCTGCTCGATGACTACGACGCCGCCGTCTTCCTCTATCACCCGCTGTACGAGCCGCTCGGCATCGCCATCAAGGCGAGCACCGAGGGTGAGAACAATCTCGACTCCATGTCGATCACCTTCGTCTACACGGTGCTGCTCATGATCATCATGGGCCTCACGATGTACCTGGTCTACGGCCGCTCGGCTGGCTCAAAGAAGCGCCGTACGCGTTTCAGCGTCATCGGTGGTCCTGCCGCGGCTGGCCCCGCTGCTCCCGGCACAGATGCTGCGGGCACGGATGCCGTGGTAACGGCTGGAGCAAATCCGCGTACCTGACCGGCGCAAAACGCCCCCTGACCGAGGGGTAACGCCGATTTTTCTGGATCCTGCGCAAAAATTGCGGGTTTCTTGCCCCGTTCAGGGGTCAATCCTGATGGAGCGCGTGGAGTGTAGTCCTGCGAGCGGAACAGTCCCTCGTCGTGTTGCCCGACCACCCGAGGTCGGCACACGGAGCGACCGTTCTGCGCTGCTGCGCTTACCCGATCGCACTGCGCAGACCGGAACGATGACGCATTCCCGACATCAATCGGGGTGCGTGCAGGAAGGTTATTGTGAAGATTCACACCAAATTTATCGCTGGCTTCAACGCCAGCGTTCTCGTAGGAGCCGCCCTGGTGCTCTTCGCGGGAGCGGCACCAGCAACAGCTCACACCCCCAAGGTTGCTGCGACGTGCGACGGCGTGACAGTGGCACTTACCAACTATGGAGCGACAGCCAAAAACTCCGCCGAGGTGATCATCGACGGGGAAACCGTCGAAGACACGACCTTCGGCAAGGAGTTCATTGAGGAGTACGAGTTCGACGACAGGACCGTGGCGCACAGCTACACGGTTGTCGTCGATGCACCCGGCACCGCTCACGACGTCGATACATCGGACGAGAGTGAGCCATGTCCTGCACCTGTACAGGAAGAGCCGCCGGTGGTTACGCCCCCGGTTGAAGAGCCTCCAGTGGTTGTCCCCGAGATGCCACAACCGAACGAGACGGTCACGTCCGTCGACGACGTCAACTGCGACAGCAAGACCGTCACCACGACCACCACGACCGTGACCACGGGCTGGACGCTCGACGAGACGTCCAACACGTGGGTCAAGGCCGAGCCGGTGACCACGGTGAAGGAAACCGTGCGGGACGCGACAGAGGGAGAATGCACTGTCGAGACTCCTCCGACGTCGGTGACACCGCCGGTCGAGGACACTCCTCCGACGCCCGCTTCGCCTCCGGTCGTTCCTCCAGCAGCGGTCACGCCTCCGGTAACTGTGCCGACGACCGCACCGGTCGACGACACCACCACCGTGTCTGACTCGCTCCCGGCCACCGGTTCCGACACGGCTTGGGCGATCCCGCTCGCGGGAGGCCTGCTCCTTGCCGGTGCCGCGCTGATGCTCGTGCGTCGTACACGCCGCGCCTAAGCACACAACTGAACGACAGGAACGGCCCGGGGAGCGAAAGCTCTCCGGGCCGTTCTGCGTTTGTGTAGTGCGTTACTTCTGCTGACGCGCCTTCTCGTCGGCGAGGGCGCGCTGCCCGGCCTTCTTGTCGTTGATGCGGCTGTTCTCGGCACGCACTTCGGCCTGGGTGGCGCGCTCGGCCACGAGCCATGCCGGGGGAGCCTCAAGCAGCGCGGTGATCTCGGCCGTCGTGAGTGCGGCGTCGTTCATCTCGGCGCGAGCGAGACCGGACACAGAGACGCCGAGCTTGCGCGCGACCTCGATGCGGGGGTGCGGGCCGTTCTTGCGGAGCTCGACGAGCCACTCCGGCGGTGAGGCGAGAAGCTCATTGAGCTGTTCGCGGGTGACCGGGTTTGACCGGAATTCCTCGGGCGTTGCCGGCAGGTAGACGCCCAGCTTCTTAGCGGCCGTCTCCGGCTTCATCGTTTGGGGGGTCTTGTTCGTTGCCATGTTCCCAGCTTAACCGCCAACCGCCAGGGTGGAGCGCGGGAGGAGGCATCCGTAATACCCTGAACAGACCGCCGCACGCCGATGCGGTGGGGATGGAAGAGGACCGATGGATGCTGCCGAGACGCCAGAACCGTCGTTCACCATAGCTTTTGTGCCTGGGGTGACGCTCGCCAAGTGGGCAACCGTCTGGCAGGAACGCCGCAAAGATCTTCCGCTCGCCTTCGCGCCAACCGCCGAAACGGATGCCGTGAGCGTGCTTCACGAGAGAACCGCCGACGTCAGTTTCGTGCGGATGCCGGTGGACGACACCGATCTCAGCCTGATCCCGCTGTACAGCGAGATCGCCGTCGTCGTTGTGCCCAAGGATCACGGCATCGCGAAGCTCGAATCGGTGACGGTGGCCGACCTTGCCGATGAACACCTGCTGCAGGACCCGGACGACGTGCCCGAGTGGCGTGACGTCGCGACCGAGCTGAGCGACGGAACCCGTCGGCCGTTGCCGGAGATGCGGTCGGTCGAGGACGCGATCGAGCTTGTTGCCGCCGGAGTTGGAATTGTCATCGTGCCGCAGTCCGTCGCGCGGTTGTACGGACGGAAGGATGTCGTCGCTCGCCCCGTGACAGACGTCGCCGAGACCCGGATCGGGCTGGCGTGGCTCGCCGAGGAGACGACCCCGGATATCGAGGACTTCGTCGGTGTGGTTCGGGGGAGGACCGCGCGGTCGTCTCGCGCCCCGCAGGAGGAGCCGGAGAAGGCTCCTCCGAAGGAGCGCAAGCCGCAGCAGAAGCCCAAGGCGAAGCCGTTTACCCCGCGCCAGGGCCGGGCCCCGAAGAAGCTGGGCAAGGGCCGCAACCGGGGTCGCGGCGGACGCTCCTAACCAGCGCTAGGCAACCGTCGTGCCGAAAGCCAGCCCCAGCAGGTAGGTGATCGCGGCGGCTCCATAGCCGATCGCGAGCTGACGCAACGCGCGCTTGAGCGGCGACGCTCCGGACAGCACGCCGACGATGGCGCCGGTCATCAGCAGCGCGATGCCAACGAGGACAGCGGCAACAGCAACGGCGGCGAGACCCGTCAGCCCGAACAGGTACGGGAGCACGGGGATGATCGCGCCAGAGGCGAAGAACAGGAAGCTCGAGAGCGCGGCGCCCCGTGCGGAGCCGATCGAGTCGCCCGGCTGGGCAGACAGGGTGCCGGTGTCGAGCCCGACATGCACGCAGTCGAGGTTGTTGAGCACCTCGTGCGCATGCTCAGCGGCCTGCTGGGGTGCCATCCCGCGCACCCGATAGACATACTGCAGCTCGTTCGCGTTGACGTCGAGCTGGGGGAGCACCTGTCTGGCGGACGGGTCAGGCGTCGTCGAGTCAAGCAGTTCGCGCTGCGAGCGGACGGAGACATACTCACCAGCGGCCATCGACAGTGCACCGGCGAGTAACCCGGCAACACCCGCGGCGAGCACGACACCGGTGCCGACGCCGGTCGCGCTCATGCCGAGCACGAGTGCGAGGTTGGAGACCAGGCCGTCGTTCGCTCCGAAGACAGCGGCGCGGAACGTTCCCGACATGTTGTTGCGGCCCCGGGCCGCCAGCCCGCGCACGATTTCGGTGTGCAGTCGTTCGTCAGCCGCCATCGCGTCTGTGGCATCGGCATCCGCTTCATAGGGCGATCGCGACTCGGTGCGCTGCATCAGGGCGAGTACGAAGACCGAGCCGAAGCGTTTCGCGAAGAAGCCGAGCAGTCTGGTGCGAAGCGCCGTGCGGGTTGGTTCGTTTGCGTGCTCGCCGAGCAGGTCGATCCAGTGGGCTTCGTGGCGGCGCTCGGCTTCGACGAGGCCGAGAAGGATCGCCTTCTCCTCGCCGGTGCGACGACTGGCGAGTTCACTGTAGACGGATGCTTCGGCGCGTTCGTCGGCAAGGTACTGCCGCCATCGTTTGATATCGGATGCCGTCGGTGCGTTGCGGGGTTCGGTCACGGTAGTGCTCCTGAATCGGGTGACCGACGATTCCAGGGTGCGGAAACTTCGGCCATCGTTGAGATGTGGCCGAAGGTCTCGCTCGCCCGCAGTGTGCGGGTGGGCTGCCGGGTCGAAAGACCAGTGTGTCGACAGACCGCGTCGCCGTTTCTGGAGTGAAGCGGCGGTGGGAACTACTCCCCTTCGCTGGGAGAGAGTCTACCCCAGCGAGTTCTGCGGGATCGGGGTTGGCGGGGCATCACCCCGGCGCACTTTCAACGTACGCTCATAGGTATGGCACGAAGCAAGAAGAAGCGGCCGAGCATCAGGGAATCCGGCGGCTTCACCAACTGGCTCAACAATTCGCTGCGGCCGTACATCGGGCCGCCACCTCTCGGCCCATACAACGAAGAGCCGCTGCCCCCTGCCTCTGGTTCCGCCTGTCCGCTCTGCGGTCGACCTATGTCTGAGCACGTCGTCGACCGCAGCGGTGAGCGCACCCAGCTGTACTGTCCGACCCGTCAGGACGAGTCGACCAGCACGTAGAACATGCAGAACGGATGCCATCCCGCTTGCGTGCGGGATGGCATCCGTTTCTGAAGTGGTGGCGTCTGAAGCGCCGCCCGGTCAGTCCGTGGAGGGGCCCTCGTCGTTCCGGTGATCGATCGCCGCGGTGAGGCGTTCGAGCTGTGCGGCGAAGCCCTCGAGTTCGTCAACCTCCCACTCCGTCAGGAGCGCGTGGGTGATCGACTTGCCGGAAGGATTGACGGCGCGCATGCGGCGCACGCCCTCCTCGGTGAGTACGAGGAACCGCGCGCGGCCGTCGGAGGGATCGGTGCGCGTTTCGACCAGCCCGAGTTCTTCGAGCTGGCGGATGTGCCTGCTCACGACACTGCGGTCAACGACGAGACGTTCCGCGGCGACGCCCGCCTGGACGGAGCCGCAGTGTTCGATCAGTCGAAGAAGCTGAAAGCCCGCCGGGGGAAGGCTCGGGTCGATCGCAGTTGCCGCGTTCTTCAGGACGAGCTGAAGTCGACGTGACAGGGCACCCATGCTGACTTCCACTGCCCCGATGGCCGCGGAGTGCCTGCCGGGCTCGGGGGTCCCGCCAGTCAGGCTGTCGGTCATCTCGACTGCACCGGCGTCGTGGTGTCGTCGTCGTCCGCCCTGGCCGCGGTAATCGGACCGGTGACCGGATGCGAGAGGCCCACGGGTGGCAGCGCCACACTCGCCGTCGAGACATCGATGAGGATGTCACTGGCGTCGTCACGGTCGTGCGACTTACCGACGGGCTGCTTCTTCAACTGCACGGCGTTGAGCTTACCGAGCGGGGCGTTCGGAATGAAGATCGTCGCGATGAGTGTGACGAGGGTGAGCGGAACCGCGCAGAGGAAGACGAAGCCAACTCCACTGCCGTATGCACTCTCGACGACGGTCTGCAGCACTTCGGGCAGCTGGTTGATCTGTGGAATCGTGCCGCTGCCGAGGTACGTTCCGGCGAGAGCCTGGTCTGCCGGCGCGAGGGCAGCGATGTTCTCCTTGATGCTCTGCGCGACGACGGTGCCGAGCACCGAGCCGAGTACGGAGACGCCGACGGTGCCGCCGAGGCTGCGGAAGAAGGTGACGGCGCTCGTGGCGACGCCGAGGTTGCGAACCTCGATCGTGTTCTGAACCACGAGGACGAGGTTCTGCATCAGCATGCCGAGACCGGCGCCCAGAACTGCCATGTAGATGCCGACGAGGACGAGGTTGGTGTCGTAATGGAGAGTGCCGAGGAGGACAGAGCCGATGACAGTGAGAACCGCGCCCGTCACCATGATTGCCTTCCACTTGCCGCGACGGCTGATCATGCCACCGAAGATCGTCGAGGAGATGAGCAGGCCGGCCATCATCGGGATGGTGAGCAGGCCGGACTCCGTCGGAGTGGCTCCCCGGGCGAGCTGCATGTACTGCGCGAGGAAGACTGACGTGCCGAACATGGAGACGCCGACCGAGATGCTGGCGATCACGGAGAGCGTGAACGTGCGGTTCTTGAACATGCCGAGAGGGATGATCGGTTCAGCCGACTTGAGCTCAACGATGACAGCGCCGACCAGCAGGATGACCGACCCGAGCACCATCAGGAGGCTGGGTACTGAAATCCAGTCGAACTGTGTGCCGGCGAGCGAGACCCAGATCAGGAGGAGCGAAACGCCTGCGGCGATGAGGATCGCGCCGAGGTAGTCGATGTGAACCTTGCGCTTCGGCTGCTTGGGCAGGTGGAGCGTGCGCTGCAGGAGGACGATTGCAACGATCGCAATGGGCAACGCGATGAAGAAGTTCCAGCGCCAGCCGAGGGCATCCGTCACCAGACCGCCGAGGAGCGGGCCGCCGACCGTGCCAACGGCCATGACGCCGCCGAAGAGGCCGGCGTACTTGCCACGGTCGCGGGGGCTGATGATGTCGGCCATGATGATCTGGCTGAGCGCGGCGAGCCCGCCGCCGCCGAGGCCCTGAAGCACTCGGAAGAGAATGAGGGTGTCGGTGTTCTGGGAGAAACCGGCCGCCGCTGAACCAATGACGAAGAGGCCGAGCGAGAGCTGGATGAGCAGCTTGCGGTTGAAGAGATCAGCGAACTTTCCCCACAGCGGGGTGGAGACGGTCGTTGCCAGGAGGGTCGAGGTCACGACCCAGGTGTAAGCCGACTGATCGCCCTTGAGCTCAGAGATGATGAGGGGGAGGGATGTCGCGACGACAGTTCCGGCGAGGATCGACACGAACATGCCCAGAAGCAGGCCCGAGAGGGCTTCGAGTACCTGACGGTGGGTCATGGTGCCGTCGGCGGAAGCGGTCCGTTGTGGTTTTTTCGGTGCGGATGACCGTGAAGCTCGAGGCATGTGACTCCTGATGACGCGGAAAAGCTTTGTTGACAAACATCAACTATAACATTGACAAACGTCAACTATAACCCCGGCTAAGGGTTCTGTCACCTTGCAGCGGGTGCGTCGATTGGCGCCGAGCCGCCGGGTCATGTAGTCTCTAATACGGCCTGCGGAGCGAGAGATTGTCTCCCGGCCAAGCCCATGCGCCCGTAGCTCAACGGATAGAGCATCTGACTACGGATCAGAAGGTTGGGGGTTCGAATCCCTTCGGGCGCACGGTATGCCCCGGAAAGACGCCGATTACGGCTGTCTCTCCGGGGCTCTTTCGTTGGTGCCCCATCAGCTTGACGCCGGTGTTCCGAAGTTGCTCGGCAGGTGGCACCGTGGCGGCCGTGCTAACGAGTGGGTTGAGGCAGTGGCTCAGCCACCATGTTGCGCTATAGCTGGCCGTACCATTCGAGTCTTTGGGTCGCGCGGCTGTTACACCCGCAGCGTCGCGGTCGCAATGGAGACCCCGGCCTCGCTGAATGAGTCGACGGCGACCCAGTACGGGGTTCCCGCGTTCAGCGAGCCCAGCTGCAGCGTCGTATCGCCGTGCAGATGCCAGGAGCTATAGAGCTTCTCGGGATGCGTTCCGTAGCGCACGTTGTAGCCCTGCGCGCCCGGCACCGGGTCCCAGCGCAGTTCCGCCGTCCGGGCGTCGTCGCGACGCGCGGACACCGCGGGGAGTGCGGGGAGTGGTCCTTCCCCAAGCCCAAAGACCCGGATGCCGCTCACGGCGAAGGGGGCGCCGTAGGGCAGCTCGCCCGCCGTGCAGCGTACGAACCGCGCCATCACGGCCTCCTCGAGAACGACGAGCGCGTGCGGCTGGTCGGCGCGCGCACTGCGGGTGTCGGAGACGACCTGCCACTCCTCGCCGTCCCCGGAGATTTCGATCACGATCTCGGTCGCGTGCTCCGCCGGATCGATCGATCGGTAGTTCGACCGCCAGCGGGCGCCGTCAGTCCTGCGGGGCGCGAAGGCGGCGACGTCCGGGTCCGCGAGATTGACTTGCACGGCCTCGACGCGCTTCAGCGCGCCCAGATCGACCGTGATCCACTCGCCCTGCTCCGCGGTGCTGGCGATCCACCACGTGCGCACATCCTCGTCGGTCGCGAGGCGGGCGGGATGCGCGTCATGCTGCGACGAGGCCGTCGCCGACGCGTTCAGCGAGAGGAGCATCCACTCGGGTGCGATGCGGTCCCATGGATCGATCGCGCCTGTGGGGATGCGACGGGGGTAGTCGGCGAAGTTTTGGTTGCAGAAAAGCACGCCCTCCTCGTCGAAGCCAGCGGGGAATAGGCCGATTCGCCGCTCGAAGGGGTGCGCGACGGAGATACGCATGGTAGCGACGTGCCACCAGTTGCCGTACGCGTCCTGGAACGTGCTGCCGTGCCCTGCTCCGGTGATGAAGCCGCCCGGCTTCGAGGAGAACGGGCTGCTGCTCGCATACTCGAAGGGTCCGAGCGGGCTCGTCGCCGTCACGTATCCGTCGGCATAGGTGTTGAACTCGGTCCCCGGGGCGGAGTACTGCAGGTAGTAGGTGCCATCGTGCTTGGTCATCCACGCCCCTTCGAGGTATGGCGCGTCCCCGATGGCCTCGGTGACATCCTTCCCGTCGAAGATGCGCTGCAAGGGACGATAGCTCTCGCCCGCGCGCTCCCACCCGCGCCGCGAGGTGTCGCTGACGATCAGTGCGGCGGCGGCGCCCACTGGACCCAGAGTCTTGGGGTCGAGCTGCACGCCGTAGATAGGCGTCTCAGCCGAGCACCCCCAGTACAGATACAGTGCCCCGTCGTGGTCCGGGAACAAGCTCGGATCCCAGAAGTCGAAGGAGCCGGCCGTGACCTGCTCAAAATCGTCCGCGAGCGGGTCGCGGCTGCGGAAAAAGGGGCACGGCTCTCCCTTGCGGGAGGCGCTGATGTAAAGTTCGTCGCCGATCGCGCGCACATCGGGCGCGTAGTCGAACGCGGGCAGCTTCTCCGTGGCCCGGAAGTGCCAGTCGACGAGATCGTCGGAGTACCAGAACCCGCGTGACATCGACACGAACATGAAATAGCGACCGCGATGCAGCACGACCGAGGGATCGGCGCCCTCTCGGAACACGACCCGGGCATCCGGATCGCCGTCGGGCACTACCTCCTGATAGCGGTAGGCCAGATCGACGGGGTTGCAGACGAGACGACCGCGGGCGCCGAGGACGGCGTCATCGAGCACGAGCGGCCTCCTGGTCCGCGGAGCCGGAGCCGGAGCCGGTGTCGGAGTCGGGGACCGGCGCATGATCCCGGACGAATTCCCGGACTATGTCCTCGATGGAGTCGACCGGATGCAGACCAAGTCCGGCGGCCCGCTCGGCGCGAAAGAGCGAGGGCCAACTGCCGACGATCGCCTCGATTTGCGGATCATGCGACCACTCGATGAGCCGGCTCGCGTCGTGCCCCGTCACGCGGTCGAGTGCCTCGGCCATCGCCCGGGGCGTCGTCGTAAGGGAGGGAAGGTTCATCGCGGTGCGGCTGCCCCATTTCGCGTCGGGCGTCTCCGCGGCACGGACGATACCGTCGATCGTCCGCTGCGGCGACGACAGCGCCACGGGCGTGTCCGACGGTACCGGGCACAGCGCCGTCTGCCCGGAGACAGGTTCGCGGATGATGCTGGACAGGAAGCTCGAGGCCGCCCCATTCGGGACGCCCGGGCGGACCGAGACGGTCATCAGACGAACGGTGCGCGCGCGCACAAAGCCGCGCCGGCCGTAGTCAGCGACCAGCTGCTCGCCGATGAACTTCTGGATCCCGTAGCTCGACGCTGGCGTCGGAAGCGAGCGATCGTGGATCTCACCAAGCGGTGCACCATCGGCATCGGTGCCGAACACGGCGAGCGAGCTGGTGAACACGAGCACCGGGGCGTTGCCCCGCGCTCGGGCCCACTCCAGCACCTGTCGTGTGCCGTCGAGGTTGGTGCGCATGCCGAGGTCGAAATCCGCCTCGGCGGCGCCGCTCACGACGCCGGCAAGATGGAAGATCGCATCTGCGTCGGGCAGCCGGTGGAGGTTCTCGGCCATGTCGCCCGTGAACGACCGCACGCGGGTCTCGTCGGCGAGGGGGCCGCGCGGCGCGGCGAGGTCAACGAGCAGCAGCTCCTCGACCTCGCGGCGCTCCTCTCCGCCGAGAGCGAGACCCTCGGCGAGGAGTCTCGTGGCGAGGAGTGAGCCGAGGAAGCCGGCACCGCCCGTGATCATCAGCCTCATCGCAGACCGCCCGCGGCGAGGACGACGCCCATCCGGTGCGCTGCGAGCTCGGGGTCGGGGTACAAGCCGAGCTCGTCGCCCAGTCGGAAGAGCTCGGTCAGGTGCTGCAGGGAGCGCAGACCTTCCCGGCCAGTCACCATGCGGAAGTGGTCCTGGTGGCCGGACAGCCAAGCAGTGAACACGGTGCCCACCTTGTAACGATCGGCGGGTGCCTCGAACATCTTCACCGCGAACGGGATCGTCGAGTTCATGATGCGGGCGAAGCCCTCCTCGTTCCCCGCATCGAGCGCTGCGAAGGCGGTGGACGCTGCGGGGGCGATCGGGTCGAGCACGCCGAGGAGGCCGTGGCTGTGGTGCGCGCCGTCGCCCAGGATGAGGTCGGTGTAGCCGTAGTCGTCGCCCGTGAAGACCTTGACGCTCGCCGGCAGCCGGCGGCGGAACTCCTTCTCGAGCTCTTCGTCGAGCAGGCTGAACTTGATCCCTTCCAGCCGCGACTCATTGTCGCGTGCCATCGTCACGACGACGTCCATGGCATCCTCGACGCCGCGGTGACCCCAGTACCCGTCGAGGGTTGGGTCGAAGCCCGTGCCGAGCCAGTGGACGATCGCGGGGCGGTCGGCGTGCGCGAGCACCCGGCGGTAAACTTCGAGGTAATCGTCGGCGCTCCGTGCCGCTCCGACCAGCGCGTGGCTCGCCCGGATCACGGCCGGGGCTCCCTGGCTCTGCACCCAGTCGACCTGCTCGGTATACGCGTCCACGATCGCATCCAGCGTCGGAGCGGCGTCCGACAGCTGATCGGTTCCGGCTCCGGCGACGACCGCGGCGCCCGCCTCGCGCGCCGCGGCGACACCCAGACAGATGAGTTCCTTGGCCTGGTTCCAGTCCAGACCGCCGGGGCCACGCTCGGTCGTGTCCATCGCCTCAGCGATGCCGATCCCGTAGCTGAACAGGTGCTGGCGGAAGGTGATCGTCGCTTCCCAGTCGATCGGAGGCGCGATGCCGGGTTGGTAGTCGGCCCGAGCATCTGCGACGACGTGCGCGGCGGCGAGTACGGTGCGCGATGAGAACGGGGTCGGGTGCCGGGCATACTCCACGGGTGCATGCATCGTGTGATCGGCGAGGGTGCCGTTGGCGGTGGGAAGTCGGACGATGGTGGGCATGTCTGGGGCTCCTAATGACGAAGGGGGATGTTCGGGGTCACGACCACGCAGCCGCCCGCGTGTTCTCGGTCCGATTCGCTGCCGATGACGCCGGCTCGCTTGAGCTGCGCGATCCGCTCTGGCTCGCCGCCGGCGTCGGTGAGCACGTCGTCGTTGTGCACACCGGCCTTCGGCAGCATGTACCGCAGGCTGGCTGGGGCCTCCGACAGCGAGAGGGGCATCCCCACGAAACTCACGGGTCCGATCTCCGCAGTTTTGCCCTCGCGGATCAGACCGTTGCCGCGCACCTGAGGATCGGCGAAGACGGCCTCGTACTCGTGCACGGGGGCGACGAGAACGTCCTCGGCCTCGAACCTTGCCATGATCTCGGCGCGGTCGAGGCGCGAGATTGCGTGGGCGAGCAGGCGATGCGTCTCAAGGGTGTGTTGCTGGAGGCCCTCAATGGTCTGGAAACGCGGATCCTCGACGACCTTAACGGGTAGCCCGCACGCGCGGGCCGCGCGCTGCCACGGCGTGTTGACGTAGAACTCGCCGAGGAGGGCCAGCCAGAGCCCGTCCGCGGTCTCGTAGTAGCCGTACAGGGCAGTGTTGTGCGCGTGGGCGATGCCGGCCGTCGGGCGCGGGTAGCGCTGCCCGGTGTTCAGATAGGTGGTTCCCTCCTGCAGATGCGTGGTGACTGCCGCGTTGAGGAGATTCGGGTCAACGACCTGCCCGTGGCCCGATTGCTCCCGCGCGGCGAGTGCGACCATCATCCCTTGTGCGAACTGCATCGACGCGACGTAGTCGATCATGAAGGTGCCGGTGGAGACGGGGCCGGTCTCATCTGTGCCGGTGAGCGCCATGAGGCCACTGATCGTCTGCGCGGCGAGGTCCTGCCCGCGCGCTGCTCGAGCAGCCCGGCTCCCCGCTCGGTCAACTCGGTCTCTATGCGGCCAGGGGCGACGGCGTTCGCCCGTAGCCTGCGTGGACCGAGCTCCTTCGCGAATGACTTCATTACGCTGAGCGCGGCTGCCTTCGAGGCTGCGTAGTCGATCGAGGACGTGTTCGGCAGATAACCCCGAATCCAAGCGGCCACGACGAGGACCCCACCGTCTCGGAGTGCCCCGGCCGCCGCCTCCAGCGTCAGGAAGAGGGGACATGGGCGTCACTCCTTAACTGGTTCGGTGGCAGGGCGGTGGAGGAGGCGGAGACGCACGGCGGTGATCCTGTTCGTGCCCGTGAGGAGGAGGCGCTCGTCGCCGTTAAGGTACCGGCTCGGGCGCATACCGTTTGAGGACGGGAGAACCTCGCGCGCCTCGTCGATCTCGGTCAAGAAGCCGGGGCGCGTCACATCGATCATGAATCGCTGGCCGATGACGACGAGCTCGTTTGAGTCCAGCACGATGACAACGCCGAAGGGTCGCTCGTCAGCGGGGTGTGCGCCGCGAGCAGCCTCGATGGTCTGGGTCGGTAGAGCGGCCGGTGGGTCGATAGAGACCCCCACGTCGAAGAGCATCCGCGAGTACTGGTGGAACGCGTCGCGCACGGTCAGTGACAGTCCGGCGACCTCGACGGTCTTTTCGGTGTCGCCCGGGGCGAGGGCGAATCCCACGATGCGGCCCTCGCCTTGCGCAGCGATCACCTCCTGCTCAAATCCCCTCAGGAAGATGGTGAGCTGCGCGTGCTGGTTATCGATGAGACCGTCGTCGAGTCCGAAGACGTGGTATCCGATCGCGCCGTAGGAGCCAACCGCCATCGCCATGTCGCCAGCGCGGAACCGGGCCTCGGGGACGAACAGTGGGTTGCCGTTGACGGAGTACTGCTGGAGCACGGGTTCGACGTCAGAAACGTAGATGTCGGGGGCGATGAGGTCCAGTGACGGCGCGAGCGCTCGCCAGAGACCGATCATAGATGCGACGGGCCCACCGCTTGGATACATGCCGGCGACCGGTTGGCCCGGCTGCGGTCCCAGCCAAGCGTTGGTAAAGGCGGGGAGAGGGTGCTCGCGCTTGCCCGCCGCGGCGAGGTCCTCGACGTAGGTCGCGAACCCCCAGGTCATGAAGAGCTCGTCCCCCGAACCGTCCGCGCCGAAGACGTCTTGCCACGATCGATTACCGGCTGCATCAGCCAGCCGCAGCGCCGCGTTCGCGGAGAGCAGCTCCGGTCGATCTCGGAGCTGCTGCAGCACCGATGGTGGAATAGCGGCGGTCCATCGCCGCTCGGCCTCGGGCGAGTGATCACGTCCGGCGCCTAGCAGGCCGACCTCGTTCTCAACCTGGGTCATGACGCAGGTGTACCCCTCGTCGTGCTCGGCGAGGTACCGCATCAGGGCCACGTACGCGGCGCGGTCCGCCTTGCGCAACGCGTTACTGAATACCGACAGCACCGGCTTGGACGTCGACCCGGGGTAGGAGAAGGGGAGCGGGAAGGCAACCGGGCCGAGATGGGCTCGAGGGAACCGCTCTGTGTCCTCCCGCACCCAGCGCGGCGCGTAAACGGAGGTGGCGTTCTTGAAGGCGCCGAACCAGATCAGGATGAGTCGCTGGTCCGACGATCGCGCGAGGCGCAATATTTCGTCGACGATCGTGAAGTCGAACCGCCCTTCTGCAGCTTCGACTTCGTTCCAAGCCACGGAGCAGATGATTGTGCTCGCACCGGATCGCGCCACCCCGTCCCAGATCTCTCGTAGAGATTCGGCCGAGGAGGCGCTGGAGTTGTGCAGTTCCCCGCCGAGGCAGAGGAAGGGCCTGTCGTCGACGAGGAGGGTCTGCCGGTCCGCGTTTCGCACGATTCGGGGTGGCTGATGCTGCGAATTCATAGGGTCGAACCCTTCCGATGGGGGTTGTGGTGTCCGGGGTGAGGCATGAGCGTCACCCCGGACACCAGCTCATCGATTGACGGTGAAACCTTGGCTCTCGCCGTATTCAGCGATCGCATCGGCCCACTCCTCGAGGGCATCCTTGATCTGCACTTCGCCCGTGTACGCGGGGCCCATGTAGTCGGCGAAGATGGTGTTCGCGTAGACCTGGAACGGTAGGTACTGCCACCCTTCACCAACGTTCGCTGACGATTCGGCGAAGACCTTGTTCGCCTGCTGGCCGCCGTAGAACTCGAGCTCGCTCTCGAGGAAGTCAGGGCTGTCGAGTACTTCGCGGCTCGCGGGGTATTGGCCGTTCTCGATGCGGACGTCGAGCCCTTTCAAAAGGTTGGCGTACCGCACGAATCCATAGGCGAGAGTCTTGTTTTCGCTTGCCTCCGTCACCGACATCCCGCTGCCGCCGAGCTCGGAGGTGACGTATTCGCTGTCGTCGAACTGGGGTAGCGGCGCGACGCGCCATTCCCCGCTGCTCTCGGGAAGTCCGGAAAGGAGGCTCCCTGTGATCCACGCACCCATCACCATCGTCGCGATGTTCCCGTTGCCCAGAGCCTGGTACCACTCATCCGAGTAGTCGCGGATGGGTGAGAGCAGATCCTCATCAAGGAGCGTCTGCCAAGTCTCGACGTAACGTTCCGTCCCCTCCTGGTCGAGATCGATCGTGACCTCACTGCCGTCGACCTCGAAGGGGCGCCCGCCGGCGGCCCAGATGTGGCTCAGGGTCTTCAGGGTGTCGGCGTTTTCCGCCAGGATCGAGGCGTCTGGATTGGCCGCTCGGATGGCTCTAGCGGCCTCCACGTACTCGTCCCACGTTTCCGGCACTTCCAGGCCGAGCTCGT
Organism: Mycetocola zhujimingii; assembly: GCF_003065425.1. Classification (NCBI taxonomy): domain Bacteria; kingdom Bacillati; phylum Actinomycetota; class Actinomycetes; order Micrococcales; family Microbacteriaceae; genus Mycetocola; species Mycetocola zhujimingii. The sequence goes on from NZ_CP026949.1 coordinate 242,838, forward strand.
CGAAGAGCACCTTATTGTAGACCATAACGCGCGGCCCGGAGTCGGTAGGCAGGCCGTAGACGGCGTCTCCGCTAATGACGGAGCTCCACGGTCCCGGTGGGAAGTTGCTCTCGAGGTCCTGCACGCCGAATGGAGTGAGGTCCGTGAGTGTCCCCGCCGCCACAAACTGGGGGATCGCGTAGTACGACAGCATCGTGACATCGGGTATTCCGGAACCCGCGGACGCAGCATTTTGCAGGGCGGTGAAGTGATCCACTCCCGACCCGACGTTCACCAGCTCTATGTCAACATTGGGGTAGTCCGCCCGGAATGCTTCGACGACGGGTTCGAGCGTGGGATCCCAACCCCAGACGAGTAGCTCGCCGCCCTCCTCGAGGGCAGCGTCGACGGCAGACTCATCTGCCTCTTCAGCGGTTCCGCCGGTGTCGGGCGACGGCGCGCACGAGGCGAGCGTCAGGGTCATGACCACGGCCGCCGCGATAGCGCCGCGACGTCGGAAGAATTTCTGCTTCATTGCGTTAGATCCTTTGACTGGTGTTGGTGGGCAAGGTTGGTATTTCTGAGGTGGGGCTGGGGGTGGAAATCATTCTTTGACCCCGCCGAGGGTGAGACCGGACTGCCAATACCGCTGCAGCAGCAGAAATGCGGCGACGAGCGGCAGGATCGCCAATAGGGATCCGGTGATGACAAGATCGAAGATCGGCGCGGCCCCCTGGATGTTGGCCTGCCCGCTCCACGATTCCAGCCCGAGAGTCAGCGGGTACCACTGGGGGTCGTTGAGCATGATCAGTGGAAGGAAGAAGTTGTTCCATCCCGACACGACGTTGAAGAGCAGCACGGTGACCAGTCCAGGCGCGAGCACAGGCAGCGCAATCTGAAAGAGAATCCGGAACTCTCCGGCACCATCGATCCTTGCGGCCTCTACGAGCTCGTCCGGCACGGACTCTGATGCGTAAATCCACATCAGGTAGAGGCCAAAAGGCTCGATCAGGGCGGGGATGATGACTGCCCACGGCGTATTCGTCAGCCCGACCTCGGCGAACATGAGGAAGGTCGGAACTGCGAGCGCGGTCCCCGGAATGGCGATGGCGCCGAGGATCACGGCGAAGACCGCGCGGCGTCCGAAGAAGGCGAACTTTGCCAGACCCCAACCACCGAGGAGGCCGAGGAGGGTGGCGCCACCCGCGCCAACAACAACATAGAGCAGGGTGTTGCGCAGCCAGAGGACGAAGACACCGTCGTCGTAGGTCAAGGTCCGGCGGATGTTCTCGAACAGGTTGAAGTCACTGCCGAACCACAGCCCAAAGCTGTTGAGCAGGTCGGGCTGCGATTTCGTGGCGCTCACGACCAGCCAGAACAGCGGCAGCAGGCTGTAGATGAGCAGCACGAGCGCGAACACGCTGAGTACGACGCTTTTGCGCACGTGAATCGGTGAGCGCCGCGGCGCAGCGGATCGGGAAGCCACAAAGATGGGCCGCGTCTTTGTTGTCGAGATGCTCATGTCATAACTCGCTTCGTGCCTCGTGCTTGTATGAGGTAAGCGATCACCGAGACGAACACACCCATGACGATCGCGACGGTCGCCGCGTAGGGCTGCTGTTGGCCCTGGAACGCTAGGGAGTAGGCGTACAAATTGGGGGTGAAGTAGCTGCTGACCACGTTGGGGGCTAGTGTCTGCAGAATGCGCGGCTCATTGAATAGCTGGAAGCTCGCGATGATCGAAAAGATGAGTGCGATCACCAGCGCGCTCCGGATCGCGGGTAGCTTGATCGATTTGATAACGCGGAATTGACCTGCCCCATCGATGTGGGCGGCCTCGTATAGCGACATCGGGATCACGCGCAGAGCTGCGTAAAAAATGAGCATGTTGTAGCCGATGAACTGCCACGTCACAATGTTGCCGATCGCGGGAAGGATGAGCCCGGATGAGAACGGATCGGGCAACGTAACGCCGAAAACGTTGCCGAAGTCGTTCACAAGGCCAAAACGAGGCCCGTACATGAAGCCCCACATCAGCGACGCGACAACACCGGGAACCGCGTACGGCAGGAACACGGCGAGCCGGAAAAAGTTTTTGCCGTAGAGCCGTCCGCTGTCGAGAGCAAGAGCGGCAAAGAGCGAAATGCCGAGCATCACGGGCACCTGCACTGCGGAGAAGAGCACCACCCGCCCGACGGCGCTGAGGAACCGGTCGTCTTGGAAGACGCCGATGTAGTTCTCGATGCCGACAAACTGGGTTCCGCCGATGAACTGGAAGCGGAAGAACGACAGGTAGATCGCGTAGACCACCGGGGCGATGAACACGACAAGGAACACCAGCATGAACGGGCCGATGAACCACCACCCGCGCTGAGACGCTCGGTCGCCGGAGCGGCGCTGCGAGGCGCGAGGCAGGAGCGTGGGTGAGCTCGTCATGCGTCGGTCCCCCCGTCGGCGACGATGTTCAAAGCCGAGTGCAGCGGCATCGTCGGCAGCATTGCTCGCGGCACCTTCTCGAGCTGGGAGACGACTTCGGCGAGCAGTGGGAGCACCTCTTGGACGCGCTCGGGGGTGAGCTGCACGGTTGGCCCGGCGATGCTCACAGCGCCGAGCGGCCGGCCGGACTCCCGATCAACAACGGCCTTGGCCACGGCAGAGATGCCAAGCTCATAGCTGTCGTGCACCGAAGCCCAGCCCTGCGACCGAGCACGGCTGAGCGTCTCGAGGATCTGCGAGACGCTCGCGGGAAGGTTCGGCCCGGTCTCGTGGCGCGGCGCCACATGGCGACGCAGGGCGAGGCTCATGGCCTCCTCCTCAGGCAGGCGCGAGAGCCAGGCGACCCCGGTCGCCGTTGAAACGAGCGGCACCTCGGCGGCGTGGTCGGGATCGAACCGCAGACCCGATCGGGCCCCTTGCCGCTTGGCGACCCACACGAGGCGGTCATCCTCGGCGAGGGCCAGACGAACAAGCTGTCCGGTGTCGTCGGCGAGCGATTCCAGAAGCGGGAGGGCAAGACTCGTCAAGGAGTTCGTAGAGAGGAACTGCATCCCGAGAATCGGTAGGGCGAGGGTCAGCTGGTAGTTGCCTGTCATGGCATCTTGCCGCACGTAACCATCGACGATGAGGTTTTGGAGCGTCCGATGTGCGCCGCTTTTGGGCGTCTCGAGCAGTTCGGCGAGATGCATGAGCGGTAGACCTTCGGGCGCCTCCGCGAGTATCGAGAGGACCGCCAGTCCTTTGGAAAGTGCGCCTTGACCGCTCATTGTCCTCGCCATTCTTCCGGGCCTCATTGCTGGCTGTGCAGAACGCTAGCCGAAAATGGAATTAAGTTCTACTGTGAAACCGAGTTTCACTCTGAAACAAAGTTCCGGTTTTACCTCATGCTACGAAACTCTGGCAGCGGGTACCGTCATGGGCGTGGCTCGCCGGAGGACGCTGAAGGCCCACGAAACGGACCGAGGGTATGCGACGGCCGCAAAGAGTGCCGCGGGTATCTCAGTTTTGGGCGGAGGAGCATTCAAAGCTGACGGTGGGTTCCCCCGCTGGTTCGGGAACGACCATCGACGCACCGATAGTTCGGATATTGACTGAGGCGAAGTGACGGTTTCGCGCCACGAGGTGACGTGGACCTGGGCAATCGCAGGTGCGTCATCGGGATGAGCGGGGCGTATCCGGATCTCGGTCATAGGGACACCGTAGCCATCGGCCACTCGCGAGTGACCTGTCCCACTGAATGAAACGCCCACAACCCTTCCCTGTCCAACAGGGCAGGGTTATCAACGACCTTCCATTCCGGGGGAGTCCCACCATGCGCGAAGAGCGTCACTGGTCGGATCGGCGCTGCCGGGGCGCACGGCTGCCCGCCTCCGACGAGAAAGGACGTCATGACGAATCAGACGCCAGAAACCCAGACGACGATTTCCGATGAGATCGCGGCGCTGCACGCTGAGCACTCTGCCCGGGCTCGTAACGCAGGCCGTGTGCTTGCGCCGCACCCACCGCGCAACTTCGCGCCGTATCGCAGCACCGTGCTCCGGCATCCGACCCACGAACTCGTGCGAGCAGATCCGGAAGAGATCGAACTGGTATCGCCCGCTTTTGGTCACACGGATGTGGCCGCGGAGGAGAACGACCTCACGATTCAGCATGCGGGCGAACCGCTCGGTGAACGCATCATTGTGACCGGCCGTGTGATGGACGGAGACGGCCGCCCGGTGCGAAACCAGCTCGTCGAGATCTGGCAGGCGAATGCGTCGGGGCGTTACGTCCACAAGCGCGACCAGCATCCGGCTCCCCTTGACCCGAACTTCACCGGGGTCGGGCGGTTGATCACAGGCGACAACGGCGAGTACCGGCTCACGACCATCAAGCCGGGCGCCTACCCCTGGAAGAACCACCGCAATGCCTGGCGGCCGGCGCACATCCACTTCTCGTTCTTCGGTTCCGCGTTCACGCAGCGGCTGATCACCCAGATGTACTTCCCCGGCGACCCGCTGTTCGGGCTGGATCCGATTTACCAGTCCATCGTCGATCCCGCCGCGAGGGACCGCCTGGTCGCGCGCTATGACCACGACGTCAGCGAACCGGAATGGGCGCTCGGCTATCGCTGGGACGTGGTGCTCACCGGACCCCGATCAACCTGGATGGAACCGGAGGATTCCGATCATGCCTGAAACATCACCAGGCCAGACGCCGTCACAGACGGTCGGCCCGTTCTTCGGTTACGCCCTGCCGTACCCCGGTGGTCCGCAGGTCGCAGCCCCGTGGCACGCCGACGGCATCCGTTTTCACGGCACTGTCTCCGACGGCGCGGGTGATCCCATTCCCGACGCCATCGTCGAAATCTGGCACGCGGATGCCTCGGGGCAGGTGATTTCCGAGCGAGGGAGCCTCGACCGGGACGGTTACACAGTGACAGGTTTCGGTCGCACCGCCGTCGACAGGGCAGGCAACTACAGCTTCTCGACCATCAAACCGGGTCCGACCCGGCCGGATGCCGCGCCCTATATCCTCGTCACGGTCTTTGCCCGCGGCCTGACCCACCACCTGTTCACCCGCGCGTACTTTGGAGACGAGTCCGAACGCAACGACGCTGACCCTCTCCTCGGTCGAGTGGATCCGGCGCGTCGGGACACGTTGATCGCCGCCCGGGATGCCGAGAGGAGCTACCGTTTCGATATACGACTGCAGGGCGACGGCGAAACCGTCTTCCTGAATTTCGATGCGGAGATTCATGGCTGAGCATCCGACTGCGGAGGCGACGGACTGGGGACTGCTTGAACCCCTCGCCGTCACCGCTGCGGTCACATCGGACGACGCCGTCCTCGAGGCTCTCGTGGAGGTGGAGCGCGCTTTGGTTCTTGCGCGTGGCCGCATCATTGGCAAAGACCTCAGCGAGGTGGCCCAGGCGTTGCAGGGCGCGCAGCTCGACCGGGCCGAGTTGATCTCGGGGGCCCGCACGGGCGGTGTGCCCGTCATCCCGCTGGTGATCCAGCTCCGTGCGCTCGCCGAGTCAGCGGTCCCCGGCTCTGGCGCTCACGTCCACCAGGGTGCGACGAGCCAGGACATCCTCGATACCGCTCTGATGCTCGTCGCGAAGAGGGCTCTCGGCGTTGCCCGGGAGCGCCTCCGCACCGCCGGCGAGAGCCTCGTTGCACTGGCCATCGGCGAGCGATACACGATTTCGATCGCCCGAACGCTCGGGCAGCACGCCGCCCAGAGCACGGTGGGGGTGTCTGTCGCCGGCTGGCTCGACGGTATCGCCGCGGCGATGGATGCTTTGGCCGAGGCCGGTTTTCCGGTGCAGCTCGGTGGTGCGGTTGGCACCGGCGAGGACTTCGACCGTGAGGCAGACGTTCCGCACACGGCAGACCGAGTGCGCTCCGCGCTGGCTGAGCAGCTGGGACTCGACGACCCCGAGCGCTCCTGGCACACGGAGCGGAGCCACGTTCTCCGTGTTGCATCGGCCGCTGCCCTTGTCACCACCGCCCTCGGGCGTATCGGACGGGACGTGGCATTTCTTGCGCGCACCGAGATCGGCGAAGCATCGCTCGGCGCGACGGGGGGATCCTCGGCGATGCCGCACAAGCGCAACCCGGTTGATGCCGTGCTTCTCACGGCAAACGGGTTGCGGGTGCCTGGCCTGGTGGCGACCGTGCACTCAGCAGCGCTCGCGCAGGACGCCAGACCGGCGGGGGAGTGGCACGCCGAATGGTCAGCATTTCGTGGTCTCCTGCGGCTTGCCGTCGAGAGTTCGGATGCCGCTGCATCGATGTTCGCGCGCCTCAGCTTTGACCGGTCAGCGGTCGAGGCGAATCGCCTCCTGAGCCCCGATCTCGAGCGGGATGCCGCAGCCACTCGCGTCGCATCCGACCGCATCATCGAGTCGGCCATCGGCCGCTTTCGAGCCGTAGAACGCAAGGAGCAGCGATGACCGTTCCCCGCCTGATCGGCTCGATCACGCCGGCCGCACCCGTAGCCACAGCGAGCGAACTGCTCGTGCTGTTGCCGTCGCTCGGCACAACCACCGCGGTGTGGGACGGCGTCGTTGCGGAACTCTCTCGGGCGTTGCCTCACGTCCGCATTCTCCGCGTCGACCTCCCGGGGCATGGCGCCAGTCCATCGACGCGCGAGCCGTTCGGCATCGCTGACCTCGCCGAGGCGACGCTCCGAATTGTCGACGAACTCGGCGGCGGCCGGTTCCATGTCGCCGGGATCTCACTCGGCGGCACGATCGCCCTCGAGCTCGCCGCGACCCATCCGGAACGGCTGCTGAGTCTGGCGTTATTCTGCAGCGGTTCCCGCATCGGCGACGCCGACGGCTGGGCAGAACGCGGAGCCGAGGTCCGACGGTCAGGAACGGCATCCCTCGTCACCGGCAGCGCCGCACGCTGGTACGCACCGGGCTACCTCGAGAACAACCCCAACGGCCAGGGGGCCAGGGGCCTCGGCACTCTCGTCGAGGTGGACGACGAGTCATACGCTCTGTGCACGGATGCCCTGGGGCGTTTCGACCGGACATCCTCACTCGGCGGTATCGAGGTAGACGCTCTGCTCGTGAGCGGGGAGCACGACCAGGTCACGACCACCGCCTCGATGAAAGCCGTGGCAGAGGCGATGCCCCGCGCACGTTTCGCTGAGCTGCCCGGCGCATCACACCTCGCTCCGCTCGAAAAGCCCGCCGAAGCGGCGTCGCTCCTGATCGGGCTCGTGCACATTGCGGGCGGCCCTTCGCCGGCGACACCGTACGACACAGGAATGGCGGTTCGCCGGGCTGTCCTCGGCGATGCCCACGTCGATGCTGCGCTCGGGGCGATCACTCCGGAGACCGCCGCATTCCAAGACTTCATCACCCGCTACGCCTGGGGTGAGATCTGGGCCCGGACCCAACTGTCCCGCCGCGAGCGGAGCATCGCCACCCTGGCGGCCCTCGTCACCGGTGGGCACGAAGCCGAAATCCGGATGCATGTGCGTGCTGCTTTGCGCAACGGGCTCAGCCGCAACGACATCGGCGAGGTGATCCTCCACACCGCCCTCTATGCGGGACTGCCGTCGGCGAACGCTGCGCTCGCCATCATGCGCGCGGTGTTTGCCGAGTCTGATGACCCCGAGTCGGGTGATGACAGCAGCCACGGGGGGGACTAGCTTGCTCGGTTGTGTCCCATTCGGCGAGACAACTCTCCACCCACCTCACGCTTGCATCCAGAGTCAGAGAGTGAGCGCACGCGTGCGCTTCACAACCCCGAATTGCCAGAGAGGTTGACCATGCTCCGTGATCCCATGTCGAGCTGGCGTGACGGCGTCGCGCCCTCGGGCTCGTCGGTCCTTGCCGGGGCGGAGGCGGTGTGACCCAGAACGAGCCGGAGGACCCGGACCGCTCTGTGGAACCCGCCACCACGCCCGCGACCGCCGAGGTCCCGTCCGATCCCGCATTCATCCGGGTGCTCTCCGCAGTGGAGATTGCGATCAGCGTTGTGCTGCTCGCACTCGTCATCATCGGCGTGATGTACCAGGTACTCGGCCGCTACATTCCCGCGCTGGGCTGGGTCGGTGCCGGCGAACTCGCCCTCATGTCGATGGTCGCACTGACGTTCATGACCACGGGATATCTGGTCGGCCGCAACGGTCACATCGTGATCGAGGTCTTCGACCAGGTGTTGGCCGGCCGAAAGCTCTTTGCCGTGCTGCGCATCATCTCGGCCCTGATCATGGTCGTCACCTGCCTCGCGCTTGCCTATGAGGCTTTCGTGAAACTCGAGGTGGAATGGACGCGGACCAGTGCCGCCATGCACATTCCGCTCGGGATGCTGTACGCCTTTGCCCTCTTCGGATTCGCGTCTGCAGCGATCCATTCCGCCTGGAAGATTCCTCACGCCAACCGCCCGGAACGCAAACTCGACATTTCAGAGATGGACGCCTGACCGATGGACCTCTGGCTTTACGTACTTCTGCTTGTCGTTTTGCTGTTGCTTCGGGTGCCTGTCGCATTCGCCATGATTGCGCCAAGCCTCGTGTATTTCTACAGCCAGGGCCTGTCGCCCGGCTACGCGATCTCGTCGATCGTCAACGGAATCAACAGCTTCCCGCTGCTCGCCGTCCCCCTGTTCATCTTCGTCGGCACCATTGCGAACCATCTCGGCATCGCGACGAGGCTCTATGACTTTGCCAAAGCGCTCCTTCCGCGGCTCCCCGGCAACCTGGCGTACGTGAACCTGGGCACTGCAATCGGTTTCTCCTGGATCAGTGGCTCGGCGCTCGCGGATGCCGCGTCCACCAGCAAGATTCAGATTCCACAGATGCTCAAGGCCGGTTACCCCTACGGGTTCTCGGCGGGCCTGACCGCGTCCGGCTCTCTCATGAGCACAGTCATGCCGCCGAGCATCCCGGCGGTCCTCTTCGCAGCGACCGCCTCGATTTCCACAGGAGCCCTCTTCGCGGGCTCCATCCTGCCCGCCGGCCTGATGGCCGCCGGCCTCGCCGTGTACATCTTCATCTGGGTGAAGAGGCACCCTGAGGTTGCGACCAGCCGCGCCTTCGATGGCGCTGCGCTCCGCAAAGCGGTGGTTCGGGTCATCGGCCCGATGCTGTTGCCGGTGATTATCCTCGGCGGCATCTTCAGTGGGCTATTCACCCCGACGGAGAGTGCGGGCATCGCTGCCGCGTACATGCTCGTGCTCGGGGTGTTCTACCGGACGCTGACATTGCCCGTGTTCTGGCGGGCGGCCAAGGAAACCGTGGTCATCTCGGGAGGCATTCTCCTGATCCTCGGTGCGTCGAACCTCATGGGTCAGGTGCTGGCGCGTGAACAGGTGTCGCGCAACCTGGGTGAGTGGTTGACGGCGCTGACCGACAATCCCATCGTCTTCCTGTTGCTCTTGAATGGGCTCCTCATCATTCTGGGAATCTTCCTCGAGGCACCCCCGGTCATCCTCGTGCTGGTGCCGATACTCATGCCGATCGTCGCCGACTTCGGTATCGATCCCGTTCACCTCGGGGTCATCATGATCCTCAACCTGATGATCGGCTCCCTGACACCGCCCGTTGGTGCCGTTCTGTTCGTCGTCGGCTCGATCACTCGAAGGCCGATGGGCGAACTCTTCCGCGGCATCCTGCCGTTCCTCATCCCGCTGGGTGTCGTGCTGCTGTTGCTGACGGTGTTCCCGTGGATCGTGACGATAGTTCCGACCTGGCTCGGTTTGTTGTGATGCAAGGGATGTTGGTGACCACGTCCATGAAACGCGCGATCGTCGGCCAGACGAACGGAACCGGGGCACCCGCGCTCCTGGAAAGGAACCTGCTGTGACCCGAAAGCTGTACGTCCTGAACGGCCCGAATCTCAACATGCTCGGTCGGAGGCAGCCGGAACTGTACGGCACCACATCGCTGGACGATGTCCGGACCAACTGCCTCAGGGTCGCCGATGAGCTCGGCTTCGACCTCTTCTTCGAGCAGTCCAACGCCGAGTATCAGATCGTCGAGTGGCTGCACCAGGCATATCGCGAGAAGGCAGCCGTCGTGATCAACCCGGCAGGGCTCAGCTTCGGTTCTGTCCCGGTGCTCGACGCTCTCCTGATACTGGACACTCCTGTCGTCGAGATCCATATCACCAACATTCATGGCCGAGACGAGGCCCATCGGCATTCGCTCACATCGACCGCGGCGCGCGCCGTGATCGCGGGCGCTGGCGTGTTCGGGTACGAACTTGCCATCCGTGCGGCAGACCGGCTGACAGCGATCGACGGAGCCTGAGCCGGCGCTGGTGGAGGCCGTCACAAGCGCCTCGTGACGGCGGCTAGGCTCCCTGGTGTTCGGCTCTGAACTCGGCGACGTCGACGGTCTGATGGCGTTCCGCTGCCCGTGCTGATGCCTCGACCAGGGCGAGGGTGCGCGACGCATCCTCCGCCGAAACCAGCGGTTCTGCGCCTCGAACGACCTCGACGAAGTGCGCGAGCTGGGCGTGGAACGAGCTGTGCCCGGCGGCGGGAAGGTACGTGCGTGAGAGCGGGGAATGCCAGTCGGCGGGTACGTCGGCCGCATATGAATACCTGGCGAGGTTCGGTACGGACAGTGCGCCGCTCGTGCCGACCAGCTGGTACGCGACCCCGTCGGGCAAGTACGGGAAATCGGCGGTGTCCTCGGTCGATTGGTCCCAGCCCCACGGTGAGACGGCGGCGTCGGATGCAAAGAAACTGCCGAGGGCTCCACTCGTGAACCGCAGGTTCACCACCGCGGTGTCTTCGACCTCATGACCGCGGATGTGTGAGCTCGTGATCGCCTGGACAGAGCTGACTTCGCCGCACAGGTAACGCAAAAGATCGAGGTCATGCACCAGATTGATGAGCATCACACCCGCGCCGCTCTGGCGGTGCCAGGGCGTGTCTGTGAAGTACCCCTCCTCTTTCCGAGCCGCCCAGATGCCGTTGACTCCGACAAGCTGGCCGATCTCGCCGTCGACGAGCGCTGCGCGCGCGGCCGCAACCGCGGGATGATGCCGCCGGTGGTGCCCGACGAGTAATCGGCCGTTGAGGCGTTCGACCGCGGCGACGAGTCGGAGCGATTCCGCGTAGTTCGCCGCGATGGGCTTCTCAAGGAGCACCGCAACGCCCTCGGAGAGGCAGTCGATCGCTGTCTCTACGTGAAGCGCGTTCGGACTCGCGATGATCACGGCATCGAGCGACACGGCCCCGAGCATGGAGCGTGCGTCGGCATACGTCGGGCATCCGAAGGCTCCACCAGACGCCTGCGGATCGGCGACGGCCGCCAGGTCAGCGTTCGGTGCGCGACGAATGAACTCAACGTGCTGGCGCCCCATGAAACCGGTGCCAACGACGCCGATACGGACGGGGTCAGACACTGCAGGCGGCACGAGCGCTCCTTTGTCATCGTCATTCAGGCCGGTCGGGCACAGCGTATGCAAGCATGAGTCGTCACGTGCGACATGTTCCACTCACCGGCCTGACGTGGGCTTTCACACCAGGCGGGGTGTGTTCCACTCGCCGGGACGTCGCTTTACGAATGGATGCGGCTGGACGAAAGTCGGCATTGCCACAGGGCCGCTTCATTGACTGTGTGGTCGACGATGTCCTCATCGTGACAGCGTTCGTCGATCCAACGCCACTACGTCCGACCCGAACGACCATTACCCAGAGCACGAAGACGTGCTGAGAAAGAGGAGAGTCACATGGGCACAGCAGCCCGATCGACGCGTCGAGGCCTGATGGCCGCGTCCGTGCTCGCAGTCACAACGCTCGCCGTCACCGGCTGCGCCGGCGGCGGCAGCCCCGAAAACACCACAGAAGCGTCCAGCTCGGAGAATGAAGCAGTCACGATCACCGTCGCGACCAGCCAGAACGAGCAGACGCCGAACTACTACTGCGGAGTCGAACTGCTCAAGGAGCGGCTCGAAGACGCGGATATTGGACTGACCGTTGAGCTGTATCCGGCGAGCCAGCTCGGGCCGGACGCCGACCGGTTCCCGCTCGTCCAGGCTGGCGACATCGACATCGATCTGCAGGGTGCCTCCGCGCTCAGCTCCACGTTCGAGCCGATCGGTGTCGTCGATGCGGCGTACGCGTTCGACGACGTGGACCACGCCTTCGACTGGACCGACAATGGATCCGAGGACCTGTTCTCGTCGTTCCAGGAAGCCACAGGCGTCAGCATCGTCGACGGATGGTTCTTCGGTAACCGCACATTTACAACGAAGGATGTTGAAATCCGCAGCCCCGAGGATCTCGACGGAGTTCCGATCCGTTTCCCGAACTCGCCGGCGTTCCTCGCGAACGCCGAGGCTTTGGGAGTGGACAACCCCGTCTCGGTTGCCGTTGAAGAGGTTTACACCGCGCTTCAGCAGGGCATCGCCGTCGGTCAGGAGAACCCCATCGTGGCAACCCGCTCGTCGAGCTACGACGAGGTGCTGAACGTTGCTGTTCTCAACAACCACAACGTCGGCATCCACTGGATCCTCGTCAGCGACAAGACCTACGAAAAGATGAGCGAGGAGCAGGCCACGCTGCTCGAGGAAACTATCCACGAGATTCGCCCCGAGAACCGTGACTGCGTTGACGAGGCGACCGAAGAGATCCTCGATGAGTATCGGGCTGACGACAACTTCACGGTGATCGAAACCGACGACATCGACATGGATGCGTTCATCGGCGACGCAGAGTCCTACTTCGGGGAGTACTTCACCGGAGAGACCCTCGAAGCGTATGAGGCGATTCGGGAAATGGCCGACTAGGTCGGACTCCAGCGGCGGAAGTTTCATCGCCAGCGAACTGGGTGGTTGCGATTTCGCGGCCACCCAGTTTTCGTGTGTCCGGTGTCAGCGGCTGGTTCCGAGGCGGCGGCTGACGTTCGCTGCGGTGGCGCGGACAGCCGGGGCCAGCCGGTCGATGTCCAGTTCTTCGGCGGACCCGGCGATCGAAATCGCGGCGAGAGGAACGGAGCCGTAACCGAGGACAGGGCTCGCCACGCTGGCGCTGTCACTCGCGTACTCCTCGCGCTCGGTTGCTGTCCGGGTTTTCCGTGTTTCCGCCAGCTCCCTGAGAAGGTGAGCTGGATCGCAGATGGTGTGAGGCGTGCACGGCTGGAGTCCGTCGCGCAGGACTTCCGCAACGACCGCGTGCGATGCGAAGGCGAGCATCGCCTTGCCTGGCGCGGTCGCGTGAGCTGGGCGCCGTGCGCCGATCCGCTCGGAGGGGTGGTCACTGTGCGACCCGCGGAGGACCGCAACGAACACGACATTTGTTCGGTCGAGTACCGTGAGCTGCACGTTCCGCCCGGTGGCCAGCCTCAGGTCGTTCAGTAGCGAAAGCGCGGCTTCCCTGAGCTTCCTCGGCCTGCTGACCGTTTGGCCGAGCTCAAAGAGGCGGACTCCCAGGAACAGTTTGCTGCCCTCCCGATCGAGAAACCGTTGGCTGACGAGCTCGGCCACGATCCTCGATACCGTCGATTTCGGAAGGTTTGCGCGCCGGGCAAGCTCGGAAACACCGATGCCGTCTCCGTGTTCTCCGAACGCGTCAAAGATGGCGGTGACGCGATCGAGAACACTCACCGTTGAGGTCCAGTCGGCGTTTCGCATGGGCTGGCTAGGCCGCCGTGAGTCGGCGGGTCAGCGCCACACCAGCGGCCCGGACAAGCGGCGCCACCTGTTCCGGATCCATGGCACCGCTGGGCCCCGCGAGCGAGATCGCCCCGAGAACGACCCGGTCGGCCGAAATCACCGGTGTCGCAACAGCAAGAATCCCGGGATACGCCACCCCTCGGTCCGTGGCTATGACCGTGGCGCGGACCTGACTCAGCTCCTCTCTGAACTGATCGGCCGCGCCGTCGATGAGCGGGGCAGTTGCCCGGTCGACAACCGCGCTGTCCGCGCAAAATGCCAGATAGGCCTTTCCGCTGGCCGTCTTGAGAGCCGGCGATCGCATCCCAGCCCTGGTCGGCAGCATCGGAAGCCGCCCGGCCACCGCCGCTATGGAGATCATGTCTGTGCCCTGGTACACCCAAAGGCCGACCCGCTCCCCGGTGAGCTCAACAAGCTCACGAATCACCGGCGCAGCGGCCGTAAGCAGGCGGCGGGGGAGACCCGCGCGTGCGCCAAGCTCAAAGAGTCGAAGACCCAGCGTCACCCCATCGTCCGTGCGCTCGAGATAACGGTGCTCGACCAGCTCTGCGACCAGGCGGGACACCGTGGACTTCGGCATACCCGTGAGATCGGCCAGTTGGGTGATGGACGGGTTGGAGCCAGCTTCCTTGACCGCGTTGAGAATTGCCACGATGCGTTCGAGCACCGGCGCTGACGTGACTCCTGGCCCTGCTGGGGTGTTCCACTCGGCGAAACTCATCATCGAACGTCTCCTTAGAGCGGGTTAGATCATCCTTGACCGCCTGCTGCGGTCGAACGTACTAGTTAGTACCTTTTTCCGCAAGCAATTCTGAGAGCCGCTCGGGCAGTGCTCCCGGTGCCCGCTGGAGGCAACATGCGAACATCCATCGCCACCGTCTGCCTCAGTGGCACGCTCGATCAGAAGCTGGCCGCAGCCAGCGAAGCAGGCTTCGACGGGGTAGAGATATTCGAGCCGGATCTCATCGCCTCGCCCGAGTCTCCCGAGGCCATCAGGGCACGAGCGGACGAGCTCGGCCTGTCGCTCGACCTCTATCAGCCGTTTCGGGATTTCGAAGGGGTTGGACCCGATCTGCTCGAGCACAACCTCCGGCGAGCAGGTGCAAAATTCTCGCTCATGAATCGCCTGGGTATCGAGACGATGCTGTTGTGCAGCAATGTCGCGACGGCGCGAAGCGGGGATGAGCAGCTCGCGGCGACGCAACTCCGCGAGCTTGGGGAGCTCGCGGAACGCTTTGGTGTTCGCGTTGCGTATGAGGCGCTGGCCTGGGGGCGGTTCGTCGACGATTACGAGCAGGCAGCCCGGATCGTACGCCTCGCGGACCATCCGCGGATCGGGGTATGCCTGGACAGTTTCCACATTCTGTCGAGGGGGCACGACCCGCAAGCAATCGAGACGATTCCCGCAGACAAGATCTTCTTCGTCCAGTTGGCCGACGCGCCGATCCTGTCGATGGACGTGCTTTCGTGGAGCAGGCACCACCGGCTCTTCCCCGGCGAGGGCGGATTCGACCTCGCCGCGTTCATGGGGCACCTGGTGAGGACAGGATACGACGGGCCGATCTCGCTCGAGATCTTCAACGACACGTTCCGCCAGTCGGACGCCGCATCGACCGCCGTCGATGCCCGACGCTCACTGCGACTGCTCGAGGACGAAACCCGGGCCTGGCTTGGGCGGTCATCACGCGGACGCACCGAGCAGATGACGGCCAGACCGCTCCCGGTCGTAGAGCCGCCAGCCGATATCAACTACGTGGAGTTGCGCACCGACGCGATCGACGAGATGCGCACACTTCTCGCGCAACTGGGTTTCGCGGCGCACGGCCGCCACCGTACGAAGAGCGTCGAACTCTGGTCACAGGGCGCCGCACGAATGGTGCTCGGAAGGCCCGAGACCCAACCGCCACCACCGACCGTCGCGGGAATCGGATTGTCCGTCAGCAATCCGGATGCTGCGCTCCGGCGGGCAACCGATTTGTTCGCACCCGAGATCCACCGCTCGGAGGGCCCGGGTGACGAGTCTCTCGTTGGCGTGAGGGCGCCGGACGGATCAGAGGTTTTCTTCGGGCTGGAGGGCAGCACGGAACCAAAGTGGGTGCGGGAGTTCCCGGTCCCAGACCAACCGGGCGCCGAGCTCGTCGAACGGGTTGACCACATCAATCTCGCTCAACCCTGGCAGCACTTCGATGCCGGGGTGCTTTTCTTCCACTCGGTGCTTGACCTGCGGTCGCAGCCGTCGATGGAAGTGGCCGCACCGGTGGGACTCGTGCGCAGCCAGGTGCTTCGCGCCGCGGACGGTGTCGTGCGCATCGCGCTCAACCTGGTGCCGTCGGGCGCGCACGACGACGCGATCCTTCCGCAGCACATTGCCTTCGCTTCGACCGATGTTCTCGCGCTGGCGCGACAGGCGCGAGAGCGAGGGTTCCATCCCCTCGACATCCCGGCCAACTATTACGACGACATCGAGGCTCGGTTCGACATTGAGGCATCACTGCTCGCGGAGCTGAAGGAGTTGAACGTCATGTACGACCGAGACGAGGCAGGGGAGTTCCTCCACTTCTATACCCAGGCGATCGGGACTGTCTTCCTCGAGGTGGTCGAGCGTCGCGACGGTTATGAGGGGTATGGAGCGCTCAACGCTCCCGTCCGTCTCGCCGCCCAGTATCAGCAGCGCCGCGACGCGGAAGGCGTGCCGGCGTGATCCGCCACGTCGCCGTTTTCCGGTTCGTGCCGGAGTTCACCGCCGACGAGCGGGAGCACTGGATGGGTCTGCTGCGTGCTCTCCCCGCGCAGATCCCCTCGGTGCGCAGCATGAGCGTCGGTCCGGATGTGCTCGGCGGTGCGGCATCCCACGACCTTGCCATCGTTGCCGATTTTGATGACCTCGATGGGCTCGACCTGTACAGCCGGCATCCGGCGCACGCCGAAGTCCTCAGGATCTCCGCCGGTGTCAAGATTTCGCTCGCGACGGTCGACTTCGAAATCCCGGAAAGCTGATGGGCGCCCGGCGGCCAGCCAGCTTCCCGCAGGCCAGTGGTGGTTATCTCGTCGGACTGATCGGTGCGGGAATCTCGGCATCGTTCACCCCGCAGCTGCACGAGGTCGAGGCAGCGGAACTCGGTCTCGACTATGAGTACCGCATTCTCGACCTGATTGAACTCGGCAGGCGAGCGGACGACGTTGGCGCGTTGCTCGGTGAGGCGCGCAGCCGCAACTTCTCGGCGATGAACATCACTCACCCCTGCAAACAACTGGTGGTCGACGTCGTGGATGAGCTGGATCCGCGGGCAGAGCACCTGGGCGCTGTCAATCTCGTCGTTTTCGAGGACGAGAAACTGGTCGGCTACAACACCGACTGGGTCGGGTACCGGGACGGCCTCGTCGCCGGGCTGCCCGGCGCATCGCTCGAACGTGTTGTGCAGATCGGTTGCGGCGGCGCTGGATCGGCGACCGCCTATGCGCTCCTGTCGAGCGGTGTCACACGGCTTGACCTGTTCGATGTCGACGAGGCCCGCGCGCGGGACATCGCGGAGCGCATGCGCCCCCATTTCCCGTCGCAGGTCATTGCGACTGTCCCGCATCACAATCTCGAGGTGATGATCACCAGGGCCAACGGGGTCGTCCACGCCACCCCGATGGGGATGCTTCATCATCCGGGAGTGGCATTCGACGTCGATCTCCTCCAGGAAGGCGCATGGGTCTCGGACGTTGTGTACCGGCCCCTGGAAACGGAACTCATCCGTCAGGCTGTCGAGCGGGGTCATCCGGTGCTCGATGGAGGCCGAATGGCCGTCGGACAGGCCTACGCTAGCCTTCAGATCATCACGGGCCGAGAGCCCAATCGGGAAAGGATGGAGGAGCACTTTCGCACCCTCATCCGACACGAAGAGTCTTCGGGTCCGCCCGCCCGAAGGTGAAGGAAGCAGAGCATGGCTGACGAGTTGCATGAGGTTCAGGACGGCGGATCGACCCTGCGCGCTGAGCGGACGAAGGAAGACATTCTCGAGGTCGCGACGGCAGAATTCGCGGCGAACGGATACGCCGGTGCGCGCGTCGACGAGATCGCCGCGCGGACCCGAACGACCAAGCGAATGATCTACTACTACTTCGCCTCGAAGGAAGGCCTGTATCTCCGGGTGCTGGAGCGCGTGTATGCCCAGATCCGTCAGGTGGAGCGCGGGGTGCAGATCGATGAGCTCTCGCCGCGTGAGGCGTTGCGCAAACTGGCGGAGACTACCTTCGATCACCATACGACGCACGAAGAGTTCATTCAGCTCGTCAGCATCGAGAACATCCACCGCGCTGAGCACCTTCTGCAATCGCCGACGATCCTCAGGGAAAACGCGACAGCAATCACCGTGCTCGAGAGCGTCATCCGGCGCGGGGTCAGCGAAGGGGTCTTCCGTGACGACGTCGATGCGCTCGACGTGCACATGATCATCAGCGCATTCGCGTGCTTTCACGTCGCCAACCGGCATACCTTCGCGGCGATCTTCGATCGCGACATGCTCGACCCTGGGCTTCGAGAGCCTCATCGGCGTCTTATCGGCGACATGATCGTGGCGACCATGACCTCGAGTGAGGCCTGACCGCCGCTGTTCCATTGAATGGAATGCGGGGCACAGCGTCGATGACGACGGAGCAGGATGGGCTTTGACCCTCCAAGCAGAGAGACAGCACCATGCCCCGATCCACGAGCGCTCGCCCCGGCTGTGGGGAACATCCCCGTGGATAAGACTGTCGAAACGGTAAGCCTGGCCGTCGCGGACATCCCAACCGGCTCATCGCTGGCGGTGGGCGGGTTCGGGCTGTCTGGTGTCCCCATTTCGCTCATCCGTGCCTTACTCGCCCAGGGAGCGAGCGGACTCGAGGTGGTGTCGAACAACTGCGGCGTTGACGGGTGGGGGCTTGGCGAACTGCTGGCCGCGGGACGCATCCGTCGTGTCATTGCCAGCTACATCGGGGAGAACAAGGAATTCGCCCGTCAGTACCTGTCCGGTGAACTCGACGTCGAACTGACCCCGCAGGGTACGCTCGCCGAACGGCTCCGCGCGGGTGGCGTTGGCATCCCCGCGTTCTACACGGCAACCGGCGCGGGGACCGCCGTATCCGACGGCGGGATGCCGATCCGGTATGCCGCTGACGGCACGGTGGAGGTGATGAGCGAGCCGAAGGAGACCCGCACGCTCGAGACGTTCGGGGCGGAAAAGGAATACGTTCTCGAGACGGCGATACGCACCGACTTCGGTCTGGTTCGCGCCGCGGTCGGCGACCGCCACGGAAACCTGCGCTTCGAAAAGGCGGCGCGAAACTTCAATCCGCTGGCGGGCATGGCTGGACGCATCACCATCGCCGAGGTCGACGAACTGGTCGAGCCGGGAGAACTTGGCCCTGACGACATCCACCTTCCCGGCATCTACGTCGACCGGATCGTCGAGCTCACCCCGGCCCAGGCGTCCGACCTGCCGATCGAGAAGGTCACCGTACGGAGCAGGGAAGGGTCGAGCTGATGCCGCGCACACGCGACGAAATGGCGGCAAGGGCCGCCGAAGAGCTGATCGACGGCAGCTACGTCAATCTCGGTATCGGACTGCCGACGCTCATCCCCAACCACTTGCCCGATGGCATCCATGTCGTGCTGCACTCCGAGAACGGAATACTCGGGGTCGGCCCGTATCCATGGGAGGGGGAGGAGGACCCGAAGCTCATTAATGCGGGCAAGGAGACAGTGACGGTCCTTCCCGGCGCCAGCTACTTCGACTCGGCCGCGAGTTTCGGCATGATCCGCGGTGGACGCGTCGCGACCGCGGTACTCGGAGCGATGCAGGTGTCCGCCGGCGGCGACATCGCGAACTGGGCAGTCCCGGGCAAGATGGTGAAGGGAATGGGCGGCGCGATGGACCTCGTCAACGGCGCTGAGCGGGTCATCGTGGTGATGGATCACGTCGCGAAGGATGGCTCGCCGAAGATCGTGCCGGAGTGCACGCTTCCGCTCACGGGTCGCGCCTGCATCGACCGCATCATCACCGATCTCGCGGTCATCGACGTCACGGCCGACGGACTCGTTCTCCGTGAACTCGCGCCGGGCGTGACCGTCGGGCAGGTGACCGAATCGACCGCAGCGCCGCTGACGATTGACCCGGACGTCAAGGAAGCATCGTGAGTCTCCTGCGTGAGGTCGTCATCTGCTCACCCATCCGCACTCCGGTGGGGCGCATGGGTGGAGCGCTGGCGCCCCTGAGCGCTCTCGACCTCGCCACGACCGTGCTTCGGGCGCTCCTCGAACGAACCGGCCTGGAGCCGGGAGCAATTGACGGGGTGATCGGTGCCCAAAGCTACCCGACCATGGAGGCGCCGGCTTTCGGGCGGGTCGCAGCGCTCGATTCGGGTTTCCCGACCACGACCGGCGGTTACCAGCTGGACCGGCGGTGTGGAAGCGGCCTGCAAGCCGTGATGAACGCCGCGATGGAAGTGCAGACCGGCGTCAGTGACGCCGTGGTCGCGCTCGGGGTGGAGTCCATGTCGAACGCTCCGTTCTACACCGAGGAGGGACGGCGGGGTGCGCCCCGCGGTGGGTACTTCTTCCGCGACGCCCTCGCTCGCGGCCGTGAGACGGTGGGTGGCCGTTTCTACCCGACGCCTGACGGAAACGTCGGAACCGCCGAAACCCTCCGCGCCGAGTACGGCATCGGGCGCGACGCTCAGGACGCTCTCGCACTCCGGTCACACCAGCGCGCTGTCCAGGCGCAGGCCTCGGGTGCGTTCGATGCGGAGATCGTCCCCGTGACGGTACCCGGCCGACGAGGTGACGTACTCGTCGATCGCGACGAGCATCCTCGCGCCGATTCGACACTCGAAGCGCTCGCCGCACTCACCCCTCTCCTGACGAAGAAGGATCCGGATGCGACGGTGACGGCCGGTAACGCGAGTGGCCAGAACGACGCTGCCGCTGCCTGCATCGTCACCACCCCGGAGCATGCGAGGGCGCTCGGACTCGTGCCGGCCCTTCGCCTTCGATCCTGGGCTGTCGCCGGGGTGGACCCGCGGCGCTTCGGGATCGCCCCGGTGCCGGCAACAGAGCTGGCACTCGCGCGCGCCGGACTCGGCCTGGCAGACCTCGATGTCATCGAGCTCAACGAGGCGTTCGCGGTGCAGGTCCTCGCCTGCCTGGCTGACTGGGGTATCGATGCCGAAGACCCGCGCCTCAATCCGCGCGGCAGCGGAATCTCGATCGGGCACCCGATAGCCGCAACAGGCATCCGTATGCTCGCCACCCTCGCGAACGAGCTGCCCGACCTGGACGGTACCCTGGCACTCGAGACCATGTGCATCGGCGGTGGGCAGGCGCTCGCCGCTGTGTTCGAGCGGGTCGACTGACCTGCGGTGGCGCGGTTCCGTTGAACCTCAGTTCGGTGTGCGTGCCGCCCCGATGACCGCGGCATAGGCAACGCGCAATCTCCCGGCGATTTCCTCGGGGTCGCTGAGGTAGCCATTGACCATGGCGCCGTCCCGCAGCATCATCAGTTGCCCGGCGATAGTGTCGGGGTCGCTGGCGCCGGCATCCGTCGCGATTGCGGTGAACAGCTCGAGGGTCCACGTGCGGTGCGCATCGACAACGACTCTGACGGGGTCATCCGGGTCGGCGATTTCTGCGGCGGCGTTGATAAACGGGCATCCCCTGAATCCCGGCATGCAGCTCGCCGATCCGATGATCTCCGCAATGTTC
The DNA here is from genome assembly GCF_003065425.1 of Mycetocola zhujimingii. Lineage (NCBI taxonomy): Bacteria > Bacillati > Actinomycetota > Actinomycetes > Micrococcales > Microbacteriaceae > Mycetocola > Mycetocola zhujimingii. The sequence continues at coordinate 264,167 of NZ_CP026949.1, forward strand.
TCAAGCGCATGTGCAGGGTCTGACTGAGAGCGAGCAGTCGTCAGCGCCTCCCGCTCTCCGGCGGCCTGCCGCTCGAGATAGGCAACAACCAGGTCGGTCTTGGTTTTGAAGTGGCGATAGAACGTGACCTTCGTGATCCCCGCCTGCTCGATGATCCGGTCGGCGCTTGTTCCGCGGATGCTGTTCGCATAGATCAACTCGGTCGCGGCGTCCAGGATGCGAGCACGCGTGGCGTCGCCCCGCCGGCTACCGGTCACCCCAGGCGTCATCGGCGTTGTTTCACCCACGGTGCTCCTTTTTTTGAACCTTTTACTTGCGTTGCTGTCGGTATCGACTCTAGAGTGTCCATGGTAGGGGTACTAGTTCGTCTACATAAAATCTGTGAAAGGAATTCTGGTGACAACCATCGATACCCGTGCGGCCGTGCCTCTTGCGAGGACACTGCGCCGGGTCTATTTCTCCCGCTTCGGTTTTGCCCTGATCTGGGCAGTGCTGCTGGCGTTTGTGGCTCCGAACGCGGCGCCACTTCTCACCGTGCTCGTGATCATTTACCCGCTGGTTGACGCATTCTCCGTGTTGACCGAGCTGCGGGCAGCTGGAACAACCTCACGATCACGGGCGAGCGAAATCATCAACATCGTTAGCAGTGTGCTGGCCGCCGTTGCCCTTGGCTGGGCCTCCTTCGTATCCCCAGGCGCGGTACTCGCGGTGTGGGGCGTGTGGGCGGTGCTTTCGGGCGCCTCGCAGTTGGTCACCGGCCTGATCCGTCGCAAACTGGGTGGCCAGGTGCCGCTGATCTTCAGCGGCGGTTTGTCGGTCCTGGTTGGTTTCGCGTTCCTCGCTCAGGGGCTTGGCGGATCCACAATGGTGACCTCAATCGCTGGCTACGCGGCCCTGGGCGGCGTGCTCTTCCTGATTTCCGCGCTCCGCCTGACTCGATCGGCGCGTGCCTGATGGCCGGCGCATTCGAGGGCTCGCCCCCTGACTACGACCTGATCGTGATCGGGGCAGGCCCCGTCGGAGAAAATGTGGCTGATTACGCCGCGAAGCGTGGCATCCGTGTCGCGATCGTCGAATCCGAGCTCGTCGGTGGCGAATGCTCCTACTGGGCGTGCATGCCTTCCAAGGCGCTGCTGCGCAGCGGGCACGTTCTGCGTGCCGCCCAGCGACTGGATGGCACTCGGCAGGCGGTCACCGGTGAACTGGATGTTCCGGCGGTTCTTGCCCGCAGGAACACGTTCACGAGCGAGTGGAAGGACGACGGCCAGGTCGACTGGTTGAACTCCGCCGGTATCGATCTGATCCGGGGTCACGCTCGCCTCACGGGTCCACGCACCCTCGCCGTGAACGGCCGGGACTACACAGCGAGGGCCGTCGCGGTCGCGACAGGCTCCGTCCCCGTGTTGCCCGACATCCCAGAGCTCGCCGCGGCCAACCCGTGGGGAACCCGGGAAGCGACCAGTGCGTCGGCCGCTCCGGCCCGGCTGCTGGTGCTCGGCGGAGGTGTCGCCGGCACCGAACTCGCCACCGCCTGGGCATCCCTCGGCTCCGACGTGACCCTCCTGTCCCGGGGTCCTCTCCTGGAACGCGAAGAACCCTTCGCTGGCGAACTCGTCACGAAGGCGCTCAGGGAGATGGGTGTCGACGTGCGCATCGGCGTCAGTCCGACGGGTGTTCACCGCGACGAGGCCGGTGTTGTAACGACCACACTCGACGATGGCAGCACGGTGGTGACGGATGAAATCCTCGTCTCCACTGGCCGCCGCCCGAACACGCTCGACCTCGGCGTCGACACGGTCGGCTTCATCCCCGGGGAGAAGCTGAGCGTCGATGACACCATGCTCGTCACGGGCACCGACTGGCTCTACGCCGTCGGTGACGTGAACGGACGCGCGCTTCTCACGCATCAGGGCAAGTACCAGGCCCGCGCCGCGGGGGAGGTCATCGCTGCCAGGCTCAGCGGCGGCGACGTGCATGATGCTCCCTGGGGCGGCCACGTCGCAACCGCTGATCACGCCGCCGTGCCCCACGTGATCTTCACAGATCCCGAGGTCGCCGGAGTCGGATTGACCGAAGCCCAGGCGCGGGCCAGGGGGCTGAATGTGACGACCGTGGAATATGACCTCGGCTGGGTTGCGGGAGCGAAATTGCACGCCGATGGTTACGAAGGCCACGCGAAACTCGTCATCGATGAGGACCGCCACATCATCGCCGGGGCAACCTTCGTCGGCCAGGATGTCGCAGACCTGCTGCACTCGGCAACCATTGCGATCGTCGGTGAAGTCCCGATCGACCGGCTCTGGCACGCCGTCCCCTCCTATCCCACCATCAGCGAGGTCTGGCTCCGACTCCTCGAAACCTACGGTCGGCCGAACTGAGCCCCAACCACACCCAACGAACAAACACCCATTGGAAGGAAAGAAGCAAATGCCTACGAAGATCACCATCATCATCAATAACCCCACCGACGCGGATGCGTTTGAAGCGGGCTATCCCGAGATCGTCTCGCTGGCCCAGCAACTCCCCGGCCTGCGCCGCACGGAATCCGCGAAGGTCTGGCCCAAGGAAGACGGAACTCCCACCCCGTCGCATCGCACCCTCGATCTGTACTTTGACAGCTACGACGACGCGTCAGCCGCTGTCTCTACTCCCGCCGCTGGTGAGTTCTTCCAGCGCCTCGTCGGTACAGGAACACCTTTCACCGGGCTTTTCTCCGATATCGAAACGCTCTAGAACCAACCGAGACCGCGCCCGACGTAACCTGCGTCGGGCGCGGTCGCCCGCATGTCGAAGAGGGGCTCATGCGGAGCGGGTATCGTCAAGTAATGAGCCAAACGCAAGGATCCGCGACAGCCCACACCGGACCCGAATGGGTGGACCACGTGATCTGGTGGCGGGTGTATCCGCTGGGCTTCGTCGGTGCGTTTCCTGAGTCAGACGCCGGGCCGGCCACGCCGGATGAGCACCGGTTGCTTCGCCTGATTCCGTGGCTCGACCATGTGATCGAGCTCGGTGCTTCCGGTATCGCGCTCGGCCCGGTCTTTGCGTCATCAACGCACGGGTACGACACCATCGACCACTTCAGTATCGACCCGCGCCTGGGTACCGATGAGGACTTCGCAACCCTCGTTGGTGAAGCGCGGGCGCGAGGCCTTCGCATCCAGCTCGACGGCGTCTTCAACCACGTCGGACGCGAGCACCCGCTCGTTGCGCAGGATTCAGAGGCGCTCAAGCGAACCAGCGACGGCGGCCTGGTGGCGTTCGAGGGCCACGATGCGCTGGTCGAACTCGACCCGGCGCAGCCGGAGACCAGGCGCCTCGTCGTCGACGTGATGCGGCACTGGCTCGATCGCGGTGCTGACGCGTGGCGGCTCGATGCCGCGTACCGGCTGCCGCCAGACTTCTGGGCGGCGGTCCTGCCCGAGGTGCGCCGTACACATCCGGATGCCTGGTTCGAGGCGGAGGTGATCCACGGCGAATACACCGCGTTCGTCAATGAGGGAACCGTCGACAGCGTCACCCAATACGAGCTGTGGAAGGCGATCTGGTCGAGCATCGACGAGGGTAATTTCTGGGAGCTGGCCTGGGCACTCGGCCGCCACAATGAGATGCTCAGCTCGTTTGTGCCGACGACCTTCATCGGAAACCACGACGTCACCCGGATCGCGTCGGCGATCACGGATGCCCGGCATCACCCGCACGCGATCGTGCTGTTGGCCACGCTCGGGGGCACTCCGACGGTCTACGCAGGTGATGAGTGGGGCTTCCGCGGGGTCAAGGAGGAGCGCGCTGGCGGTGATGACGTCATTCGCCCCGAGTTCCCGATTGACGGGCCCGCCTCCGTGCAGGTCGAGGACCCGGCAATCGAGCCGCTCTACCAGGAGCTCCTTGGCCTGCGGCGGCGCCACCCGTGGTTGCACCGCGCCACGACTGCCGAGCCGCGGGCTCTCAGCAACGAGCACCTCGAGATCGATGTGGTCTGTGAGGGGGAGCGCCTGACTGTCGCCTTGAACCTCGGCGATGACACGTTCCCGCTCGCTGAAGGCAGCGTGCTCGCCGCGGATCCGGCCACCCGGGAGACCCCGGGCCAGCTCGCGGCGCACGGGTGGGCCATCGTCGGTTGAGGTGACGAGCCGGGCAGTGCCCCTTACTCCTGACGGGGCCGCATCCTCTCGGCCGTAATAGCGACCGCAGCGGCGACGAGCTCGGCATTCCCGTGCGCTAAGGAACCGTCGGGCAGCTCGAGGGTGTCTTCGAGGCCGATTCTGGTGTCCAGCCCCGCGGAGACCGCCATCCCGAGGATCGGCCACGCCGAGCGTTCCTCGCCGTGGAGCAGGATCGGAATGGTCGGATCCGCACGTCGTACGAGCGCGATGAGCTCCTCCGCCGCCGGTTTCCCCACCTCGCCGGGCAGATCCGCAACCTCGATCAACGTGCGCAGGCACGAGGAACGGATCGGCGACGACGCCCATCTGCGAGCACCGTCGATGTTCCAGATTCCTGCCTCCACGCCCACGCCGCGATCGAGGAGCAGGCGCGCCACGTCTTCCGCACCGTCTTCGTGCCAGTTGACCGAAGCGAAATCCGGCAGAACCGACCAGGCCGAGATCATCGCCAGCCGGGCCGTGGCATCCGGTGCGGTCCATTCGCCAGTGGTGACCCCGATCGGGATGCCGGGACACGACGCACGCAGGGCGGCAACCCACGAAGCGACATCCGTGGATTCGAGGCTGTCATCCCCGCGGCTGTTCCTGGGGTGGACGTGAAGCGAGTGTGCTCCGGCCCTCACCGCTGCGATCGCCTCGGCGGTCATCGGTGTTGCACTGAGCCTGGGGTGCTCGTTGGCCGGCCTCGCGCCATTCAGGCACGCCTGGAGCAGGGAACGGTCCATCTGGTTCAGCACGTCCCCGCCTTACATCGCCGACGAAACGACACCGTTGGTGAAGGCCCACACGACGGCCTGCAGCCGGTCTCGCGCACCGGTCTTTGTGAGGATGCCGGCGAGGTGGTACTTCACCGTCGTCGGTTCGATGAACAACCGCTCGGCGATTTCCTGGTTGGAGAGCCCCTCGCTCAGGAGTGCCAGAATTTCCAGTTCCCGGGCGGTGAGCGGCACTGAGGGTGGCGTCTGGATGCGATCCGGTCGCCTCCTTCGGTTGGCGAACTCGGAGATCACCCGGCGGGTCAGGCGCTGGTCGAGGGTTCCATCACCGCGGGCCACGGAACGGATGGAACCGAGCAGCGTCTCCTCGTCGGCGCCCTTGAGCAGGAACCCGGCCGCCCCGGCCTCCAGCGCCCCGAAGACGTAGTCGTCGAGATCGAATGTGGTGACGACGAGCACGCTCGTGGTGTTCGAGGGATCCGACATGATCGCTCGTGTTGCCGAAATACCGTCGAGCCCCGGCATCCGGATGTCCATGCAGATAACGTCCGGGTGCTGCTCCTTCGCGAGCGCTACGGCCTCATAGCCGTCTTTGGCCTCACCGATAACCTGGATGTCGTCCTCCTGGTCGAGGATCACGGACAGGCCGGCGCGCACGATTTTCTGGTCGTCGGCAATGGCAACGGTAATCATGACTGCACTCCGTCGTAGGGGATCTCGAGGATATTCGCCCAGCCGCCGTCGGCGCTCGGCCCGGTTGTGAGCCTGCCGCCGATCAGGTCGGCGCGTTCCGCCATGCCCACGAGCCCGAATCGAGGTCGCGAACCGGACTCCGGAGCCACGGCCTGCGACGCAGGCCCGTTGCGTACCGTCACGCGCAGGGCGTTCTCGCCGTACTCCAGCTCAACGGAGCGAGGCGAGCCGGGCGCGTGCCTGGCGGCATTCGCGAGTGACTCCTGCACCATTCGGTACACGGTGATGCCGGTGAGCGGGCCGATATCGACCGGAGTTCCGGTCTCCGACAGGGCCACAGGGCTTCCCGCGGCGGATGCCTCGGTGATGAGGCCCGGCAGCTGCTCGATCGACGGAACGGGGGCGAGCGAACCCTCTCCGTCGGCGCGGAGCAGGCCGACCGTCTGGCGAAGGTTATTCAGCGTGGTTCGAGCGTCACTCTGAACGCGGCGGATGTATTTCCCAGCGCGGTCCGGATCCGTCGCCCGCAACGCGTCAGCGGCCTGGGCGCTGACGATGATGCCCGTCAGGTGGTGGGCCGCGATGTCGTGCAGTTCCCGTGCCATGAGTGCGCGCTCCTCGCGCACGGCATCCTGCGCCAGGCGTTCTCGTTCTCTCTCGGCGGCATCCGCCCGCTCGCGCAACGCCTCAACGAGTCGAGCGCGACCATCGACGACCTCGGCAAGGATCACTGGCAGGCCGAACGTGAGAGCCGCACGCAGTAGTGCGAACGGCAACGCCAGCTCGCCGGGCACTTCGAGGCTGGACTGGACGGTGATGATCGTGAGGACGACGGATGCCACAGCGATGGCAGCGGGAAGCAGGTAATGGGATGCCTCACGGCGCTCGCGGGTGTACGAATAGACGGCGATGATGACCGCGAATGTGCCGGTGCTCGCCTCCCCGGAAGAGATGAGCAACATCACACCGTCGAGCGCCGCCGTAACGATCAGTACGACCACGGGGGCGCGGTACCGCCCCAGCAGGACCACCGCCTGGGCGAGCACGATCACGCCGGGAAGCCAGGGGTATCTCTGGCCGGCGGACTCGCTGTCGACGACCGCCACTCCGATCACGTAGCCGATGCCGAGGAGAGCCGTCAGCACAACGGGAGTACCCCGCCAGAGCGCGTTGCGAACGCTGCTCTGGCGGGGCGATGTGGTCATCCGACCATTGTCCGGCACGGGGTGCTCAGATGTCACGGGATCGCATGGCCGCTCCCGCCGCTGCCGTCACCACGGCGATGAGCGCCGCGAGTGCCGCAACGGCGATGAGAGGCGGGATGCTGCCCGCCACGCCCGGAGAGACGGCAGCCTGTCCGAGTGACAGCGGCATCAGCTGCGCCCAGACCGGCAGGGAGCCGGTGACGAGCTGGATGGTGGCCTGCGCGATAAGTTCGAACAGGAGCACGCCGAGCGTGATGAGCACGCCCCCCAGCTGATTGCGAGCGAGGATGCCGATGGCCAGCCCGAGAAGCCCAAGCAGGGGCACCACGAGAGCACCGCGTCCCAGAACTCCGAGGAGGTCCGGAATGCTGACGGCCAGGTCGGTTTGCGCGAGCGTGAGCGAGATCAGCAGCGTCGCAACGCTGACGACCGCGTACGCGACCCCGACAACCGCCCCGACGATGGCCATTGCGCCCACCTTCGCCGCGAGGATCCGTCCGCGACGGGGTTCTGCCAGCGCGGTGGGGACGATCCCGCCGAACCGGTAGTCCGTGGTGCCCGCGAGGACGCCGAGCATGAGCACCGCGAGCACCGCGATACCGATGGAGCCAGCGCCCGTTGAAGAACCGAGCGGACTGACCGCGGCGAGTTGTGCTGCCGCAGAGGTGAGCTCGAACGCGGGAAGGTCATCTCCCAGCGCTTCCCGGCCAGGGCCGATGGCGCCGCTCGCGAGGGCGGGGAGAACGGTGACGAGGGTGACCTGTGTTGCGATGAGACCGGCAATGCCGACGCCGATCGCTGCCTTGGTTGCTCGAGTCGTGGTGACTTTGAGCAGTTCTGCGCGGATCATCAGCGCACCCCCGCACTTGTCGAGGTGAGATCGAGATAGTAGCTCTCGAGGTCTCCTCCGTGGGCGTCGACCGTGGAGCGAAGGTCGCCGGATGCCGCGACCCTGCCCGCTGCGATCACGACGATGTCATCGGCGACAAGCGCCACCTCCGACAGGACGTGGGACGACAGGAGGACTGAGCCGCCGGCATCCGCGAAGGAACGGATGAGCTGGCGAAGCCAGTGCATCCCCGCAGGGTCGAGGCCGTTTGCCGGCTCGTCGAGGATCAGGATGGACGGCTCGCCGAGCAGTGCTGCGGCCAGCGCCAGTCGCTGCTTCATGCCGAGCGAGTAGCCGCCGATCCGCCGGTCGGCCGCTGTGCTCAGGTCAACGTCATTGAGCACGGCGTCGATCCGGGGCTGAGCAACGCCGATCTGCGCTGCGGCGATACGGAGGTGCTCCCTGCCGGTGCGGCCCGGGTGCAGTCCTGCCGAATCGAGGAGCGCCCCGATGGTCTGTGCAGGCTGCTCGAGGTCGCGGTATCGGCGTCCGTGGATGAGTGCCTCCCCACTGTCGGGAGCGGCGAGGCCGAGGATCATGCGGGTGGTGGTGGTCTTGCCGGCGCCGTTCGGGCCGAGGAGACCGACAACCCGACCGTCGAAGACGTCGAATGAGACGTCCTCGACGGCGGGGTGTCCGGAGAAGGACTTACTCAGCCCGCGAATCGCGAGGGCTGGTGATGTGGAATTCGTCATGTCCCCAGCGTGCTGCGGCCCGTCGGTCGGCGCCCCATCCTCAAGGACAGTCATGATCCTGTCCCTCCGGGCGGGGCGCGAGCGTATGTATCTGGCGAGGCTGGACCTGTCCGATTCGGACAGCGGAAGTCTCAACACGATCCAGCTCACTCAGCCTGGAGCACCTCAATCACAAGGGAAGAAACGACATGTCCATGAATCAGCAGGAATCACAGAACACCGTTGAACCAGCGGCGATCCAGCCGAGCAGGCGCCGTGGCGTCATCATCGCGACGACCAGCGTGCTGGCCGTTGGAGCGTTGGTCGCCGGCGCGTGGGGTGCCGGTGCGTGGTCGGATGCCGCGCCGGTGGAAAAAGAGGCGACCGCTAAGAACTCTGTCATCCAGGAACACCTCGACGACCTGGTCGATCTCGGTTTTCCCGCAGCGCTCGCCTCGTTCACCAACCCCGACGGGGAGCACGAGGACTACGTGGCCGGGGTCGGGAACCTCACGACCGACGAACCGGTACCCGTCGACGGGGAAGTGCGGATGGGGAGCAACACGAAGACGTTCACCTCCGTCGCTGTGCTGCAGCTCGTCGAGGACGGTCAGGTTGCACTTGATGAGCCCATCGACACCTACCTGCCGGGTCTGGTCACGGGTGATGGCGTCGACGGCACGCGCATCACCGTGCGTCATTTGCTGCAGCAGATGTCAGGACTCCCCGAATACGCCGACGAGATCGCGATGGACTTTGAGAAGGTACAGAGTGTCTACACATCGCCACGGGACCTCCTCGATATCGCGCTCAGCAAGCCGGCGGGCTTTGCCGCCGGTGAGCGCTGGGAGTACAGCAACACGAACTATCTGGTGCTCGGCCTTCTGATCGAACGCGTGGCCGAACGGCCGCTCTTCGAGGTGATCACCGAACGGATCATTGAGCCGCTGGGGCTTGAACACACCTACTTCCCGACGGTCGGCGAGAAAACACTCCGCGGCGAGCACCCTTCGGGGTACCACATCAATTCGGATGGTGACTTCTATGACGTGAGCGCGCTTGACCCGTCATGGGGCTGGGCCGCCGGTCAGATCGTCGCAAGTCCGAGCGACCTGAACGAGTTCACGAGGGCCGTCCTCGACGGGCGGCTGCTGGGCGAGGAGATGACAACCGAGATGCAGAAGACGGTGCCGGCCGAGGAAGGCCTGTGGCCAGGAGCGGGGTACGGTCTCGGTTTGCAGAGCTACCCGCTGAGCTGCGGCGGCGTGATCTGGGGGCACGGTGGCGACATCCACGGCTTCCAGACGCGCAACGGTGTGGCCTCCGACGGAACAGCATTCACGGTTGCCGTCACCGCTCTGCCCTGGGCCTTCATCGCTGAGGAGGACGAGCCGCGGATGATGGACACCTACAAGGCGGTAACGGATGCCGTCGATGCGGCCTTCTGCGAAGACTGACGCCGAGCATCCGGTCACCAGCGCTTCCGGCGCCAGCCTCTTGAGGTTGGCGCCGGAAGTTGTTGGGTGCGAACCGCACGATGCCACGCTAAGCTCCAGCCAGGATGCTCGCAGCCGAGTGCCAGAGGTGGGAAATGATGCTTCAGACTATGAAACCGAAAGTTCAGGTCGTGAGTCTCTGGCCAGCCGCCCCGGCGCGACCGCCTCTCACCCGCCGGTTGATGCGTTTGATCTCCAGTGCTGTCCTGGCCCCCTTGGGTATCGCCGCGCTCGGCGCGGCTCTCGTCGGCTGCGCGGAGGCTGTTCCCGAGGCCGTCGCCGACCCCCGCCCTGCTGTCGACGCCACGGCCGTGGTCAGTAAAGCTCTCGGTCAGGCCCAAAGTGCAGCGTACGAATCGCAGGTGGCCCTCCTCAGCGATGGATCTGTAACGCTCGAGGATTATGAAACGTCGGTTCAGAGTTACGTGGCGTGCATGACTGAACGGGGCTTTGTGGTTGATGGCCCCATGCTCAACCCGGCAGACAACCAGCTTTTCCTGATGCAGGCCCTCGACGGAGATATTTCGACGGGGGCATCCGCTCGGGCTGATACCGACTGCCGAAAGAAGCACGTCGATCTGGTGGAACACGCGTACAGGACTCTGACTGAACCACGGATGGATTCGGCAGTTGCCGAAGAGACCCGCCGCTGTTTGGGCGACGCAGGCCTCGAGTACGCGGGGGACGAATCCAACTTCGAGGACTTCGTCCCCGGTGGAGTCGAGGATGAGGAACGTTTGACGGCGGTCAGCTCGTGTGTCGACCAGGCGGTGAGGAAGATCTACCCGGATATTCCACTCGTCGCGTTGGGATTCTAGCCGTTCGAGCACACGGGAAAATGCGTCGGCCCCTGGCCGGTATTCCCCACCCGGGGCCTTAGCCGATGTGGCCTACGGAACGATGTGGCCCGCCGCGCGGAACAACTCGTACCATTCGGCGCGGGTCAGCGGAATCTCAGAGCCGAGGGCAGCCCCGGTAACGCGCTCAGGGCTCGTCGTTCCGAGCACCACCTGCATCTGGGCCGGGTGACGGGTGATCCACGCCGTAGCAATCGCGATCGGTGGCACGTCGTACTGGGCGGCCAGTCGATCGATAGCGGCGTTCAGCTCCGCGTACTCGGGTGATCCAAGAAAGACCCCGGTGAAGAACCCGGCCTGGAACGGTGACCAGGCCTGGATCGTGATGTCGTTGAGGCGGCAGTAGTCGACGATCCCACCACCGTCGAGCGTGACCGACTGCTGCTCGCCGAGCATGTTCGCGGCGACGCCCTGCGTCACGATGGGCGCGTGGGTGATTGACAGCTGCAGCTGGTTGGCCACGATCGGCTGCCGTACATACCGCTTCAGCAGGTCGATCTGCCGCGGGGTGTGGTTCGAGACGCCGAATGCCTTGACCTTGCCTGCGCTTTCAAGTTCGTCGAAGGCGCGGGCGACTTCTTCCGGTTCGACGAGGGCATCGGGACGGTGAAGGAGCAGGATGTCGATCCGGTCCGTTTGCAGTGCCTCGAGCGATCCGTTGACCGACTCGATGATGTGCTCGTAGGAGAAATCGAAGTACGGGCCCTCCCGCACGATCCCGGCCTTCGTCTGGATGGTGATGGCGTCACGTTCCGACGCGCTCAGCTTCATCGCCTCAGCGAATCGGCGCTCGCATCCGTGCAGATCGTTTCCGTAGACATCCGCATGGTCAAAGAAGTCGATGCCGGCATCCCGGGCGGTGTGCACGAGCTCCCGGACCTCATCGTCCGTCTTGTCGGGAATGCGCATGAGTCCGAGGACGACGTTGGGGGCGACGATTTCGGTGTTCGGCAGGGTGAAGGTCTTCACGGTGATTCCTTTCGCTGGCGCGGCAACTCCGACGGTGACGCATGCCTACCTAACCACTCACCGGTGCGCAGAGTCCACCACGTGGACGATGTGGAAGAGGCGCTCGCGCATGCCGAGCGGCTGGGTGGCACTCGAGTGCTCGGGCCAGCGCAGAATCCCAGCGGCGCGCTCGCGGTCGGCCACTTCGCCGATCCGGAGGGCAATCTGATGGGTGTTGCCGGCCCGAGGTAGGTCCTCGGTACAGCGGCCCGGGTGAGATGAACAGCCTGAACGGCGTACAACAAATGGTGTGCGACTAGCGCATAGTGTGTGACGCACACTATAGTGTGAGCATGGACGACGACCTCTTGAGTGGACACCTGCAGGAACTGCGGCGGGGCACGATCGTGGTGGCGTGCCTGTCCGTGCTGAAGCGCCCCGGATACGGCTACGGCCTCCTCGAAGCTCTCGAGCAGGCCGGGTTTGCCGTCGAGGCCAACACCCTGTACCCGCTCTTGCGCCGACTCGAAAAACAGGGGCTGCTGACCAGCTCCTGGGACACAGACGAGGCGAGGCCCCGCAAGTTTTACACCACCAGTGAGAAGGGCAGCGAACTGCTCGACCTGCTCCTCGCGGAGTGGGATGACCTCCACTCCTCCATTCACCAGCTCAACGAAGAAGGACGATCATGACGACTCTCACCGACCGCTACGTCTTCGCCGCCCTCAAGTCCATCCCCGAAGAGAACCGCGACGATATCGATCGCGAACTGCGTGGATCAATTACGGATGCCATCGAAGCGCGTATTGACAGTGGCCAGGCGCCCGCCGAAGCGGAGAGCACTGTGCTCACCGAGTTCGGTGACCCTCGTCAGCTGGCCGCGCGCTACGCCGAGCAGCCGCTGTACCTGGTCGGGCCGGACCTCTACCTCTCCTGGTTGCGCGTTCTGAAACTTCTCCTCTGGATCGTGGGTGCAACATCCTTCGTTGGTGTGCTTGTCATCCGGATGGCCATCGAGCCGCAAGATCCGATCATCGCCTTCAGTGCCGCTCTCAGTGCGTGTATCGGTGCGCTGATTCAGGTGGCGTTCTGGGTGACCCTCGTGTTCGCAATTCTGCAACGCACAGGAGTCCGACGCAGCTCGCTCGGGCTCAAGACGTGGGCTCCTGAGATGCTTCCGCCGATCGAGCGCCACAAACAGGTCTCGCTCGCTGACACGATCGCGACGGTGATTCTCCTTGCCTTCTCCATCGGTCTACTGCTCTGGCAGCGGGTGGGCTCGCTGCTGTATCTGGAGGGAAAACCGGTTCTGGTTCTGCAGGAGCACCTGTGGAATTTCTGGCTGCCATACCTGATCGCTGTGCTGGTTCTCGAGGCCGTCTTCGCCGTGGTGCTCTTCGCGGTTGGGCGCTGGACGCTCCCGCTCGCTGCCGTGAACCTCGGAGTCGCCGTGTTGTTCGTGATTCCCGCACTCTGGTTGCTCGCGACTGACCAGGTCTTCGACTGGTCGTTCCTGTCGAGCGTCGACTGGGATGTTGCCACCGCGCGGTGGATCGCGGGCATCACCGCCGCGGCAGTTGTGGTGCTCGGGCTGTGGGATATCGCGAGTGGTTTCCTGAAGGCGTCGAGAAGTGACGCGCAGGTCGTCTCGACTCGGTAAGGGCGTGCTCGGCGGGGTGTGACTCTCGGCAAAGGCACGGTGTTCTTCTGCACCCACCTCCGCGACGCCGATGTCAGTGGTTGGGTGTGTACTGGAGTCATGAACATCCCGGTCAGCAGCCCGATCCGTCACCGTTCTGGTGCGGCATTCGGATGCCTGCAGCGGCCCGGGCGGGATGCCGTTGGCGCGGCAGGTCAATGTCAGTGGTTGGGTGTGTACTGAAGTCATGAACATCCCGGTCAGCAGTCCGATCCGCCATCGTTTCGGTGGAGCGTATTCGGGTGTGGCCGTGCCTTGTGTCCTTGACTCGGATGGCTCGACTGGTGGGGGTGTGCGGGTGCTATGAGTCTCGCGGTGAGTGACTTTCCGCCGGCATCGGTGCCGGAGGGTGAGAGTGCGCTCACCGGGTTGCTCACACACCTGGGCCAGGTCGTCGATGTTCTCGACCTGGATCATCTCGACCGGTTGACCGGCGAAGAGGTGTTGACGCAGCTGGGTCAGGTTGCCGGGGTGGTGCGAGCCGGTGAGGCGGTGCTCGCGGCGTTGAGTGCGGAGGTCGCTGGCCGGTCCGACCCCGCCCGCGGTAACGAGGGGTTGGCGGTGAAGCATAACTACCAGCGTCCGTCGCATCTGATTGAGGTGATTACCGGGGTGTCGTCCGCGGCAGCGTCCCGGTTGATCCGGGTCGGTCAGCGGACCTGTCGCCGCGTCAGCGATGCCGGGTTCCCGTTGCCGCCGTTGTTCCCGGTGGTGGGGGAGGCGTTCCGGCGGGGTTTGATCGGGGTGGAAACAGCCGAGGCGATCACCCGTGAACTGTCGTTGGCTGCACCCCGCGCAGAAGTCGAGCACCTGACTATCGCGGAGCGCACTTTGGTCACTGAGGCGGTCGGTGCGGGCTGGCGCGACGGGTTGCCCATGTCGGCCGATCTGGTGGGTATTCAAGCCAGGCAGTGGCGGGACCGGTTGGATGAAGACGGGATTGAACCCAATACCGACAAAGCGTTCCAGAAACGCGATTTCTGGATCGCTCGTGCGGCGAAGGACGGGTTGGTGAAGTTCGGTGGCCAGGTCACCGTTGACGTCGGCGCGAAACTCCACGCCCTGTTGGATGCGGTACTGAGTCCGAAGACCGCGGACCGATACGAGACAACCGACCCCGCCGGGGCAGACGGTGCGCCGAATGCCACACCGGGCGAGGCGCACGACCAGGCGCAGGATCAGACGCAGGATCAGACGCAGGATCAGACGCACGACCAGACGCACGACCAGAGGCAGGACCAGACGCAGGATCAGGCGCCGGATGAGCCGATCCGGGCCCGCCGGACCGCCGGGCAACAGCGTGCGGACGTGTTCGCGGCCATGATCGACGCCCTCGCCCGCTCCGCCGACGCACCCAGTGTCACCGGCGCGGCACCCACTGTCGTGGTCACCGTCAACGCGGAGGTCATCGACTCGAAGACCGGCACCGGGCAGATCGTGGGAGTGAACAGCCCGGTGGCGGCGTCAACGATCACCCAGATTCTCTGTGATGCCAGCATCATCCCGGTATTTATCGACCCTGACGGCACCGTCGTTGCCCTTGGTAACGACCAACGCGGGTTCAACCGGTCGCAGCGGATGGGAATGATCGCCCGTGACGGTCCGACTTGTGGGATGCCGGACTGTCAGATCCCGGCGACCGGGTGCGAAGCGCACCACGTCATTCCCCACTCCGAAGGCGGCCCCACTCACATTGATAATGGTGTGTTGTTCTGTTGGTTCCACCACCGGATGGTCGACACCGGGGTGTTCACCGTCACCATGGTGAACGGCAAACCCAAGGTCGCTATCGCCGAGTGGATCCGCCGCAAACCATACTTCCGCTGAAGACCACAACTTCGGCTCCAGACAGCACAGCACCCGGCACGTGCGCATGAACGCTCGTGCCGGGTGCCGGGTAACGGAACCCCAGCGAACTCAGCACTGGTTGAAGGGTGTCAACGGCTACCTCCGGCCTTCGTCCTGTCGGGAGCCGTCGAGATGCTGCCAGGAAAAACCATTAGCGCTCGATTTGGTGCGCACCTAGTATGGGTGTGTAGCTGATTCCCCCGGACCCTGGGACGTGCAAACGGACGATTTCAGGAGATTTCTATGGGTACTCTTACCTACGACGGCGGCACCCCTATCGAGTTTGACGACCGCACGCTTGCGCATCTTCAAGTGGTGATCGGTGCCAAATTACGGCGAGGCGAGTCCTGCTACTTCACCTGGCCAGCCCCGGAGGGTGGACGAACGACCATCTGGATGCACCCCACTCTTTCCTTGCGATATGACTACACCGCCAATGAAATGCCGGCGCTGAATCGAGCATGGATTGAGCGGCTGACTCAGTCGTCGTTTGGTCCGGGAGGGCTTGTTCTTCTGGCTGAGCCCGAAACGGTCGACGAACCAGGGCACCAGAAAGCACCCGAGGGCGAACACAAGGCCCCTGAGCGCGAACACGACGTTCGCGTCAGAGTCCCAGTGGCTAGTCGCTAGCGCGATTCGGGCAAGGTCGGCGACGACCCCAGAGAGTTCAGGTCGTGATGCGCTGGGCCCGCTCGAGGTTGCGGATGAGTTCGTCGCGACTCTGTCCGTCGACGTGATGGCGCCACATCGGTGTGCCGGGCGCACTGCGCCACGATTCGCTCAGCGGGCTGTTATCGACGGCGTCGAACCCGAGATCGTCGTAGAAGCGAGTCACCAGCTCGACAGCATCCGGGTAGTTGCTCGAGACCACCAGCGCCTTGCGGTCGGGTGCACCGGCTGGCCTCGCCAGCCGGAGTAACGCAGGCAGCGCATCGCTTGGAACGCGGATCAGGTGGCGCTCGTGAAACTGGACGTGCGTGAACGCCTTCGTGACCTTGGATTCGGGCAGTTGTTCCTGCCGTAGTTCGTGAATCGTCTTCCGTCCGGAATCCACCTCGGGAAAGTTACCGTCGCGCCAGGGCATGTAGTTGTTGTTGTCGATCACGACCTTTCCCGCGAGTTCCGCGACCGGCAGCGCGTCGCTCGGCGTGTACCGGAAGGCGGCCACCGCGAAGTCCGCGGCGGCGGCAGCGTCCGCAGCGGACGCGGCACGCGCCATCGGACCCAGCGCTCGGACGAGGCCCCTCAGCGTCTCCGGCCCACGGGAGTTGGCGATGACGACGTCATAACCCGCCGCAATCGCCGCGCGAGCGAGCGTACTTCCCGCCTGGCCGGCGCCGAGAATTCCGATTGTGGTCATGAACGGCTCTCCCTGTGTTGTCGTCGTGAAGCTTTCTGCGGCTCACGACGTCAGCCTAGGTCGCTTCAACGAAAACACTCGGGGCCCTGTTGTACCCCCGGCTTTGCGGGGACTCGTTCGCGAAAAACCACGAAGCGCGATACCAGTCGTGCCTCTAGCCGAGCAGCTCGTTTCGCCGCTCGTCGGTGATGAATGCCGAGTTGATCGCATTCGTCGCGAGCGTGTCGAGGTCTGAGGCCGACAGGCCGAGCGCCGCTTCAATCTCGCGATGGTTGTCATCGATGTAACCGCCGAAGTACGCGGGATCGTCGGAGTGAATTGAGACGTTGAGGCCGGCATCCAGCATCCGCTTCAACGGGTGGCCAGCAAGATCCGCCACCGCGCGCAACCGCACGTTCGAGAACGGGCAGATAGTGAGGGGCGTCTGATCTCTGCGCAGACGCTCGACCAGCTCCGGGTCTTCCAGCGAACGGATGCCGTGATCGATGCGTTCGGCCCGCAACACGTCGAGTGCCTGACTGACGTATTCAGCCGGGCCCTCTTCGCCGGCGTGGGCCACAGTGCGGAGGCCCAGTTCGCGGGCGCGCTCGAAGACCTCGGCGAAGAGGTGCGGCGGATAACCGACCTCCGCCGAATCGAGCCCGACACCGAGCAGATCGCCCGCGCGGTGTGCTGCTGATTCAAGCGTTGCTGCTGCCTCGGCGACCGGACGATCGCGAAGGAAGCACAGGATGAGTCCGGCTGTCACCTCGAGATCGTCGCGCGCTGCCGCGATGCCGTCGAGCAGCCCATCGATGACGTCGTCGACGGGCACGCCTCGGAGGGTGTGCGTCTGTGGGTCGAAGAAAATCTCGGCGTGTGCGACACCGGCCGCAGCTGCCCGACGGAGGTACGCCACCATCAGGTCACGGAAATCCTCGCGAGTGCGCAGGACCGCGCAGCACTCGTAGTAAAGGTCGAGGAACGAGGGGAGGTCATCGAACTCCATCAGTTCGCGCAGGGCGTCGACACTGGCGTAGGGGAGCGCGATGTTATTTCTGGTCGCGAGGTCGAACACCATTTCTGGTTCGAGGGTGCCTTCGATGTGGACGTGAAGTTCGACGAGCGGTTTCATGTGTTGCCTTATTCGGTGGAGCTCTGCCTCAGGGCGGCGAGACGGGTAGCGATGTCGGCGAACGGATGCCCGTTCACCCTGTCGAGTGTGGTGACGAGGTCCGTGTCGATGGACGAGAACCCTCCAACCGCTCCCGCCAGACCAACGGCCATAGCCCCGATCGTGTGGGTATCGTCACCGAGGTTTGCGGCGAGGAGCGCGCAGCGGTGCGGATCAGCCCTGGACCTGACAGCGAGGGCGATCGCGGCTGGCACGGACTGTGTGGATTCCGTACCACCGCCGACAATATTGTAGAGGTTTTCGAGAAACGCATCGTCGTCGATGCCCACGTCGGCGACGCTCCGACGCGTCTATAACGGCCCGAACTCAATAAAGTCCTGGACCGCTGTGTGCAACCACTCGTCCATCGACGGGTATTCCCTCATCACGTGGCGTCTCACCACTCCGTTGTCCCGCATGAGGTCGTAGTCGTCGATGAGTACGACGCGATGACCGTCCCAGCACGCGACGTCATCATTGTCGGTCCTCCTCGCGAAAGGCACGATTTCCCAGCCGGGGAAGACCTCCTCAATATGAGTGGCGCGGTGTTCCCACTTGTCTCCGAGGAGGAGGGCCCACGGATGTATCTCCGTGAGCTCGGCCTCGACCATGCGCTCGTACAGTTCGGGCAGCGCGGGACGTTGCGTCATCGGGTGGTCATCTCCTCGTGCTGCTGAATCATCAGCCATCAGGGTGATGGCCGACCTCCAGTTAACAAGGTCTGACCGGCATTTGCGGCCAACCATTCGGTGCGCCGGTTGCACGGTCGAGGGGGAAGTCTGCAGACTTACCGCATGGCGTCGTGCGGATCACCGTATCGGCGGGCTCTTCGAAGGATGTGGGCAGCATGAACGACGACGACGAGGTTGACCTGCTCGTTGATGCCTGGGCTGCGCGCATTCCGGAGGTCGACTTCACTCCGCTTGACGTCATGTCGAGACTGCGCCGGGTAGCTCTCCGGCTCAACGAGCTTCGGGCAGACGCATTCCGCCGATCCGACCTGAGCAGCTGGGAGTTTGATGTTCTTGCCGCGCTTCGGCGCGCTGACCCTCCGCACGAAATGAGTCCAATGGCGCTGTCGCGAGCGACCATGATCGGCACTCCAGCGATGACCAACCGCCTCGAAAACCTCCACGAGCGCGGTTTGATCGTGCGTAAGCCCAATCCCAATGACGGCAGAAGCAACCTGGCGCGTTTGACGGACGACGGCACGGCGCGCGTCGATGCCGCGATGGTCGCGCTCGTGCGGCTCGAGGCCGACGAGCTCGAATTGCTCACGGGGGCGCAGCGCGCCCAACTGGCCAGTTTGCTCCGCCTTCTTGGTAGCCCAGCCTCCTGACCCGTTCCCCCCGAGTCAGGAGGTGCGCACAACCAGGGTTCAGCCGATGACGGGAACGT
This sequence comes from Mycetocola zhujimingii, assembly GCF_003065425.1. Taxonomy (NCBI): domain Bacteria; kingdom Bacillati; phylum Actinomycetota; class Actinomycetes; order Micrococcales; family Microbacteriaceae; genus Mycetocola; species Mycetocola zhujimingii. The sequence goes on from NZ_CP026949.1 coordinate 283,269, forward strand.
GCAAGTGCGTCTCCGTTAGGACATCCGCCCGTCTCCATGATGCAGGCGTCTCGCCCCGACCCGCCGCGCGGAATGCGAGAACCGCTGCTCCGATGCGAGCTCCTGAGGTGCCTAGTACCGACAGGCGGATCTCTGGAGCATCCCGCCAGGACAACGATTTCTGTAGCTCGGAACGCACCGGGTCGAGCAGGAGAGCTCCAGCGCGCGACACCCCTCCGGTGAGGACGATGATCGCCGGGTCGACGAGCAAGGTCAGCGAGGCGAGTCCGAGAGCAAATGCGCGCACTCCCTCCGCCCACACGCGAGCAGCAACAGGGTCCGAGTCGAGTCGGCTGGAAATCGCAGCAGCATCGAGGCTGGGCTCGCCTCCGGCCGCGGCGTACCGGCGAGCAAGACCAGCACCTGAGAGATAGACCTCGAGGCAGCCCCGCTGGCCGCAGACACAAGCTTCACCGTCGGGAATGGCGGGGATGTGACCAAGTTCGCCCGCGGTCGTGATCGCCCCGACAACGGCGTGGCCACCACTGAGTATGGATGCGGCGACGCCGGTCCCGATAGCGACGAGCACAGAATGACCGGCATCGGCTGATGCCCCGAACATGCTCTCGGCGAGTCCGCTCGAGCGGACGTCATGGCCAATCTCGACAGGGACGCCGAGCCTGGCTGACAGGATCGGGCCGAGCGGAAGGTCGGTCCAGTCAAGTGACGACGCGAATCGCACGATTCCGTTGCTCGCATCGACCATTCCGGGCGTAGCCACTCCCACACCGATCACCGTGTGTCCGGCCCTCTGGGCGCGGTCTCGCAGGAACACCAAGAGCTCGACGATTCGTTCGAGCGATTCGGTGCCGGTGCTGCCAGCTCCAACCGAACGCGACGCGATGGTCCTGCCAGCGACGTCGACGATCGCTGCCTTGAGGTTTGTCCCACCCACGTCCAGCGCAAGGACGACGGGCCTGTCGTCGCCGGCGGCAGCAGTGTCGCGAGAGACAGCGGCGGCGGACGCCACGCGGAAGCGGGCGTCGCCAGGTGAGCGGATGGTATCCAACTCGGTCAGGAATTCCGCGATGCTGGCCTGGTCGGTCCGTAACGTACCGTCGTTGCGGCTCGAGGGTATTTGCAGCCGCGCGTGCACTTCATGTGCACCGGTGGCGTCCAGAATCGCGCGAACGTTGTTCGCCCGTACCGACCCTGCAACGAGGATGCTCGGTCGCGGCACGGCGTGGTCGGCGGCTTCGGTGCCTGCGGCTGAGCGGCGCACGAGTTCCGCAAGAACCTGGACTCCGTCACGTGCTGTTCCCGGCCCGCCGGAGGTCAGAATCCTCTCGACCCCGAGAGCAGAGAGGGCGTCGTATGCCTCGAGCAGGTTCCTCGTTGCGTCGAACGCTTTGTGAAAGGTGATCGGTAGAGGGGCGGCAGCGGCGGCAAGGCGCTTCATCGCCGGGGCGTCGACCTCACCGGTCGGCGTCAGCGCACCGACGACAACTCCCACTGGAGTGCGCCCGTTCGCCGAAGCCTCAGTGATCGCCCGCAGGTCGTTGCACATCACGTCGATTTCTTGGGGGCTGTAGGAAAAATCCCCGCCCCGCGGACGCACGATGACCTGAACCCCGACGTGTTCGACCGTGTCGAACACCGAGCGGATGAGGCCCATGCTCGGGGTCGTTCCCCCCTCCATGAGATTGGCGCAGAGTTCGATCCTGTCTGCACCGGCTCGATCAGCGGCGAGTGCGCCATCTAGGTCGTCGACACAGATCTCTGCCAGCGGTCGGGCGCCTGTTTCCCCCACGATTACCGAATCCCGGTGCGTGTCGCTGTAAGCCAGTCTTCGACGTCTGCGCCGGGCACTATGGAGCCGACGGGGATGCCGCCACCAAGAATGGGCAGTTCGGTGAGAGACCCAGCGGCCGAGGTGTCGACACCAAGCGCACCGAGGATCCTGAGGGCGAGCAGCGTGGTCGCCCGTGGGCTTCCGTCAACGATTTTCATAGCGACAGCCTGCCCGCTCGCCGCAGCCATTCCGATCACGCCTTCAGCGCCGCCCTTAGCGAGCACGCCCGGGATGCGGCTCATGGTGTCGCTATTGGCGTGATTGTCTCCTCCGACGAAGAACGGGTGGGAACGCATAGCGTCGGCCACGCGGCGCTCGTTGGTTCCTTCCTCGGCCGCGACGAGTCCTCGGAATGCGCGGGCGAGTCCTTCGACCGTCGTGCTGAAGAGGGGCGCGCCGCAGCCGTCGACGGCGGTGTGGGCGACCTCGACCCCCGACATCCGCTGGACTGTCTCGAGGATAAGCCGCTGCAGGGGATGCGACGGCTCGAGGTAACTCGACGTGTCCCATCCGTTGGTCACGCACGCAAGCAACATCGCCGCGTGCTTTCCGGAACAGTTCATTCGCACCCGCGAGCGTGTTTCACCATCGCGGATAAGGCGCTCCCTGGTCGGCTCGTCTTCGGGCCAGTCGACCGGGCAGCGCAGCGCTGATTCGTCGAGCTGTGCGCGAGAGAGGATGCTGCGAACAGCCTCCGCGTGAGCATCCTCTCCCGTGTGACTTCCTGCCGCGATTGCCAGCTCCTCATCGCTCAGGTCTGCTCCGGCAATGAGACATGCGAGCGCCTGTAACGGCTTTGTCGTCGACCGCGGCAGCACCTGTATTGAATCGTCACCAAGGTGTGCGGCGACGGTCCCGTTGGCGTCGAGGGCCACCAGCCAGCCAAAGTGGCGGCTTTCCGGGACCCCGGACCGCACGATGACGGCCAGTTCTGCGAGGTTGAATCCGGCGTTGGACAGTGTCACGGGTGCTCCTTCGTCGCGGCGAGCGACAATCGGTTGGTGGTGAAAAGCGAGCGATTTGCTCAGTCGAGAATCGGCGTTCCGGCAAGCGGTGCCACAGCGGGAGCACCAGGCTTCGCGGGGCTTCGCTTCGTTGGGCTGGTGCGCAGCCGCGCCGCCAGTGCCGACAGCGCGCCATTGAACACCAGGTAAATCAGTGTGACGACAACGAAGGTCTGGATCAGCAACTGGTTGAATGAGGAGAGCACCTGGCCGCGATAGAGAAGCTCGGTGAACGCGACGATGTAGCCGAGCGACGTGTCCTTGACGAGGCTGACGAGTTGGGTGATTAGCGAAGGCGCGGCGAACCTCAGCGCCTGGGGAAGCACGATGAGTCGCGTGGTCTGCGCCTCGGACATTCCGAGACTCAGGCTTGCCTCGCGCTGGCCCCGTGACAAACCGAGGATTCCGGCGCGAACGATCTCGGCGAAGGCCGCCGAATTCGCGATCGTGAGCGGAATGACGAGTTTCCAGATCAGCGGGAAGTTGAGTCCGAGCTGCGGCAGGCCGAACAGCATCAGGTAGATCAGAAGCAGAACGGGGATCGTGCGGGCGATTTCGATATAACCCGTGCACGCCCAGCGAATCAGCCGCACGTTGCTCAGCCGTCCGAGCGCGAGGAGCACACCGAGGAGTCCGCCAAGCACAGCTACCAGGGCGGCGGCCTGGATGGTGCCCCATAGCCCAACGAAGAGATACTGCCAGATGGGCCACTGCAAAAACGGCGTCCACTTGTCCGCGTCGAGCTGACCACGTGATCCGAACTGATAAAGCCCCGCGCCGACGGCCGCGAATAGCAGAACCGTGACGATCACAGACCAGAGTCGAATGGTGCGGCGCGTGCGTGGCCCCGGCTCGTCATACAGCGAGACCGTGTGCTGCGCCGGTCCCTTCCGGCGGGCCGGACGGATGCCTGTTGCGGCGCTCATCGGAGAATCGCCACCTTTCGCTCGATGCGGCCGGCACTGAGGCCGATCACGAGAGCCAGGAGCATGTACGCCAACCCGGCCGCAGTGAAGATGAGAATCGGCTGCGCTTCGATGAGGTTGAGCTTGTTCGCGGCGGCAGTGAGTTCGACGACGCCAACCGCGGCCGCAAGAGCCGTGTTCATGGTGAGCGCTATCATCACGTTTCCGATCGGCTGGACGGCAGCACGCAGCGATTGCGGAATGACAATGAGGCGCAGCGTCTGGACGAGGGTGAATCCGAGCGCGCGACTCGCCTCGATCTGCCCGTTGCCGACGGTGTTGACGCCACTCCGGATCGCCTCGGCCACGTAGGCGGCCTCATAGAGGATCAGGACGATGACCGCTGTGGGCCCCAGCGGGAGCAGGATGCCGGCGTCGGGAAGTGCGAAGACCGCAAGCACGAGCAAGACAAGTAGTGGAACGTTCACAAAAAACTGAACGTAGGCGAACGCCGCCCCGCGCAGCACGGGGATCGGGCTGATTCGGGCGGCGACAATGAGCGTGCCTAACAGTAGTGAGCCGATCCCGGCGACGAGCGCCATCAGGATGGTCGTTCCGAGCGCGGACAGCAATGGTCCTGCGCTATCGACGAAGATCTCCATTATTTCCTTATGACGGGGGTGCGAGCGCGTCCGCTCGCGGACGCCCAGAGCCGGTTGCCGTGAGTGGACACGGCAACCGGCAGACCGTTAAGAGCCCGGAACGGAACCGATTTCGGGGGCCTCAGGGGTCTCGGACTCAACAGCGGCGCCGAGCGTCGCGTCCCAGACCTTTGCCCAGGTGCCGTCTTCCTGAATCTTGATCAGCCACTCGTTGATGAAGGTCTTGAAGTCCTCATCGTCGTGCTTGAGCCCGATGCCGTAAGCCTCGGTTGTGAAGGGCTGGCCCACGACCTTGACCGACGGGTCGGATGCCGCGTTCGACGCGAGCAGAGTGAAGTCCTGCACGTACGCGTCGCCCCGGCCCTGCTTGAGTGCCTTCATCGCCTGCGGGTCGGTTGAGAAGCTCACAAGGGTCGCGGTGGGCTGCTCAGCGGGCACGGCGGTGACGGCGGGGGTGTTTGCTCCAACGATGACCTTCTTGTTAGCGAGGTCTTCGATTCCCTTGATGTCGTCATTGTCGGCCTTGACCGCAACGGCGAGGCCTGACTCGAGGTATGGGCCGGCGAAGGAGACCTGTTCAGCGCGCTCCTCGGTGATCGTATAGGTGTTGAAGACCACGTCCACGGTGCCGTTTTGCAGGAGGGCTTCACGGGTCTCGGACGCCGGCGGAATGATCTCGACGTTCGGTTCACCCAGGATATAGATCGCGAGCAGTTTGGCGAGGTCCGCGTCAAAGCCCTCGACGTTCTCGGGGTTCGAAGGGTCCTGCTGAGAGAGCAGCGGAGCGTCGAGCGCTTCACCGACAATCAGCTTTCCGCGCTCCTTGATCTTTGCCATCGTGGAGTCGGGAAGGATGTCTGCTGCTTCCGCCACGACGGCGTTCTTGTAGACCTCGGTGAGCGACGACTCCTTTGAGGTGTCTGGCTCGGCACCGGGAACCGCTGCGTCGGAGCCGGAGCCGGAGCAGGCGGAGAGGCCAAGCATGGCCGTAAGAGCGACGGCGGCGAGGGGGAGCGCCCGGCGGAAGGGGGATTGTGAAGTGCGCAAGTTAGTACCTTTCATCGTTGAATTCATGAGAGACGATCAATGGGCCAGGATCTTGGAGAGGAACGCTTGAGCGCGCTCGCTTTGCGGGTTGTCGAAGAACTCGGCAGGCGAGTTCTCCTCGACGATGCGCCCGGCGTCCATGAAAATGACGCGGTCGGCAGCGCGACGGGCGAACCCCATTTCGTGGGTGACGACGACCATCGTCATTCCCTCCTTTGCGAGCGAGATCATGACGTCGAGTACTTCGTTGACCATTTCAGGGTCGAGTGCCGAAGTCGGCTCGTCGAACAGGAGCACTTTGGGGCGCATGGCGAGCGCGCGGGCGATGGCTGCTCGCTGCTGCTGCCCACCGGAGAGTTGGGCAGGGAAACTATCGGCTTTGTCAGCAATACCGACACGGTCGAGGAGTTCGAGGGCGTGGGTCATTGCATCGCGCTTTGAGATGCCGCGAACCTTCATGGGAGCGAGCGCGACGTTGTCGAGGATCGTTCGGTGAGCGAAGAGATTGAACGACTGGAATACCATGCCGACATCGGCGCGCAGCCTGGCGAGGTCTTTGCCCTCCTGGGGCAACTCGGAGCCGTCTACGAGAATCTCGCCGGAGGTGACCGTCTCCAGTCGGTTGATGCACCGGCAGAGCGTCGACTTGCCGGAGCCAGATGGGCCGACGACCACAACGACTTCCTGCGTGGCGACCGTGAGATTGACGTCTTTGAGCACGTGGTGCTCGCCGAAGTGCTTCTGCACGTCACGCATAACGACCATGTCGGTCGCCGTGGTGCCGTTCCGCTGAGCCATGAGCCGCCTTACATTTCGTGGTGCGGCCGGGCCGCGTTGCCATCCGGGTCAATGCGCTCCGGGAAGCGGGATCAACCTAACAACAGATTGTTACACGTATATTTCGATCAACTTTGTGCAAGACTGGATTAACTTATTCGATTCAGGTCAGCGATAGAGGTGGTGATGGTGACCGAGTTGCCACGTTTGCCGCAGCCGTATTCGCCACAGAGCGTCGAGATTCTCGCCGCTCTCCGTTCCGGCCGGGCAAATTCGCGGGCTGCGCTCGCGAAGATGACCGGTCTGTCGCCATCGACTGTTGCGGCGCGCGTCGATGCGCTCATCGGCCGGGGCCATATCGTTGAGACCGGTCCGGGTGAGTCCCGAGGGGGCCGCCGGCCGCGTCACCTTGAAATTCGCGGCAATGCTGGCTTAGTTGGCTGCGTCGACCTCGGCGTCGACCGGGCGTCGTTCGGGCTCGTTGATTTCGCCGGGACGCTTCTCGCTGAGCAACACATGTCGCTCGACATCGCGGCCGGACCGCACGAGGTGCTCGCCCTCGCCGCGACAACCCTCAGCAAGATGGTCGTTGATGCGGATGCGCCCGTAACCACGCGTCTTTGCGGGATCTCGGTCGGTGTGCCGGGCCCCGTCTCCTCAGCGTCGAACCAGGTCATCTCTCCATCGCGCATGCCCGGGTGGAACGGCGTGACCGTCGCCGAGGTCATGAAGCAATTCGTTTCGGTTCCCGTGATCGTCAATAACGACGCCAACCTCATGGCGGTCGGGGAACTGCTCGACGTCGACGGTGACGTTTATGACAACCAGGTGCTCATCAAAGTGGGTTCGGGAATCGGTTGTGGCATCATCTCCGGGGGTGCCCTGTACACCGGAAGCAACGGTTGGGCCGGAGACATCAGCCACGTGTCAGTGCCCGGTGCGGCTCCCGTGCCCTGCTCGTGCGGTCGTACCGGATGTCTCGATGCACTGGCATCCGGCAACGCGCTCGTGAAGGAGATGCGGGTAGCGGGGACAGACGTGCAGTCGGTTGAAGCGATGATTGAGCTCGCCCAGGACGCGCATCCGACGGCGACGGGGTTGCTGCGAAACGCCGGTGTCATGACGGGAGGCGTGCTCGCGACGATCGTCAACTTCTTCAACCCAGACCGCCTCGTCCTCGGCGGTGTGCTTGCCAATTCCTCGGTGTTCGTCGCGGGCGTTCGTGCCACCCTCTATGCCGACTGCCTCCCCATGGTGACCGAACAGCTCTCTGTGGATGTGGCCCGCTACCCCGCGACGGCCGGCCTGCGCGGGGCCGGCCGGGTATTCCTCGACCGGATGTTCTCTGCCGAGGGCATCCGAACCCCCGCGTAGTCGCGCCGGGCACCTCGCGTTCTCGTGGTCGTGGCGTCCGCTCTGGAACCCTGCGACCCCACCCGCGTAGGCTGGTTCTGACTCCACGGTGCGGCGCACCGATTGCCGGCCTCGAACGAAAGCAGAACCGTGCAGGTATCGCCTTTGATCTGGACCCTCACGATTGTCTTCATTCTGGCGTTGCTCGCCTTCGACTTCTTCTTCCATGTGCGGAAGGCGCACATCCCGACGCTCAAGGAAGCGGCGATCTGGTCGTCGATCTACATCGGCATTGCGATCGTTTTCGGCCTCGGCGTTCTCATTTTCGGCGGCGCTGATCCCGGGTCGGAGTACTTTGCCGGTTACATCACCGAGAAGGCGCTGTCTGTTGACAACCTCTTCGTCTTCCTGATCATCATGTCGAGCTTCCGGGTGCCCCGCGAAGACCAGCAAAAGGTGCTGCTGTTCGGAATCGTCTTCTCCCTTATCGCCAGGACCGCGTTCATCTTCCTCGGAGCAGCCCTGATCAATTCGTTTGCCTGGATCTTCTATTTCTTCGGTCTCATCCTCCTGCTCACGGCGGGCAACATGCTGAAGCCTAAAAAGGACGAGAAAGATGAGGCAGACAACCTCATCATCCGGTTAGCGAGGAAAGTGCTCCCGACTTCGGAGCACTACGACGGAGACAAGCTGATCACCGTGGAGAACGGCAAGCGCGTTCTCACCCCGATGCTCCTCGTGATGGTGGCCATCGGCGGTACCGACATTCTCTTCGCGCTCGACTCGATCCCCGCAATCTTCGGCCTCACGCAAGACGTCTTCATCGTGTTCACAGCGACGGCGTTCTCGCTGCTCGGACTTCGCCAGCTCTTCTTCCTCATCGACGGGCTCCTCGACCGCCTCGTCTACCTGTCCTACGGGCTCGCCGCGATTCTCGGCTTCATCGGCGTCAAGCTGATCCTGCACGCGTTGCACGAGAACAACGTGCCGTTCATCAACAACGGAGAGCACGTTCCCGTCGTCGAGATCAGCACCGGCGTCTCGCTGACCTTCATCCTCGGGGTACTCGTCGTCACTGTCGTGGCGTCGATGCTGAGTCCGAAGGGCAAAGCACATGCAGCGATCTCCGGAGCGCGGCGCCACGCGACCGCATACGTCGACCTCGAGTACACGGCAGACCAGAGCGAGCGCAATCGCGTCTTCACCCGTCTCCTCGCTGAGGAAGAAGCCATCCGTTCCCTGCAGCCCAAGTACCGGCAGTGGGTTCGCGATGAGGTGGAGCTCATGGCGCTTCTCAAGCGCGCGCACGACGAGCACGACGCGTCGGTGACGAAGTAGCCGCTGCTCGGTAGCGAGACAGCGCCCGCCTCGAGGGTGCCGACGCCCTCAACGAGAACGCCGGCCCCCTCGGCAGTTAGATCACCGCGGGAGCGAGTACGCGGTCAATGCCGTGCAGGACACCATTGCTCGCGCGGATGTTGAGCTGCTTCAGGATGAGGCGCGGGTCGCGAAGGCTCGTGTTCTCATCGCGGAGCGTGGTCAGCCGTGGCTTGATCACTCCACCATTTGCGACAGTGATCGACCTCGAGAGCAGAACCTCGATCGCTCCGAGTGAGCGGTCTGGCACGACGTGATACAGCAGGACGTTGCTGATCTGCTCGGTGGTCAGAGCCGTCGTGATCGTCGTCAGCGCCGCGGCTTCACTGACCGGCGCTGTGCCCGTCAGGTCCGTCACGAGCCGGGCAAACGCGCGGTCGTTCGGGGCGAAAACCGTGAACCGACGGGAGGTGTCGGCGAGCACCGGGGCCAGCCCGGTGGCGCCAAGCGCCTGGATGAGCAGATCGTAATCGTGCGGGTTGTTGTCGGGTGTTCCGCCACCGGATGCCGCCACAGCGACGTCGACGATCGAGCCGGTGGGGGTTGCGGATCCGTGCGCACTCGCTGGTGCCATCGGTCCGACGAGGATCAGGGCCGCAACGGCGGCGGTGATCGCGGAGACGGTGTTCTTCTTTTTCATGTTCGGCACTCCTTTGTCATGGCATATTCATGCCCCGAATGGGTGCCTCCCGCGAAGGAGCATACGACAGGCGTGGAGCGTCCGCCATAGCTAAAAAAGTTTCCACACTGTTTCGGTCTCGGTGCATCCAAACCACTGTCTGAGACGGAAGTACCTGTGAGAGCGCGGTTGTGTCGCCGGATCCTGGCCGGGTGCCTCTGACTTGGGTTCCGGCGGCGCATCCCGCTTTCATCCCGGTCCGGCGAGCCGACCCGGAGTTCAGCACGGCACGACGGCGGGACGCAATGTCAACGAACAGCAGGCCGGTCCGCTCCGACGACAACTCGGAGGGCTGGTCTCGAGGAGGTGAATGGTTGAGACTGTGGGTGGCGGCGCCGCCGATCGAGCACCGACCGACTCCAACGTCTCAACCGCGATTCCGGATCGAGAGGTCACACACTGACGTGACGGACCCCACCGATGCCGATATCGCCGCGCGATTCAGTGCGGGTGACGAGCGCGCGCTCGCCGACGCATATGCCCGATTCTCACGCGTTGTGTATTCCCTGGCCCGACGGGTTCTGGGCATCGATGCAGACGCTGAGGATGTGACGCAACAGGTTTTCATCGCAGCGTGGCGCGGCCGTGACACCTTCGATGAGGCCAAGGGGCCGCTCGGTGCGTGGCTCGTCGGAATCACCCGCAGGCGCATCGCCGACGCGCTGGAAGCACGCTCACGGGTTCGCAGGATCGAGGAGAGCTGGGCGGAGGCGTCGGGCACACGTGCCCAACCCGAGGTGGTGGACGTTGCCGAACGACTGATGATTGCCGATGAGCTTGAACGCCTTGACCCGGTTCCCCGGCGAGTCATGGCACTCGCGTTCTATGGCGACCTGACACACTCGGAGATCGCAGAGACGACAGGAATCCCGCTTGGCACCGTGAAGAGCCATATCCGGCGAAGTCTTGGCAAGCTGCGCACCCGATTGGAGGTGACTGATGATGCACCTCGATGACGACGAGTTGGTTCTCTACTCCTTCGGCGAAGACACACCGGATGCCGCACAGCGCGAGCACCTCGAGAACTGCGCCCTGTGCAGTGCCGAGCTCAACGCATTGAAGCACCTCGTGAGCGCCGGGCGCGCGCTCGATGACACCGATCTCGTTGAAGCGCCCGATTCTGTGTGGCAGCGGATCCACGCGGAGCTCGAGCTGTCCCCGGAGCTCGGACCGGTTCCGCGCGACGGCGGGGCCCAACCCGTGACGGTTGGCGTCGCCGCTCCACTGCAGGTGCCCTCCCGGCGCGCCTCGCCCACTCGCCCTGAGCGCGAACAGCGGAGGGGGAGGATCCGCCCGATGACCGCCCTGCTCGTTGCGGCGTCGCTCGTGGTTGGGCTCATTGCGGGCATCGCGGGAACCGTGCTGGTCTCCCGTCCCGGTGATCCGCGGCTCCTGGCCGAAGCCGAACTCCAGCCGTTCCCCGACTGGGATGTTTCCGGCTCGGCACGCGTCGAGGAGAACGAGGCAGGTGTGCGCCACATCGTGGTCGACGTCTCTGCGCCGGGTGAAGGACTGACCGAGGTCTGGCTTATCGATCCCGAGACCTCCGGGCTGGTCAGCCTTGGACTGCTAGGTGGCGAGTCGGGCACGTTTGCAATTCCCGAGGGCGTCGATCTCTCGCGCTACACGGTCGTCGATGTGTCCCGGGAGCCGGCCGACGGTAACCCGGCTCACTCCGGCGACTCGATAGCGCGCGGCGAGCTCCGCGGCTCCTGAGCTTTCGTTTGCCCAGCTTTCTTCCTACCGAAAGGCCGGCAACAGACACCGACACTTCCGACGCACACTCGCCGGGTACCGGCCCGAGTTTCCGTCACCGCCACCACCGGTGGCATAAGCTCGCTCCATCCACTCGCCAGCGAAAGGTGCAGAACATGTCACGGATCGTCGTCATCGGTGCAACGGGCCACGTTGGAACCTCTCTCGTTCCCCGGTTGGTTGCGTCCGGACACGACGTCGTCGCTGTGAGCCGCGGCATCCGGTCGCCGTATCGAGAGGATGTCGCGTGGCGACAGGTTCGGCGGGTCGAACTCGATCGCGAAGCCGGTGATTCCGACGGCTCGTTCGCCGGCGCGATCGCCGAACTCAACGCAGACATGGTCGTCGACATGATGTGTTTCACCGAGAGTTCTGCCGCGCAACTCGTTGAGGCTCTCCGAGGGCGTGTCGAGATTCTGCTCAGCGCAGGAACGATCTGGGTCCACGGGCCAGCGGTCGCCGTGCCGACGCGCGAGTCGGACGACAGACACCCGATCGGCGAGTACGGAACCAACAAGTCCGCGATCGAGGCCCTCCTGGCGGCTGAAACCCGGAACGGCGGCCTGCGGACGGCGGTTCTGCACCCCGGGCACATCTCCGGGCCCGGCTGGCCCATGGTCAACGCACAGGGAAACTTCGACACCGGCGTGTGGGAGACCCTCGCCGCCGGCGAACCGCTGGTCCTGCCGAACCTCGGGCTCGAGACGGTGCACCACGTTCACGCGGATGACGTCGCGCAGGCGTTCCACAAGGCGATCGCGCACCCCGACGCGGTGGCGGGGAAGAGCTACCACGTCGTGTCGGAACGGGCCATGACGCTCCGCGGGATCGCAGAGACCGCCGCGCGCTGGTTCGGCCGCGAACCGCAGCTCCGGTTCGCCCCGCTCGAGGAGTTCCTCGCCACGCTGACACCGGAACACGCCGACGCGTCACGCGAACACATCTTGCGCAGCCCGTCCATGAGCATCGCGGCGGCTGCGACCGACTTCGGCTATGCCCCGCGTTTCACCTCGGCGGCAACGATTGCGGACGGCGTCCGGTGGCTCGTTGCTGATGGGCAGGTCGACACGGGCGGGCGGTCCTTGAGGGAGTGACCCGGCCTCGTACCCGGGGTGCCCCGCGCTCAGCCCACAGCTTCGCCGGTCGCGTCATCCGCTGAGGCGTCGAAGAGGTCGTGGCCGCCGATGGGATCCCCGTCCCACTCCACCACGTTCCAGCCGTCGACGGGGCTGCCGGTCACGATGACGACGCCCGTGTTCGACAGCGGATGCTCGGCGGCGTAATCCCCGTCGATGTTCGCGGCTCGAGCGGCGACCCAGGTGCGGATGGCGGCGCCATGGCTGACCACGGCCGCCGTCGACATGCCGCTCTGCGAGACCCGCTCGACGGCGCCGTCAAATCTCTCGAAGAACTCGTGGCCGTCGTATCCGCCCGGCATGGAGCGGGAAAGATCGCCGCCCGCCCAGGCGAAGACGGTTTCCAGGTACGTCAGGTGTGACTCGTGATCGCTGTGTCCCTCGAGCGCTCCCGCGTCGATTTCGTGGATGCCATCGATGATGCGGGTGTCGAGGCCGCGGTCGACGGCGAGGGGTTCTGCGGTGAGCTGGGTCCTGATGAGTGTCGATGCGAACAGTTCTTCGATCTTCTCGGCGCGGAGTGCCCGGGGGATCGCGCGGGCCTGACGGGTGCCGAGAGCGGTCAGCCCGGGGCCCGGATAGGCGGTGTCGAGCAGGCCCCGCACGTTGGACGGAGTCTGACCGTGCCGAATGAAGAGAATCCGCACCGTGTTGCCTTTCGCAGAGAGTGGAGCCGCACCCCGGAGAACTGCGCCGGGCGGGGAGGGGTTTCCAGTCTCGGTTGACCGTGCCCTCGAGGGCAAGTGCCTCGGGCGCACGCGTGTCTGTCAAGGCTCTCCGAGGAACGCTTGGCGTGTCGCGGGGAAGCTGTCTATGCTCCTTAACATTCGAACATAGATACGCATGAGGGAGTCACAATGAACGCCGTGAGGGATCGAACCGCGACCGTGTGGACCGATGGTGACCGGCCGTTGCGGATGTTTTGGCAAGACAAGCGATGGCGGGTCTCCGACACCCCGACAGGGATCTACGGCGAACCCGATTTCGCTCACCCGTTGCTCACGCACTCGCCCGTCGTGCGCATCGGCTGGCGGTTTCAGGTCACAGACGACGAGGGCGAATCGCTGGTCGTGGATGCGATCCAGGACGAGGGTCAGTGGGTCATCGCGAAAACATACCGGTAGTCGGGAGAGAATGGTCGTGTGACACATTCGCTCCCGGCGCCGCGGTTCGGCAGACCCGCCGCGATGCCGCGATGAGCGAGGGAGCGGTGGCAGACCGGGTGACGCAGCTTCGCGAAACGGCGCGAGAACGCATCAAGGACGCTGCGGAACGCGCGAACGACCATCCCAAGGTGCGCATCGCCGCCCGGGCGGGCCTCGTGGCCAACGGGATCATTCACATTCTCATCGGCTGCATCGCCATCGGGATCGCCTGGGGCGCGTCCGGCCAGGCGGACCAGTCCGGAGCGCTCACCGCTGTCGGCTCTACACCGGTCGGCAGCGTTCTGCTCTGGGCTGCCTCAGCATCGTTCATCGGCCTCGCCGTCCTGCAGGGAAGCGAGGCGGCGCGGGTGTATTCAATTCACCGGAAACTCGTTCTTCTCCGCCGGTGGACCAACGTTGCCAAGAGCCTCGGCTACACGGGTATCGCGATGGTGACGGCGCTCTACGCTCTCGGTAGCCGCCATAACGGCTCCGAGGTTTCGCAAACACTCAGTGCGGACCTGCTCAACACCCCTGGCGGGGTCTTCGCGCTCGTCGCAGTCGGCGTGCTGGTCGGCACCGTTGGCGGAACGCTGATCTTCCGTGGGCTTTCGCGCAACTTCCGCGAGGAACTCGAGCCGCTCTCCGGCACACGCTCCCATGTCGTCGTCTCGCTTGGACTTCTTGGGCACACGGCAAAGGGTGTGGCACTCGTGATCTCCGGCGTGCTGTTCCTCTGTGCCGCGGCATTCGCCGATCCGGATGCCGCGCGCGGCGTCGACGGTGCGCTCCGGGTAGTCGCGTTTCTTCCCCTTGGCGGGGCTCTGCTCGTCGTGGTGGCGAGCGGGTTTGTCGCGTACGGGTTCTACCTCTTCGCCCGCGCGCGGTTTCTCCGGAAGGGCCCGCTCGTGGTGGTCACCCGAAAGGACCGCAGGCGGCTGCAGCGCGGCGAAGCGCTCGACATCTGAGGGCCCGCGACATCCGAAATGTACGGCGCGCCATCGACGTGCTGGTGCCTGTGCCCACGCATGCAAATGGCCCGGTCCCACCTGAGGTGAAACCGGGCCACGACTGGCCTACTTGTTGAAGGCATCCTTCACGTGTTCGCCAGCCTGCTTGAGGTTTGCCTTGCTCTGGTCTTTTTGGCCATCGGCCTGAAGCTTTTCGTTGTCGGTAGCTCCGCCAAGGCCTTCCTTGGCTTTGCCCATCGCTTCTTCAGCGCCGTTGCCGATCTTGTCTCCGAGTCCCATAGGCTTCTCGCTTTCTGTCGTTGCGAACCACAGTGTGGTTGGACAGTTTTCACTGTAGGTGTTGTTCGGCCGATGCCTCAAGGCCTTGACAACGGATGCCACTGCACTGGTAAGGGCGATCAAGCCTCGTCGGCATCAGCGTCAGCGTCGGAATCATCGGCAGGGTCCGTGTTCACGTCCGGCCGGTTCAGGGGACGGATGTGGTCCTCGCCCTCGGCACTTTCCGGGACAGAACCCTGTGACGTTCCACCTCCTGTTGCGGTGCTGCCCGGTCCGAGGAGAGCCTCGTCGGGGGCATCCGGGTTCTTGTCGCTGACATTCGACATGGTTTCTCCTCAGCTTGCGAGCCAGTTGCCTGGCCCTGTGACGGTGAACGGCCAGTCTGCATGGCGTCGCAGGCCGGGTCAAACCGCTTGCGGAATGACCCGGGCGTGATGACGTGGCGGGATGACGCGGGCGAATGCCGCAGTCGCCCAGACATTGGCCCTGTAGCGCGCGGCGCTGCGGGGGTACATTGTCGCCATGCCAGAGCGCGACCTGCCGACCAGGCTCGACGAGAGCCTGCCGGACGTTGACTGGGACCGTCTCGCGCCCGACGCTCGCCGCTGGACCTTCAGTGCACCGAGCGGTCCGCTCGCCGCTCTGGAGTCGGGGACCCCGTCGGCAGAACGCGCTGTCCTGGTCCCCGGGGTGACCGGCTCGAAAGAGGACTTCAGGTTCGTGATGCCGCAGCTCGTCGCTGCGGGGTATTTCGTGCAGAGTTTCGACCTGGCCGGGCAGTACGAGTCATGGCCGGCAGGACCGGAGAACCTCCGCCCTCCGCGCGTCGAGTACGACTATGACCTGTTAGTGGGCGACCTGATCGCCTTTCTCGAGGCGGGCAGCACGCCCTCACATCTGCTCGGGTATTCGTTTGCCGGTGTCGTCGCGCAACTCGTCGCAGCGCAGAGGCCGGACCTCGTCTCGAGTCTCACGCTGCTCAGTACACCGCCGGTTTCCGGCAGGGCCTACCGTTCGATCAAGCGGATCGGCTGGCTCGATCGCTTCGTGGACGCGCGTGGAAGCGCACTCTTGATGAAGCTCGGCATCGTGTGGAATGTGCAGCGGGTTCCTCCGGGCAGATTACGGTTCGTTCGTGAGCGCTTCACACTCACCCGCGCGGAGGCGCATCGGCAGGTCATGGGCCTGCTTTCGAGAACACCCGATGTGACCGGCGCGCTCGCCGCTCAACCGTTTCCGAAGCTCGTGGCCGTTGGAATGCACGATCTCTGGCCGCTTGGGCTCCATCGCCGGTTCGCGCAGAAGCTCGGCGCAACAATCGCGGTCTACCGCACGGGCCACAGCCCCTGCGAGACGGCGCCGCATCAGCTCAGTCGCGACCTGCTTGAGCTTTACGCCACGGCGCCAGCGGAACGTCGATAAGCCCGGACGCGCGGCGTTCCGCGCGTCGACGCCAGAAGGGTTGCTCCCGCTCGTTGACGAACACCGTGGCAAACCCCCATCCCACCCGCCGGAGAAAGCCGGCAACGGTGCCGAATGGGCGAGCGGAGATCGACATGCCGAGGTTCCTGTCGAAAATCACGCGCATGTCCGGCTCGATCCGGTAGCTGAGATCGAGGTCGTCGTGGACGTCGTTGCGTGAGAGGTGAAGCCCGTCGCGCATGCGCTGCCACGCATCGGCCCTGAGCGCGAAGTTGGATCCGAAGAGAGGAGGGTGGCCGAGCAGGTACGCGATGAGCGTGAAGTACGCACCCAGGAAGCAATACCGCCCGAACCAGCGCGAGAATGCGGTCCCGCCGTAGAACCAGGCGGTCCCTGTGATGGCGGATGCTTCCGGCTGCGTCTGGAAGTCCGCCTCGATTCGCTCCAGCCAGCGTGGTGGCGGAACCGAGTCTGCGTCGAGTCTCGCGAGGATGTCTCCGGTCGCCGCGTCGAAACCCGCGGTGGTCGCCCACAGGATCCCGCGGTGCGGTTCAGGCACGATACGAGCGCCCGCCTCGCGTGCCACGTCGGCCGAGGCATCCGTCGACGCGTTGTCGACGACGATGACCTCGTCGGCTGGCCGGGTTTGAGCTGCGATCGCCGCCAGGCAGGTGCGAAGCAAATCTGCGTCGTTGTAGACAGGGATGATGACGGAGATCGAAGGCACCCCCCAACACTAGGGAGCCTGCGGGATGAACACAGGGGCTTGCGCCGCGGGTCCGCGGATGCCGGTCGGATCGCAACCCCTATCTCGAAATGTTTGAGTGCCGATATCGTGAGTGCATGGTTGACGAGAACGATGTGCGAATGACGCTGCCCACTGACCGCAAAGACCGCGGGCCGGAAATGGGTGAGGCGGTGCAGGTCCTGAATCTCGAGGAGATCCGCGAGGACCTCGCGTCAACCATTTCGGCCATTCGCGAGAAGGTATCGACGGGCATGCTCATCGCTGTCGCCGTCACGCTCGCTGGCATCGTTGTCGCCGCCACCCTGGCCATTGCAAGGGGTGACCATGGCGACGACTTCTAACGACGAGAGGTCGCAGGCCGCGCGCGACGACGAGGACACGGTCCTCGCGTCTGCACCGTCCGATAAGGAACTTGCCGAGGACTCCGACGCTGATCGCGACGCCCCGCGACGTGCGAAGCTCACGCCGAAGGGACTGCTCGCCGTCTACTCGCGCGCCTTCCGCGAGTTCACCAAAGACCAGGTCGGTGATATTGCCGCCTCGCTCACCTACTTCGCAGTTCTCGCGCTGTTCCCCGCGATCCTCGCCATCATCTCGCTGCTGTCGCTCATCAACCAGGGCACCAACGTGACCGACGGCCTGCTCAAAATCTTCGGAGAGATCGCGCCGGGAGACACGGTCGAGAGCCTGAGGGGGCCCATCGAGGACCTGACCGCGACGCCCGCGGCCGGCCTCGGTTTCGTCATCGGTCTCGTCGGTGCCATCTGGTCGGCATCCGGTTATGTCCGGGCGTTCTCGCGCGGGATGAACCGGATCTACAGCGTGCAGGAAGGTCGGCCGTTCCTCAAGTTCCAGCCGGTCATCCTCCTGATCACCGTCATCTCGCTCATCACCCTCACCCTCATGGCGCTCATGATCGTGCTGAGCGGCGACATCGCCGAGGCCGTCGGTAGCGTGATCGGCCTGGGTGACACGGCGCTCCTGGTCTGGAATATTGCCAAGTGGCCGGTGATCGCATTCCTTGCGGTCATGATCCTCGCGATGCTCTACTACGCCACGCCCAACGTCAAGCAGCACAGGTTCCGGTGGCTGACCGTTGGTGCACTGACCGCGCTCGTCGTGTGGGCGCTCGCCACCTTCGGATTCTTCTTCTACGTCTCCAACTTCGGCAACTACGACAGGACATACGGCACCCTCGGTGGCGTGATCGTGTTCCTGCTCTGGCTCTACCTCAGCAACATGGCACTCATGTACGGCGCCGAGGTCGACGCGGAAGTCGAGCGGGTTCGCGAGCTGCAGGCCGGTATCAAGGCGGAGTACGCCATCCAGCTTCCGTTGCGCGGCACCGCGCTCATCGACGCTGCGATCGAGGCAGAGGCGAAAGCCGTCCTGGCTTCCAAGAAGCTGCGGCAGGACTGGCACGCCGAACACGCGCGGGGTTCCGAAGAGGCATAGCCTCGCCGTCGGCGGTGCACGCCGAGAACATCAGTTGCGGTCGAGAGCGTCAGTTGCGGTCGAGAGCATCGGTTGTGCGGGATGTTCTCGCCCGGAAGTGATGCTCTCGCGGCGGGCGGCGAGCTGCATCACACCAGAGCGAGCCTCGCCTCGCGCGTGAGCAGCGACCGCTTGACGTCGATGCCCCAGGCGAACCCGCCCATGGTGCCGTCTGTGCGCAGCACCCGGTGGCACGGAACGAACAGTGCTGGCGTGTTGGTCGCGCAGACGCTCGCCGCGGCGCGCACCGCCGCCGGGTTGCCGATGGCATCGGCGAGTTGACGGTAGGTGAGCGGATGCCCCGGCGCGATTGACCGGAGCGCAGTCCAGCCCCGAAGCCGGAACTCTCCACCGCGCTGCTCGACGGCAACGTTCTCGATGGCGGCGAGGTCGCCGTCGTAGTAGGCGGTGACGGCATCCGCTGCTGATACTGAACCCGCGGTCACGGTTGCCGGTCGAAGCACCGCAGCGATGCGCGCGGTGAGGGCGTCGACGTCGGCGGTCCAGCCGGAGGCGAGTACCGTCCCATTGTCGCGGGCGATGATCGTGAATGGGCCGTCGGGTGTGTTCATCGTGTGGCTGAGCGCGGTGGTCGTTGGCGTGCCCGACGGCGACGCCGCGGGTGCCGGGTGAAGGGTCGTGCTGGTCATGCGATCTCCTCGAGGGTCGTGGCGGGCGGCGGCGCGAGAGGCGCTTTCGTGCGGCGGGATGCCGGCGGTGCCGTGGCGGCGCTCCGCCAGAGGTGCATACAGAGGTAGGAGCGCCACGGCGCGAAGCGCTCGACGTCGCGGGTGAGCGCACGCGGCTCGGCGGGAAGGCCGAGAGTGCGTGCACCGGTTCGCACGGCGACGTCGCCGGGCAGGAAGACGTCGGGATTGCCGAGCACCCGCATGCTGAGATAGCCCGCCGTCCAGTCGCCGATGCCGCGGAAAGCGGTGAGCGCCCGATGCTGTTCGACGGCGTCGTCGCCAAAGCCAATGGAGAATGCGCCGGTGGCGAGAGCCTCGGCCACCGTGAGCAGGGTGTCGATCCTGGCGCGCGGGCCGACCATCGCGTCACGGCCGTGCTCGACGATCTGTGCTGCGGTCGGGAAGAGGTGGCTGAGACCATCGGGCCCGTCGACGGGGGTGCCCGCTGCCGCGGTGAGCCGGTTGAGCTGGGTGCGGGCTGCGGCTACCGAGATCTGCTGCCCGATGATCGCGCGGAACAACATCTCTTCCGGATCCAGGGCCCCGGGCAGGCGGATGCCGGGGGTCGAGTGAACACTCGCTGCGAGGCTTGGATCTGCCCCGAGCGCTCGGTCGATGGCGACCGGATCCGCGTCGAGGTCGAACAGGCGCCGCACCCGCGACACGAGCACGGGCAGGTCGCCGAGCGAGCTCAGCGTAGCCCGCAACCGCAGTGCGTCACCGTCGAGGCGCACCTCGAAACTGCCGGGGCCGCCGGGGAGGGAGACGGTGCGCCGGTATCCGGTCGCTGTGGCGACCTCGACGCCGGCGACCGCACGAGGCACGAACCAGGCGAACAGGCCGGCGGCATCGAACGGCGGGCGGAATGGAAGCGCGAGATCGAGCGTGCCAGGCACTGGGCGGCTCGAGTGCCGCTGCCTGCTCCGGATTTCGCCTGGAGTGAGCTGGAACACCTCACTGATGGTGTCGTTGAACTGCCGGATGCTCGAGAACCCGGCGGCGAATGCAACATCAGACGCGGGCAGGTCTGTCGAGGTGAGCAGGGTGCGTGCGGTCTGCGCGCGCAGTGCGCGCGACAGTGCGAGCGGCCCGGCGCCGAGCTCCTCGGTGAGGATCCGCGTGAGGTGCCGGCTCGAGTAGCCGAGTCGGCCGGCAAGCCCGGGGACGCCTTCACGCTCGATGATCCCATCGCCGATGAGCCGCATGGCCCGCGCGGCGAGATCGTTGCGGAGGTTCCACGCGGGTGTGCCGGGGACGGCTTCGGGGAGGCACCGCTTGCACGCGCGGTAACCGGCCTCGTGCGCTGCGGCACTGGTCGGGAAGAAGGTGACGTTCTCGGACTTCGGTGTGCGCGCCGGGCACGATGGGCGGCAATAAATGCCCGTGGTGCGCACCGCGGTGATGAACTGCCCGTCGAAACGGGAGTCCTTCGCCTGGATGGCGGAGTAGCGCTCGGTGAAGTCCATGCTCCGAGCTTTTCACAGCGGATGCCGTCGGGCTAGCGGAAATCGGACATTGCCGTGGAGGTGCCAGGGCCAGCCGGGGCGCTGGCTGGTCCTGCGGCGAGGCTACTGGCCGCTCTCGCCGCGCAGCTTCGTCGTCAGTTGCTTGAGTTGCAGCAGCTCTTCGTCCGAGAGGGCGCTCATGAGCTCGGTGATGGTGGCCATGTGGTGGCGTGCGGCGTCCCGGTACCTGTCGAAGCCGTCATCCGTTATCGCGACGATCGTGCCTCGTTTGTCGGTGGGGTCGGGATGCTTCGACACCAGCCCGCGCGCGGCAAGCCGGTCGATGAGACGGCTCACGCTGGGCTGGCTGAGCAGAACGAGCCGATTGATGTCGCGCAGCCGTGCCCTGCGGTCGGGCTGGAGGGAGAGGTTGAAGAGAACGTCGTACTCGTTGAGCGACATGCCCCGCAGGGGGAATTCGGCGCCGAGCACCCGCAACACGCCGACCTGCGCCCGAAACAGTGATTCCCACGCGGATACGGCGAGTTCACGGTCTGTCATTGAGCCTCCTTGCGAATCAAGCCTAGGGGGTGTCGTCTCGCTCGCTCCGGTCTTTCGGCGTTGTGCCGGTGATGGCGCGGTAAATCAGCACGAGTCCCGTGAAGTTGACGGCGATGCCGATGAGGGCAACGAGGATGCCGGGAATCAGTGCGACCGGATTCGACTCAACGAGCTGCACAAGCACGAACACGACAGCGCTCGCCACCAGCAGCAGCCCGCCTCCGAAACAGATGAGACCGGTGAGCATGCGCCGACGTGCCCGGTCTGGTTGTGGGCTGCTGGGGGGATCCGGCGGGGTGTTCGACATGGGTTCAGGGTATCGATCCGAAGCTGGTGTCGAGCCGTGTGCGAACGGATGCCGCGGCATCCGCTCGCCCCTGTTACTCGCGGCTCACATCGCTGAGCGCCTTCACCCGGCTGAGCGGGGAGAGAGCGACCCACAGAATGGTGGACAGGCACAGGATGCCGCCGACAAACATGCCGAGGCGGGTGCCGAGCCAGTCCCCGGCAAAGCCACCAGCGAGGGCGCCGAGTGGGATGGTTCCGTAGGTCACCGTGCGCATCGTGGCGTTCACGCGGCCGAGCAGTTCGTCGGGTGTTCGCAACTGCCGGATGGTGATGAGGAGGACGCTTGAGATCGTCGTTCCCGCCCCGTTGAGTGCGAGTGCGGCGCCGAGGAACGCGATGACGGCGACGGTGCCCCACGAGGCATCCGCCAGCGGCAGGACCGCGAGCATGAGGCACTCGACAGTGACGCACAGCATCATGATCCGGCCGACCGTGAGCCGCGCGGTGAGACGTGGGGTCAGTGCTGCCCCGGCAAGTGCGCCGGCGGCACCGACGGAGAAGACCAGTCCGAGCTGGGCCGGTTCCAGGCCAAGCTCCCGCACGGCGTGGACGACGAGCAGGATGGTCACCCACTGGGCGAAGGGGTTGTAGATCGCGGAGAAGCCGACGTTGGACTTCAGGTATGGATCGTGTGCCACCAGCGATACGCCCGCGCGGAGCTCAGCGAGAAAGTTGCGGTTGGCGTGTGTGGCCGGTTTCGACTCGGGGGTGCGGATCGCCGCGAGCGCGCCGGCCGATGTGAGGTACGCACACGCGTTCACCAGGAGCGTTGCCGGTGCCCCGAGGAGCTGCACGATGAGGCCGCCCAGTCCCGGGCCGCCGACGTCGGCGGCGGCAGCGGTCGCCTGGATGCGTGAGTTCGCCTTTTCCAGGTGCTTCCGGGGCACGAGCGAGGGGATGACGGACTGGTAGCCCACCTCGTGCACCACGGCGAAGATGCCCAGTACGGCAGCGGTGACGACCAGGCCGGGCACGCTGAGGGCGCCGAGAGCGACGGCTCCGACGAGTACGACGATGAGTATCGCGCGCGCTGCGTCCGACAGGATGAGCAACCGTCGGCGCCGGTGGCGATCGATGAGGACGCCGAGGGGGAGCGCAAGCAGAAGGAAGGGCACCCACTGCGCGGCGTTGATGACGCCGAGGTCGGTCGCCGACGCGTTCAGGGTGTACAGCGCGAGCAGGGGAAGCGTGAATTCGCGCAGCTGGTCGCCCGTGAACGAGGCGCCCTGCGCCGTCCAAAACCACCGAAAGTCCCCAACTTGCCGCCGTTCCTGCACGACATCCGGTGTAATGAGTGATGGCCGATTCATGCATTAGAGTATGGCGGATTTCTAATGGGCAATACAAGCAGAATCTATTAGAATTGCGCCATGGCATCCACCGAGCGCCGCACAACGTTCTCCACCATCGCCGGGCATCCCGCGCTTGACCTGGTCAACACGGTTGACTGGCGGTTGAGCAGGGAGCGGTTCAGCGAGGAGCTGGTGGCCTACGGCGACGTCCTCACCTGGGCGCTCCAGTTCGAGCTCATCGATGCGGCCGCGGCCCGTGAACTCGAACGGCGCGCGAATGAGAATCCACGCGAAGCTGAAGCCGAAACACTCCGCGTCCGCGAGTTGAGGGAAGCGATCTACCTCGCCGGTTTCGCAGAGGCTGACAACGACACCGTTGCCGCCCACTACCGCGACGCAATTCAGCGAGGCCGTCTCGATCTCGATGGCGGGAAGCGGGTGTGGAAATTTCCTGTCGACCTGTCGCTGCCGCGGCACCACATGGCGATTCAGGCTCTTGATCTCTTCACGCGCGTGGATGCCGCCACGTTCGGCCAGTGCCATGACGCCGAGTGCGGCTGGGTATTCCTCGACACCTCGCCGCGGCACAACCGGCGCTGGTGCGTGTCTGCCGACTGCGGCAATCGCAACCGGGTGCGGGAGTTCTACGAGAGAAATCGCAAGGCGGGAGATTCCGGCCCGGCCGCGTAATACCGGGCATCCTTCCGCCGCGGAGACCCGGGCGTTAACGGATTGAAGGCCGGTCGTAGAGGCTTACGACCGGCCTTCCCCTTGCACCAAGAGTGTCCTGCAATCACATTCCGCTTCAGCTGCCACAGCAAACAACTTCCGCTCTTCGAATATATAACGGAAAGGTAACGGCGTCTAGTTACCGAAACGTTATTTTTCCGAAACTACTCCGCGCGTCTCCGACGCAGCACAGCCATCGGGACCCCGGCTCCAATGAGGAGGGCCGCGATCCCGGCAGGCAGCGCGGTATCGGCACCTGTTGCCGCCACCGTCTCGCTGGTCCGGGCATCAGACCCCGCCCGGTTCTCACTGGGCCCCTGACTGTCGACCGGCGGTGTGGCAGCGGTGTCGTCATCCCTGGCGGGAGGGGTGACGGTGGGCGCTGCCGTGGCCGTGGGTGCGATCGCCGGTGCGGTGACGACGGGAGGGGTGGTCCCCGACGCTGGATCGGCGGGAAGGATGGCCGCTGGCGGGTCTGCGTCTGGTGTCGTTTCCGCTGGCGGCGCGGTTGCGGTCGGTTCGTCAGCCGGCGGAGCCGAAACGGGCGGGGCGCCAGGGGCCTCGCAGTCGCGTGGTGCGGTGATCGTGTTCGCGTCGAGCGTGACCGCCCCGTTCCTCGCGAGCAGTCGTCCGTCGACATCCGCCCCGGTGTTGGCCGTAATCGATGTCAGCGCCATCACGGTGCCGGCGACGCGCGAATACGAGCCGAGTGTGGCCGATGACGTGGACTGCCAGAAAACGTTGCAGGCGGTCAGCTCGCCGCTGAGGACGACGTTGCTGTTCGACGCGAAATTGATGGTGCTCGCTGATTGGAAGATGAAGACCGAGCTGGCATCGCCGACAAGAGTCAGCGTGCCGGTGAGGCTGAGGGCTCCTCCGGCGTACACTCCGGCGGTGAGGCTGCGACCACCAAGTTCGGTGGCGCCGGACTCGGAGGCCGGGCGCCCGGCCGCGTCGAGGTACGCCTTCGTCAGGTCGTCCTGCGCGGTGCGGGCAATGGTGTCGCTCGAGTGGACCGTCCCGTCCACTCGACCCGGCGGGAACCCGGTGACCGCGGCAGAGGGGCTCACGCCGAGGGCGCCGGAGATCACCGACGGGCCCGTGTTGGTGACCGCGGAACCGGCGAGCACGCCGAAGTCTCCCGCCGTAGCCAGTGCAACGGGTGCTTCGGCCGCGGTGGCGCCGAGCGGTGCGGCAACCGACAGGAACAGTGCGAGGGCGGCGGCGGACACGGCGCGAGCACCGAACTTCCGTGCGGCGGTGGGCGAGGGAGGAACGTGGTGCATGGTGCGGGCCTAACGGGGAATGGGAGGTGCGAGCGGCGATGCGCCGTTGGCACGACGATCTGTATCGCTGATGCCTCATCTATGCGGCGAATCGCCCGCGGTGTTTCCCAGCTCTGCTCAGCAGCCTGGTTCGCGGCGATTGTGACGGACTCGTTTGACAGTGACCCCACCCGCACAGTCAGAGCGGATGAGTGACGTTAGCGTCCTCTCACGCACCGGTAAGACGGTGGCGAGGATGTCGAGCCCCTCCTGAACCTTACAGTGAGCGGGGCTGGGGCGGCGCTCGTGCGGGGAGCGCGGGCGATTATTGTAGGTGCGGATGCCGCGTCGCGCGACCCACGGTCATTTTCAGGACACACGCATAGTGTGGAGACGGTGTCGACTCTCACGCAGGACCCCGCCCCGATCATTCCCGACGCCACGGACGCGTCCGACGGTTGCGTGCGCGTGCGCGGTGCCAGGGAGAACAACCTCACCGATGTGGACGTGGATGTACCCCGCGGCTGCATCGTTGCGTTCACCGGGGTGTCAGGATCGGGCAAGTCGTCGCTGGCGTTCGGCACGATCTTCGCCGAGGCGCAGCGCCGATTCCTTGAGTCCGTCGCTCCGTATGCCCGGCGACTGATCGCCCAGGGCCACAACCCGCACGTCGACTCGATCACGGGGCTGCCTCCCGCCGTCGCGCTGCAGCAGCGGCGGGGAGCACCGAGCACCAGGTCGACGGTCGGTACGCTCACGACCCTGTCCAACTCCATGCGCATGCTCTTCTCGCGAGCGGGCACGTATCCGGCGGGGGCGCCGCGGCTCGAGTCTGATTCGTTCTCGCCCAACACGGCGACGGGCGCGTGCCCGCGCTGCCACGGCCTCGGCATCGCACACACGGTGACCGAAGCTTCGGCCGTCCATGATCCGTCGCTCTCGATCCGCGACGGTGCGATCACCGCCTGGCCCGGTGCATGGCAGGGCAAGAACCTGCGCGACGTTGTCGCCGGTCTCGGCTACGACATCGACATCCCGTGGCGCGATCTCCCGCAGGCCGATCGCGACTGGATCCTGTTCACCGAGGAGCAGCCCGTCGTTGAAGTGACCCCCCAGCGCGACCGCGTCGCGAAGCCGTATAAGGGCAGGTTCTGGAGCGCCAAGAGCCACATCATGCACGCGCTCGCCGACTCCAAGAGCGAGATGTCTCGTGCGCGTGCCGCTCGGTTCGTCGAGTCCGGACCCTGCGATCTGTGCGGCGGCAGCGGACTCACCCGAGCGGCGCTCGATGTGACCTTCGCCGGTCACACCGTTGCGGATCTCAACGCCGTTCCGCTCTCCGAGCTCGCCGAGATCCTCCGTCCGACCACCCTCATCCGCACGGCGACCGCAGCGGTGTCATCCGCATCGTCCGGTGAATCGACCGAGGTCGCCGTCACGATCGCCACCGACCTCGTCGCCAGGATCGACGTGCTCATCGGCCTCGGTCTCGGATACCTGAGCCTCGGTCGAAAGACACCGACGCTGTCGCCGGGGGAGATGCAGCGCCTGCGCATCGCGACCCAGCTGCGCTCGGGCCTCTTCGGCGTGATCTACGTGCTCGACGAGCCGTCGGCTGGATTGCACCCCGCCGACGCCGAGCCGCTCATGGTCGTGCTGGAACAGCTCAAGGCATCGGGCAACTCCGTCTTCGTCGTCGAGCACAACATGGACATCGTGCGCCGGGCCGACTGGCTCGTCGACGTTGGCCCCGGCGCGGGCAGCAACGGCGGTGCCGTGCTCTACAGCGGTGCGGTCGACGGCCTCGCCGATGTGAAGACCTCGGTCACGAGGCGCTTCCTGCACCCCGCGAGCGCGAAACCCGACGAGCCCCGCGAGCAGCGTGAGCCGACGGCGTGGCTCGGGCTTCGCGGCGTCTCACGGCACAACCTCGTCGACCTCGACGTCGACGTTCCGCTCGGCGTGCTCACCGTCGTCACAGGGGTCTCCGGTTCGGGAAAGTCGACGCTCGTCAGCGGTGTGCTCGGCGACGCCGTGCGCGAGGGGCTTCGCGCCGGTCGCCACCACGCCGATCCTGTCATGACCGAGTCCGCCCCCGACGACGAGTCCGCTGCCGTCACCACGACCATCGACGGCGTCTCCGGCCTCGAGGCCGTCGACAGGATCGTTCGGGTCGACCAGCGCCCCATCGGCCGCACTCCCCGGTCGAACCTCGCCACGTACACCGGCCTGTTCGACGCCGTCCGGTCGGCGTTTGCCGCGACGACGGATGCCGCGGCGCGCGGATATGACGCCGGCCGCTTCTCCTTCAACGTGGCCGGTGGCCGCTGCGAGACCTGCCTCGGTGAAGGCTTTGTCGCCGTCGAACTCCTCTTCCTGCCGGGCAGCTATGGTGCGTGCCCCGAGTGCGGCGGCAAACGGTACAACGACGAAACGCTCGAGATCGAGTACCGCGGAAAGAACATCGCCGACGTGCTCGCCATGACCGTCGATGAAGCCGCCGGTTTCCTCGCCGACGTCGCCGCGGCATCCCGGAGTCTCGAAACGCTCCGCGATGTCGGCCTCGGCTACCTGCGCCTCGGCCAGCCGGCGACCGAGCTGTCCGGTGGAGAAGCCCAGCGCATCAAGCTCGCCACCGAACTGCAGCGGGCACGCCGCGGGCACACGCTCTACCTGCTCGATGAGCCCACCACAGGGCTGCACCCCGCCGATGTCGAACTGCTCATGACCCAGCTCAACAAGCTCGTCGACACGGGCAACACCGTCGTACTCGTCGAGCACGACATGGGCGTTGCCGCCGGTGCCGACTGGGTCATCGACATGGGTCCGTCCGGAGGAACAGCGGGCGGACGCGTGCTCGTCGCCGGAACCCCGGCCACGGTGGCTGCGCACGACGGCAGCCGCACCGCGCCTTACCTGGCCGAGCGGTTGAGCGGAGCCTGATCGCGCCGGCCGAGCGGGGTCCAGCCGACGGGCAGCGGCCCGGCGATGTGTGCGCGGCGGGTGTCGGCATCCGCTGACCAGCCCTGAGCCTGTCCCGGCTCGCCGACAGCACCGCGCGCCAACCGGAATCCGACGTCGTCGATCACCGCGTCCGGTGCGCTTCCGCGACGAACCGAGGCGCGGCAACTCCAGGCTTCATCGGCCCAGCCACCTCCGCGAAGGCTGCGGTAATCGCCGTATCGGGCCGGATCCGCGTAGTCCCAGCACCACTCCCAGACATTGCCGATCGTGTCGAACAGTCCGAAGGCGTTCGGCGTTTTGAGGGCAACAGCCTGGGCTGCGGCAACGTCGTCGGCCGCGGTCCAGGCAATCTCCGCGAGTGGACCATAGGTGGGCCCCGTCGTTCCCGCGCGGCAGGCCCATTCCCACTCGGCCTCGGTCGGCAGCCGATACCCGTCGGCGGCCGTGTTCCACTCCACAGTGCCGCCGTCAGTGATCGCGTATGCGGGCGCGAGGCCCTCGGCCCGCGACGCGGTGTTGCAGTACCGGACGGCGTCGTTCCACGTGATCGGATGCCGTGGCGTGGCATCCGTTCGTCCCGTCACCGGTGTTCGAGCGAGTTCGAAGGCCTCGAGTGTCACCGTGCGCGTCGACCCGGTGCGTGCGTCCCGCAGCACGATCTCGCCCCCGGGGATGAGCGAGAGGCCCAGCGGTGACGCAAACGTGTGAGCGAGCGTCCGCTCGACCATCTAGATGAAGTCGGGCGAGTGCGCTGCCGCGTGACGGATGGAGACATCCGCGTGGCGGTCGAAGCGGTAACCGACACCACGCACCGTGCGCACGATGTCTTCGTACCGCCCGAGCTTTGCGCGCAAGCGACGGACGTGGACATCGATGGTGCGCTCGTTCGGTGCGTCGTCGTCGCCGGCCTTCCACAGCGACGAGATGAGCTCAGCGCGGTCGATCGTGCGTCCCTCGCGGAGCACGAGGTACTGCAGCAGCTCGAATTCCTTATAGGTCAGGCCGACCGAGTCGTTGTCGAGGATGAGGCGCTTGCGTGAGATGTCGATGACGACACCGGCGTGCGCACGGTCGAGTTCTTCCTCGGTGTCGGCTTCGCGGTGCCTGGCGAGAGCCGACGGATCCTGAAGCGCGAGCCTCACCACATCGACGTCACGGCCACCAGCGCCCTGCGGCGCCAGTGCGACCGCCGCGTAGGTCTCCGATTCAGGGGCCAGGTCGGCGGCGAGAGCCTTGAGTGCGTGGACGATGGCGCCGAGGCTGGTGCCGGCGGCTGCGGCCTTGGCGTCATCGATGCCGACGTAGAGAACGAAGCCGCGGGCCTCGGTTCCCTCCGGAACGGCGCGAAGGTTACGGCCCTGCGGGGTCGAGGGTGCCGGGGCGGATGCTGCCGGCGCAGTCGACCGGACAACGGTCGGAGCGAGTGTGGTTGCGTGTGCGAGAGACATGGGAGAAATCCTTGGATGATGTGCCTGTGTCGAATCCGGGTACACCGGATGACGTTTCGACGGTGA
This sequence comes from Mycetocola zhujimingii, assembly GCF_003065425.1. Lineage (NCBI taxonomy): Bacteria > Bacillati > Actinomycetota > Actinomycetes > Micrococcales > Microbacteriaceae > Mycetocola > Mycetocola zhujimingii. Next base: position 312,661 of record NZ_CP026949.1, read on the forward strand.
GTCGGTGTGGCGGCCGGTGTTACGGCCTGCGCGAATGCGGGGTGTGGCATCCGTTCGCTCGAGCGGGACCTCGATGGGTTACCGGGAGCGGGGCGAGGGTTTCGCGGTCAGCGACACATTCGACAACACATGACTGCGCTGCCGGCCATCATCAAGCCGGCAGTTCCGTGAGGCTCGGACGAGCTCAGGAGTTGCGCGTTATCAGTCATGGGCATGAGTAAACCCCACTGTGTCAGCACGTGTCAAATCTTTGCATCGGATGACGAAATATCGTCGAAAAGTGCAGATCGTGTGAATCAGCGGGGTTTGACTCGAAGGATATTCGGGACTATTTCCTGTGTGACGGAACGCGTCGCAGGAAGTTCTACTCGGAATTTGACCTAAACGAGACCGTAGAGGCGGTCGCCTGCGTCGCCGAGGCCCGGCACGATGTAGCCGTTCTCGTCGAGGCGTTCGTCGAGGGCGCCGAGCACGATGGTGACGTCGCGACCCTCCGTCGCCTTTTCGAGTGCGGCGATTCCCTCCGGCGCAGCGAGCAGGCAGATGGCAGTGACGTCAATCGCACCCCGGTCGAAGAGGAACTCGATGGCAGCGCCGAGTGAACCACCCGTCGCGAGCATGGGGTCGAGCACGAAGCACTGGCGATCGGAAAGGTCTTCGGGGAGGCGCTCGGCGTACGTTGCCGGCTCAAGCGTCTCTTCATTGCGCAGCATGCCGAGGAAGCCGACCTCTGCCGTTGGCAGCAGCTTGACCATGCCCTCGAGCATGCCGAGACCGGCACGCAGGATGGGGACGACGAGCGGTCGGGGAGTGCTGATCGCGATACCCGTCGTCGTCGTGACCGGCGTCTCGATTTCAACCGGTTCTGTGCGCACGTTGCGGGTCGCTTCGTAGGCCAGGAGGGTGACGAGTTCCTCGGTCAGCGCGCGGAAGACGGGCGCCGGTGTCGATTTGTCACGCAACACGGTGAGTTTGTGGGTGATCAGGGGGTGGTCCGCTACGTGCACTCGCATAGGCTCTAATCTACCTGTTCGGCCGCTCTGCGCCGGTACAAGGAACGAGAACCAAACTGGCGGCGAGAGCCACCACGATCACAACCCGAGGATGCCGTGCCCCTTCCTGAGCTGCCGGAGCACGTCGAATGGATGGCCCTGGCCATGGCCGAGGCTCGGCTGGCGCTCGAGACTTCGGACGTGCCCGTTGGCGCCATCGTCGTGAACGGCGACGGAATGGTGATCGGAGTCGGGCGCAACGCTCGTGAAGCCCGGCAGGATCCGACCGCTCACGCCGAAGTCGAGGCGATCCGGCAGGCAGCTGAAGCATCCGGCGACTGGCACCTCACCGACGCGACACTGATCGTAACCCTCGAACCGTGCATCATGTGCGCCGGTGCGATCCTGTCTGCCCGGATTCCGCGCGTCGTCTTTGGCGCCTGGGATGAGAAGGCCGGTGCCGCAGGAAGTGTGTACGACGTGCTCAGGGATCGGCGGCTCAATCACCGGGTCGAGGTGTTTTCCGGCGTTGAAGCGGATGCCTGTGGCCGACTGCTCACGGACTTCTTCCGCGGCGACGGACCTAACGCACGATAACCGTCGGGGCTGCGAGCCGGGCGAGCACACCGTGGCTCACCGAGCCGAGCAGGAACCGGGCGACGGCGCCGCGACCGTGACTTCCGACGACCACGAGCGACGCGCTGGCTGCTTCAGCGTTGATCACCGTCGCCGGGTCGCCCTGGCTGACCACCCGCCGCACATCGAGGGCGGGATGGCCGTCACTGACCCACTCGATCGCCCGGGAGATGGCGTCGTGCCCGGTCTCGGTGAGGTCCTCCACATAGTCGACGGGGAACGCGAGGTCGTAACCGTAGACGACGGGATTGGGCCAGGCGTAGACCGCGATCAGTGGCTCATCGAGCCGTTCCGCTTCCTCGACGGCGAAAGCGAAGGCATTGCGTGAGTTGTCGGATCCGTCGACCCCGACGACCACTCCGCTCCTGCCGCGCGGATCGACCTCGGGAATGACCGCCACCGGCGTCGTGCTCGCCGCGGCGATGCGGAAACCACGGGTTCCGTGCCGTGACGGCCCGTTCGCGCCCGGATCACTGCCGACGACGACCATGTCGACGTCGGCCGAGCGTCGCGCGAGTTCGGTAATGGGGTCGCCCTCGGCGACATCCGTCTGGATGTCGGTGGTGGGTGACACCGATCGAGCGAGCTCGATGCTCGTCGTCAGTACCTGTTCGACAGCGGTTTCTGTGGCGTCGAGAAGGTCACGGCTGCCCGCCCTGCGGATGCCTTCGTCGACGATGTGAACGAAGGTCAGGCCGAGGCCACGGGATCCCGCTCGCTCGGCCGCCCAGAGCACGGCTGCCCTGCTCGCGATGGGATCCTTGACGCCGACCAGGATTCGATTCTTCATGGCTGCCTCCCTTTGCAGCACACGGTAGCGCAGGCCTGTCACGCACGCCAGAGCATGCCAATGCCGCCCGAGCTTCGGCGTCTGACGGGGTCGGCGCTGGCGTCGGTGCGCCGATCAGCGTGTGCTCGGTGAGGCCTCCGCCACGGCGATGAATGGGGAGAGCGGATGCGACGGCGAGACGTCGAGCAGCGACTGGACGCCGTCGAGAGGGAGGCCGAGCGGCCGGGCGAGCGTGGCCCCAGGCGCCCGCCTGGCGAGAGCCGTGGTCAGGCGCTCCGGCATGAGTGCCGCTTTGGTCGCGAGGGCGCCGACGACACCGACCCGGGCGGGTTCACCCTCCTCCCAGCCGACGCGCGCGAGCGCGCTTGCTGCCGAGTGGGCGAGTTCTGCAGCAGCCGCCGTGACGATTCCGTCGGCGATCTCGTCGCCGGCCTGCGCGGCATCCACCACGTCGCGACAGAAGGAGGCGATGACGGAAACCCGCTTGGGATCCGCCTGAAGGGTCATGTAGAGCTCGTCGAGCGGACCGAAACGGGCCTCGGCGATACCTTGCAGTGGGGTCGGAGCCGACCTGCCGTCGAAAGCCCGAAGCGCAGCGTCGAGTCCCGCGCGCCCGATCCAGTAGCCACTGCCGGCGTCACCGAGGAGCGAACCCCAGCCGTCGACTTTGGCGACGCGCGACTCGGACAGCGCGAGGACGACAACACCGGTGCCGACAGCGAGCATGACGCCCGGCTCCATGCCGTTCGCGGCGAGGTAGCCGGTGATCGAGTCGTGAGCGAGCGCCACCCGCCGCACCCCGATGGCGGCAGTCCTGACGAGAAGTCCGTCCGGGTCTGCGGTTGCCGGGGTCAGGCCGGACGTGCCGGCGGCGAGTTCGTCGATTCTCGTTCCGGATTCCTTCGCGAGGGCGACCGCCATGTCGGCGAGCTGGTCGATGACCGGCCGGTCGGTGAGCACCCCTGGCCCCTCCGCCTCGGTGAGAACGCCCGACTGGTCGGTAAGCCTCAGCCGGATGCCGGTCTGCCCGCCGTCGATCGAGAGGCGGGTGCGCTGTGAAGTGGTCATGGGAACCTTCGTGTGTGAGGCGGTTCAGGGGGCGACGGAGCGCAGCGAACGAGGGGCCAGGCGTTCCTGAAGGACGAGGGTGGCTGCACCGAGGGCCGCGGCATCATTGCCGTTGACGGAGACGCGCACTTCGATGGGATGGATGTCCCGCACCATGGCGCGCTCAGCGAGGACGCGGGTGATGGTCCGGACATAGATCGAGCCAGTGGTCGAAAACGCATTGCCGGCCAGCACGATGAGCGGCAGGTCGAACAGGTTGACCATCGACACGATGGCGCTCGCCATGTAGTCCGCTGATTCCTGGATCAGCGCAGACGCCGTGGCGTCGCCCCTCGCCGCGGCGGTGCCGAGTGCCGCGAAATCGACGGATGTCTTTCCCGTCAGCGGAATGTCCAGCTCACCGCGAGCGACAGCATCCGTCGCTTTGTTCATGATCGCCCGAGGACCGGCAAACAACTCAAGGCAGCCGAAGTTGCCGCAGGGGCACAGCGGTCCGCGAGCGTCGACGGTGACGTGGCCGATCTCGCCGACGTTGGCGGAAAGCCCGTGGTAGATCGTGCCGTCGACCACAATCCCGGAGCCGATGCCTGACCCCATGTAGACGGATGCGTAGCTGCCGTAGCCGACGGTCGCGCCAAGCCAGTACTCGCCAATGGCCGCAGCGGTGGCGTCGTTGTCGAGTTCGACCTGTAGTCCTGTGGTCGTTGCGAGGGCCCTGCGGATGGGAAATTCGGTCCACCCCAGGAGGGAGGGAACGCCGCGCACCGTGCCGGCGATGCGGTCGATCGGGCCAGGCATGGCCAGGCCCATGCCGACGAGCGAGTGCCGGTCGAGATCGAGACCGACGATGAGGGATTCGATATCGTCAGTCATCCTGGCGACGACCGACACCGGTGAATCATCACCGGGCCCGTCGACCCGTTTCCGGCCGACAACCGTGCCCGCGAGGTCCGCCACGATGTAGGTGATGTAGTCCTGGCCGATGTGAACGCCGATACCAAGCCGGGATGCCGGGTTGATCTCGAGGCGCATTCGCGGCTTGCCGCCGGTCGACTCGCCCCGGCCGGTCTCGCTGATCACACCGTCGGTGAGCAATTCGCGCACGACAGTGGAGATCGTGGCCTGGGTAAGACCGGTGAGTTCCGCAAGCTCGACCCGGCTGATGGGTCCTGACGACCGAATCAGGTCGAGCGTCCTGCCCTTGGAGCTCGCCCGACGGCGGATTTTCTCGGTCATGGGGTCATGCTAACTTATATCGCTTTATAAAGTTCGCTAAGTAAGTAGCCTGAGCGCCCAGGTGCGCCGGACAGAGTCTATTACAGAGACTCGGCGTCGGCGCGTCGTTCATGCGCTCACCTCAACCGGCTCCAATCGAAGACATAGGTCAATGGGCCGGGTGCGCGATCAGCGAGTGAGTCGAACGCGCGCTGGGCAAACTCGGGGGAGATCGTCTCGCTCAGTCCGTCGACGGCAACGGTGCCGTTGGCGAGCCAGTCGATCGCCAGGCGGAAGTTCGACGCAACGCTCCCGCGTCGAAAATCAGTCGCGGTCAGCGGCAGCTGCCATTCCCATCCGCTGCGCACATGCAGATAGCGGTGAAAAATGAGAGTGAGCAGTTCGTGCGCGGATGTCTCCGTTCGTTGTGCCCACGGAGTGCCGGTCAGGACGAGCTCGCCGTTCTTCGCGACAACGCTCGCCGCCTGCACCGTTGCGCCGTCGTGACCGGACGCGTCAACGACGACCTCGAAGACGTCGCCCGGGTCGTCGAGAACAGGTGCCGCAAGCACGCGGATTCCTGTGCCGAGTCCCTTTCGACGTTCCGGCAGTGGATCCCACGCGGTGACGCGGTAGCCGCTCGCGTGAAATGCCTTTGCTCCAAGATGTCCAACGAGCCCAAGGCCGACGATTCCGACGCGATCGCCTGGCCGTGCGGCCGTCGTGATGACGGCGGCGAGCGGAACGGCGATGATCCTGGCGAAAACAGCGATTTCCGGAGCGAGTCCGGGCGGAAGCTCGAAGACCTTGTCCTCATGCGCGCGCTGTTGTGACTGGTGTGGTCCCGTCGAAAAAACGCGCGCGCCGATGTGTGAGGCGGACACTTTGCTTCCGATCTCTTCGACCTCGAATACAGACGAGTAGCCGATCGGTTTCGGATATTCGACCGTACTGGGATCGGCGGGGGCGAAGGCGCTGGCGATTTCCGTGCCGGGACTCACCAGGGTGGCCAGCGTTCTGCCCCTCACCTCATATTCGCCGAGCGGCTCGTTGTCGTCGGCCTCAACCAACGCGACAGTTCGCTCCCGGATAACCTGCATGCTTCTCATTACTGGTGGTGCCCTTCCGCCGTGCCATCGCACGGAGCGCTGCTGAGTGTCACGGGGTCGCGAACTGGGACTCCGGGTTCGGTGACGCATCGCGTAACCGCTTCGTGTAGTCGTGTTGCGGGTTGAGGATGACCTCGTCGGCCGGCCCCTGTTCGACCACGACACCCTGATAAAGCACCATGATCTCGTCACTGAAATGGCGGGCCGTCGCGAGGTCGTGCGTGATGTACAGGACGCCGAGGTTCTCTTCGCGCTGGAGATCTCCGAGCAGGTTCAGCACGCCAAGACGGATGGACACATCGAGCATCGAAACCGGCTCGTCAGCAATGAGGACGCCAGGCTGTGGAGCCAGTGCGCGCGCGATCGCGACGCGCTGCCGCTGGCCGCCTGACAGTTCGTGTGGTTTGCGATGACGCATCTCTGAGGCTGGCGTCAACTGGACGCGCGTGAGAAGCTCCTCCACGTCAGAATCGACAGTGGCCCGTGTGCTCCTCTTGTGCAGAAGCAGTGGCCTTTCCAGATGGTGCCCGACAGGGTGGAACGGGTTGAGCGAGGCGAATGGATCCTGAAACACCATCTGTACGTGACGGCGGTAGTCCCGCAGCCCGCGACCGAAACGCGGCACAGGCTTGCCGTCGAGAAGGATCTGTCCGCTCGTCGGGCGCTCCAGCTGGACCAGCATTTTCGCGATCGTGGACTTTCCGCTGCCGCTTTGACCGACCAGCGCGATCGTTTTGCCCGGCTCGAGGGAAAAGCTCACATCGTCGACGGCTTTGAGCTTGCTTGAGCCGCGCACCCGGTATTCCTTGGATACGTTGCGGAATTCGAGTGTGCTCACAGAATCGCCTCATCCCTGGTTCTCGGTGTGTCATTGCCGCTGCGTATGAAACCGCCCCGTTCGCCCGTAAGGCTGGGGAACGACTGGAGAAGCCGTTCCGTGTACTCGTGCTCCGGCCCGCGGAAGATCCGTTCTGCAGTGCCCAGTTCGACGATTTCCCCCCTGAGCATGACCGCGATTCGATCGCTGATCTCCAGAAGCAGCGGCAGGTCATGGGTGATGAAGATGACGGAGAAGCCGAACTGTCGGCGTAGCTCACTGATTTCCTGCAGGATGTCGCGTTGTACCAGGACGTCGAGGGCGGTCGTCGGTTCATCCATGATCATGAGCTGGGGTTTGAGGGCGAGCGCCATTGCGATCATGACGCGCTGGCGCATTCCCCCGGACAGCTCGTGGGGGAAGGACCTGAGACGGTTTCGACCCACCCCGATGAGATCGAGGAGTCCGGCGCTCTCTTCCCTGCGTTCAGCCCTGGACATCTGCGGCCGATGGGTGCTGAAGATGTCGCTGAGTTGTTTTTCTATGCTGATGACAGGATTGAGCGCATTCATGGCGCCCTGGAACACCATCGACACTTTGTCCCAGCGGTACCTTCGCAAATCGGCGATGCTGAGGGCGTTGATATCGATGTCGAAGCCCTCCTTGTCATGGAGGATGGCTGACCCGGTCCGAATAACAGCCGGTGGTCGAAGCAGGCGGTTGATGCCATAAGCCAGCGTCGTCTTGCCACAGCCTGACTCCCCGGCCAGCCCGAGGATCTCGCCCCGGTGCAATTCCAGGTTGACGTCGCGCACCGCGTGAACAGGACGCTCGGTCTCATACACGATGTTGTAGTCGTTGATGCTCAGTAGCGTGTCACTGCTCATACCGGGACACCTCCCTCTGTTGTCGTGTTGAGCCGCTTCTTGAGCCGCTTCTTGTCCTTGCGAAGGGTTGTGGTCCGCAGTCTCGGGTCGACCACTTCGTCAATCGCGAAGTTCACGAGAGCGAGGGCGCCACCGAGCACGGCGATGAGAATTCCCGGCGGGACGAACCACCACCAGGTTCCCAACGTGAGCGCGAAGCCGTTCTGGGCCTGAAAGAGCATGGTTCCCCAGGTGAAGGTTCCCGATGCCCCGAGCCCGAGGTAGCTGAGGCCCGCCTCCGCGAGGATCGCGGCAGTGATGGCAAGCACGAATTGTGAAGCCAGGACCGGGGTGAGGTTCGGGAGGATTTCCACGGCAATGATGCGCCAGGGTTTCTCCCCGGAGACCCGCGCGGCCGCGACGTAGTCGCGGCTCCGGAGGGAGAGTGTCACCGACCTGAGCACTCGTGCTGAGGCGGCCCAGCTCGTAATGGCGAGTACGACGGCGAGCACCCAGATGGTCTTGTCCTGGACGTAGCTCGAAATGACGATGACCAGGGGCAGGCCGGGAATCACGAGCATGATGTTCGTGAAGAGTGAGAATGACTCGTCGACCCATCCACCGACGTAGCTCCCGATGACGCCGAAAATCATGGAGAGCACGAGGGCGAGCACGCCAACGACGAGTCCGATCAGGAGCGAGCCATACGTCGCGTGAGCCAGTTGTGCGAGCACGTCCTGGCCGGTCTGGGTCGTGCCGAGGAGGAACTCCCCGCTTGGAGGGGTCGTCCCGATGTCCCGGATCGATCGGGGATTTCCGAGCACGGCGGGGCCCAGGACTCCGAACAGGGTGATCGAGGCGATGAGAATCAGTCCCGCTGCGAGTTTGGGCGTCATGGGAGGCAGCACCGAACGCCACTGCTGCGCCCGGCTTCTTGGGCGCGCTGGCTCGGCCGGCGCGGTCAGTGGCGACTCGCCGGGTCCGGCTGCTGCCGGGTTCGACGGAGCGGTGCCGGTCAGCGAGGCGTCCGAAAAGGCCGCGTCCGCCGGCGTGAGCTGGGACACACTGCCGATGGGTGAACCGCCAGAGGACAACGAGTCGTCCCTGTCGGTGAACGGCTGTGTCGATTCGTGTGTCATGGTTCTTACCCGTTCGCCCTGGTTCGCGGGTCGATCACGCCATACAGCAGATCGACGATGAGGTTCGCGCCAAGCACCGCGAGGGTGATGACGAGGAAGAGGCCCTGCATGAGCGCGTAGTCGCTGTTGTTGACTGCCTGCAGCAGAGTGCTGCCGATTCCGGGATAGGAGAAGACCTGCTCGGTGACGATCGACCCTGACACGACGAAGCCAAGCGAGATGGCAAAGCCTGCGACGGACGGCAGCACGGCGTTTCGTGCCGCGTATGCGGTCATGATGCGGACGGGACGGAGACCCTTCGCCTCTGCGGTGACAATGTAATCCTCCGACAGCGTCGAGACCATCATGTTGCGCATCCCAAGAAGCCAGCCACCGAATGACGAGATGACGACGGTGAGCGCGGGGAGTGTTCCGTGATAGATCGCTGTTCCAAGGAACTCCCAGGTGAAACCGGGTTGGGCGACCGTGTAGTCATAGCCGCCGCTGACCGGGAACACCCCGAGGCCCACCGAGAGGAGATACAGCAGAACGAGCGCCAGCCAGAAGTAGGGCACCGACTGGAACATCGTCGTCACCGGGACGAGATTGTCCAGCCATGACCCCCGCTTCCAGCCGGCGAGCATTCCGAGTCCGACCCCGATGACAAACGCCAGCAGCGTGCCGACTCCGATCATGACCACAGTCCAGGGCAGTGCCTGGCCGATGATCTCCATAACCGGAACGGGGTAATAGGTGATGGATATGCCGAGATTTCCCGTGAAGATCCCGACCAGGTAGTTCCAGTACTGCTCCAGAATTCCCTGGTCGGGGTCGCCTCCGAGGAGGAGCTGGAGGCTATCGCGTAACTCGTCGGACACGGGACCCCGAGCTGAGAGCTTCGCCACGAGGATGTCGACGGGGTTTCCCGGCAGCATTCGTGGAAGCAAAAAGTTCACGGTCAACGCGCCCCACAGTGCGACGGCGTAGAAGCCGAGCTTGCGAGCGATGTATCTCACCGGTCCAGCCTCTCTCTCAGTCCTCCTCGGATCACGGGTCAGCTCGCCGGCTTGATCGTCTTCAGGACGATGCCGTTATCCCACGCCCGGTCGGGTCGTGGGTAGGCGTACATGTTGTCTTCGGTCGGCCATCCCTGCACGTTTTCGGTGTTGTAGATGGTCAGCGCCGAGTTCACCAGGATCGGAATGTATGGCATGTCCCTGACGATTTCGGCCTGGATGAGCGCGTACTGCTCAGCCTTCACCGTCTCGTCAAGAGTCGAACCGGCGGTGTCGATCGCCGCGTCGACGGCGGGGTTGCTGTACCGGGCGAAGTTCTGTCCGGATGTGTCGCCGACGGCGGCCGTGTTGGCGGAGTGGAAGTACCGCATGTAGAGGTAATACGGGTCAGCTGCCACGCCCTGGCCGAGCGAATCCAGCGAGAGCTGGAAGTTGCCCTTGCTCTTGTTCGCTGTCCATTCCTGGAACGAGACCTGTGCTGGTTTCAACTCGATCCCCGCCTCCATCAACTGCTCCGCTGCGGCTTCGATCGCGGCGATGTAGTCGGTCCAGCCGGTGACCACCTGGACCGTGAGGCTCACGCGTTCTCCGTCCTTCGCGAATACTCCGTCTGATCCCCGGGTGTACCCGGCTCCTTCGAGAGTGGCAACGGCCGTGTCAACGTCGGCGTCTCCGGGTACCGGCTCACTGAACTCATCGGCGATCCACTTGTCGTCACGTTCCAGCAGCGCGTACGTCGGTGACATCTGGCCGTTGTAGCTCGAGAAAGCCAGTGAGTTCAGCTGGTCGCGGTTGAGCGCGTTGTAGATGGCGGTTCGCACCGCGACGTCGGTCTGCGGGCCGGTGCAGCCCATGGCGGGGTCGGAACAGGTGAAGAACGATGTCTGGTTCAACGGGGTGTTGGTGTACTTGAGAGGTGTTCCCTTGAAGACTCCATCGATGTCCGGGAGGAAGATACCGGCCAGGTCGATCTTTCCCTGCAGCAGGGTGTCAGTTGCCGACTGGTTGCCTGTCAGGGAGATGTACCGAACGGTGTCGACCTCCGGCTCGCCGCCCCAGTAATTCTCATTGGCTTCGAGGAGGTAGTTCTGGGAGTTGAACTCGCTCAGCGTAAAAGCTCCTGAGCCGATTGGTTCCGCGTTCTGGTCCGTGGTTGGATCTGCCTTCTCGGCCCAGATGTGCTCAGGCACGATTGCGGTGTTGCCGATGTAGGACACGGCATCAGTGAACGATGGACCAGGGAACGTGAACTTGACGGTTTTCTCGTCGACGAGTTCGGCTTGCCCGTCGTATCCCGCTGTATTGAATGCGGGGATTTCCGTGATGAGGTCGAACGTGTAGACGACGTCCTTGGCGGTGAGTGGGGTGCCATCGCTCCACTCGACGCCATCGCGCATCGTGACCGTTAGTTCGGTTCCATCGTCGTTGAACTCGAACGATTCGCCGAGCAGCGGCTCAGGGTCGCCGCCAGACGTGATGTTGTAGAAGAACAGCGGCTCGTAGATGACGCCTCGGGTCGACTGAAGGTTGCCCTCGATGAATGGGTTGAAGTTTTCCGCGAAATCGCCGGTGACGCCTGTGTAAACGACGACTTCGGAATCTCCGGAGGAGTCTTGATCAGAACCTCCGGATGGTGCTGTGCACGCGGTCAGGGTTAACGCAGCGGCGAGCACAATACCGGCAGTACTGGCGCTCCTTCGCTTCATTGCGTGAGACATGTTGTGGTGCCCTTCTGCTTTGGATCAATGATCGGGAGTGGGCACCACAACAATCCGCTTCGTCGCGGGCCCTTGGTCAGTGGGTAAAGAGAGAGTGAAGGATGTGGAGCCGGCCGGGAATTGAATCGGCGCAGAGATCCTGGAGAGGTGCAATGGTGGCGAAGCGGGTGGCTGTCTTGCCGTTGGCGAGGTGACGATCAAGCTGCTGAGTGATGGAGCGCGCCGTGGAACGATGTGTTCGCCGGGGCGTGATCCGCCCGTGGTGTGCGCGCTCCGCCGGGTGGTGCACGGTCCTGGGCGGCGCCGTTGCAAGCCTTGGGTGACCTCATTGCGGGAACTCCTTTGTTGCGAGATCAGCAGGTGTTCGGCGGCCAGCGGGTTCATCCGGCCGTGGGACGTGCCACCGAGTGCGGTTGCATCCCACGTGAAAGACGTGTGCGTGAAAGTTAGAGGGTCATGGCGTGAGGGTCCCAGTCCTCCGGCAGCAGTGTTGTGGTTGGGGCTGTGCTTTCGACCGATACGAACTGGCCGGTCTCCATGGACTCGCTGATCGACACCATGGCGTCGACGACGTGATACGCGAGTTCTCCGCTGGCGCGGTGCGGCCGATCCTCACGGATGGCTCGAGCGAAGTCGAGAACACCGGTGCCGCGAGTGGACGTGGCCACCGTTGGTTCGAGGACCTCCGAAGAATCCGACCCGCGGCGGTGAATCACAAGGTCGCCGTCGAAATAGTTCGGGTCAGGGAAAACGAGGGTTCCCTCTGTTCCGGTGATTTCGACGAAGCCGGCCCTGCGCAGGGCTGAGTCGAAACTCCACACGCTCTGTGACGAGGCGCCCTCTGCGAACTGCAGCATGGCGCCGACGTGCGACGGCACGGTGACGTCGAATTCCTCGCCGGCCTTTGGCCCCGACCCGATGACGCGGGTGGGGCGTGCTGTCGACCCGGACGCGGCGACGCGTGCTATCGAACCGAAGGCCTGCACAAGGGTTGTCAGGTAGTACGGCCCGATGTCGAAGAGGGGGCCGGCGCCCTCCTGGAAGAGGAACGCGGGATTGGGGTGCCAGGATTCGGGCCCAGGGGACTGCATGAGAGTGAGCGCGGTCAGCGGGGTTCCGATGTCGCCGCGTCGGATAGCGCGCAGGGCGGCTTGCAATCCGGCGCCAAGGAACGTGTCTGGCGCGCAGCCGACCCGCAGGCCGGCATCCGCCGCTTTCGCAAGGAGATCGCGCCCGCTTGCCCGGTCGAGTGAGAACGGCTTCTCGCCGAAGACGTGTTTGCCTGCGTCAATCGCCCGGAGCGCGACCGGTACGTGCGCAGTGGGAATCGTGAGGTTGACGACGATTTCGACGTCGGGGTGCGAAAGCACGGCATCGACCCCGCCGCTTGACTCGATTCCGAACTGTGCGGCACGCCGAGCAGCGGCGTCTTCGAAGAGATCGCCGATGACGTGGACCTTGACGTCGGGGAATGAGGTGAGATTCTCGAGATAGGTCTCGCTGATGACGCCAGCGCCGATGATCCCGATTCCGACGGGGCCCGTGCCGCTCATGACGAGACCTTCCCGGTGAGGTAGTTGTAGCTGTCGGCAACGGCCTTCAGGATGTCGCCAGAGGTGTCATCGAGCTCGACGACGCCGATGGCCCCGGCTGGAGCCGCCGCGATGATGTCGCCGATGGGCAGCGAGCCAGCGCCGACCGCTACCTGCTTCGTAGTGTCGAGGGAACCATCGCCGTCCTTGATGTGAATTGCGGCAACGCGCTCCCCAAGCCGGGTGAGCAACTCAACCGGGTCTGCCCCACCGACCTGGGCCCAATAGGTATCGATCTCGAGAACCACGCCGGGGTCGAGGGCATCGACGAGCAGGTCGAGAGCGAACCGGTTGTCAATGCGGTTCTCGAGTTCGAAGTGGTGGTTGTGGTAACCGACGGTGATGCCGAACTCCGCACCGGTCGCGGCCGCGCGATTGAGCTGCTCGGCCGTCCTGGCGATGTCTTCGGCGGTGGTCCACCGCTCTCGATCGACGTGGGGGTCGATCACGATGCCGATGCCGAGTCGAGCTGCCGCTTCGAACACCGGGCGCTGATCGTCCACGGAGAGAAGGCCGACGTGCGCTGACGGTGCGCTGATGCCCGTCGCCGCGAGAGCCTTTTCGAGTTCATCTGCCGCTGCCACGAACCGGTACGGCTCGACCTGGCGGTAACCCATGGCGGCGACGCGGTCCATCGTCCCCGCGAAATCTTCCGCCAGGGCATCCCTGAGCGTGTAGAGCTGGAGCGAGGGGTTCTCGAGTATCGTCATGGACTCCATCATCCTGAGAGGGTGGTCAGCACAGAGCCGGACCACTTTTGTATCGAGCTTTATTAACCCGCCTAAGATACTGTTTACCACGAACTGCCCCAGAGTCAAGGAGTTTTTCCGCTTCGAGGCTCGTGCTGGCGGATTCCGATTCGAAGAGAAGAGAGCCCCGAGTGACGTTCACCTCCCTTAACTCCGCCGACGGCGCAACCTGGACCCTCCGCGCGACGGCCGGTCCGATCGATGCGAGCATCACCGACCGGGATGTGCCAGCGACGGTTCCGGGCGAAGTGCAGCTCGACCTGCTCGCCGCCGGCCTCATCGACGACCCGTTCGACGGCGCCAACGAGAAGGTGCAGGCCTGGATCGGCTACTGCGACTGGCGGTACCGCACCTCGTTCAGCTGGAGCCCGAATGACGCCGAGCGCCACGACCTCGTCGCCGACGGACTCGACACGGCCGCGACGATCACCCTCAACGGCACCGAGGTCGGCCGCACCCAGAACCAGCACCGCGGCTACCGCTTCGACATCGCGGGGCTTCTCGTCGACGGTGAGAACGAGCTCGTCGTCGACTTCCGCTCGCCGATCGAGTTCGCCCGCGAGCAGGAGGCGCTCCTCGGCGCGCGCCCGACGGTGATGCATCACCCGTTCAACGCGATCCGCAAGGTGGCCTCCAACTTCGGCTGGGACTGGGGCATCGACGTGTCGAGCTCCGGCATCTGGAAGTCGATCGGTATCGAGTCCTGGTCGGGAGTTCGCATTGCTTCGGTGCGCCCGCTCACCGAGATCGGCGGCGCGGAGAACGACAGCAGCACAGGCATCCTGAACGCACACGTCGACCTCGAGTGGGCGAGTACGAACAGCTCCGACGCCACGGTGGCTGTGACGGTGAACGGTGCCACCGAAACCGTCGAAGTGAAGAACGGTCAGACGGATGCCGCGGTGCGCGTCGACGCCGGATCGATCGATCTCTGGTGGCCGCGAGGCTACGGCGCCCAGCCGCTCTATGACGTCACCGTGACGGTCGGCGACGCCGAGTGGGCCAGCCGCATCGGGTTCCGCACCGTCAGGCTCGACACCGCGCCTGACGCGCACGGCTCACCGTTCTCCATCTTCGTCAACGGCCAGCTCATCGGCATCCGTGGCGCCAACTGGATCCCCGATGACGCCTTCGTCACCCGCATCACCCGCGAGCGTTATCGCGCGCGGATTACGGATGCTGTCGACGCGAACATGAACCTGCTGCGGGTGTGGGGTGGCGGAATGTACGAATCCGACGACTTCTACGACGCCTGCGATGAGCTCGGTGTGCTGGTCTGGCAGGACTTCCTCTTCGCCTGCGCCGCGTACGCGGAGGAGGACCCGCTGCGGAGCGAGGTCGAGGCGGAGGCCCGGCAGAACATCGCGCGGCTGAGCACGCACCCGAGCCTCGCGCTCTGGAACGGCTGCAACGAGAACATCTGGGGCTACCTCGAGTGGGACTGGCGCCGCCAGCTCGGGAACAAGACCTGGGGCGAGGGGTACTACATGGACCTCCTGCCGTCGCTCGTCGCCGAACTGGTTCCCGGCACGCCGTACTCGCCCGGCAGCCCGTTCTCGTTCACGAAGTACGCGCACCCCAATGACCCACGCAACGGCACGATGCACATCTGGGATGTCTGGAACGACAGGGACTACACCGCGTACGCCGACTACGCACCGCGGTTTGCGAGCGAATTCGGGTTCCAGGGCCCGCCAGCGTGGTCGACGCTCACGGCATCCGTTCACGATGAACCGCTCGAGCCGTACGGTGAGCAAATGCTCGTGCACCAGAAGGCCGACAAGGGCAATCTCAAGCTCGAACGCGGACTCGGGGAGCACCTGCCGAAACCGCGGTCGATCGACGAGTGGCACTGGGCGACCCAGCTCAACCAGGCACGGGCGCTGCGCTTCGGGATCGAGCATTTCCGTTCGCTGTGGCCGCTCAACACCGGGTCGATCATCTGGCAGCTCAACGACGACTGGCCCGTCATCTCCTGGGCCGCCGTCGATTACGCCGGTCACCGTAAGCCGCTGTGGCACGCGCTCAAGCACGCTTACGCCGACCGCCTGCTGACGATCCAGCCGCGCGACGGAGTACCCGTGCTCGCCGCGCACAATGATTCGGCCGAACCGTGGACAGCGACGGTGAGCGTGTCGCGCCAGGGTTTCGACGGCACCGAGTTGGCCGCCCAGCGCATTGAGATCGACGTCGAACCGCGCGGTATCGTCCTCATCCCGTTCGACGAGAAGGTGCTCGCGGTGACGGATGCCGGTCGTGAGTTCGTGCGCGCGAGCGTCGACAGCGCCCCGAGCACGGACCGCACGGACAGCATCGACAGCGCGTTCTGGTACTTCGCGGAGGATCCGCAGCTGGGTCTCGAGCCGACCGCAACGGCACTCGACGTCACGGTCGAGCCTGTCGAGGGCGGCGTCGCCATCACCGTTCGGGCGAACTCGCTCGTCAAGGACATCGTGCTTCAGGCTGACCGCCTGCACCCGCAGGCATCCGTCGATCGAGGACTCGTCACGCTCGCGGCTGGTGACAGCGCGGTATTCACGGTCTCCGGGCTCCCGGAGTCGTTCTCCTTCGACGGGGCCTCCATTGCCGGGTTCCCGGTGTTATGTTCGGTCAATGATCTTGTCACCGGGTAGCCGGGCGACGACGGATGCCGTCGGGCTCTGCCTCCATCAGCCGAGGCGGCGGGTTTCGCTCGAGCCGTTTTGGATGCAGTTCCTTCAGGGAGCGGAGGACGTGCTCGCGGAGAGCGGCAAAACGCTGCTGCTCGCGGTCGTTGCCGATCTGAGCGACGAGGTCGCCACCCTTCGGCGCTGGCACGAAACGGGACAGGTTGTCGGGGTGATCCTGTCTGACCTGGCATCGGGCGGTGACGAACGGCTCGAGTTGTTGCGTGAGATCGAGATGCCGGCTGTCGTGCTCGCTCAGCCGATGCTCGCACCGGGGTTTGCCACGATCTCCACGGACAATGCACGTTCTATCCGTGAAGTTGTCGAGTTTCTGGCGGCAGGCGGGCACCGCTCCATCGGCAGGGTGTCAGGGCCGAAGGAGTTCATGCACACCCTCGTCCGGGATGAGGCATTCCGCTCAGCGGGCGAACGCCTCGGGATCGA
The DNA here is from genome assembly GCF_003065425.1 of Mycetocola zhujimingii. Lineage (NCBI taxonomy): Bacteria > Bacillati > Actinomycetota > Actinomycetes > Micrococcales > Microbacteriaceae > Mycetocola > Mycetocola zhujimingii. The sequence continues at coordinate 329,457 of NZ_CP026949.1, forward strand.
CACGGTCTCGGTGTGGAGCGACTACACAGCGGATGGCGGTGCAGAAGCGACGGTGGAACTTCTCGAGCGCCCCGACCGGCCGACCGCAGTGATTTACGACAACGACCTGATGGCGCTCGCCGGACTCGAGACGGTGACCTCGCTCGGACTGTCCGTGCCCGGAGACGTCGCCATCCTGGCCTGGGACGACTCCGTCCACTGCCAGCTTGCCTCCCCGCCGATATCTGCACTCATGCACGACCTGGTCGCGTACGGGGCAGACACCGCCCGCGTGCTGCTCGATGTGTTGAACGGTGTACCGGAGCCCAGCCGGGTGGCCGAGCAACCACACCTCGTCGCTCGCGAGTCGACCCGCGTGGTCCGGGACAGGGAGCCGGAAGGCCACCCGGACATACACTTGCAAGGGTGAGCAGCGAGAACAGCACGGCGACCGAAACCACCCTCCCCACGATCGCCATTCTTGGCAGCGGCTCGATGGGATCGGCGATTTTGTCCGGGCTGCTTCAGCCGGGAGTGACCGTCGCCGGCGGCATCCGCGTGACGAATCGAACCAGCGCCAAGGCCCAGGAGCTCGCTCGGCTTTCCGGTGTCACGTCGCTCGCTCTCGAGGAGCAGCCCGATGCCAACCGGATCGCCGTCGACGGTGCCGAGGTTGTGCTCGTTGCGGTCAAGCCCGCGATGGTTCCTGACCTGCTGCGCGAGATCAGCGATTCGCTCGCGCCGGGCACGATCGTGATCAGCGTCGCTGCCGGCGTCACGGTTGCGACGTTCGAGTCGCTGCTGCCGGAGACTGTGCCGGTGCTTCGGTCGATGCCCAACACCCCGTCGGTGGTCGGTCGAGGGGTCACCGGGCTGTCGGCCGGTACACGTTCGAGTGAGAGCGACCTGGCTGTGGCCCGGGCGATCTTCGAAACCGTCGGAACCGTGGTCGAGGTGCCCGAGAACCAGCTCGACGCGCTCAGCACGATCTCCGGTTCCGGTCCCGCCTATGTCTTCCTGCTCATCGAGGAGCTCACGAAAACCGCCGTCGCGAAGGGATTCACTCCGGAGCAGGCTGCTGTGCTCGTGAACGGTACTTTCCGCGGTGCCGCAGAGTTGCTCGCGCAGTCGGACAAGACTCCCGAGCAGCTCCGCATCCAGGTCACGAGCCCCAAGGGCACGACGGAGCGCGCGGTTGCCGTGCTCCAGAAGGCTGACCTCAAGCACGTCTTCGATGAGGCGACGGATGCTGCGCTCGAGCGGGCGAAGGAGCTCGCCGCCGGGTCCTGACGGGGCGCGCTCGGATGCCGGCCTCCGGCATCCGCTAACGGCATCCGCTCGTCGCGAGCGCATCACTTCCGGTCGAGAACATCCCGCGCAACTGATGCGCTCGGCTGGAACTGATGTTTTGGCGAAGGCGACTGGATCGGTTAGCTCCCCAGCGCTGCGAACTTCTCGATATCTGCGGACGTTCCCGACACAATAATCAGGTCGTGGTCAGAGACAACGGTGTCTGCCGTCGCGTAGGTGAACGGCTTTCCCGGGCTCTTGACGCCGACGACGGTGATGTTGTGCCGCGATCGCACGCCGCTCTCCGTCAGGTTCTTGCCACGGATCGGCCTCGGCGGGTACATCTTGACGAGGGCGAAGTCGTCGTCGAACTGGATGAAGTCGAGCATGCGCCCGCTGACCAGGTGCGCGACTCGCTCGCCGGCCTCGGCTTCGGGGTAGATGACGTGGTTCGCGCCGACCCTCGCGAGGATCTTGCCGTGTGACTGCGAGACGGCCTTGGCCCAGATCTGCGGGACCTTGAGGTCGACGAGGTTCGCCGTGATGAGCACGCTGGCCTCGATCGACGAGCCGACGGCGACAACGGCGATGGAGAAGTCCTGCGCCCCGATCTGCTTGAGGGCTTCGATGTTCCTCGCGTCGGCCTGAACCGTGTGGGTAATCCGCTCTGACCACTTCTGCACGAGTTCGGCGCCCTCGTCGATGGCGAGCACCTCGCGGTCGAGGCGGTCGAGTTCGCCGGCGCACGCAGCGCCGAAGCGGCCGAGACCGATGATGAGCACGGGGGCGTCGTGCTTGATACGGTCAACCAACGATTGGCCTTTCTTCTGGACGTCGATACAGCTTGGAACTTGTGGTGGCGGCGACTGCCGCAGCGAGAGTCACTGTACCAACTCGGCCGAGGAACATCGTCATAGCGAGGACATACTTGGCGGGGTTGTCGAGTTCGGCGGTGAGTCCCGTGGACAACCCGACGGTACCGAAAGCGGAGATCACGTCAAAGAGCACATGGTCCAGTGGTGCCTTCGTCATTTGGAGAAGAACAATCGTCGAAAGGGCGACGATGGTTGCGCCCCAGAGCACAACGCTCAGCGCCACTCTCAGCACGTCGGGCGGAACGCGGCGGCCAAATGCCTCCATGTCCGGGCTGCCCTTCGCCTCGGCAGCCGCTGCGAGGAAAATCACGGCGAGGGTCGTCACCTTGATGCCGCCGCCCGTCGACGCGGAACCGCCGCCGATAAACATCAGCATGTCCGCGACGAGCAGGCTCGACCCGTTCATGTCGCCGATCTCGACCGTCGAAAACCCGCCAGACCTCGTCATCATCGAGAAGAACAGGGATTGGAAGACCGTGTCACTGAAATTGAGCGTGCCGAAGGTCTTCGGGTTGTCGAATTCGAGCAGCGAGATCGCGAGAGCTCCTGCGAACAAGAGGATGACTGTCGTCACGATGGTGAGCTTGACGTGGAGCGACCAGTAGCGCACGTGCCAGAGATGGCGCTTCAGTGCATAAATCACCGGGAAGCCGAGCGCGCCCAGAAAGACACCGAGCATCAGGATGGAGAGGAACCAGTAGTCGTTAGCGAACTGGCCGATGCCCCCGGCGTTGGGAGTGAACCCCGTGTTGGTGAAGGCCATGGCCGAGTAATAGAGGCTGTTCCAGATGGCGTCCCAGGTGGGGATGCCGTCGATCACCATGCGGGGAAACAGCAGGATAGCGATGGCCCCCTCGATCACGATGAGGCTCAGCGCGACGGTGACGAGCAGGTTGCCGATCTCGCCGAGCCGTACGGCCTGTCCTTCGGCGACGGGGCCGCGGTGGCCGCGCATGGGGTTCGAGTCGCTCGCCGCCATCAGTTTCGCCCGAAGTCCGAGCCGGCGCGAGATGACGAGACCGAGAATCGACGCCAGGGTGAGCACGCCGACCGCACCGATCTGCACGCCGATGTAGACGAACGTGTGACCGACCAGCGACCAGTGGGTTGCCATGTCGACGGTAGCCAGGCCGGTGACGCAAATGACGGAGACCGCGGTGAAGAATGCGTCGGCGAGCGGAGTCATCCTGCCGTCAGCGGAGGCGATCGGCAGCGAGAACAGGAGGGTGAAAACGAGGATCAGCGCTGTGAAGATCAGGATGGCAAAACGCGACGGGGAGCGCCCGGTGAAATCCTCCATCTGCTCGCGGATGCGCGCGAAGCCCGTCGCTACGAGAATGTGCGGACGCGCCTCGGTGGTGCTGCCGGCCACGGTTCCCCCGATCTTGGGCTTGGTTCGGACCGTTGTCATGGTACTCCGTGCTGAGAGTCACTAACCTTGGGGCCATGGCTGACATATTTGACGTTATTGCGGATGCCACCCGGCGTGACATCCTGCAGATCCTCCTTGACCGGTACGAGTCCGACTCGACGGCCTCTCACGGGGGGACGAGCGTGTCCGAAATTGTGACCGCTCTCGGCCTCAGCCAGCCGACGGTCTCCAAGCACCTCAAGGTGCTCCGCGAAGCAGGTCTCGTTGCTGTGCGCGAGGAAGGCCAGCACCGCTACTACCGGTTGGAGAGCTCCCCGCTCGAGACCGTCGAGGACTGGCTGATCCCTTTCCTCAGCGTCGACTTCGACGTCGCCGGTGCGATCGAGGTTGCCCTGACCGATCAGGCGAAACAAATGGCGGATGCCATTGGGCACGCCGTCGCCGACACCACCCATCGCGTAACGAGTGCCGTTCAGGCAGTGAGCAAGAAACTGGGAAAGTAGCGACCCTCGACACCACTGATGGGTGGCGCTACAGTCAGAGAAGATCAGCCTGCTCCGCTTCGACGACACCCATCAGACCGAGATCCCGCACCAGGAGACACCATGGCAAGTGGTTTGGAAGACGTACGTTTTCTTACGGTTGCCGAGGTCGCCGACATGATGCGGGTGTCCAGGATGACCGTGTATCGCATGGTTCACGCCGGAGAACTCCCGGCCATTCGCTTCGGCCGGTCTTTCCGCGTGCCCGAGTCAGCGGTCGAGCAGGTTGTCGGCTCGCACGTCGCATCCCAGGTCGCCGACAGCGCCTGAGTCGGCGTGGGATCGAGAGCCTTCGGGATCGGGTAGACTGTCCCGAGGGCATTTTTTCTGCCGGCCGTGGCATCCGCGGCCATAGCCGATCTTTGTGAGGTAAGTAGTGGGTTCTGTAATCAAGAAGCGCCGCAAGCGTATGGCAAAGAAGAAGCACCGCAAGCTGCTTCGCAAGACTCGTCACCAGCGTCGCAACAAGAAGTAGCGAAACGCACCAGTTAAGCGCCGGGCCTTCGGGACTGGCGCTTTTTGGCGCGCCCGAGGGCCCGGCGTTTGCTCACTCCGCCATGACTTTCTCGTAGCGACGTCGCAGGACTGCCCGCTCCACGAGCGTCCAGCTCGTCGTCACCGCGAGGTAGAGCGTTGCCGCGAGCGGAACGATCGCCGCAAAGATCACGGTGATAAATGGCATCCAGCTGAGTATCCCCGTGAGGTTTTGCATGCCGGGCGGAAGCTCATCGCTGACCGGAGGGGCGTTGCGCAGGGCTGCGCGGCGACTCAGCCAGGCGACGACCGCGATGATGGCGAGGAGTGCGAGATAGACGAGCGCTCCTGGCCACGCGTCGCCCCCGCCGACGAAGCTGATCAGCGAACTGCCGAGTTGCACACCGAAGATGTCCTCGGTGAGCAGATCATTCGAGTGTCCGTTGATGCTCTGCAGAATGAACAGGCCGTAGACGGTTGAAATAACGGGTGCCTGCAGAAGTGTCGGGAAGCATCCGGCGAGAGGTGACGCCTTTTCGGCTTGGTACAGCTCCATAGTCTTTTGCTGCAGCAGCTCGGGTTTCTTCTTGTAGCGCTGCTGCAGTTCTTTGAGCTTCGGGGCGAGCCGCCGTCGGGTGAACTCGGCGCGCACCTGAGAGCGGCCGACCGGGATCAGAAGCGTTCGAACGAGCAGAGTGATGGCCACGATCGCTGCCGCGGTGCTCAGCACTCCCGTGAGGGGTGCGAGCAGGGTGGCGAGAGCGGTGACGAGTGAATAGGCGAAGTCGAGCACGATCGCGACGGGCGCGAACGAATAGATGTCCACAGGGGGATCCTTACGGTCAGAGGGAGAGGTGGCGACTGAAGGTCGCGGGCTCTCTTCGTTACCGAAGGGCTACGCGACCGCCTCTGACAGTCCTGGGGCTCGCGGCTGGGGGCGTCCGGCCGTGTTGGGGTGACTCGGCGCGGGAATGCGGGTGAGTGACTCGCGGTGTTCGCGCGCGCGGGACCCGACCATGAGTCGCAGCGCGATGATGATGACGGCGAGATAGCGGGCCCCGAGAAGAGCGGATGCCGCGAGGACGGCGACACCGGCAACGAGCACGGCGGATGGTTCTGCGGCCTGCGCTACAGCGAGCACGAGGAACGACATGGTGAGCACCATGATCAGTTGCTCGTAGCGGGATCTCATCGGTTCCTCGGGTAGCGGTTGGATTCGAGGGTACCGGATGCCACGGACCGCGTCAGCCTGGCGGCGGCGGTTGCTGTTTTCCGGTGCGCTCAGATGCGGGAGAACACGGGTCCTGCTGCTCGTGGTGCTGGAGGTCAATGTCAGTGGTTGGGTGTGTAGTTAAGTCATGAAGATCCCGGTCAGCAGTCCGATTCGCCACCGTTCTGGTGTGGCGTGCGGATGTCGGCAAAGGCCGGGGTGTAGCGCTCGTGGTGCTGGGGTTCAATGTCAGTGGTTGGGTGTGTACTGAAGTCATGAACATCCCGGTCAGCAGCCCGATCCGCCACCGTCTCGGTGTGGTGAACTCGGTTGTGGGCGGGCCTCGTGCCCTTGAATCGGATGGCTCGACTGGTGGGAGTGTGCAGGTGCCATGAGCCTCGCGGTGAGCGACTTTCCGCCGGCATCGGTGCCGGAGGGTGAGAGTGCGCTCACCGGACTGCTCGTGCACCTGGGGCAGGTGGTCGATGTTCTCGACCTGGATCATCTCGACCGGTTGACCGGCGAACAACTGCTGACCCAGCTGGGCCAGGTCGCCGGGGTGGTGCGAGCCGGGGAGGCGGTCCTTGCTGCGTTCAGTGCCGAGGTCGCCGACCGGTCGGATCCCGCCCGCGGTAACGAGGGGTTGGCGGTGAAGCATAACTACCAGCGTCCGTCGCATCTGGTCGAGGTGATCACGGGAATGTCGTCCGCGGCCGCGTCTCGGTTGATCCGGGTCGGTCAGCGCACCTGCCGCCGTCTCACCGATGCCGGGTTCCCGTTGCCGCCGTTGTTCCCCGTGGTCGGGGAAGCATTCCGGCAGGGCCTGATCGGGGTGGAGTCCGCGGAAGCGATCACCCGGGAACTGTCTTTGGCCGCACCCCGCGCCGAGGTGGAGCACCTCGCTATTGCCGAGCGCACTCTGGTCAGTGAAGCGGTCGGTGCTGGCTGGCGTGACGGTTTACCCATGTCGGCAGACCTGGTCGGTATTCAGGCGCGCCAGTGGCGTGACCGGTTGGACGAAGACGGGATTGAACCCAACACCGACAAAGCGTTCCAGAAACGCGATTTCTGGATCGCTCGTGCGGCGAAGGATGGATTGGTGAAGTTCGGTGGCCAGATCACCGTCGACGTGGGAGCGAAACTCCATGCTCTGCTGGATGCGGTGCTGAGTCCGAAGACCGCGGACCGATACGACCCAATGGCCACTGATACTGGCGCTGGCGCTGGAACTGGCGGCGATGCTGGTGGCACCGGGGCCGGCGACACGGGTGCCTTCGGATCCGCCGCGTCGCCAACCGTGGCCGGCACCAACCCAGACACCGTTGACGCGGCGCAAGGCATCGACGGCAATCCCGATGCGGAATTCAGCGAACCGATCCGGGCCCGACGCACCGCCGGGCAGCAACGCGCTGACGTGTTCGCCGCGATGATCGACGCCCTCGCCCGCTCCGCCGACGCGCCATCGGTCACCGGGGCAGCGCCCACGGTCGTCGTCACCGTCAACGCGGAGGTCATCGACTCCGGTACGGGTACCGGCCAGATCGTTGGAGTGAACGCTCCGGTCGCGGCATCAACGATCACCCAAATTCTCTGTGACGCGAGCATCATCCCGGTATTCATCGACCCCGACGGCACCGTCGTCGCCCTCGGCAACGACCAGCGCGGGTTCAACCGGACCCAGCGGATGGGCATGATCGCCCGCGACGGACCCACCTGCGCGATGCCGGACTGTCAGATCCCGGCGACCGGCTGCGAAGCGCACCACATCGTTCCCCACGCGGAGGGCGGGCCTACCCACATTGATAATGGTGTGTTGTTCTGTTGGTTCCACCACCGGATGGTCGACACCGGGGTATTCACCGTAACGATGGTGAACGGCAAACCCAAGGTCACCATCGCCGAATGGATCCGCCGCAAACCGTACTTCCGGTGACCGGTGCTGACCATCGGCGCGTGCTGACCAGCCGGCTCCGCAATCGGGACGGCCACCCCACCAGCGGCACTGGAAATTCCATCGTGCGCCGTGCGCGTACTCTTGATCTCATGAGTGAATCGCGCAACACCCCAGGCCAGAAGAACGACACAGGCTGGGATGTCGGCGTACGAAAGACCGTGGACACCCCACCGCAGAAGCTCTGGGACTACCTCCTCGGCGAGGGTCTTCCGCTCTGGCTCGGCGAGATCGAGTCCCTCCCGACCAAGAAGGGCGTTCGTTACCAGACCACCGACGGCGTTCGCGGCACGATTCGTGCCTTCACGGCGGGCAAGCAGATTCGCCTCACCTGGCAGCCCCAGGACTGGCCCCACGACACCACACTGCAGGTGACCGTCTCCAAGTCCGGTCCGGGCGCCATCGTCGAGTTCCACCACGAAGACCTCGCTGACCGCGACGAACGACGGATGATGCTCGGTCACTGGCACAACGTCACCGACTCCCTCGTCGACCACTTCGCCTAGCCGATTAGGCTGGAACCGTGGCAACGGCATCCCTCACCCTGATCTCGAAACCGGGCTGTCATCTCTGCGATGACGCCCGCAGCGTCGTCACCAGCGTGATGACCGAGCTCGAGTCCCGCCAGGACGCACCCCGGCTGACACTCGACGAGGTGTCGATCCTCGACGACGCCGAACTGCACGAACGGTACGTCGAAGAGATCCCGGTCCTCCTCATCAACGGGCGGGTCCACAACTACTGGCGCATCGACCCGAAACGCCTCACAACAGCACTTTTGGAGCTCACATGATCCGCCACATCGTCTGCTGGAAGCTCGCCGCAACGGATGCCGCCACCAAGGCAGAACACGCCGCCCGCATCGCAACGGAGATGGGCGAATTACCCGCTCTTATTCCCGAAATCCTCTCACTTCAGGTGGGCGAAAACGTCCTGTACCCCGAGGTCAACTGGGATGTCGTGCTGATCGCCGACTTCGCGGATGCCGCTGCGCTCGAGCGTTACTCGGCGCACCCCGAACACCAGAGGGTGGGTAAGTTCATCGGCGAGGTCCGGTCGGACCGGATCGCCGTCGACTTCGAGGTCTAGAGCCCGGTCCGGCCAGGCCAGGCCAGGTCAGACACGACCAGACTCGGCTACGCGCGAGCCAGCGCTTTCGCCTTGAGGGTCTCGAACTCGGATTGCGAGATCGCCCCAGAATCGAGCAGCGCCTTTGCGGTGGCTATCTCGTCACTCGGCGTTGCTTTTCCGGCCGTTTCGCGGATGTAGGCATCCGTTGCTGCCTTCGCGTTGTTTGCCCGCTCCGCCGACCGCTCAGCCATGCCTTTGCCGCGCGCGATCAGGTAGACGAGCGCGGTGAGAAACGGCAGGAAGACCAGGAAGATGAGCCACACGGCCTTGAGCCAGCCGTTGAGGTTCCGGTCCTGGAAGATGTCCGCGATGATCGAGAACAGAGCAAACAGGTAGGCGATAAACGCGAACGCCCAGAAGAAGACCCACAACAGGTCCCAGATGTTTCGAACGAATTCCACGGCGGATCCCTCCTGCGGGCGAACTCGTGCGGCTCGCGTGCCCGGATCATAGAACCGCGACGAAGCTGAAGGCCAGAGGCCGTGCGCAAAGCAAAGTCCCCCGGGACAAGCGCGCGAAATGTTCGCGGCTTGCCCCGGGGGACTTATGTCAAGACCTACGGCAGGAGGCGGGTCGGGCCGCGGAACAGGTAGGTGACCTCGCGGATCGACGTCTCGTGCAGCATGAGCATCAGTACACGGGCGAGGCCCATGCCGAATCCACCGTGCGGCGGAACACCGTAGCGGAAGAAGTCGAGGTAGAACTCAAGCTCTTCGGGGTCGAGACCCTTTTCCTTGGCCTGCTCAATGAGGACGTCAACGCGGTGCTCGCGCTGCGCACCGGTCGAGATCTCGACGCCGTTGAAGATGAGGTCGTAGCTCTTCGTGATCGACCCATCGCCCTCGTGGCGCATGTGGTAGAACGGCCGGATGCTCGACGCATAGTCGGTCAGGAACACGAACTCGTGGCCGAACTTCTCCGCGACGTAGGCCGCGATCTGGCGCTCACCCTCGGGGTCCATGTCGTCATCGGCGCGGGGCACTTCGTACCCACGGTCGGCGACGATCTGCTTGGCCTCGGCCAGCGGGATGCGGGGGAACGGCGTGGAGGGAACAACGACCTCAAGGTCGAACAGCGCCTTGATCTCCTCGCCGTGCTTTTCCTTTACAGCGCTGAAACCGGCAACGATGAGGTCCTCGTGCAGCTTCATGACGTCTTCGTGCGAGTCGATCCAGCTCACCTCGGAGTCGATCGACGTGAACTCGGTCGCGTGACGCGAGGTGAACGACGGGTCAGCGCGGAACGCGGGTCCGACCTCGAAGACCTTGCCGAAACCGGCGGGCTGAGCCATCTGCTTGAAGAACTGCGGGCTCTGCGCGAGGTAGGCCTTCGTGTCGAAGTAGTCGACCTCGAAGAGCTCGGCGCGTGATTCGCTGGCGGATGCCATGAGCTTCGGTGTGTGGATCTCGATAAAGTCGTTCTCGATCCAGTAGGTACGGAGCGCGTGCTCAAACGTCGTTTGGATACGGAAGATGAGGTTCTGCTTCGGGTTCCTCAGGTCGAGGAAGCGCCAGTCCATCCGCTTGTCGAGGCTCGAGTCGGCAGCAATGGGGGTCTCGGGCAGGGCCTCGGAAACAACGGTCAGCGTCTCGAGCTTGATCTCGAGCCCGCCGAGCTTGACGCGCTCGTCGTGCTTGAGCGTTCCGGTCACGGTGATGAACGAGCCGTGGGCGAGGGCCGAGATCGATTCGGTGATGGCCAGCTTCGACGCCGATGCCTCATCCTCGGGGTTCAGCTCGCGCACCGCGGGGTTCACCAGCTGTGCGGCACCGGACTCATCGCGCAAGACGATGAACTGCACCTTCTTCTGGTCACGGACGGTCTCGACCCATCCGGAGACGGAGACGGGACCTTCGGGAAGGTCGGCCAGGTTCTTGATCAATACGCGTGTGGTCACGAGGGTCAATCTTACCCGCGCGCCGCTGCGGTTCTCCTGACGGCTCTGACCCGCACTCTGCCCCGTTTCCGCTCGCGCTGGCGCGGGCGAGTCACTCTCGGTGTTTTCCGAGTTCTACCGAACGTAGACTGGGACGTGTGGTAGCCAGCCAGATCCACCTCGTCCGTCACGGCGAGGTGCACAATCCGACACGAGTCCTCTATGGTCGACTCCCTGGTTTCCGACTCTCCGAACGCGGAGAACTCATGGCTGCGGCCGCAGCAGACGACCTCGCCGCGCGCGATCGAACGATTACCCGGCTGGTGGCATCCCCTCTTCAGCGCGCACAGGAATCTGCGGCTCCCATCGCCTCACGGTTCGGTCTTGAGATCGTCACCGACGACCGCATCATCGAGCCGACCAACCACTTCGAGGGCAGGATCATGCGGGTCGCCCTTCGCAACCCGGCGAATTGGCCAGCGCTGCGCAATCCGCGCAAGCCCAGCTGGGGCGAGCCATACGTGTCGATCGTCGCCCGCATGCTCGACGCCGTCCGCGACGCATGGGAATCCACCGAGACCGGCGACGCCGTCCTCGTGAGTCACCAGTTGCCGATCTGGATGGTGCACTCCTCGCTCACCGGAACACCGCTGCCCCACGATCCACGCCAGCGTCGGTGTGCACTCTCGAGTATCACCACCTTCGAACACCGCGACGGAGCCTTCGTCGAGGTCGGCTACTCAGACCCGGCGGCACCGCTCAGTGCTGGCGCGACGGACGTGGGGGCGGTATGAAGCACCGGATGCCGCTGGTCGCCACGCTCCTCGCCTCGACGCTGCTTCTTGTCGGCTGTTCAAGCGACCCGCTCGCTGAGCAGTACGCGGAGGGAAGCAACAAGGGCTACATCGCCGGCGATGGCAGCGTCACCGAGATCGCCGAGGCCGACCGCGGAGAGTCGATCACGTTCTCCGGCGTCGCCGATACCGGTGAGCAGATCGCGTCGGCCGACTTCGCCGGTGACGTCCTGGTAGTCAACTTCTGGTACGCCGCGTGCGCACCGTGTCGTGCCGAAGCGCCACTGCTTCAGGAACTCAGCGCGGAGTACGACGGTAAGGACGCGCAGTTCATCGGCGTCAACGTGTACGACCAGCCAGACACCGCGCTGTCGTTCAACGACAAGTACGGCATCACCTACCCGTCGATCATGGACGTGCAGGATGGGGCGGTGAAACTCGCCTTCACCGGCAGCGTGCCACCCAAGGCCGTTCCCACCACCCTTGTCCTCGATAAAGAGGGCCGGGTCGCCGCACGAATTCTCGGCCAGGTGAAGGAAGCGTCGATCCTCGACACCCTCATCCGCGACGCGATCGCCGAGTAACCACGTGAACCCCGGCGAGATCATTTTCAATGGCCAGCTCCTGGCCGCCATCCCGATAGCTCTGCTCGCGGGGCTCGTCTCGTTTGCGTCTCCTTGTGTCCTCCCGCTCGTTCCCGGGTACCTCGGTTACGTCGGCGGAATGTCGAACGGCGCGCGCAGTAAGGCCACCCCGGCACGGTCACGAGTGCTACTCGGTGCCACGCTTTTCGTCCTCGGTTTCTCGCTTGTCTTCGTGCTCATCGGCGCGTTCGCCGGAACTGTTGGCGCGTTCGTCGTCCGCTGGGAAGACATCATCACGCGGGTGCTTGGCGTCGTCGTCATCGTCATGGGGCTCGTCTTCATCGGCCAGTTCTCGTTCCTGCAGCGAACGGTGAAGTCGAACTTCCGCCCGGCAACGGGACTCGCCGGAGCGCCGCTTCTCGGCATCGTCTTCGCGGTTGGCTGGACCCCGTGCCTCGGTCCAACACTTATCGCCATCAACGCGCTGAGCTTCGAGTCCGGATCGACCGGACGGGGAGCGATCCTCGCGCTGTTCTACTGCGTCGGTCTCGGCATCCCGTTCATTCTCGTCGCGGCCGGCCTCAACTGGGTGACCGGATCCGTTGCATTCTTGAAGCGGCATATTCGCGCAATAAATATCGGAGGCGGCATCCTGCTCGTAATCATCGGAGTGCTCATGGTCACTGGCGCATGGGGCATCTTCATGTCGAAGCTCGGGGTGGTGATCAGCGGATTTGTCCCGGCCATCTGATTACGTTGACGCCGGAGCGCCGCTGAGCGAACGCGAGCGCCCGGATTCCGACGCCGCTGACGTCCAGCAGCCCAAGCTCGGATTCGTTGGCACCCTTCGCTTCATCTGGCGCCAGCTCACGAGCATGAAGACGGCGCTGCTTCTGCTCCTCCTGCTCGCTGTCGCGGCGGTCCCCGGTTCGCTCGTGCCCCAGCGCAGCTCCGACCCGAACGGCGTCATCCAGTACTTCGCCGACAACCCGGACCTCGCGCCGGCTCTCGACAACATCCAGATGTTCGACGTCTACGGGTCCGTCTGGTTCTCGAGCATCTACCTTCTCCTCTTCGTGTCGCTCATCGGTTGCGTGATCCCACGCACCAAGCACCACCTCCAGGCCATGCGCGCCCGTCCGCCGCGCACCCCCGCGCGCCTCGAGCGCCTGCCCGCACACACCGAGCAGACCCTTTCGGGTGGCGATGCCGGAGCCGCAATCGACGCGGCAAAGGGCCTGCTGAAAAAGTCCGGCTATCGTGTCGAGCTCTACCAGGGCAGGGACGGCGCCGTCTCGGTCTCCGCGGAGCGCGGCTACCTGCGTGAGACGGGCAACCTCGTCTTCCACTCCGCGCTCGTCGGCATGCTCGTCACCGTCGCGATCGGCGGCGGACTCGGTTACGCCGGACAGCGGGTTGTCGTTGAGGGGCAGACCTTCGTCAACACCCTGCTCGACTACAACTCCTTCAATCCGGGCCGGTTCTACAACCCGGACGACCTCGCGCCGTACTCGCTCTCGCTCGATCGGTTCGATGTGGCCTACGAGCAGGAGAACCTCGACGCTTACGGCCAGCCCATCGATTTCACGGCATTCGTCACGACCCGCTCGCCCGGCGGCGATCCGGTCGAACGCACGGTGAAGGTCAACGAACCGCTCCGCTACGAGGGCACAGACGTCTACCTCCTGGGCAACGGCTACGCGCCGACCATCACCGTCCGTGACCCGGATGGCACAGTCGTGTTCACCGATTCGGTGCCATTCCTCCCGCAGGATGCAAACCTGACCTCCCTCGGTGTCGTGAAGGTCCCTGACGGGCTTGAAGAGCAGATCGGGATGATCGGTTTCTTCTACCCAACGGCACAGCTGCTCGAGACCGGCGCGTACACGTCGACGTATCCCGACCTGGTGTTCCCGGTTCTGACGCTCAACGTGTACACGGGTGACCTCGGCATCGATGACGGAGCACCGAAGTCGGTGTATGAACTCGAGACCGACGACATGACTCAGCTCACCGGTGGCAAGACCGGCGTCGACTCCATCGAGCTGATGCCGGGCGAGAGCCAGGAGCTCCCGGGCGGCCAGGGCACGATCACCTTCGAGAACGCCAACCCCGATGCGGTTCCCGTCGATCCGGATGCCGCTGCGAGCGACGACCACGCAGCCGTCACCGCCGCGCACTACGAAAACGCGGTCCCGCGGTTCGCGTCATTCGATGTGCACCGCGACCCGACCCAGGGGTGGGTGCTTCTGTTCGCCATCCTCATCCTCGGCGGCCTGCTCACCTCGCTCTTCGTGCCGCGGCGCCGGGTCTGGGTCAAGGCAACGGACAAGCCAGACGGTACTGTGCACATCCAGTACGCCGGCCTTGCGCGCGGGGAGGATCCCGGCCTCGTCGAAGCTGTCGATGCGATCGCCTACCGTCACGGCACAGCGCTCGGGCTCGAACGATGAGCGTGCGCTCCCGCGACGTGGCAATTGCTGTCGGACTGGACGTCGTCGCGACGCTGGTTTTCGTGCTCATCGGGCGCGGCACGCACAATGCTGATCCCACGCTCGTGGGCCTTGCGGCGGCGTGGTGGCCGTTCCTCGCCGCGCTCGCGCTCGGCTGGGTCGTCACCCTCGCGTGGCGCCGTCCGTTCGGACCTGTCTGGCCCGGGCTTGGGCTCTGGCTGATCACCGTCGCGGGCGGGATGCTGTTCCGCACGCTGTCAGGACAGGGAACGGCTCTCGCTTTCGTCATCGTTGCCACCCTGTCGCTCGGCATCCTGCTTACCGGATGGCGCGGCATTGCCGTGTTGATCCGCCGTCGATCATCACTTACTCACGCTCCCTCAGCGTGAAACCCGAGAGGTACTGTTAAACCGTGGATCTCAACGAACTGTCCGTCCTCGCCCTCTGGTCCGCCATGGCGATCTACGCGCTGGCGTTCATCGCCTTCGCGGCCGACCTCGCCAAGCGCTCAGCCGACGTCACGGCGGCCGCAGAGCTGACCGAGGGCGACAGCGCGAGCGCGCCCGTGGCTGCAACAGTCGGCTCAGCAGGGAACGCCATGGCCGCAGCATCGGCGGATAAGTCGGCGTACTCGGGGCGTCGCCCCGTCGGGCCGCTCACGCGCACTGACCCGGACGCGCCGCAGGTCCAGGCGAAGAAGTCGGCTGTGCTCCGGGTTGCCGTCGCACTGACTGTGCTCGGGCTCCTGCTTCACCTGACCGCAGCGGTCACCCGCGGCGTTGCCGCCGAGCGTGTTCCGTGGGCCAACATGTACGAGTTCGCCATGACCGGCACACTCCTCATCATTGCGACCTACCTCGTCGTGCTCACCCGGGTCGACCTGCGCTTCCTCGGCACCTTCATCGTCGGCCTCGTGCTCGTCATGCTCGGTCTCGCCGCCGTGAACTTCTACGTCGAAGTGGTTCCGCTTCCGCCGGCACTGCAGTCCGCGTGGCTCGTGATCCACGTTTTCGTCGCGTCGACCGGAACGGCACTGTTCGCGCTCGGGTTTGCGTTGTCCGTTCTGCAACTCGTGCAGCACCGCCGGGAAACGAGCGGATCAGACCTGAAGTCGCTCAAGCTCAAGTTCGTCGCGACGCTCCCGTCGGCGGCGCGCCTCGAGAACCTCGCCTACCGGTCCAACATCGTCGCGTTCATTCTCTGGACGTTCACCCTCATCGCCGGTGCGATCTGGGCAGAGCGCGCCTGGGGCCGCTACTGGGGCTGGGACACCAAAGAGGTCTGGACCTTCATCATCTGGGTGATCTACGCCGGATACATCCACGCCCGCGCGACGCGCGGCTGGCGTGGATCCCGTTCGGCGTGGCTGTCGATCATCGGCTTCGTCGCGGTGATCTTCAACTTCTCGATCGTGAACCTGTTCTTCAAGGGTCTGCACGCGTACTCGGGCCTCTAGCCCGGTCTGGACGTCGACTCCGGCCTGTACCCCGGTCTGCACGGCGACCGCTGCACATCCATCGTTGCGCTGCAGAAGCTTCTGCAGCGCGGGGCAAGGACCTGCAGCGCTCGATGGCGTAGAGCCCAGTCCGCCTGCAGCGCTCGACGGCGCAGAGCGCCCAAACCTGCCTGCAGCGCTCGATGGGCAACGCGCCCGCCCGACTCGGGCCTGTAGCCCGGCGTCTGCACGTCCGCTCAGCCCTGTACCGCGGTCTGGACGTCGACCGCTGCACTTCCAGCGTTGCGCCGCAGAAGCTTCTGCAGCGCGGGGCAAAGACCTGCAGCGCTCGGTAGCGCAGCGCCCGAACCGGCCTGCAGCGCTCGACGGCGTAGTGCCCAGCCCGCACTGCAGCGCTCGATCAGTAAGACCACTCAGGGCAGCTGCAGCGAGGTTCAGCCCAGCGCCGGTGCGGTGTCGCCCTCTGTCAGCAGCTCGTAGCAGCGCGACACCCGCTCCAGCCACCAGTCGCGACGCGCAGCCGATGCCGCATAACCGTCGATCAGCCGAGGCGTCGGGGTGACCCTGCGCACATCGATCGATCCGCCGGATGCCTGCATCGGGGCATCCGTCACATCGGCCGACAGCAGCGACGCCGTACCGAGCCCGCAGTCGTAGTCGAGCTCGGGAATCACCGACGCGAGCCACGCCCCCATCGACAGGCCAACCGAAGTGTCGAGTGCACTCGACACGACGACGGGAAGCCCGGCCTGGGCAATGATGTCGAGCGAGCGACGGATGCCGCCGAGCGGCTGCGCCTTCAGCACGAGAATGTCAGCGGCGCCAGCCCGGGCAACGTTGAGTGGGTCGGCGGCCTTGCGCACGCTCTCGTCAGCGGCGATCGGCACGCCCATGTACTTCGTCCTGCGGCGGATTTCGACGAGCTCCGCAACCGTGGTGCAGGGCTGCTCGACATACTCGAGGTCGTACTCGGCAAGGGCGTGGATGGCGTGCTCGGCCTCGTCGATGTTCCAGCCGCCGTTCGCATCGATGCGGATCCGTGCTTCCGGGCCGAGGATGTCGCGGACGGCACGGACGCGCGCGACGTCTTCGGCGAGTCCCTGGCCGCGTTCGGCGACCTTGACCTTTGCCGTGCGGCATCCGTCGAACCGCTTGAGGATTCCGGCGACGCGATCGACGTGCACCGATGGAACCGTGGCGTTCACCGGGATGCTGGAGCGCAGGGGAGTGGGCAGGTCGCCGAACGCGAACTCAATGGCGGCCCGAAGCCAGGTGGCGCTCTCGGCGTCGTCGTATTCGACGAACGGGGAGAACTCACTCCATCCGTTCGGCCCCTCGAACAGCAATGCTTCGCGTTCCTCGATGCCGCGGAACCTGGTGGCGAGGGGCCGCGCGACGACCCGCGCTGTGTCGAGGAGATCGTGGAGCTGTGGACGCATGCTTCCAGTCTGGCATCCGTTGCTGCCGTCGTTAGGCTGGAGCCATGACCGTGTCAGAAATATTCGATGAGACCCAGTGGGCGGATGTGACGGGGTTCGATTCCCTCACCGACGTGACCTACCACCACGACACGACGGGCCGCATCGCACGCGTCGCGTTCAACCGGCCCGAGGTGCGCAACGCGTTCCGGCCGCACACGGTCGACGAGCTGTACCGGGTGCTCGAGGATGCGCGCACCAACTCCCGAATCGGTGTCGTGCTGCTCACCGGCAACGGTCCGAGCCCGAAGGACGGCGGCTGGGCGTTCTGCTCGGGTGGCGACCAGCGCATCCGTGGCCGTGACGGCTACAAGTACTCAGACACCGAGTCGGCCGGGGGAGTGGACCCCGCCCGTGGCGGTCGCCTCCACATCCTCGAAGTGCAGCGACTCATCAGGTTCATGCCGAAGGTCGTCATCGCCGTCGTTCCCGGTTGGGCTGCCGGCGGTGGCCACTCCCTTCACGTCGTCTGCGATCTCACGATCGCCAGTCGCGAGCACGGCAAGTTCAAGCAGACGGATGCCGATGTCGGCTCCTTCGACGCCGGTTACGGGAGCGCATACTTCGCCCGTCAGATCGGCCAGAAGTTCGCCCGTGAGATCTTCTTCCTCGCCGAGGAGTATTCGGCAGAGCGCGCGTACCAGATGGGCGCGGTCAACGCCGTCGTTCCACACGAGGAACTCGAATCAACCGCTCTCGACTGGGCGCGCACGATCCTCGGGAAGTCGCCGACAGCCATCCGGATGCTCAAGTTCGCGTTCAACGCGGTCGATGATGGCATGGTCGGTCAGCAGGTGTTCGCCGGCGAGGCAACGAGGCTTGCGTACGGAACTGACGAAGCCGTTGAGGGTCGTGACTCCTTCCTCGAGAAGAGGGAGCCGGACTGGGGCCCGTACCCCTGGCAATACTGAGGCCCGTCGGCCGGGGTCTTTAGTCTCCTGACGGGGTGGTCCCCGAAGTGCATACTGTGCGGAAGGGCCGCTCGGTCCGCGTCCACACGACGAGCATAGGAGGACGACATGACCGCTACACCCGCCCAGTCACACAGTGACGACGTCAGAGAAGTTCCGGTTAACGGCCGTGGTGAGATCCTCACTCAAACCGCTCGGCGCTGGCTCGCCGTTCTCAGGCTGGCCCTCGGTTTCCTCTTCCTCTGGGCGTTCCTCGACAAGACCTTCGGGCTCGGCTTCTCGACCCCGTCTGAGCGCGCCTGGGTCAACGGCGGGGCGCCAAGCCAGGGCTTCCTCAAGAGTGACGCTGTCCGCGGGCCGCTGAAGGACTTCTTCGGCAGTATCGCCAGCCCGCTGAGCGACTGGCTGTTCATGCTCGCGATGCTCGGACTTGGCGTCGCCCTGATGCTCGGCATCGGGTTGCGCGTGAGCGCCGTTGTCTGCACCTTCGTGATGATTCTCATGTATCTGGCCGAGTGGCCGTTCACGCCGAACTCCGGGTCCACCAACCCGCTCGTGGACTACCACATCATCTACGCACTGGCCAGCATCGTGATCGCCGCAACCTATGCCGGCGACACCTGGGGCGCCGGCCGCCCGTGGCGGCGCCTGGGCATCGTGCGCAAGAACCCCTGGCTGATCTAGGGCTACCGCCGGCAACGCGAAGGGCGAACGGATGCCAATCCGTTCGCCCTTCGTGTGCGCGGGCACCAAGCACGGTGACCGAGACCGCCGACCGCCTCGGTTGTGGCGCCATCCCGGCGCCTGGGGGTCGTACTCGGAACTGCTAGGCGGAGAGGAGTGAGGCAAGCTCCGCCCACTCGGCGCGCGGCAGCCTCCGTTGTCCCGTAAGCACGTGCAGCGCGAGGTGGTCGGCCCCGGCGGCGATGTGCTCGTCGATGCGCCTGCGCACATCGTCCAGTGACCCCCAGGCGACAACACGGTCGATGAGCCGGTCGCTGCCGCCGGGCACGAGATCGTCGTCGGTGAAGCCAAGGCGCCGAAGGTTCGCCTGATAGCTGGGGAACCCGATGAACATGCCGATCCCGGCTCGGGCGATCTGGCGAGCCTTCGCAGGATCGGTTTCGAGCACGACCGCCAAGTGGGGCGCGATCAGACTGCTCTCGCCGAGGATGGAGCGGTTGGCGATGTTCGACTCGGGGGTGACAAGGAACGGATGGACCCCCGCGCCTCGCCGGCCCGCGAGCTCGACCATCCGGGGACCGAGCGCTCCAAGGATGCGGTCGTTCGCCGCCAGTGGCGGCGTGGCCTGGTCGAGGCGGTCCAGGTACTGATTCATTGCGCCGATTGGCGTGCCGAACGGCTTGCCAACGGCGGCGGCGTTCTGTGGACTGCTGACGCCGAATCCCGCGAGCAGTCGGTCGCCGTGTTGCCCGGTGATGCGTGCGAACTCCGTGGGTGCGGCGTCGGCGTCCGGCCCCCAGATGCTCGCGACGCCCAGCGCGACGCTGAGCCGGCTGGTCGCCGCGAGCAGATCGCTGGCGCTCTGCCAGATGCCCGGTCCACCGGCGCCTGCAAGCCAGAGAGCTCCCCAGCCTGCGTCGTCGAGTTCTGCGGCGGCGTCGCCGGCCGCAGAGGGGTCGGCTCCGCGCAGTTCGAGGCTCCACACCCCGAGCCGTCCAATGTCGGCGCGCGCCGACTTCTTAGTTGTCATCTCTCGTGTCCTTTCGTGTCGTGTGCGTGCGATTCAGTCGTTCGAGTTGGGGCTCAGGCGGTCCAGCCACCGTCGATGGTTACCGTGGAGCCGGTCATGTAGGCCGCCTGGTCGCTGGCGATCCACGCCACGAGCGGTCCGACCTCCTCGACGGTGCCGAAGCGACCCGCGGCGGTCAGGCCGGCGAGGAGCTCACCCGCGGGACCGCCCGCGGGGTTGCCTTCGGTGTCGATCGGGCCGGGCTGGACGATGTTCGCGGTGATTTTGCGTGAGGCGAGGTCACGGGCGAGGCCCTTGGTGAGGGCCACGAGGGCGGCCTTGGTCATGCCGTAGATCGCCGCGCCGGGGAACGGCAGACTCTCGGCGGTGACGCTGCCGATCGTGATGATGCGGCCGCCGTCGGACAGATGATTGATCGCCTCCTGCGTCGCGTAGACGGTGCCCCGGATGTTGATGTTGATCGTGTGCTCGATGTGCTCGTCCGTCGCGTCCTGGAACGGCTCGAACCAGCCAGCGCCCGCGCTGTTCACCAGGATGTCGAGCGAGCCCAGTTTCGCGGCCGCCTCACGCACCCCCTCGCGGGCACCATCTGCGGTCGAGTTGTCCGCCCGGATCGCGACCGCCTCGCCGCCAGCATCCTGGATCGCTGTGACGACCTGCGCAGCCCGCTCCGGCGACGACCAGTAGGTGATGGCGACCTTTGCGCCCTGCGCGGCGAGCTCGGTCGCCAGTCCCGCACCGAGGCCGCGGGACGCCCCGGTGACCAGGGCAGTCTTGCCTGCGAGGGGACGAGTAGTGGTGGTGGTCATGCTGACTCCTTCTAATTGTGTTCGGTACAGTACAGAATCACGATGCGCCCCGTGGTATTCCTCGAAGCGGTAAAATTGTTCAATCGGGTACAGAACAAAGAGCCGGGAGGCGCAGCATGGCGGAGCGAGGCCGACCACGTGAGTTCGAGCTCGACGCGGCGCTTGACGCGGCGATCGAGGTGTTCTGGCGGCAGGGGTATGAGGGCACAACGCTCGATGACCTGACGAGGGCCATCGGGATCAACCGGCCGAGCCTCTATGCGGCGTTCGGGAACAAGGAAGAGACCTTCAGACGCGCAGTTGCGCGCTACGCCAAGGTCGACATGGCCTACATCGACGCGGCGCTCGACAAGCCAACGGCCCGTGCCGTCGCCGAGCACTATGTGCACAGCAATGTGCTCGCGATCACCGATCCGTCCAAGCCACCCGGTTGCCTCTCTATCCAGGGTGGGCTCGCCGGTTCTTCGACCGATCAACGCGTCGTCGACTTCCTCAACTCCACCAGGGCCGCCGGCGAAGCGCGCTTCGCCGAACGCTTCGCGCGCGCAATCCGTGAGGGTGACCTGTCGGACGCCGAAGACCCGGCAGAGCTGGCGAAGTTTCTCAACACCGTTACCAGCGGGCTCGCTGTCCAGGCTGCTGGAGGAGCCGAGCGCCCGGCCCTGGCGAGAGTCGCCGAACGAGCACTCCGAGCTTTTCCGGGATGAGTAGCTCCACGGCGACCCTGCTGTGACGCCGCAACTGGGGGCATCCGGGGCGGCGAAACCTGACCGCAGCGACCAGACGGATGCCAGTATGGCGAGGTGTCGAGAGATAACCAGGCCGGAGCGCTTGCGCCGAGTGACGAACTGTCCTTTACCGTGCTCGGGAGGGGTGGAAACTTCACTGCTCGCCTGAAGGCGGCACTCGTTGATCGCAGGGTGCCCGCCGTTGTTCTGGAGGATGCTCAGCGGGGGGACTTCCTGGCTGTGGCCGTTCGCGCGTTCACCGACGAGGACGGGCACCCGTTGCGATGGGAGACCTCCGAGCCGGGCAGGCACGGCTGGGAACGCGTGGAAGCGGTAACGCTGTTTGATGAACTCAGTGTGGAGCTTGGCTGCGTCATCGCTTCGCCGGCCGGTCTCCACAGCCCGACTGGTTCAGAACCGACATCCGCCGAGGCTGCTGCCCTCGAAGCATCCTTTTCGCTCGACGCGTTTACCTGGTTCTCTCCGGTGGGGAGTGAGATCGAGGTACTGGGTGTCGTCGCGAAACGAGCGGGGCAGGCGTTGGTCGGTCGTGCCGCCGGTGCAGGTGCGGTCGTCGAGCCGACCGGCTCACCTGACGCCGTTTACGAAAGCATGGCGTGGGCGGCGGACGGCGCCCTGTTCCTCGCGCGATCGGGCAAGCGGCGAGGCGCGGGGTTCGCCAGCAAGGACCATCCGCTCGTCATTCACTGGTGGGATGAGGAATGGGTCAGTGTGGATCCGTCGAACCCGTGGGATATGGATGCCGACGGCCGCCATGTGCGCGACTGGCTCGATCTCCTGCTCCCCGAAGCGGAGACCGAGCCCTGGACAGACTCCTTCCGATCCGACGGCGGAAACCTCGAAGAACTCCGGATCCTGCTTCGCTCGCCGCGAAGCGATGACGCGACGTTCGACAGGCTCATCCGCGCTGTCGGCCTGCCACCGTTGCTCGCCGATGTGGCGAGCGGGCGCGTTGCGCTCGCGGGCAGCGACGGTGCGACGATCTTCGAGCCGAACACGCTGTGGGGAGTCGTGAAGGACGCAGTGAAGGCTGAGGCGAAACGCCCGGTCGAGTACCCCACGTGGGCACGCCCGTGCGCGGTATGGGAGCAGCATCGTAACCGGCGGTCACCGCTCTACCTCGCACTCAGCGGCGTCGCTCTGGGGGCCTTCGTGCTCAGCGTTGTCGTTTTTGGTGACGATAACGGGCTGCTGTGGCTCAAGTGGGTGGCGCTCGCCGTGATCGTGTTTGATGTTCTCCGGCCACGCAAAAAAGCCCTGGAAGACACGTCCGGAGTCGAAGCCCCCTGAGCCGGAGCGGGGTCAATAGCCCCGCCTGCCACAGAGGGGCCCTCGCGCATACACTTGAAACCATGACGAGGCCACTCACCCGGGTGTCTGCCACCGACCCACTCGAGCTGATGGTCGAACTCCGGCGTGCGCTTGACAGGTCGGGCCCGGCCATCACTCCGGTTCCCGGCGCGGACGACGGTACAGGCCCGCCAGAGCCAACGGGCGAAGAGGTGCCACAACCGGTCGGAGTCGTCGTCGAGACATCGGGCTCAACCGGAGTACCGAAGCGGGTTGCACTTGGTTGTGACGCCCTGCTCGCGAGTGCCGCAGCGTCGGCGACCGTTCTCGACGGCCAGGGCCAGTGGCTCCTCGCTCTGCCCGCCCACTACATCGCCG
Organism: Mycetocola zhujimingii; assembly: GCF_003065425.1. Lineage (NCBI taxonomy): Bacteria > Bacillati > Actinomycetota > Actinomycetes > Micrococcales > Microbacteriaceae > Mycetocola > Mycetocola zhujimingii. The sequence goes on from NZ_CP026949.1 coordinate 352,773, forward strand.
GCATCCAGGTTCTCGTCCGCTCGATCGCCGCCGGAACCACCCCAATCGTCGTGCCTCAGGGGAGATTCGACCCGGCCGCGTTCGCCGACGCATCGAAGCGTCTCACCGCTGAACGACGGTTCACTTCCCTCGTCCCGCTCCAGCTCTCGCGCCTGCTGGAATCACGGGCGGGGCTCCTCGCTCTCCGGCGATTCGACGGCATCCTCGTTGGCGGCCAGGCAATGCCGGTCTCCCTCCGCGCGCGCGTTGAACAACTGGGTCTTCCCATCTATCGCACGTACGGGTCGAGCGAAACCTCGGGCGGCTGCGTCTACAACGGAGTTCCGCTTCCCGGCGTGCACGTCCGGGTGGTCGATGGTGAGGTCGAGCTGGCAGGCCCAATGCTCGCGGAAGGATATCTCGGCGACGACGAGCTCACTGAACGAACGTTCGTTGTCGACGAGGGTTTGCGCTGGTATCGCACCGGAGACCTCGGCGAATTCGAGGACGGCGTCCTCCGGGTGACGGGGCGTGCCGACAACGTCATCATCTCCGGGGGCGTGAACGTTTCCCTCGACCGGGTCGAACGCGTGGTTCGGGGCATTCCCGACCTCGCGGAATCCGTCGTCGTCCCCGTGGCGGATGACCGGTGGGGAGAGGTTCCCGTCGTCGTCACCGTCGGACAGCATCCCGAACTGTCGGACATTGCGGATGCTGTCGCTGTCGCCCTGGGCAAACCGGCCAGGCCGGCGCACGTCGTCCGTCTCGACGCCATGCCGACCCTGCCGTCCGGCAAGCCCGACCGGCTTGCGATCGTTGCGATCGTGGCGGTTACCCTCGGCTCGGAGGACGCGCAGACCGCCGAACCGTAGTGCACCTTGCCGGTCGCGCCTGGGCACCCGGCCTGGACCGGCCGGACAGCGAGACTCGTGTGCCGTGGCGCGCACGAAAACCCGTCACGTCGTGGCTGTAAACTCCTTGCGGACAGAGGGAGGTTGCCAGGTGGCAGCTAAGCAGCAGAGACTCACGCCGCCCACGGCGCCAGCAGCATCGAAGCGGAAGGGCAAGAGCGGGAATCCGGCGGCGCGTGTGTACGCCGATGTTCGCCCAGCGCGGTTCAGCGACTGGGTCGCCGGTGCACGCATCCCGACCCTGTCGATGTCGGTCTCCCCGGTGCTCGTGGGCACCGGTGCGGCCGTGGCAGCCGGTGACCCCGGCGAGTTCCACTGGGTGCGAGCACTGCTCTGCCTCGTCGTCGCCGTGAGCCTGCAGATCGCTGTCAACTACGCGAACGACTATTCAGACGGCATCCGGGGTACCGACCGCGATCGCGTCGGTCCGTTCCGCCTCGTCGGCAGCGGCAAAGCGACGCCAAAGGCGGTGCTCACAGCTGCACTGATCTTCTTCGGCATCGCGGCGGTCGCCGGCCTGGTTCTCACCGTTGTCACCCAGCTGTGGTGGCTCATCGCCGTCGGCGCTGTCGCGATCGTCGCCGCCTGGTTCTACACCGGCGGCAAGCGCCCGTACGGGTACCTCGCGCTCGGCGAACTCTTTGTTTTCATCTTCTTCGGGCTCGTCGCCACACTCGGCACCACGTACGTCCAGATCATGAACCTCACGCAGGAAGCATGGCTGGGAGCGGTCGGGGTTGGCCTCATCTCCGTTGCGACGCTCATCGTGAACAACATCCGTGACATCGAGCAGGATCGCATCGCCGGCAAGCGGACCCTGACGACGTTCCTCGGGACGATCCCCAGCCGCATCCTGTACATCGTGTGCCTGCTGGTGCCGTTCGGCATCGCCGCCTGGATCGCGCTGCTTTACCCGATCGCCTGGTTCGCCTTGTTCGCGCTCCTCGCCGCGCTTCCCGCGGCCATCATCGTGGCAACGGCGCGTACGGCCAGGGAGTACATCCTCGCGCTCAAGCTGACCGGACTCACCCAGCTGCTCTACGGCATCGCGCTGTTCTGGGCGCTCTGGAAGTAGCTCAGCGCTCGGTTGGTGAGCGGAACTCGCCCGTGTTCTGCTCATCCACCGTGTTCTTGGAGTGCGCTGTGTGCGCGGTGTCGACCGTGTCCTCGGCGTGCGCGGTGTCTTCCGCGTCTTCGTCGGCGGTGACCGGCGTGCGGTTACCGTGGCGGCGGTCGTACAGTTCAGCTGCGACCTGCTCGCGAGGCTGCCTGAGGAAGATGTACGACAGGCTCAGTCCGATGATCGCCGCGAGCACCGTCGCGACCCACGGCTCGAAGCCCAGGAAGAGAAGCAGGGCAAGCGGAACCGCGAAAGCGAGCAGGCGGAGCACCGTGTAGGTCACAACGGGGGGAATGCGTTTCACGGGATCAAGTGTATGCGCGCCAGTCTGGGAGGACGCTCGCCGGTGTGGCCTGCGTGATCCCCCTCCCCGGGGTAATTCACAGAATGAAGACTACGATGAGGGTATGCGTTGGCTCGTGATTCTCCTCGTTGTGGTGGTAGTCGCAACGATCTTCGCCGTGATCGATTGCGCCATGATGGCGAAGGAGAGAGTGCGGGGCTTGTCGAAGCCGGTGTGGCTCATCGTCATCGTGTTGCTGCCGGTTCTGGGCCTGATCCTGTGGTTCACCATCGGTCGCGCCAGGGTGACCCAGGTTGTCCGCCCCCGACTCGCTCCAGACGACGACCCCGCCTTCATCGGCACCCTCGGTCGCGATAAGGAGCAGGACGAACGCATCCGCCGACTCGAAGAAGAGCTCGCCGCCCTCGACTCAGACGCCGCAGAGCCCGACGAACCCGGTAAGGCCAAGCCGACGCCGGATAAGCACCCTGACGCCAAGCAGGAGCCTGACGACACGGGCAGGGCGGATGCCTGACGGCAGTCCGGCAACCGACTACTCGCTCGCACTTCTCGAGGAATGCATTCGGCAGGGTGTCACCGACATCGTCGTTTGCCCCGGTTCACGCTCGCAGGCACTCGCCCTCGCAGCAGCGGCACTTGAGCGGTCGGGAGAGATCCGCCTCCACGTCCGAATCGATGAGCGGGTGGCCGGCTTCTTCGCGCTCGGCCTGTCGATCGAAACCGGTAACCCTGCCATCGTCATCGTCACGAGTGGCACCGCTGTAGCCAACCTGCACCCGGCCGTCCTCGAGGCACACTCCTCCGACGTGCCCCTCATCCTCATCACCGCGGATCGACCGCTCGAACTCCGCGGCATCCGGTCGAACCAGACCACACACCAGGTCGGCATCTTCGGTGAGGCCGCCCGTTTCGCCCGTGACATAGCCGCCCCGACCGGTGCCAGCGGCGAGCCCGAGGCGGCGCGCGCGATCGCTCGACTCGCGGTCGACGCGGCGCTCGGCAGCGGGCGTGCAAGCGCTGGCCCTGTGCACCTCAACCTCCCACTGCGCGAGCCGTTGTCACGGCCCATCCCGGATCGCGTCGCCGGTCCGCCGGTCGAACGTCGTGCGGATGTCGCGATTCACGACCCAGCGGCCGCCTCGCGCATCACCAGGCCGGGCATTCTGCTCGACCGCTCGAAGCGAACCGTCGTGATCGCCGGCCACGGTGCCGGCCCGCAGGCCGAAGCGCTCGCACACGCCGGCGGCTGGCCCCTCATCGCCGAGGTCTCGAGTGGAGCCCGCTTCGGCCGTAACGTGATTGTCGCGTATCGCGAACTCCTCGCCGATGCGGAGCTCGGCGGCCGGGTCGAGCGGGCCGTCGTGTTCGGTCATCCGACACTGAGCAGGCAGGTGCCCGCATTGCTGTCCACCGACGGCGTCGAAGTCATCGTCGTCGCGCCAACGGGCAACGAGGTCTACAACCCCGGCCGGCGCGCTGCGCACGTCGTCGGTGCCGCGAGCGTCGTTGACGGTGGCGTCGATCGCGCCTGGCTCGGCGCCTGGATCTCGGCATCCCGCGCCATCGTCGATGCGGCATCCACCGACGTTGCTCCTGACCTCGAGGCCGCTCACTCTCACGACCCCGCCACCAGACTCGCGTACGTGAAGACCGAGTTCGGTGCGATCCGGGCGCCGATCGACCGGCGCTCCCTCGCCCTCGCGGTGTGGGGCGCGACCTGGCCGCACGACAGACTCGTGCTCGGGGCGTCCCGGATCATCCGCGACGTCGATGGCGCGGTCCCCGGCAAGAAGATCTCCGTGCACTCGAACCGCGGGCTCGCCGGCATCGACGGAACCGTGTCGACCTCCCTGGGCATCGCCAGCGCCAGCCAGCACGCTGGATCCGGCGTCACCCGGGTGCTCCTCGGCGACCTGACGTTTCTGCACGACGCCGGAGCCCTGCTGACGGCTGCCGGCGAACGGATGCCACGGATCCAGGTGATCGTCGGCAACGACGGAGGCGGCACCATCTTCGACGGACTCGAGGTCGCGCAGGCCGCTGACCGAGACGCGGTCGACCGCGTGCTGTACACACCCCAGTCGGTGAACCTCGAAGCCCTCGCAACGGCCTATGGCTGGAAGTACGTGAAGGCTGCTACCCGCTCGGCGCTCGACCAGGCACTGACCGCGCCGACGGCATCCGGCACGCTGATCGAGGTGCCGCTCGAGCGCTGACGGCCGGGCGCAACATGAACCGAGCATTGGGCCAGCACTTGAGCCGGACGGCCGTGAGGGACCACACTGTCGGGATGGCCAAGAAGAAGAAGTCAGCGGAGACGAAGTCAGCGGAGAAGAAGTCCGAGAAGAAATCGGCGAAGAAGTCCGCGGAGAAATTGGCGGAGAAGCTCGCCGCGAAGAAGTCAGCGGCGAAGGTGGCCGCGAAGGCAGCGGAGAAGTCGGCGGAGAAGTCGGCGGCGAAGCCCGGCAAGAACAGCCAGGCATCCGCGTGGCGGTCAAGCCCTGCCTCACTTTTACGGGTCAGCGACGGCTTCGTCCTCGCTGACGTCGCCCCGGAGTCGACCCCGGGCTTCTCGGGCGGAAAGCGGGAAGGGCGCCAGGAGCTGGCCACCGATGCCGTGGAGCTCAGCGCCATTCAAGAGCGGCTGTTCGCTTCCTCGAAGGGCGGGGCCCCGGATGCCGTTCTCCTGGTTCTGCAGGCCATGGACACGGCGGGTAAAGGCGGGATCGTTCGCCACGTCGTTGGTTCCGTCGACCCCCAGGGCGTGACACTCACCGCTTTCAAGGCGCCGACGCGGGCAGAGCGCAGGCACGATTTCCTCTGGCGAATCGAGAGGCGGGTTCCTGAGCCCGGCTTCATCGGAGTGTTCGACAGGTCGCACTACGAAGACGTCCTCATCGGTTCGGTTCGAAAGCTCGCGAGTGACGAAGAGATCGAACGCCGTTTCGACGCCATCCTCGACTTCGAATCACGCCTCGCCGACCGAAACGTACGCGTCGTGAAGGTGATGCTCCAGATCAGCCCGGACGAGCAGAAGCGCCGCCTGGCTGAGCGGCTGGACCGCCCTGACAAGCACTGGAAGTTCAACCCGGCAGACATCGACGAGAGAGAAATCTGGCCCGACTACCAGGCGGCGTACCAGCGTGTCTTCGACCGGACGTCGACCGAGGGAGCCCCGTGGTTCGTCGTGCCGGCCAACCACAAGTGGTACGCACGCGCCGCGGTGCAGCGCCTGTTGCTCGACGCGCTCACCGATATCGACCCGCAGTGGCCGGTAGCCGACTTCGACGTGGCCGAGCAGAAGGCACGGCTCGCAGCGTCCACGCTGGGCCAGGCATCCGCTCTGCCCACACAGCACTCGACGTCGAAAGTGACGCCGCTCTAGCCGAAGGCGTCCAGAATGGGCCGGAACTTCATTGAGGTTTCGGCGAGTTCCTTCGCCGGATCGGAGTCTGCAACGATGCCGCAACCGGCGTAGGCCGTCACGTCGCCATTCGGCTCGACCTGCGCCGACCGCAGCGCGATCGCCCACTCGCCGTCTCCGTTTGCGCCGACCCAGCCGACAGGTCCGGCAAACCGGCCACGGTCGAACGGTTCGAGTTCGTCGATGAGTGCGGTTGCCTTCGCGGTCGGTGCTCCAGCGACGGCGGCCGTTGGGTGCATGGCGTCGATCAGGTCGAGGGAGGTGGCGGCGTCGGTCAAGGTGCCTTCGACGTCGGTGGCAAGGTGCCACAGGTTCGGCAGCTTGAGGGCGAACGGCGCCTCACTCGTGATCACCCGAGCGGTGTGCGCCCGAAGCGACTCGAGCACGCTCTGGACCGCGAATCGGTGTTCGTCCTGGTCCTTTGTGCTCGACATGAGGTCCGTCGCGGCTCGGGTGTCGCTCGCGGCGTCGATTCCGCGGGAGGCGGTGCCGGCGAGCACCCGCGCGGTGACCGAACCGCGCGACACGGTGACGAGGGTTTCAGGACTCGATCCGATGAGGCCATCGACCGAGTATGTCCAGCAGTTGGGGTAGCCGAGCGCGAGGTCGGCGAGCACACGGCGGAGGTCGGCGCCCGCCGGGAGGTGGCCGTGGAGATCCCGCGCCAGCACCACTTTGTCGACGTCGCCGGCCACGATGTGATCGACGGCCTCGGCGACGTGGGCCTTGAACCCGTCGGCGCTCTCCGCTCCCGGAGTGAGGCTGAGCCGGTATTCAGGGCCGAACGGGGTTGAGCGTGGGGCGGATGCCGTCGGCGCGGCGTCAGAGAGAGCGTCGGTGTCTGAGACCGTGATCTCCGTCATCCAGCTCTGGCCGTCGCGGCGACCGATGATCGTCCGGGGCACGATGAGCACGCTGGACTTCTCCGACGAGTCGGCGAACGCGAAGGTACCGAACGCGACCAGGCCGCTGCCCGGCATCCGTACCTCGTCGACGACATCAGCAGCGGCAGCAACCTCGCGCCAAAGCAGTGCGGCGTCGCTCATCCGGGTCGGCCCTGAGAACTCGAGCCGGAGCGCCTCGCCCATGCCCACGATGCCGTTGCCCTGTCGTACCCACAGCAACGGGTGGTGAGGGTCGCCGAGCGGGAGGAGTGTGCGGACGCCGTCGACCTTGTGGGTCCTGACGGTGAGGTGCCGCACACGCGGATGCGGAGCGATTGTGCCGGGTTGAGTCACGTCTCAAGCCTACGCCTCGACGGTGCACTCCCAGCCGGTTGTCGCCGTCTGCTCAGCGGGCTTTGAGGCGGCCGCGACCCGGTGCCCGCCTGTCGGGATCTTCCATCCATGCGGACGTATGCTTGGAGGATGAACAAGGCAGATCTCTCCAAGCAGCCATCGCAGGTATCCGCCATGTTCGACCAGGTTTCCACGCACTATGACCGCACGAACGCGGTGATGAGTGTCGGCAACGACATGCTCTGGCGAGTGGCCACAACGCGTGCCGTTGACCCGCACCCCGGCGACCGTATTCTCGACCTCGCTGCAGGCACCGGCACGTCGAGTGCGTCGCTCGCGAAGTCGGGCGCAACAGTGGTTGCCGCTGATTTCTCGCCCGGCATGATCGAGGTCGGCCGTAAGAAGTACGGTCGCGTGCGCAACATGCAGTTCGTCGAAGCGGATGCCACTGACCTCCCGTTCGGCGACAACGAGTTCGACGCAACGACGATCTCGTTCGGCCTCCGCAACGTCGTCGAGCCCAAGAAGGCGATCGCCGAGATGTTCCGGGTGACGAAGCCGGGCGGACGCATTGTGATCTGCGAGTTTTCGACCCCGCCGAACCCGGTGATGAAGGGCCTGTACGACTTCTACCTCGAGCGCGTGACGCCGGTGATGGTGAAGCTCTCGAGCTCGAACCCCGACGCGTACGACTACCTCAACGACTCGATCAAGGCCTGGCCGAAGCAGGCCGAACTCGCCTCCTGGCTGCGTGGCGCCGGGTGGACCGAGGTTCAGTACCGCAACCTCACCGGCGGAATCGTGGCTCTTCACCGCGGGACGAAGCCGGTCGCGTAGGCGCCCCTGAAGTTCCCCTGCTCGGACTCGGGCTCGGCGGCTGGCCCGGGGCGATTGTTGCCCAGCAGGTGCTCCGTCACAAGATCAGAAAACGGCACTTCATGGTCGTCTTCGCCGGCACCGTGGTGGCCAACGTCGGCGTTCTCGTGCTGCTGGCCTCGCCGCTCGACGCTACAGCGCTGTGCTCGATCACCGGGTGCCAGTGACGATCGGCGTCACAGGATCTTTTCTCCCCGAGCCAGTTTCTCGACGAACGCGTCAATCCGCCGCGCACGGGTCTCGGGCCGTTTTGCCTCCTGGATCCTGTAATAGACCATGAACCGGTTCTGGCTGTTGAGGCCGGCGAAGGACTCAGCCGCGGCCGGGTTCTTGTCGAGGGCGGCAAGGAAGTCGGAGTGCGGCTCCGCCGTTTTCGGCCCTTCGTATGCCCGATCCCATCTCCCGTCGGCGCGAGCGCGCTCCACCTCGGCAATGCCTCGGGGCGTCATCCGGCCCTCGGCGATCATGGCCTCCGCGAAGCGGACGTTGCGCATCGACCACGGGCTCCGGGATCGCCGTGGGGTGAAGCGCTGGACATAGGTTTCGTCGTCGACCCGGCGGGCCTGCCCATCGATCCAGCCATAGGCGAGTGCGATATCGAGCGCCTCGGCGTACGTGATGGTGGTTTGCCCCGATCCCTTCTTCGCCATCACGAGCCACACACCCGGTGAGGTGTCCTGCTCGGCTTCGATCCAGGCGCGAAACTCATCGGGGCTGTCGAAACGCCGCGTTTCCTGCTCCGCGGCCATTACTCGCCCAGCATCCCGCCGGTGCGGAACTCGAGGATCTGGAGATAGTGAGGGTTGTACATGACGCCCAGGATGTTGCCGAATGGATCGACGACGGATGCCGTCACGAAACCCGCTTCACGCGTCGTGATCGGTTCGTGCTCGGTCGCACCACGCGCGAACAGTCGCTTCAGCGCCTGCTCAACATCATCGACGTGCCAGAAGACAACGGCACCACCCGGATCGGTTATCGCCGGGTGCGGGGAGTACCGGCGATCGATGATCCCGAGCTCGTGCTCATAGTCACCGATCCGGTATTCGATGTATGCGGCGGGTCCGCTCTCGGGCCGCACGAAGTATGGCTCGATCCCCAGTAACTCGGTGTACCACTCCCTGGCCGCATCGATGTCGTCGGCGAAGAAGCTGACAGTGGCGAGGCCTCTCAAAAACATGATTGCTCCGTTTCCGGCGCTCATACGGGTGACGCCTGAACGGTCTAATAGTGACGCGCGGAACGGCATCCGTCCACCCCCGCCGAGAGGCCAGCCAACAGAAATAACGGCATCAGCTTGCACAGGTAGGCTAGTCCTCGTGAATCCGAGTGCTATCCGGCGTGCGACGAGCCTTTCCAGCCATCTGGGCCAGACCGAACGCATCTTTGCGTCCGCGAAAAGCAAGCGGTTGCTCGCGTCGGTCGACGATGGGCTCCAGCGCATCGAGACCGCCCTCGAGCGTGAACTGAGATTCACCGACTCCGTCGCCGATTCAACGTCGCGATACCTGCTCGAGGCCGGCGGCAAGCGGGTTCGCCCCATGCTGCTTCTGCTCACCGCCCAGCTCGGAAACGGCAACACAGACGAGGTGATCCAGGCGGCCGAGGCCATCGAGATCACCCACCTCGCGTCGCTGTACCACGACGACGTCATGGACGACGCTGACCGGAGGCGTGGCGTACCGAGTGCCCACGCCGTGTTCGGCAACTCGGTTGCCATCCTGACCGGTGACCTTCTCTTCGCGCGGGCAAGCCAGCTGATGGCGAAGCTGGGCGAGCGTGCGACTCAGCTTCAGGCCGATACGTTCGAGCGACTTGTCCTCGGACAGCTGCACGAGACGGTCGGACCGCAGGACGACGAAGACCCGGAAGAGCACTACATCCAGGTTCTCGCCGATAAAACAGGTTCTCTCATCGCCCTCGCCGCCCAGGCCGGACTGATCTTCTCGGGAGCCCCCCGCGAATTCGAGCCCGCTGTCGTCGAGTACGGCGAGAAGATCGGCGTCGCCTTCCAGCTCATCGATGACGTCATCGACCTCTCGCCGCAGCCGGAGGAAACCGGCAAGGTCCCGGGCACCGACCTGCGCGCCGGCGTCGCAACCCTTCCGCTCATCAGGCTTCGCGCGCTCGCCGCCACCGATGAGTCGGCGGCTGCGCTTGTGTCCCGCATCGAAACGGATGCCGCTGGCGCCGACGGTGACGCGGCATCCGCCGATTTCGACGCGGCGATCGCGGAACTCCGCGTTCATGACGTCACTACACGCACCCTCGCCGAAGCGCACGAGTGGGCGCGCGAAGCCGTTGAGGCGCTCGCCCCGCTGCCGGACGGCCCGGTGAAACAGGCTCTCACCCGCTTTGCGGACACCATCGTCGACCGCAGCAAGTAAGGAACGTACCCCCGAATGACCAAGTTGAGACTCGCCATCGTCGGTGCCGGCCCCGCAGGGATCTACGCAGCAGACATCCTGCTCAAGACAGAACGCAACTTTGATGTATCGATCGACCTGTTTGACCGGCTTCCGGCACCATACGGTCTGGTCCGATACGGTGTCGCGCCGGATCACCCCCGGATCAAGGGAATCATCACGGCGCTCCGCGAGGTGCTCGACCGCGGCGACATTCGCGTCTTCGGCAACGTCAACTTCGGCACAGACATCACGCTTGACGACCTCAAGAAGCATTACCACGCCGTGATCTTCGCCACGGGCGCCACCCAGGACGCCGACCTCGACATTCCGGGCATCCGGCTCGAGGGGTCCTACGGGGCGGCCGAGTTCGTCAGCTGGTTCGACGGTCACCCTGACGTTCCGAGGACCTGGCCGCTCGAGGCGCAGTCCGTCGCCGTCATCGGCAACGGAAACGTCGCACTCGACGTATCCCGGATTCTCGCCAAGCACCCCGAAGACCTGCTGTCGACGGAGATCCCGGACAACGTGTACGAGGGTCTCAAAGCATCCCCGGTCACCGATGTGCACGTCTTCGGTCGCCGCGGCCCCGCACAGGTCAAGTTCACGCCGCTTGAGCTGCGGGAACTCGGCGAGCTCCGTGACGTCGACATGATTCTCTACGACGAAGACTTCGACTACGACGAGGCTTCCAAGGCGGCCATCGCGACCAACAAGCAGGTCATGGTCATCGACAAGGTGCTGCAGAAATGGCGCCAGCGTGAGGTCGGTTCTGCGTCACGGCGACTCCACCTGCACTTCTACGCCAAGCCGATCGAGATCGTCTCCGACGGTTCAGGTCACGTAGCTGCGTTCAGGTACGAGCGCACGACACCGGATGCCGAAGGCGGCGTCGTCGGGACCGGCGAGATCCGTGAGGTGCCGGTCCAGGCCGTCTACCGGGCCGTCGGATACTTCGGCTCGCCGCTCGATGGCATCCCGTTCGACAAGCGCCACGGCGTGATCCCGAACCGCGAGGGCATGGTGCTCCAAAAGGGCAGCAACGACGTGGTGCCTGGGGTCTACGCCACCGGCTGGATCAAGCGCGGACCGGTCGGCCTCATCGGCCACACCAAGTCCGACGCCATGGAGACGATCAAGCACGTCATCAACGGCGAGAGCAACTGGTGGACGCCCGCAGATCCCACCGAGCAGGGTGTGATCGACATGCTCAACGAGCGTGGCATCAAGTACACGGATCTCGAGGGGTGGCACAACCTCGACCAGTACGAGATGAAGCTCGGTGAGCCCCGGGGGCGCGCGCGCATCAAGGTCGTGCCCCGCGAGGACATGGTCGCTATTTCGCGCGGCGAAGCGGTCGACGAGTAGTAAGCGGAGCGGCACCGGGGACTTCTGTCCATTCGCGGGCGGTGGCTCGGCCGATAGGGTGGGTGCATGTCGATCGAGCAGCCTCCCCAGAACCCGAACTCTCAGCCCGTCCCGCCGGTAAGCGCGCGACCTCAGCAGGGCACAGCGCCGCAGGGCGGTTACGCGCCTCAGGGCGGGTACGCACCACAGGCAGGCTATGCACCGCAGGCCCCCCAGAAGCAGGCGCGGCCGGTTGACAAGAGCATCCTGCGCCAGCTGATCTTCGGTGGAGCCGTCGTCGTCGGGCTCGAGGCAGTCACCGGCCTTCTCGGCTTGATCGGGAGCGCCGTCTATGGCATCGGCAACGGGTTCGTGTACTTCGTTATCTCTGTCGTCGCTGCCGCCGTCTTCGCCGGACTGGTCGCGGTCAGCGCGCTCTACATCGTGCCCATCGAGAAGGCTCGCACCACTGTCGAACTGCTCAAGAAGATCGCGATCGGCGGCGCGGTCGGCCTCGCCGGGCTCGTCATCATCAACCTCATCTGGGCTGTCATCACCGGCGGTTCGTACCTCGGTGAGGCCATCTTCAGCTCCGCGATCGTCGGATCGCTGTCCACCGCCCTCATCTACACGGCCCTCTTCGCCCTCGGAGTTCTCATCGCGCGGGCTGTTCCCGCTCGTCAGCAGGGCCCCGCAGGACAGTTTGGTGCTCCTCAGGGCCAGGCGCCTCAGGGATACGCTCCCCAGCAGGGTCAGGCGCCTCAGGGATACGCTCCCCAGCAGGGTCGCGCTCCTCAGGGGTACGCCCCCCAGCAGGGCCAGGCCCCCCAGGGTTACGCGCAGCAGCAGGCGCCGCAGTACCCCGCCGCTCCTCAGGGCCAGCAGCCGCCGCTCCCGCCCAGGCCGTAATTTCGGTGGTTTCGAGCGCGCACACCGAGAGCGTCGGGCACAGCTGGAAGCCCGACATTCTCGGTGAGCCGTTCGAGCAACTGACGCTCGACCTGGACTCCGATTTCGAGGGGCCCATGGTCGCGACGCTGGTACGGCGTCGCGAGGTCCCGTTGCGCCGTCTTGCGTCGATGTTCAATGACGAAGCCGCGGCTCGCGGCTGGGATGTGCTGTACGTGCACGGCTGGTCCGACTACTTCTTCCAGTCCGAACTCGCCGAGTTTTGGAGTGCACAGGGTGCGAGATTCTTCGCCATCGACCTGCGCAAGTACGGCAGGTCGTTGCGTGAGTACCAAACGCCCGGTTACATCACCAACCTCGCCGACTACGACGAGGACATCGAGGCGGCACTGACCGTCATGGGCCACGGGATCGGTGAGCAGCCGACCCGCCGCCTGCTTCTGATGGGTCACTCCACGGGTGGCCTGACGGTGTCGTTGTGGGCTGACCGGCATCCGCAACGGGCGCAGGCGCTCGTGCTCAACAGCCCCTGGCTCGAGTTTCAGGCGGGCGCTGTCGGGCGACGAGCACTCGCGCCGCTCGCAACGATCGGTGCCAGGCTCGACCCGCGCGCACCCCTGCCCAACGTGGACCTCGGGTTCTATACCCGCGCCGTGTCCAGCGCGATGGATGGCGAGTGGGACTACAACACCGATTGGCGGCCGGCGCGGGGCTTTCCCACGCACCCCGCGTGGCTGGCAGCCATCTTCGCTGGGCATCAGAGAGTGGCAGCGGGCCTGTCGATCAGTGCCCCGGTGCTCAGCATGATGTCGTCCAGGTCGACCCTGTCTGTGACCTGGTCGGATCGGATGCTCGAGAGCGACAGTGTGCTCGTCGTCGATGAGATCGCCGAGCACTCGCTCAGGCTCGCACCGACGGTGACCGTGGCGAAAATCGATCGCGCCATCCACGACGTGTTGCTTTCGGCTGGGCCGGTGCGTGCTGTCGCGTATGGGCAGCTGGGGCAGTGGGCGCGCGCATACCTGCGCTGACGGCATCCGTCTCGATCATCACTGACGGGTTCTGCCTCGCCGGTGTTCTGCGCTACTCGAGTTGCAGTGCCAGCCACAGGTTGGTGCGGGCCTCGAAGCTCTGAAGCTCCCGCCCGGTGAGCTTCTCCACGAGGCCGACCCTGCTCTTCAGCGTGTGCCTGTGGATCCCGAGCTGTTTGGCCGCCGGGTCCCACGACCCGTTGTGCTCAAGCCACACGCGTGCGCTCTCGACGAGAGTCATGCCGGTGGCCGCATCGTGTTCCCTGACCGGTCGAAGCAGCGCCCTGGCGAGCTCGGTCGCCGACGTGTCGCGAAGCAGCCCGGCGAGGCTCCCTGAAACGAGGGCACCGAACTCCAGAACGGATGCCACGCCCGCTTTGTCGAGGGCGCGCACGGCCTGCTCCACCCCTGTCGCGGTCGCCGCCAACGGGAGCGGGTCGGAAATCCCCACCGCGAGGGAGTGCGCGAGGCTCAGCTCGTCCGCGAGCGTGACGGCATCCTCCGCGGCCACGCACACGTACACTCGGCCGTCTTCCGCCGCGAGGAACGGCTCGCCACCCGGGCGGACGTCGAGCTCGGACACGAGCACATCGCGGGAGTCCTGCGGTACCTCCACCGCGACCACGCGCACGGGTTCGGCCGGGAGCATGCCGCCCAGCTGCGAAACGATCCGCTGAACGAAGGCCACATTGCCCTCGAGCAAGGCCTGAAAAAGCCCGCCGCGCAACCGGCCGTGCGTGCGGCCGAGCTCCCGAGCTTGCTCGATGGCCAGCCCGACCAGGGCAACGACGCTCGTCACAACACTCTGATCTGCCGCGTCAAGCGGCTCGACACCCGCGATGACGAGCACACCGCGAAGCTCCCCGCGGCGGCCGAGGGTCTGCAGCGATACCTGGCCCGTGGTGTCGCTGATCGTCGAACTGGACCGTTGCCCGCGTGCAATCAGCCGTCCGGCTTCCGCGTCCACGCGCGTCATCAGCTCTGGAACATCGAGGTGCACCAGAACGGATGCCTCGTCGACCGTCACGGTTTTCTGCCCGCGGTAGTCATAGAGAGCCACCCATCGACCCAGCTGGCGGGAGAGTTCGGCGAGAACCGAGGCAACGGCATCCGGTTTCAATGCTGCAAAGGAAATAGCACGCTGTGCATTGAGCGCCCAGGTGTCGCGCGCATGCGCGGCCTCGGCGATGAGGTCGGCAACCGACCTGACCACCGCGATGAACGGCACCCGGTACGGCACCTCGAACAGGGGCATGCCGGCTCCGTCACACGCCGCGATGAGGCCGTCGGGCGTCTCGGCGCGAACAACCTCGCTTCCGAACCCGATGCCGAGGATGCCGTGGTCGGCAAGCCGTTCGACATAGCCGGAGAAGGTGGCCGCTGTCGCCGCCTCGAACTGTGTGCCCGTCGTGAGCACCAGGTGCCCGGCGTCGAGGAATGGCGTCGGGTCGGCGAGGTCGGAGCTGTGGATCCAGGAGACGGGTTCCGAGAGCTTCGACGAGTTGTCCCCTGCGAGGAGCCGGAGCCCGAGGCCCGCATTGTTGAGCAGGCCGTGCACGGTGGGTTGCATGGCCTCAGCGTACGCGGGATTGCCAGAGTGGCAACAGGTCTAGGAGCCGTAGCCACTTTGTCAGTTCCGGGGAGGCTCGCTCGCTCGTACGCTTGCTACACCGACAGGAGCCCCATGACACTCACCACACACGTCACCGGAGGGCCGTCACTCGCGCAGGAGCGACGGATCGTCACAAAGATCCCTGGCCCGCGCTCGCGGGAACTCATGGCCCGCAAACAGAGCGCCGTCGCCGGAGCGGTCGGAACCACCATGCCGGTCTTCGCCGCGGCCGCGGGAGGCGGGGTTGTTGTCGACGTCGACGGCAACTCGTTCATCGACCTCGGCTCGGGCATCGCGGTCACCGGAGTCGGCAACAGCGCACCGCGCGTGGTCGAGGCCGTGCAGGCGCAGGTGGCGCAGTTCACCCACACCTGCTTCATGATCACGCCGTATGACTCCTACGTCGAGGTCGCCGAGAAACTCAACGAGCTCACCCCCGGCGACCACGAGAAGCGCAGTGCACTGTTCAACTCCGGCGCCGAAGCCGTCGAGAACGCCATCAAGGTCGCCCGCAGCTACACCGGCAAGCAGGCGGTCGTCGCGTTCGACCACGCCTATCACGGCCGCACCAACCTCACCATGGCGCTTACCGCCAAGTCGATGCCATACAAGAGCGGTTTCGGCCCGTTCGCCTCCGAGATTTACCGCGCCCCCATGTCGTACCCGTTCCGTGACGGGCTGACCGGCTCCGACGCCGCGAAGCAAGCCATCTCGATGATCGAGAAGCAGGTCGGCGCGCAGCACCTCGCGGCGATCATCATCGAGCCGATCCAGGGCGAGGGCGGGTTCATCGTGCCTGCCCCCGGATTCCTCCCCGCCCTTGCCGAGTGGGCCCGCGCCAACGGCGTAGTATTCATCGCCGACGAGGTGCAGACCGGTTTCTGCCGCACCGGCGACCTCTTCGCCTCAGAACACGAGGGCCTTGTTCCCGACGTCGTCGTCACAGCGAAAGGGATCGCCGGTGGCCTGCCCCTCTCCGCCATCACCGGGCGTGCCGAAATTATGGACGCCACCCACACCGGCGGCCTCGGCGGCAGCTACGGCGGCAACCCGATCGCGTGCGTCGCCGCCCTCGCGACGATCGAAACCTACCTCGCCGACGATCTCGCCTCGGTGGCCCGCTCCATCGGCGAGACGGTCACCTCGCGTTTCGCCGCAGTGCAGAAGACCGATCCGCGCATCGGCGACGTCCGTGGTCGCGGTGCCATGATCGCCGTGGAGTTTGTTGACCCCGAGACGCATGAACCGGATGCCGCGTTGACGAGCACAATCGCCAAGGCAGCAGCGGCGAACGGCGTTATTGTCCTCACCTGCGGAACGTACGGTAACGTCATCCGTTTCCTGCCCCCGCTGTCCATCACCGACGCGCTGCTCTCCGAGGGCATCGACGTCGTTCTGTCCGCATTGGAGAACGCATGATTTCCGAATCCGCCCTGCTCGCCAAGGTCCCGACCGGGCTGTTCATCGGCGGTGAGTGGCGATCGACCCAGAAGACGATCGACGTGATGGACCCATCGACCGGTGCCGTCCTCGCGTCGATCGCCGACGCATCCGCCGAGGACGCAACCGCAGCGCTCGACGCCGCTGTCGCCGTGCAGGACGAGTGGGCGGCAACGGCTCCACGCACCCGGTCGAACATTCTTCGGAAGGCATTCGACCTCATGCAGGAACGCAGGGACGAATTTGCCCTGTTGATGACGCTAGAGATGGGCAAGCCGCTCGCTGAAGCGCGGGGCGAGGTGACATACGGTGGCGAGTTCCTCCGCTGGTTCAGCGAGGAGGCCGTGCGCATCACCGGCCGCTACGGCATCAACCCCGAGGGCACCGGCCGCACCATCGTTTCGCAGCACCCGGTCGGTCCCTGCTACCTCATCACACCGTGGAACTTCCCGCTCGCCATGGCGACCCGCAAGATCGCACCGGCGCTCGCCGCCGGCTGCACGGTCGTGATCAAGCCCGCGTCGCTCACACCGCTCACCACGCTCTATTTCGCGAAGCTGCTCGAGGACGCCGGGCTTCCCGCCGGCGTTGTCAACGTTCTCACCACGAGCTCGTCGAGCGCCGTCACCGAGCCGCTGCTGAACGACTCCCGCCTGCGTAAGCTCAGCTTCACCGGATCGACACCTGTCGGACAGAAACTGATCGAGCAGTCGGCGAAGAACGTGCTCCGCACCTCGATGGAACTCGGCGGCAACGCCCCGTTCATTGTCTTCGATGACGCCGACCTCGACGCTGCGGTCGACGGCGCCATCGCCGCGAAGTTCCGCAACGTCGGCCAGGCCTGCACCGCGGCCAACCGGTTCATCGTGCACGAGTCGGTCGCCGAGGAATTCGCGCGCCGCGTCACCGAGCGGGTCACGGGCTTCGGCATCGGCCGCGGCACCGAGGAGGGCGTCACCATCGGTCCACTCATCGACGACCGCGCCGTGACCAAGGCCAGCGAACTCGTGGATGACGCCGTCGCGAAGGGTGCGACGCTCCTCACCGGTGGTTCCGCTCTCGACGGGCAGGGCACCTTCTTCGAGCCGACGGTTCTCACCGACGTGCAGGCGGGCTCGAACATCCTGCGCGAGGAAATCTTCGGCCCTGTGCTCGCCATCGTTCCCTTCAGCGACGAAACGGATGCCATCCGGCTGGCCAACGACACCGAGTACGGACTCGTCAGCTACGTCTTTACGACAGACCTCGCTCGCGGGCAGCGGATGATCGACAAGCTCCAGACCGGCATGATGGGGCTCAACGTCGGCGTGATCTCCAACGCATCTGCCCCGTTCGGCGGAGTCAAGCAGTCGGGCATCGGCCGTGAGGGCGGGTTCGAGGGAATCCACGAATACCTCTCGACCAAATACACAATGACACCGATGTCCTAAGACGCCGGGCCACGAGAGAGGAAGAACAGTGACGTTGCTCCAGAACTACATTCACGGAACCTTTGTCGACGCTCAGGGAACGGAGACTCTCGAGGTGGTAAACCCGGCAACGGGTGAGGTCGTCGCGGTGTCGCCCATCTCCAACGTCGCCGACATCGACACCGCGTTCGCCGAGGCGAAGGCGGCATTCTCGACCTGGAAGCGCACAACGCCGAGCCAGCGGCAGGCCATGCTTCTTCGAATTGCGGATGCCATGGAAGCGAACGCAGACGAGCTCGTCGAGGCCCAGCATCGGAACACCGGCCAGCCCAGGGAGACGATCCGGGTTGAAGAGGTGCTCACGGGCGCCGACCATCTGCGGTTCTTCGCCGGTGCCGCGCGCGTGCTCGAGGGCAAGAGCGCGGGGGAGTACCTCGAAGGTCACACCTCGTTCGTGCGGCGCGAGCCGATCGGTGTCGTCGCCCAGGTGACCCCGTGGAACTACCCGATCATGATGGCCATCTGGAAGATCGCGCCTGCGCTCGCTGCGGGCAACACGGTCGTCCTCAAGCCGAGCGACACCACGCCCGAGTCCACCCTGGTTCTCGCCCGGCTGACGCAGGGCATCCTCCCCGACGGGGTGCTCAACGTCGTGCTCGGAAACGGGAGCACAGGACAACTGATGACCGAGCACCCCGTGCCGGGGCTCGTGTCGATCACCGGGTCGGTGCGCGCCGGAATGGCGGTCGCGGCATCCGCTGCCAAGAGCCTGCACCGCGCGCATCTGGAACTCGGTGGAAAGGCACCAGCCGTGGTGTTCGCCGATGCGGACATCGCGGGTGCCGCCGAGGGGATCGCCGGCGCAGGGTACTTCAATGCCGGGCAGGACTGCACAGCGGTCACGCGCGTGCTCGTGCACGAGTCGGTCGCCGACGAATTCACCGCGGAACTCGTGAAAGCGGCGGAAGCCACGACAACGGGCGACGCCGAAGACCCCGATGCGTATTACGGCCCACTCAACAACGCCTCGCACTTCGAGAAGGTCTCTGCGGTGATCGACGACCTGCCCTCGCACGCGAAGGTCCTCACCGGCGGGCACCAGGTCGGTGACAAGGGCTTCTACTACGCGCCGACCGTCATCACGGGGGTTTCGCAGATCGACGCCTGCGTGCAGGAGGAGACCTTCGGCCCCGTGCTCACCGTGCAGACCTTCGCCACCGAAGAGCAGGCCGTCGAGATGGCCAACGACGTGGACTTCGGGCTCGCGTCGAGCGTCTGGACGACAGACCACGGCACCGCAATGCGGATGGCGCGCGACCTCGACTTCGGCGCTGTGTGGATCAACACCCACATCCTGCTCGCTGCCGAGATGCCGCACGGCGGGTTCAAGATGTCGGGCTACGGCAAGGATCTCTCGTCGTACGGACTCGAGGACTACACGCGGATCAAGCACGTCATGAGCGCGATCGGCGAATGACGGATGACGATGCCGGACACAGGGAGAACCGCATGACCGAACTGCAGCGAGACGTCGTTATCATCGGCGCAGGAGCGTCCGGATTGACGGCTGCTCACAAGCTGCGCGAGGCGGGACTCAGCGTCGCCGTGCTCGAGGCACGCGACCGGGTCGGTGGTCGGCTCTGGACGAACGACATCGAGGGGGCGACCCTTGAGATCGGCGGCCAGTGGGTTTCTCCCGACCAGGATGCGCTCATCGAGACGCTCGCCGAGCTCGGGCTCGAGACCTACTCGCGGTATCGCGAGGGCGACAGCGTCTACATCAACGCCGAAGGAACGCTCACGCGGTTCACCGGGGAGATCTTTCCGGTCGAGGCATCGACCCAGCGCGAGATGGAGCGGCTCATCGGTGTGCTCGACGAACTCGTCGCCGAGATCGGGCCGCGCGAACCGTGGGCGCACCCCCGCGCCGAAGAACTCGATTCGGTGACCTGGATCGAGTGGCTCGAGGGCCAGACCGATGACATCGAGGCCCGAGACAACATTGCGCTCTTCATCGCAGACGCGATGCTCACCAAACCGGCCCACAGCTTCAGCGCGTTGCAGGCGATCCTGATGGCGGCATCCGCCGGGAGTTTTTCGAACCTCGTCGACGCCGATTTCATCCTCGACAAGCGGGTGGTAGGTGGACTGCAGCAGGTGCCGCTGCTTCTCGCTGAGAAGCTCGGCGACGACGTGTTCCTGTCGCAGCCGGTTCGTCGGCTGGAGTACGGAACTGAGGGTGTGCGCGCCGTCGCCGATGGGATGACCGTGTCCGCCCGCCACGCCATCGTCGCTGTGCCGCCGAACCTCTACACGCGGATCGACTTCCAGCCGCCGCTGCCACGGCGCCAGCAGCAGATGCACCAGCACCTGTCGCTCGGGCTCGTGATCAAGGTTCACGCAGTCTACGAGTCGCCGTTCTGGCGGGATGCCGGGTTGTCTGGAACCTCGTTCAGCCCGTACGAGATCGTGCACGAGGCCTACGACAACACCAACCACGATGACCCGCGCGGCACACTGGTCGGTTTCGTCTCCGATGAAAAGGCCGACCGGTTGCTTGCCCTGCCGGCCGAGGAGCGCAAGCGGATCATCCTCACGTCGCTGTCGCACTACTTCGGTGCAGAGGCGCTGTCGCCGGTTGTGTACTACGAGAGCGACTGGGGCAGCGAGGAATGGACCCGCGGCGCCTACGCCGCGAGCTTCGACATGGGCGGCCTGCACCGGTACGGCGCCGACCTGCGCTCGCCGGTCGGACCGATCCACTGGTCGTGCAGCGACATCGCGGCCGAGGGCTACCAGCACGTCGACGGTGCCATTCGGCGCGGGTGGGAAACCGCCCAGGAGATACTCGACGACCGACAGTAATCACACCGCAGTACCCCGCACCTCCCGCAGGACCCGACCGCAAAGGAGCGACTCGACATGCGATACATCGTGGGCTACACCGATACACCCTCCGGTGAGGATGCACTCAACCTCGCCGTGAGGCTCGCGCGTTCCATGGACCGCGGCCTCGACATCGTCATCGTGCTGCGAAGCGCGGCGCGGGCGGCGCTCGTGCCCGTCGATGTCGGCTACGAGAAATTCCTGCACCGGGCCGCCGAGGACTGGTTGCACCACGCGCTCGCCTTCGTGCCGAGGGACATGGATGTGCGGGGTCACATCGTGTACGCGGACTCGTTCGCGCAGGGACTGCTCGACGCCAGCCGTGACCTCGAGGCTCGGATGATCGTCGTCGGTGCCGCACGCGGCGGACTGCTCGGCCGGTTCACCGTCGGCAGCGTCGCCAATGCGCTCCTGCACTCGGCTGTCGTGCCGGTCGCGCTGGCACCGGAGGGATCCGTCTCCGAGATTGGACTCGATGGGATCACCCGGGTCACCTGCGCGGTCGGCACACGCACCGGCGCGAAGGAACTGCTCGATGCCGGGATTCTCGCGGCGAGGGCCGCGAAGGTGCCGCTTCGCCTGGTGTCACTGGTTGCCCTCGATTCCGACGGAGTGGACACGCCCCCTGACGTTCGGGCCCGGGCCGAAGAACACGCCGCGGAGACCGTGGCATACGCCGCCGAGCACCTGCCCGACGACGTCGACGTGACCGTTCTTACGGCATCCGGAAACCGGATCGAGGATGCGGTGGCAACGCTCGACTGGGATCCGGGTGAGGTCGTTTTCGTCGGATCGAGCCGGCTTGGACGGCCGAAGCAACTGTTCCTCGGAACGACCGCGGCGAAGATGCTCCGCGAGTTGCCGGTTCCGATGATTGTGGTCCCGCGCGACAGCGTTCTGACGGTTGAGGACTAAGGCCATGACGAGCCAGAAGACCGAACAGGGTCTCTCGAAGAAGGGCCTCAGCGCCGGTTCCGTCGGCCTGATCGGGGCTGTCGTCATCGGGATCTCCTGCATCGCCCCTGCGTACACGATGACGGCCGCGCTCGGGCCGACGGTGTCCGAGGTCGGCCTGCAGGTGCCTGCCATCATCCTCGTCGGCTTCATCCCGATGCTGCTGGTCGCCTTCGGCTACCGCGAGCTCAACCGGGCGATGCCAGACAGCGGAACCTCGTTCACCTGGGCTACCCGGGCGTTCGGGCCGTGGATCGGCTGGATGACGGGATGGGGCCTCATCGCGGCTACCATTCTCGTTCTGTCGAACCTCGCCGGCATTGCCGTCGACTTCTTCTACCTCATGCTCGCGCAGATTTTCGGCAATCCCGACCTGGCTGACCTCGCGCTC
The DNA here is from genome assembly GCF_003065425.1 of Mycetocola zhujimingii. Taxonomy (NCBI): domain Bacteria; kingdom Bacillati; phylum Actinomycetota; class Actinomycetes; order Micrococcales; family Microbacteriaceae; genus Mycetocola; species Mycetocola zhujimingii. The sequence continues at coordinate 375,009 of NZ_CP026949.1, forward strand.
AATCCGGTGATCAACGTCGTTACCTGCCTCACCTTCATGCTCGTGGCCACGGCGATCTCCTACCGCGACATGCAGACGACCCAGAAGGTGCAGTACGTTCTCGTCGGCTTCCAGCTGATCGTGCTCGTGATCTTCGGTATCGCCGCGTTCATCCACGTCGCCAACGGTTCGGCCTTCGATGCGGTGCCGGTGAGCCTCGAGTGGTTCAACCCGTTTGCCGTCGAGTCGTTCAGCGCGTTCGCGGCGGGACTCTCGCTGTCGATCTTCATCTTCTGGGGGTGGGATGTCACTCTGACGATGAACGAGGAAACCCGCGGCTCGAGGTCAACACCCGGGCGGGCGGCGACTCTCACCGTGTTCATCATCGTGGTGCTGTACCTGCTCATCGCGACGGCGTCGATCAGCTTCGCCGGCATCGGAACGGGAGAGTTCGGACTCGGCAACGAGGAGATTCAGGGCAACGTGTTCTTCGCGCTCGCTGGACCTGTGCTCGGGCCACTCGCCATTCTCGTGTCGATCGCGGTGCTCTCCAGCTCGGCGGCATCCCTGCAGTCGACGTTCGTGTCGCCGGCCCGGACCCTCCTCGCGATGGGCCACTACGGGGCTCTGCCCGAGCGATTCTCCCGGGTCAGCCCGCGGTTTCTCACGCCGGGCTTCGCGACGATCGTGTCGAGCATCGTGGCGAGCGCGTTCTACGCGATCATGCGATTCGTCTCGGAGGATGTGCTGTGGGACACGATCACCGCTCTCGGCATGATGATCTGCTTCTACTACGGGCTCACGGCGTTCGCGGCGGTCTGGTATTTCCGGAAGCAGGTCTTCGCGTCGACGCGCAACTTCTTCTTCCAGTTGCTTTTTCCGCTCGTCGGCGGGGTCATCCTCGCGGCGCTGTTCTTCACGACAATCATCGAGAGCATGGACCCGGAGTACGGTTCGGGGTCGAACATCGGCGGGGTGGGCCTCGTGTTCATCCTCGGGATGGCCGTCATCGTCTCAGGCATCGTGATCATGATCATCCAGGCGATCAGACGGCCGGCGTTCTTCCGGGGCGAGACGCTCGGCAGGGGAGTGTCTGACGGGAAGGAGGACGAGGAGCTGGACGAGCTGCCGGTGTAGCGCCATGGCGAACCGACGCGGCGATAGGCTTCAGCCATGTTTCGCCGCTATCGCCGCATCGCGTGGCAGTCGCCGCTCGTCGGGTTCGTGGTCAGCGCCGGGTTGTTCCTGCTCATTGTTCTCCCCAGCGCGATCGGCCAGCCGTGGAGATTTTCTCTCGGCGAAACGGTGCGCTCGATCCTTACCTGGGGACTGATTGGTGTCGCCGTCGCGCTCACCGCCCTGCTCGGTGGCATGGGTGCGATCGCGATCCTTGATCGTGGCCTCACGCACACGTCATTGTTCCGGGTGTCATGGGCGGGGATCGGTGCCGGTCTGGCTGTCTGTGCCGGGTGGCTCATCGTTGGCCTGATCGAGAGTGCGCCGGGTTGGCTGGGTGGTTATCTCATGCTCGGTGCCGTCGCGGGAATCATCGCGGCGATCGCGGCCGCCGCTCTGGTGAACCGGGCCGAACGGCGGGCTGCTGACGCACCAGTTGCTCACCCGCTCGACGCCGATCGGCCGGATCTGCCCGTCGGCGAGCAGTCCGCGTGAGTTCGAACTCCCCGCTCGCCCGACGCCTCGGGCTCGGCGACGCCGTCTTCCTTGGCCTCGGCTCGATGATCGGTGCCGGCGTCTTCGCCGTTTTCGCGCCAGCCGCTGCGGTCGCGGGGTGGGGGCTGCTCGCCGGCCTCGCCATCGCGGCGGTCATCGCGTACTGCAACGCCACGGCATCCGCTCAGCTCGCTGCCCGGTATCCGGCATCCGGAGGCACCTACGTCTACGGGAGAGAACGACTCGGCGACACCTGGGGGTTCGCCGCCGGCTGGAGTTTCGTGATCGGCAAGACGGCCAGTTGCGCGGCGATGGCGCTCACTTTCGCGGCCTACGCCGCCCCGGCCGGCTGGGACAAGCCGGTCGCGGCGCTCGCGGTTGCCTGCCTCGTTGCCGTCAACTACTTCGGCGTGACACGGACCGCATTTTTGACCCGGATACTCGTGGTCGCCGCGCTGATCGCCCTCGCGATCGTCGTGGCAGCGGGCCTGTCGGCCCCGGCCGCGTCGGGCGAGGTCGTCTCCGCAGGCGCAATGCCGGGCGGATGGCTGCCGGGCGCCCCTGATCTCGGACTGTACGGCGTCCTCCAATCTGCGGGACTGATCTTTTTTGCGTTCGCCGGGTACGCCAGGATCGCGACGATGGGGGAGGAAGTGACGGACCCGGCGCGCACGATACCGAGGGCGATTCTCCTCGCGCTCGCCGTCACCGTCCTCGTCTACGCCACCGTCGCCGTGGTCGCGTTGCGCACCCTCGGTCCCGGCGTGCTCGGGACGTCGGCGGCGCCGCTCGTCAATGTGGCGGCAGCCGGCGGGTGGGACTGGACCGCGCCCGTCGTCCGCGTCGGTGCTGCGCTCGCGTCACTGGGCGCACTGCTCGCCCTCATCGCTGGCATCGGCCGCACGAGTCTCGCGATGGCGCGTGAAGGTGACCTTCCGCGGTTTCTTGCGGCGGTGCATCCGCGTTACCGGGTTCCACACCGGGCTGAACTCACCCTCGGGCTGATCGTCGTCGCGCTCGTGCTTCTCGTCGATGTGCGTGGGGCGATCGCATTCTCGTCGTTTGGCGTGCTGCTCTACTATTTCGTGGCCAACCTCGCCGCGTTCACGCAGGAGCGCGCTGATCGGCGGTTTCCCCGCTGGCTTCAGGTCGTGGGAATGTGCGGATGCCTCGTGCTCGTTGCCACGCTGCCGCCGGTCGGCATCCTGATCGGGGTCGCCGTGCTTGCGGTTGGCATCGGCGGGCGGTTCCTTGCACACCGGTCTCGTGGGGTTTGACTCTTCGCGAGTTGAGCCCGCCCGCAGCACCGAGCGCTACACATCCATCGTTCCGCTGCAGATGCTTCTGCAGCGGAACGATGGAACTGCAGCGCTCGCGTTGGAGCGCCCGTAGCCGTCAGGAGCGGTAGAACGCGACGGTGTCGTCGAGCGCGGTCTCCCAGTCGGTCGACCGCACATCGAGTTCGCGTTCCGTCTCCGAGGCATCCGAAAGGAAAGGGGCTGTGAACTGGTAGCTCGACGCAGCCACCTCCCGCATCACGGGATTGACCGCGCCGATGCCCTTGAGCAGTGACGACGGGATCCCGGAAATCGAGCCGCGGACGCCGTACCGCTCGTTGACCTGGCGGCAGATGGCGGTGCGGCTGAGGTCGGTGGCTGCCGGAACGTGCCAGACGCGCCCCCACTCACCGGTGTAGGCGCGCGCAGCCACGACGGTGCTCGCGAGATCGGGCAGGTACGCCCAGCTGTGTGGGAGGGCGGGATTGCCGACCGCCCAGGACCGTTTGCTCGCAAGGATCGGGCGGAAGAACCGGGTGCCGAGGTGGGCATCCGCTCCAGCTCCAGGACCGAAATAGTCGCTGGCCCGCACCTCGACGGCGCGCACATCCCCGCGTTTGGTCGCCGCGCGGAGTGTCTCCCAAAGGTCGCGACGCACCTCGCCTTTCGACTCGGCGGGTTGTTCCGGTGTGGTTTCCCGCATCGGCATGCTCGCCGTGCCGTAGGAGTAGAGGTTGCCGATCATCACGATGTCCGACCCGGTCTGCCGAGCGGCACGGATGACCGCGTCGACGATCGGTGGCCAGTCGCTGCGCCACCGATGGTAGGGAGGGTTGGTGCAGACCACGATCGTCGAGCAGCCCTCCGCTGCCCGGGTGAGCGTGCCGGCGTCTGAGGCGTCGAGCGGCACGGCGGCAGCGCCCGGGAGCTGGGTGGCTGACCGCGTGCCGACGGTGACGGTTTCACCGCTGCCGATGAAGGCGCTGGTGACCGTCGATCCGACCGCGCCAGCACCGAGGACGAGAACGCTCACGATCACTCCATCCACAGGGGTTTGGCCAGAGTTTAGTCCGCCGCCCGTGACGTTGCTCCGTCAGAAATGGCTCAAGCAGACTTTGCTCCGCCACAAACGGCTGCGTTTTGTCACGAAATGCAACCGTTTCCGACCACGCAACGGGCCAGGTCGACAGATGCACAGGCATCCGCACGGTGCGGCCGATGTCTCGCGGTCTAGCGGAAGTTGATGAACTGCAGGTCGATGTCGAGGTCCTTGCCCTTGAGCAGCGCGATCACTGACTGAAGGTCGTCGCGGCTCTTCGACTGCACGCGCAGCTCGTCGCCCTGGATCTGGCTCTTGACGCCCTTGGGTCCCTCGTCGCGGATGATCTTGTTGATCTTCTTCGCGTTCTCCTGGGTGATGCCGTCCTTGAGCTCCGCTTCGATGCGGTATTCCTTGCCGCTCGCATACGGGTCGCCGGAGTCGAGGCTCTTGAGCGAGATGCCACGCTTGATGAGCTTCGTCTGGAAGACATCGAGGATCGCCTTGACGCGCTCTTCGCTGTTCGCCTTCATGAGGATCTTGTCGCCGGACTGCGCGATCGACGCCCCGGTGCCCTTGAAGTCGTAGCGCTGCTCGATCTCCTTGTGCGCCTGGTGGAGTGCGTTGTCCGCCTCCATCTTGTCGACCTTGCTAACCACGTCAAACGATGAATCTGCCATGGCCCCATGGTACGGGTTTCCGCGGTCAGGCGGGGTGGCGCCCGTCGGGCATGCTCTCGGCTACGAATGGGAAGATAAGCGGATGCTGTCAGCCCGCCTCGCAATCATCACCGGTGCCGTGGCATCCGCTCTGCTGCTCAGCTCGTGTGCTGCACCGAGCCCGGATACACCGACCGAGATGTCGGCCGGGCAGGCTCCGACCTTCGCTGCCCCGGCCGAGTCGCCGGTCGCCGCGGCTGTGCCGAGCAGGCCGGGGACCCCTGGGCTCGTGGACGACAGCTGGATCGCGGCCACGGCCGAGGCGACGCGGATTCCGGAACGCGCGCTGCGTGCCTACGCCGGTGCCGCGCTGGCGAAGGCCGCGCAGATGCCGGAGTGCGGCGTCGGATGGAACACGATCGCGGCGATCGGGTCCACCGAGAGCGATCACGGCCGCCATGATGGCTCGAGCGTTGACGACGCCGGCACCGTGTCTCCACCCATCTATGGCGTTGCGCTCGATGGCGACGGCAACATCTTGATTCGCGATTCGGATGCCGGTGCCATCGACGGCGACGCCACGTATGACCGCGCGATCGGGCCCATGCAGTTCATCCCGCAGTCCTGGAACAACTGGAACGTCGACGCCAACGCTGACGGGGTCGCGGATCCGCACAACCTCGACGACGCGGCGATGGCCACCGCCAACTACCTCTGCCGGGTGTCGGGAGACCTCGTCACCGAGACGGGCTGGCAGCGGGCGATCCGCGGCTACAACCCCAACGACGAGTACGTCGCGACGGTCGCGCGGACGGGCACCCTGTACGCGGAGCGGGCCGCGGGCGCGAGTTAGCGCGCAGCTCGGCGCCCGCGTCGCGCTGAGACAAGGACATCGGCGCGAGGGAAGGAAGAAAACGGCGGTTGTGTCCTTATCTGGCGCCTTTTTCCTTGTGCCGCGCCGACGGCATCCGTTCGCATCGCACGGTGGACAGGCCATCGCGCGATTATCAGGACCAAACTCGCGAAATCGTCCTGATAAGCGTGCGATCTCCTGCAATCCTGTGTCGCGGATGCCGCGGGGGCGGGCCCGGGGAGGAGTCGCCTACTCGGGCGGCCGCGCGGTCGACGATCGCACGATGAGTTCGTAGTAGAGGGGCACGCCCGCGCTCGCCGGGGCATCCTTGTCCGGCTCGAGGTACTCCATGAGCGCTTCGACGGCCTGCTCGCCCTGCCGCAGCGGAAATTGCGCAACGGTCGTCAGTCCGAAGAACGTCGAGAGCTCGTGGTCGTCGATGCCGACGATGGAGACGTCCTGCGGCACGTGTAACCCGAGATCGCGGGCGGCGAGGATACTGCCAATCGCCATCTCATCCGACGACGCAACGATCGCGGTCGGCCGGTTGCGCGGGCTCCCGAGCAGCTGTTTCGCTGCCTCGTAACCGCCGGGGAGTGTGAAATCTGCGGGGCGGAAGAGGGCAGGATCCGGGGTGACACCGGCATCCGTCAGTGCACCCTCGTACCCGATTCGGCGCTTGGATGGCAGGTGGAAGTCGCGGTCGAATTCCTTGCCGCCACCGATGTGGGCGATGCGGGTGTGGCCGAGGCTGAGCAGGTGCTCCGTCGCGAGGCGGGAGACGGCGACGTCGTCCATGGTGAGGCTGAAGACGTCGGTGATCGCGCCGCCGATACCGATGAGCGGCTTGTCCATGGCGTGCAGGCTCGACACCTCCGCCTCGGTGAGTTCGAGTCCGATCGCGATGACCGCGTCGACCCGCTGCCGCAACAGGAAGTGCTCGAACACGCTCTTGCGTTCGTCTCCGCCGCCGGTGAGGTTGTAGAGGGTGAGGTCGTAGCCGTGGCGTAAGAGAGCGCTCTCAGCGCCCTCGACGACCGACGCGAAGAACCAGTGGTTGAGCGATGGCACCACGACCCCGACGTTGCGGGTGCGACCGGAGGCGAGGCTCGACGCGTTCGATGACACGACGTAGTCGAGCTCCTGGGCCGCCTGCGCGACTTTCTCCCGCGTGGCATCGGAGACATACCCGCGACCGCTCAGGGCCCGCGAAACGGTCGCGGTTGAGACGCCCGCGTGACGCGCAACGTCATCGATGCCCGCCATGGGACTCCTTCGTGCCGGAAATGTACCAGTCGCCAGCATAGCGACGGCCAGCCGACCGCGGCGGCTGGAAGGGCAGTCATAGCGTTGGATCTGGCGTGCCGCGGCGGAGGTGTGCGACCCTCGAAGGAGAACGGAGTCCCATGGAGAGAAACGACGCCCGCACGGTCGTCATCGGAGACGCGCTCATCGACGAGATGCGTGACGGTGAGACCAGCCGTGACTTCGTCGGGGGTGCGGCGCTCAACGTCGCCGTCGGCCTGGCCCGGTTGGGCGTGCCCACCACACTGATCGCCATGGTTGGAAACGACGCTGATGGCGCGAGCATCCGTTCGTTCCTCGACCTCCACGGCGTCGACCTCATTGCGACGCCCGGCCCGCTCGGCAGCTCGCGCGCCACGAGCGACCGCACCGACGGTGAGCCGCGATACAGCTTCAACGAGGCGGCGCAGAAGCGGCGAATCGTGTTCGGTGATGAGGCGCGGCTGGCGATAGCGGATGCTCCGCTCGTCGTGGTCAGTTGCTTCCCGTTTGATGACGATGAGCAGAGCGCTGCGCTTGAAGAGTCGGTGCTGAACCCGGGTCGCAGGCTCGTGATCGACCCCAACCCGCGTGCGGGCATGCTGCACGACCCAGCCGCCTTTGTCCTCAACTTCGAGCGGCTCGCGGCGGCAAGCCTGCTGACAAAGGTCGGCGACGAAGACGCAGAACTGCTGTACGGCATCGCGCTGGCTGACCTTGTCGGCCGCCTGCGCTTTGCCGGCACCGCTCACGTGCTGGCCACGGCTGGCCGCGCCGGCGCCGAAATCGTCTCAGCGTTCGGTCGCGTGGTCGCGCCGATCGCCGACCTGCCCGGGCCGGTCATCGACACCATGGGTGCTGGTGATGCGACGCTCGCTGCGACGGTCCATGCGCTCGCGACCGGCGGCATCCCGCGCGGACTCGACGCCTGGAAGCGCGTTCTCGACGAGGCGATGCTCATCGCCGGGTGGACCTGCCGCACCGAGGGGGCGCTGCTTCAGCTGCCTCCGGTCCCGGATACGACGGGTCGTATTCAGTTGTAGGCGCAGGTGGAAGGCCCGCCGATTTCTCGAAGAGGGCGGGCACAGGTTATTCTTTTCAAGCGCCTCCGGTTGTCTGTACAAGTTGGTCGGATGCGTTTGGCGAGTTACCCAAGCGGCCAAAGGGATCTGACTGTAAATCAGACTGCTCAGCATTCGGGGGTTCGAATCCCTCACTCGCCACGTATAAAACCCCCGGAATCATGCGGATTTCCGGGGGTTTAGTCGTTTCTAGAGGGCTTTCCCCCACGAAACCCCCACAATCGTTTCTGCGCGTACGCCATCCATGCGTTCTGAAACGGCATCAAGGTCGTCCTCGAAGAAGTCCCCAGGTGGGAACACTCCGCTAGAGCAGGGCTCGCGGGTGAAGTCACTCTCACTTGGGAGAACCATTCACATGGATCAGATCGATATTGAATTCCAGCAGCTGGTAGAGGACTACGAGGCTGAACACCTGATTTACCCGACCGGCTTTGAGGCTGAACCGGACTTCGAGGAAGATCCGATTTACGACGTGGCCTGGGGCCGTCAGGAGGCAGGACTGTGAGTGCGTACACCTACCCGATGCCCATTTCCGTCGGCAAGCTCCCGACCGAGCAGATTCACCTCCTCCTGGCACGGCCGGATCTCATCGGAAAGCGCCTCGCAACCCTGATGGACAACAAGTTCGTCGCCGACTTCCTACTGCAAGGGCGGTTCGAAGCCCGCGGCGGTACCATCCTGTACGAGACCGGTGAAGAGATCTTCGCTGCGGACGCACCGGAGTCGATCTCGCCTGGTGGCGAGTACCCCCGGACGGTTCTCACGCGCGGTGAGGTTTCGGCTGCTCGTACGACCAAGTGGGGCATCCAGACCGAGATCACGGACGAAGCGATCGCACGTCAGGGCATGGATCCGGTTGAGCGGGCGCTGGGTCGCCTGGCGAACACTGTGGTGAAGCACGTCGACTCCGTGGCCATGGCGGTAATCGCCTCGAAGGTTTCGTCGGAGGTTGCGGGTACCGGACCGTGGACCAGCGTTCAGAGGATCGTGACGTCGCTGATCGGTGCGCGGACCCAGAAGGAAGACCTCGATCTGGGCATCAGCCTCGACACGGTGGCTCTGTCGCCGCTCGACTACGCAAACGTGATGGGTCTGTTCCTCAATGCCGGCGTGCTGCCGCGCGAGAACAACAACCCGATGCTCAGCGGGGAACTGCCGCCGAACCTGCTCGGGTGGACGTGGGTGCCGTCGCAGCACGTTCCCGGTGGCGATCCGTGGGTGTTCGACCGTACGCTGCTCGGTGGTATGGCTGACGAGGATCTCCGCTCGCCTGGGTACACCAAGGCTGGTCGCTTCGGCGTCGAGGTTAAGGTGGAACGCATCTCCAGCCGTGACGCGTACGAGCCCCGCGCTCGCCGCGTGACGGTGCCTGTTGTCCTCGAGCCGCTGGCTGGTGCGAGGCTCACCGGCACTAGGGCTTGATCGTGAGAGTCTCGCTGGATCTTACGCCTGAGCAGTGCGCTGTTGTCGCGAGCAACCGGACCGCGGAACCTCGTGACTTGTTCGCCAAGCTCAAGTTCACGCGTGCACAGACTGACGCACTAGTCGAGACTGTTGCTCCGGAACGCCCCGCTGGCAGGTCTGCCCTCTCGGAGCCTGTGGCTGGCAGGGCAAATGTGTCCAGCACAGCTGATGCGCTCGCGGTTGAGCGGTGGGTAAAGGGCAGCTGGCTCTAACAGCTCAATAAGCCGGGGTGCGCGGAGGACCGGTTACTCACCGAGAGGCGAGACTCAGCGCACCTCACCCCCGCACAGCACGTCGCGCCGCTGTGCATCACGGCGTACGGGGAGCTTCGTTAGGAGGGGTTCAGGCGAGGCTCCCCGCAATTCACCGCTGTCAGCGACCCGTCTGAGTTGCGTCGACCGCAAGAAGGATTACACCAAGGATCGCAGACACGATGAGGACCCATTGAATGCGCTGCTGATGCCGGGACATCTCAGGCCCAGACATGGAAATGTTGATGTCGTATTCGTCGAGTGCGGGGCCGGCGCTCGAGATGCCGTAGTGGCTGAGCATCCGTTTCTCGAAAGCCTGATTCTCTTCCAGGGCAACGATGGACGCAGGCGTTCCATCGGCCCTCGGACGCGCTCTGGCCTCGACCTCGTCGGACTGCGCACGGACGAGTTTCGCCACCTTCACTCGTATCCGACGCTCCTCAGCGAGCCGCCACTGCTCGACCAGCGTGGACGCTGCCGCATAGACGGAAGCAGCGATAGGGATCAACGCAGCAAGCAACGTACGCACATATGCAGGCTAGCGACTTCCAAGCAGCAGAGGACGCACCCGAATCGCCATAAAATTCCGCCTCGCCCCGACCCCCGGACCACTCCCCGCCTGAGTGGTCCTCTCTCCCCGGTTGGGACCCCCCATCACGCGCGTGCGAGAACTCTCATCGAGAAAGGTGTCTGCCTTGAACATCACCCCGTCGGTGAACCTCACCCCGTCGGTGAACCTCACCCCGTCGGTGAACCTCACCCCGTCGGCGCTGTGGGACGCGTACGAGCGGGGTTTCCGTGGGATGGACTTTAATTGCGCGGTTCTCGAGACGTGGCCGCGGCATTGGATTCCGCCGCTCGACTTAGAACCCTGGCAGTGGGTCGAGATGTTCCGCCGCTGTCACGACGTCGCGCACGACACACGCTTCCAGCAGCTCGCGGATGTTCCGCCGCTGGTGTTCCGGGGATCGTCTCTCGCTGGCTGCGGTGGCATCTCGTGGACTCAGGATCTGCGCACAGCACGTCGGTCTGCGCATCGATCGGTGTTCCGGGAGGACCGGCCGGCGGCTGTGTGGGTGGTGGAGGTCTCACCGAGCATGGTTCTCGCGCTGCCGTCTGACCAGGAGGTGGTGCTGGACCTCGGGGATGCCGTGCCGGTGCAGTTTGAGGCTCCTGTGGAGTCCTGGGCGGGTTTCGCGATGAGCTGGGGATTCGTCAGGCGGGGAGAAGCAGTGTCCAGATGCTGGCGGCTGCCCCGAGGAACACTCCGAGCCCGATATAGACGAAGTCCGCCACGGCTGCTTGAGGGCGACCCTCGGTTGCGCGATGGGCGATCTGTAGCAGAACAGCAGACTGATCAATGGTCGGCATGTCTGGCTCGTCGTTCGGCTGGCCGGGACCGCCGTAGGTTGCTGCGGAGTACTCTCTCGCGTCCCTCGTGGCAGTGCGATACAGCCCCCATAGGCCCAAGAGCGGCAACAGTGCCGATAAGACGTACATGAGGATGATGAGCACGAGGGCGGAGTCCATGGTCAGGACTCTACTGGTCCACGGTTGCCCCCTTTAGGGCTGCCCGCTCATCAGAGTTCGGCGTCAGGCTAGTGTGACGTCGTGGCTAAGCGTGAGATACCTCCTGTCCCCGACCTTGTTCGAGCGATGCTGCGGCTCAGGGATAAGCGGGGTCGGGATCTGGCTATCCTTGGCGCATCCTGGCTGGATGTCGTTCTCGAGCAAAACCTCATTGCCAACATGGGCGCTCTCAGCGCCAAGGATCGCGAGGAATTGTTCGGCGGCCGGGGTGTCCTTTCGACCACTTCCGCGAAGATCAGAGTCGCTCATTCGTTCAAGCTGATCAGTGAGGAGACGAAGTCACAGAGCCTGTTACTCAATAGGGTGCGCAACGAATTTGCGCACACGCTCGAAGACCTGAACGCTACCTCTCCTCGAATACTGCATTTGCTTGACCAAATGTCTTTGACGCCCGAGCACGGCTTGGAATTCATCACCATCAATCCTGACGCACCCACGGAGCTCGAACACGATGCGTTCCTCTTCGACGGCGAGAGATTCGAGATCGATGATGTGAACGCCATCCTCGATTTAGACCCGGAACGAGTGCTCTTTTTCCTACCGAGTGGGGATGGAACCTCGCCGGATGCTGTGCTTCTCCGGCATGTCTATGCATGCATTTTCGGTGTCGCAGGGTTGGGTCTGAGATCGTGGGTCGAGCGCACTTCGCTTGGCGGGCTCGGGGAGATGACCCACTAACTCTGTCGCCCCCTCGATGGCCTACGACGCCGTACCGCGCTGGGCGACCGTGACGTTGCTGAGATGCGCTGTGAGGCAGTTGGGACACATCCAGTAGGGGTGACGCTCAGTCCCAGCGATCTGCAGTCGTACGAGGCAGCGGGGACAGTTCGGAGTATCGAACGAGGTTGCGTCGTCGTCCATTTTGAAAGTATGCACCTGAGCGACACGACACGCTAGGACGTTAGCTATGGCTAGATGCCAACCTTGTCCAGTAACCGATCTCATCGTGGTCGAAGTGTCCCACGGCGGCAGTTTCTTCGCCCCACTCCCTCAATGCCTCAGCATTCTCCACCGGCACGACGCCGAGTTTTGCCGCATGCTCCAGTGCACCGGCCCAGTGGTCACCTAGGACGTCCTTGTACGTCGGCTTCTTCAGGTCGACGCTCGTCAGAGTTCCGCCCCTACGAGCCACAAAGACTGAATATGAGGTCCGCGCCCGCCCGGTACCCAAAACGATCTCACCCGCAGTGCCTGGGCGAGGTTGGCTGGTCCGGCCTCGGTCAATGTCCCGGGGTGAGGCGGACTCCGCGACGCGCGCCAGGTCCTTCGCTGCTTCGAGCATCTCTTCATGGGCAGCTTGAAACTCGAGGAAATGAATGTCTTTCTCGCGCTCGTTGCGCCTGACTCGCAGGAAGCTGCGGGTCGAGAAAACCAAGGCCACCGTCGCAGCGGAAATCACGGCGATCGCCACCAGAGTTACGACGTCCATATGGGTCACTATACCTTCGTCTCATTACCGCAGATTGAAATTTACCTGAAGGGTCTTAGCGAGGACTCACACTTTATCCAAGATCCGGTCGAGCTTGCCATCAATAGTCACCGCTGTTGTCTCGAGTACTCCAAGGCGAGTCACCAACGCCTTTGTTGTATCGCGAAGACTAAGCGACGTGGCTTTTGCTGTGTCCGATGCGAGCTTGAGAGCATTGGTTGTGTTGCCGTTGAGCGAGTTCGTGGTGCGTTCGGAAGACCGTTGCGTGCACAAGTTGAGGATAGCCACACCACATGAGACCACTGCTGTAGCAAGCGAGACCCATTCCATGGCTAGTTGATCTCCCTCGACCAGTCGGGTATGGATATGTCTCGTATGCGATTGTCTAGCTCCGGTATGGTTTCAGCCAGCTCGGTGAGTTCCTTCGCGAGCCCGGGAATAGCCGATACGGGAATCTGGAACACAGTCGCATCCGATCCGCCGACGTGTTCATCGAATTGAAGGCGCGCCGTGACTACCGGTACGAGCTTCTTTCCGCCCGCTACGTCGATGAAACGGAGATCCAGCGAGAAACGAGCCACGCTCAGAATGGGCAGGAAGCTGTCTCTCTGGCGGCTTCCCTCAATCCGTTCGGTGACCAGTTCGTCTGGGGCGATCAGTTGTACTAGACGCTCAGCCTCGTCATCGTCGATGGTAGGCATCGCTTTTCGGACGTCAGCAATGACATCGGCTACCCCCTCCCGCGACGCCGTTTCATAGATCAGCGAAAGTGCCCGAGTGGCTGACTCCCACTCGGGGTCTCCGGGATTCTGATCGATGGTAACTGCGTCGACGCCGAGCGTGGTCCGCAACTCAACGTCGCGGTCGGGGTCTACCTCAATGAGCGACTGCACCGCACCCCGGAAGGACGCGAGCTGCAGGACGGAACGGAGAGTGGTCAAGTGGCGCCCCCATGCTAAGACTGAACGCTCGAGCCTACCAACGCCCTGAGTTTCGGGAACCCCCCAGTGCGCGTGACGCGCTCAGCCTGTGCCGGGTCTGGTGACGGTCGTTGAACGGTCGCGCTGCATCCGGATGAACTACTCGGGCAGGTGCGTCTAGCCCCCACGAGAACCCCACAACTTCCCGCCATCTCAGCTGATCGAAGCGGTTCGTTGTGATCCAAAGAGCCCGACTTTTCCGGTATATTTTGAGTAATCGGCGTGGACCCTCGGCCGTTGAGGGGGTTCGAATCCCTCACTCGCCACCATGGGTTGTGCGTAGATCTCGGAGATTTTGCCCGTAGATCTCGAATAACACGAAAAAGCCCCCGGTTTCCCGGGGGCTTTTTCGTTGCTAGAGGGGTTCGTTTCTCTGCGGCCTATGTGTTGGTCGGGGCAGCGTCTTGGGGAGTGGGTTTTCTGTTTACGGGCAGGCTTGCGCCTTCGATATTTGTTCGCTTGGTCGCTTTGGGTTTGTTGCGCTCGCGACCGGTGATGCGGCTGGGTGCACTGATTCGCCGGTTTCGGCGGCTTCTCGCAATCGGCGCCACGATGCCGTCAGCGGTGTCCTGCTCAATCTCCTTGAGGTTCAGCAGGAAATCACGAACCTTCTGAAGGTTCGCGGCGGCCACGGTGATTACGACGAGGAACATCTTCGCGGTGTACCCGCGCATGCGACGCCGTCCGGGCTGTGCGAGGCCGAAGGTGTTTTCGTTCTTGACGTATCCGTTGAAGGATTCGACGTTGTTGCGCGCGTGGTGGTACTGGGCTTCCCATTCCTTGCTGCCGAACTCGTAGTACTGGCCGTGGCTCTTGCTATCACTTGGGCCGAACGTCGTGGAGGACTTGTTCGTGCAGACTTTCAGCTTGCTTTTCGGAACCTTGATGATGGGAATGAGCGCCTTTGTTGAGTCGCCTGACGGGCACATCTCTTTGAGTGGACATGTGACGGTGGGGTTTGGGCCCGCGGCTGGGCACATCAGGCGGGCGCTGCCGTTTGTGGGTGTTTCTTTCGCTCGAAAGAGGTAGAGGCTCCGCGTCTGGAGGAGTGCCTTCCACGTCTTTTCGCGCACAGCGCGGCGGTCGGCGCGTTCACGATTAGTGAGGTCCAAGTTGCGGTCGTCCCGTTTGTTCGCGTTGCGGTAGTTGACTGTCGCGTTGATGAGGGGAGCGGGCATGCTGGGGCAGTACCAGGATCCCTCGACGAGGATCGCGCCATTGACGGTTTCTTGGACGCCGAGCTGATTGATGGGGTAGTCCATGACCAATTTGGCCCCGGCTTCGCGGAGCGGAGTCTGGAGAACGTCCGGGTCTCCCGCGGGGAGGTAGGCACGGTCGCCAGCGAAGTGGTCGATGAGGTGTCCACGCTCGTGCAGGCTGTCGATGATCGTGCGCGCTGCCTGGACGGGGGCGACGCCTGGTTTATGCTGGGCCTGAAAGGCATGATGACCGCGGATTCGTTGGAGCGCTGGATCGCTAAGGGCTACCAGCCGTACACGAATAGTGCCGGTGTGCTAGACGCGCGGAAGCCTTCCCCCGCCGCCAAAGCGCCACCGAAGCAAACAATCGCAAAATGGCGAGGGATTGCTCGTGACGTTGCCGACGTACTGAAGCCGATATCGTTTGGTCTTACAGCGATTTCGGCTGGACTTGCAGTCGTGTCGATGCGGGTGGGGGTCACCAACCCGCAGACCGGGGCTACGCTGTGGCAGGCAGCGGAAGTCGTTGGGACGGTCTCCGTCATAACTAGCGGCGTTACAGTGGCTCTCGAATGTGCGGCGTATCTCATGGATTCCCAATGCCTAGCCTCGCTCATCGTTAGTGCTATGTCCGGAATGATCGCAGGCGCTGGAGGCGGTGCACCCGCAAGTTTCATTTTCGACGCACATCTCTTCGCCGTCGAGTTCCTTTACCCCCCACGGAGGTTCGAGTAGCGTGTCAAGATCGGCGTGGAAGATTGCTGTCTTTCCGGAATCACGATGGAATGGGTGGCTGCTCGCGGCTTTCGTCCTCATTATGGAACCGCTTTTCGTGGTGGCTTTTCTTTCGAGAGAGACTCTCGGTGAGCGCATTTTTTGGGCGGCGTTCGCCTTAGCGTTTCCGCCCGCCATGGTGCTCATTAGGATGAACCGTTATGCCGGTGTCGTGGCCCGGGCGCGGGAGCTGGCGTCGGCCGAGGGTAGTGAGGCGGTCAGCGTCGGATTCGCGCGCGCGGCTTCGTATGTCAACGGTTCGCCCGCACCTGCCAAGCCGTGGGTCGACGTGTACAGCCGCGGTGCGCTAGTGGCGACCGAGACAGAGATCCAAATGTGGGCAGGACCGGAAGCTAAAAAGCCATCGGTAGTTCGTCCGCTATCCGACCTCGTCACAGCCGAGGTGGAGAAGAAATTCCCTGGCCTTGGGTTCGCGCCTATCCTCAGCCTGACGTTCGCGGACGGCCTGGTCATTGAACTCGTCGTGTTGCAGGGGATGTGGACTGACATGTTCGGTCCAACCACTCCTCATTTGGGTCGTGTGGTCGAGGCGCTTCGCGCAAAGAGCTCTCCCCCGGGACCCGTCTCGTAAACAGCAGACGCCTTGTCAGTGCGCCGGAAGCAATTTTCGCAGTGACAATCGGGCGTCACCCATCAGCGGCACCTTCGCACCTATATCCGTTACGCAACTCCACACCCGATTGTGGACTCCTCACACAAAAAACGGTCAGGCGACCTCGGCGACGGGAGCTCAGCTCCGTCGGCCGCCGCGACGTCAGGTACCAGCATTCCGGAGCAGACCTCACGAGAGAAGGAAGCCGCGGCGCAGGAGTGCGTCGACGTGGAGGCAAGTACGCGGCGCCAACCGACTCATCTGGTGTGTCTTAACGGCTTCAGGGGATTAACTCCTGAACAAAAGGGGCCATCGCCGAAGAGCCGATGAACTCTTGTGGGGGCGATGCCCATGGCGTACCTCTGGGACGAGTCGCGCGGTCGTCAGGCGTCGCTCGGGAGGGGAACGGCCGATGTCGAAACTGCAGGACACGAAACCCATTCTTCACGCGCTCATCTGGATCGCGATCTACATTGTCGCGGTCAATATCGGCGACATCGTCGGTGACGTAATCGGGTTTCCCGAGCTGACGGGCCTTGTGCTGATCGGTTTGTCGATCGTGCTCGTCATCTACCTGCGTGCCGCAGGCCGACTCGCTTTCTACGGCCTTCGGCGGGTGCAGCCGGGCACTCTGTCGCTCACCCTGTTCTACATTCCACTTTTCGCGACCGTGCTCGTGCCGTTCGCACAGGGATTTGCACCCGGGCTGACCGTGCGAACCGTCATCTTCGCCGTTGTGCTCATGGCCGGGGTCGGATTCGTTGAGGAGGTGCTGTTCCGCGGTTTCCTGCTTCAGGCGTTGCGGGTCAGCGAGCCTCTGACCCGCGCGATCATCATTTCGGGCGTCACCTTTGGCCTCGGGCACATTCTCAATCTCTTTCGGGGATACTCGATCGTTGACCAGATTCTCCAGATTGTTGCCGCCGTCATCGTCGGGATCGCCCTCTCCTACTGCGCCGTGCTGACCGGAAGCATTGTTCCCGGCATTGTCTTCCACGCGCTCTTCAATATCAGCAGCACGCTCACCAACAGTTCGGCGATGGCGGATGCCGTTGGTGTCGGCGTGACGTCGCTCGTGCTGGTCGTGTACATTTTTGTCCTCCAAAAACGACTGGCGGACGTCGGCCCAGCGGGCATCGATTCACTGGATCCGCGGGGTCGCCGCCCGTGAGAATGGCGAGGGATCGCGATGCGAGTCCAGAGCTCGTGCCGGCTAGAGGGCCATCTCGCTGAACTCTTCGAGTTTCACCCATCTCGGCTTCTCGGGTGACAGCCCAGCCGCTATGTATCGATCCGCGCCGGTGACTTCACCGAAGCTCAGAGAGGTCGCTTCTTCTATGTCGACGATCGGGACCTGGAATGTGCGGAACGGCCCAAGGGGCGGAACAGCTTGATCCGGCGATCCAGGGCGCAATCTCTCGGTGAGGTCCACGTCGTCGAGTTGGGGGCGTTGGTCGACGACGTACCCGGTCGAGGCAAGTTCAGCGTTCCCCTTCGTCCAGGCCGCGACTTTCCAGAAGGCCAACGGGATGCGGATCCCGCGATATTCGGGATCCGCATCGCTGAAAACACAACCGGTGAACACGCTAAGGCGAACGTGGTACGCGCTGGCGTGCTCCAGCAAGTAGTCTTCCAGGCCCAACCACAGCAATTTGCTTTGGTTGAATTCGCTGGCTTGTGGAGCGGCATTCGCGTATGAAAAGGTGTCGCGGTTTGCCTGTGCGGCAACGTCCGGTGCCCCCCAGACCGGGTCCCTCCTGCGGACGAGATGGCCCCTGTCGAGATCATTACTTCGGTAAAGCTCCGGGCCAGCCTGTTGATCAGCGGGAATCCGCGGATCAAGGTGCCAGTCATCCCCACGTTCGATATCAACGAGGTTTGCACCGTCGATGTTCACCGCGGTTGCAGCTGCGAGACGGCGGTCCGTGTCGAGCAAAACACTGAAGTGCCTGTAGTCGAGTGCGGTGACGTTTCGGCCCGCACCGGGCAACGGCAGTGGAACGCTGGCTGCCAGAAAATCAGGGTCATACCCGAAAGCCCGGCCCCCGTGTTCGGTGGAACTGACTACTGTGCTCATGGAACCACGGTAGATCCTCGGTGTGACACAACCGCCTGCGAGTGCCCATTGCTGGAGGTAGCTGGCGAGAGAAACACCCGCTTGAACGCCGAGCTCAAGGTCAACCCAGGATGGGGCTCTCGTTGGGGTAACGGTAGAGCTGGCGACGTTGCCGGACCGCGAGTGCCGACGCGAGACTGATGGGGCCGACCCGTCCGGCGAACATCAACAGCGCCAGAATGTACTTTCCGCTCGGCGGCAACTCTTCGCTCAACCCGACACTGAGGCCACAGGTCGCGAATGCAGAAATGACCTCGAAGAGAATGCGGTCCAGTGGCTCCCTGGTCACCGCCATGATGAGGCCAGTCGCAACCAGGATCAGGGTTGCGGCGAGGAACAGCACGCTGATCGCGACGCGGAGGGCGCCTTGCGGGATGGTTCGGCCAAACACACGAACGTCGGTATCGCCTCGCGCTTCAGCGATGATCGCGAGGAAAAGCACGGCAACAGTGGTGACCTTGATGCCACCGGCGGTCGAAGCGGACCCGCCACCGGCGAACATCAGGGCGTCGGTTGCGAGCAGGGTGATCGGTTCCGATGAACTGGGATCCACAAGGCTGAAACCGCCGGACCGCATCATCGTCGAGGCGAACAGGGCGTTGAACAGCTTCTCGCCGAGGGGCATGTCCCCGATTGTTGAGCTGTTCGACCATTCCAATGCCGCCCAGAGAATGCCGCCAATGACCAGAAGCACTGTCGTCACCAGAAGAGTGAGTTTCGCGTGGACGCTCCACTTGCGAACCTCGAACTTCGCAGACATCAGCACCATGAAGACCGGGAATCCGAGGCTCCCAATGAACACTCCAACCATGATCGGCACGAGGATCCAGCCGTTTCCGACGAAACCGGCGAGACCGTCTGGGTGAGACACGAACCCAGCATTGTTGAACGCAGACACGGCATAGAAGACGCCGTGCCACAGCCCCTGCAGCCACGACCGGTCAGCGATGATGAAGCTGGGAACGAGAAATGCAGCCAGCGCGAGTTCGATGGAGAGAGTGGTGAGAACCACGATCCGGAGCAGACTCCCCACTTCGCCGAGCCTGCCGGTACTGATGCCCTGCTGCGCGAGGAGTTTGTTTCGCACGCCAAGCTGGCGGGTCACCGCGCGGGCGAGGAGAGAGGCGATAGTGACGATGCCGAGGCCACCGATTTGAATCCCGAGAAGAATCACGACTTGCCCGAAGAACGACCAGTGCTCTGCGGTGTTCACGGTGACGAGCCCCGTCACTGTTACCGCCGAAACCGCGGTGAAGAAAGAATCGTCCAGTGGTGTCGCTCGGCCGTCTCTCGCCGCAATCGGAAGGCTGAGCAAGAGTGTGAAGACGAGCGTCACCAGCGCGAAGACGATCAGAGCTACGCGCGCGGGTGAACTCCTCGCAACCTGGTCGATGAGTACCCGAGGGCGTCGCCACATGCCGCGAGGGAACGAGCGAGAGGGGGCGCGAGCGAGATCTGTCACGCGAGCAAGATCTGTCATAGGGTCGCCCTCCGTGGTCCACGGATTACCGCTGTCAGAACGATCGGCCATCACAGGCCGACCGGACTGCTGCCAGGCAGCGCATCAGTCTATACACGAAGGCCCGGGGAACCGAAGGGCCTCCGACAGTCCCACCTGTCCTGTGGTGCCGGGGGTCTCGCGGAGCGGGCCTCCGGATGGGACAATCGACCGCACAAGCAGAACCCCAAGGGAGCGATATGGAGCGCGTCACGGGTATCGGCGGGTTGTTTTTTCGCGCGGCCCAGCCGGAAAGTCTCAGTCGTTGGTACGCGACGCATCTGGGCGTAGACCCGGCACCCGAGTCGTACGACGAGCCGTCGTGGTGGCAGCAGGCCGGACCGACAGTGTTCACGGCGATGTCCTCCAACTCGCCCCATTTCGGCAGCGCGGCGCACACGTGGGCGGTCAATTTCAGGGTCTCGAATCTCGAGGCGATGGTGAACCAACTCAGGAGTTCGGGAATCGACGTCGACGTGGACCCGGAGGACTACCCGAACGGCCGGTTCGCCAGTCTTCTCGACCCGGAAGGCAATTCCATTCAGTTGTGGCAACCGACCGGTGACCTCAGCGGACCAGGCTGACAACGGGGACCTCCTCGTCCGTCGCATGTGACAGCGGATGCCATGTGGCCCAGATCACGCGGACAGGTGCTGGACCCACCATGACCCGCGTGCGCCGAATCCGGCCGATAGGATGCCCACGTGGAAGCACGAGTGGTTGATCCGGCGAGGCTGTTTCGCAACTGCCTCGCCCGTTTCCGCGCGAGGCGCGCATTGGGTCGCATCAGCGATTCGCTGCTCGACGAAATCGGACCCCTCGCTCTCGAGGAGTCGGAGTCCGACGGTGATCCCGACTTGTGCTCTGTCGCGATGGACCTCAGCTGGCTCGAGTCGCAGATGGCCGGGGGCGTTTTTTGGTCACTGAGCGCTCGGGGGCGCGGCTTCCGAGTGCACGCCCTTGAGCAGATCCACGACCTGCTCCCACGGGTGCGCGCCCTGCCTTTGCCACGGACCGCAGCCGTCCTCGAGCAGATAGCGTGCACCCTGCCCGCGATTGACCGGCGTCGTTAACGAGAACAGGGTGCCTCGCCCGTGGCGAGACACCCTGAACGCAGGTGGAGAAGACTTACGCGGCGACGAGCGCTGCGTCGCGAACGGTCTCCATGGCCTTGGTCCACACGACGAGCTGGTCGAGCATCGGCGCAACGGATGCGGCCGAGAGTTCGGTCGGAGCGAAGGTGCTGAAGTTCTCGAAGTCGGTGAAGAGGCTGAACATACCGGTCTTCTGAACGTGGGCGAGCTGGAGCTCCGAGAGGATTCCGCGGAGGTGCTCGACCGCACGAACGCCCGACGCTGATCCGTATCCGACCATGCCGGCTGCCTTGTTGTTGAACTCGGCGTTCAGGTAGGAAAGCGCGTTGGCGAGGGCCGGGGTAACCGAGTGGTTGTACTCGCCGGTGATGAAGATGAATCCATCGAACTCGGCGATCTTCTGCGACCACGCCTTGGTGTGGTCGTTGGAGTAGTTCTGGTACGCGGCCGGGTAACCCTCATCGAGGACCGGCAGGTTGTAAGCCGCAATGTCAACGAGCTCGAACTCAGCGTCTGTGCGCTGCTGCGCCTGCGCGAGAACCCATTCGGCAACGCCGAGGTTGATGCGTCCCGGGCGGGTGCTTCCGGTGACAATAGCGATCTTAGTCATTGGCGACCTTCCAAATAGTTGATGTGTCAATTACTCTGACGGTAACAGTCTGGATGCGATTGATTGTCATGTCAACTAAATGGAGGTGAATCTTTCGATGAGTGCAGAAGAGTCCCAGCCCCGTTGGCTGGATGAGAGGGAAAAGGCCATCTGGCTGACCCTCCGCGAGTTCATCTGGGAGTTCCCCACCGCGATTGATCGCCAGCTCCAGCGCGACTCGGCCTTGTCCGTTGTCGAGTACTCAGTGCTTGCGGCTCTCTCCGAGTGCCCCGGCGCGCGAAAACGGTCAGGCGACCTCGCCGCCGACCTGGGCTGGGACCGAAGTCGGCTGTCCCACCTGGTCAAGCGCATGGAGGTCAAGGGGACCGTCGCGCGTGCCCATTCGGATGCCGACGGTCGAGGTCAGGACATCGCGCTCACCGATGCAGGATGGGACGAGATCCGGGCGGCGGCACCGGGGCACGTGACGTTTGTGCGCGAGGCGGTTTTCGATCCGTTGAGCCCCGAAGAGCAGGACCAGCTCGAATCCATGCTGACCCGCATCCGGGCGCAGATCACTGCGGAAGGGTTATGGGGGCGAAAGAAGGTCGATACCGCAGATGCGAATGCCGCGCCTGAGGCGCTTCCCGCGCCCTGATCGTCGCGCCGCGGTCCCCGGTCGTCGGTGTCAGCCCGCAGGCGGAGCTTTCGGCCTGGTCAGCGGAAGTGGTTCACGCCAGGTGCTTCCGCTCGACGCGAGGAGCTGGGATGGCAGCTTGCGTTCGTACAGCCCATAGACGTTCTGTGTGGCCTCGGCGAGCGATCCCCAGTACCCGATCAGCTCGCGTCGACCCGGGTCGGCGTGCCATGTCACCGCCCGGAAGTACAGTACGTGTCCAGGGCCGAGTTTCAGCTTGCGGATCACTGCGATCGGAGTCTGCGATGCACCGTGGGTCACCTCCCACTCGATGGGTTTCGTGAAATTCGACAGATCCGGCATGAGTCGAATATACGTTCGAAAGTCTCGACAATCAAATTCAGGACGCAGATTCTGCGACATTGCCCGGGCTGGCTTCTGGGCTAGCGTTGACGGTGAACCGAGAGGACGTCCCGATGAGCGTTGAGCTGCAGAATCTTGCCACCGAAATCGCACTCCAGGCCGGTGAACTCATCCACCGTCGCCGTCGCGAGGGCGTCACGGTCGCTGCCTCCAAGTCGTCGGCCGAAGACGTCGTCACTCTCGCCGACCGCGAGTCGGAGGACCTCATCCGTTCGCTGATCGCCGACGCACGCCCCGGTGATGGTTTCTACGGTGAAGAGTCGGCGGCAACGGGCAGCTCGACCGGAGTCACCTGGGTCGTCGACCCGATTGACGGTACCGTCAACTACCTCTACGACATCCCGAACTATGCCGTCAGTATCGCCGTCGTCGAGGGCGACCCCGACCCGCACTCCTGGACCGCGCTCGCCGGCACGGTGGTGAACCCGGCCGCGGGGGAGACGTTCAGTGCATCGCGCGGCGCTGGCGCAACCCTCAACGGGCAAACGATCCGGTCGAACACGGATGTCGCCCCGTCGCTCGCGATGGTCGGAACGGGTTTCAGCTATACCGCTGAGCGTCGGATCTGGCAGGCCGGAATCGTGCAGCAGCTGATCGGCCAGGTCCGCGACATCCGGCGCATGGGTTCTGCGGCGCTTGACCTGTGCTCGGTCGCCTGCGGTCGGCTCGACGCATACTACGAGCGCGGACTCAACCCGTGGGACCACGCTGCAGGTGCGTTGATCGCCCAGGAGGCTGGCGCTCGCGTCGGCGGACTTCATGGCGCGGAGGCGAGCCGTGACTTCACCCTCGCTGCCGATCCTGTTCTCTTCGACGCACTGCACGAGATGCTGATCGATGCGGGCGCGGAGGCATCCGTTCTCGGCTGACCTGTTTGCTTAACGCAGGAAGCCGGACCCGAGGGCCCGGCTTCCTGTGTGCGTTGGTGGGTTACTGGCCCTGCTCCTTGTAGCGAGCTTCGGTGGCGTCCTTCTGCGGCGCCCACCATGCCTCGTTGTCGCGGTACCACTCGATGGTGTCGCGGAGCCCGGCTTCGAAGTCGGAGAACTGCGGCGTCCAGCCGAGCTCGGTGCGCAGGCGCGTGGAGTCGATGGCGTAACGGAGGTCGTGGCCCGGACGGTCGATCACGTGGTCGTACGCGTCGGCGGGCTGTCCGAGCTGCGTGAGGATGAGCTCGACGACCTCTTTGTTGTTCTTCTCGCCGTCGGCGCCGATGAGGTACGTCTCACCGATCTCACCCTTGTCGAGGATGGTGAGCACCGCTGAAGAGTGGTCGTTGGCGTGGATCCAGTCGCGCACGTTCTCGCCGGAGCCGTAGAGCTTGGGTCGCTCGCCGCGGAGCACATTGGTGATCTGGCGGGGAATGAACTTCTCGACGTGCTGGTACGGCCCGTAGTTGTTGGAGCAGTTCGAGATCGTTGCCTTCACACCGAACGAGCGGACCCAGGCGCGAACGAGAAGGTCGCTCCCCGCCTTGG
Source organism: Mycetocola zhujimingii (assembly GCF_003065425.1). Lineage (NCBI taxonomy): Bacteria > Bacillati > Actinomycetota > Actinomycetes > Micrococcales > Microbacteriaceae > Mycetocola > Mycetocola zhujimingii. The sequence continues at coordinate 398,988 of NZ_CP026949.1, forward strand.
TCGACGAGTACGGGCTCGACGGGTTGTACGGGGTGCTCTCGGTGAACCGGTTCGGGTCGTCGAGTTCGAGGTCGCCGTAAACCTCATCGGTGGAGATGTGGTGGAAGCGCTTATCGTGCTTCCGCGCCGCCTCGAGCAACGTGTACGTGCCGATGATGTTGGTGTCGAGGAACGGACGCGGGTCGTTCAGCGAGTTGTCGTTGTGGCTCTCGGCCGCGTAGTGCACGATCGCATCGGTCTCAGCGACGAGCGAGTCCACGAGCGCTGCATCCTGGATGTCGCCCTTCACAAAGGTGAATCGATCCTCGGGAAGCCCGTCGAGCGAGGCGAGGTTGCCGGCGTAGGTGAGCTTGTCGAGCACCGTCACCGTGTGGTCGGTGTTGGCGAGGACATAGTGGACGAAGTTCGAGCCGATGAATCCGGCGCCGCCGGTTACGAGAAGTCTGGACACCCGGCCAGTTTACCCAGACGGATGCTGTGAGCCGTTTTTGACTGACTCACAGATTCCGGTGGCACGATATTTATCAGCGCGCAAGCCCCACCGAAAATTTCGGCAGACGGCATCCGCTCTCTTACCCTTGCAGACGCAAGCGACCCACGAGCCGACAGTGGGCATCGCATTCATCGAGAAAGACGCTCATGACCTCTACTACCCCGGCGGGTCAGGCGGACACCGCCCCCGCGTCAAAGCTCAAGCGGAGTATCACAGGTCCTCTTCTCTTCCTGTTCATTCTCGGTGACGTGCTCGGCGCGGGGATCTACGCCCTCATGGGTGTGCTGTCGGCCGAGGTCGGCGGAGCGCTGTGGGCACCGCTTATTCTCGCTCTGCTGCTTGCCCTGCTCACCGCAGGCTCGTACGCGGAACTGGTCACCAAGTACCCGAAGGCCGGCGGCGCCGCTGTGTTCGCCGAGCGGGCGTTCAAACGCCCGATCATCTCGTTCCTCGTCGGTTTCAGCATGCTGGCAGCCGGCGTGGTCAGCGCAGCGGGACTGTCGCTCGCGTTCGCCGGAGAGTACCTGGGCACCTTCCTCGACGTGCCGGCGATTCCCGCAGCCATCGTCTTCCTCGCGCTCGTCGGATGCCTCAACGCCCGCGGCATCCGTGAGTCCATGGGGAGCAACTTCGTCATGACGATCATCGAGTTGAGTGGTCTCGTCATCGTCGTCGTTGTGGTCGCCATCATGCTCGCGAACGGCGGCGGAGACGTGTCGCGCATCGGTGAGTTCCCGGCCGACACGGTGCCAGCGGTCGCGACTCTGAGCGCAGCCATCATCGCCTACTACTCGTTCGTCGGCTTCGAAACGAGCGCCAACGTTGCCGAGGAGATCAAGAACCCGAGCAAGGTCTACCCGCTCGCGCTGTTCGGGTCGCTCGCCACAGCCGGCGTCGTGTACATCCTCGTCGGACTCGCCAGCTCGATCGCGCTGCCCCCGAGCGAACTCGCGGAGTCGACCGGCCCGCTCCTCGCGGTCGTCGCCGCGAGCGGTGTTGGAATCCCCGAGTGGATCTTCAGCATCATCGCCCTCGTCGCTGTCGCCAACGGTGCGCTGCTCACGATGATCATGTCGAGCCGCCTCACCTACGGCATGGCGGAGCATGGACTTCTGCCGAGCGTCCTCGGCAAGGTGCTGCCGAAACGAAAGACCCCGTGGGTGGCGATCGTGGCGACGACCCTCGTGGCGATGGCGCTCACCCTCGTCGGTGACGTGTCGACGCTCGCCGAGACCGTCGTGCTTCTGCTGCTCTTCGTGTTCATCTCGACGAACGTCGCGGTTCTCGTGCTTCGCCGTGACAAGGTCGAGCACAAGCACTTCAAGGTGTGGACCTTCGTTCCTGTCCTCGGCGTCCTCTCCTGCATCCTTCTGCTTACCCAGCAGAGCGGCCAGGTCTGGCTCTTCGGGCTCCTGCTTCTGGCGGGCGGCGTCGTTCTGCACTTCGTCGCCGGGGCTGTGCGAAAGAAGCGCGCGAACGAGAACTCATCGCGTCAGGCCTAGCCGAGCGCGAGACGCAGCCCTTCGACCAGCGGCGTCGTCGGCCGTCCGATCAGGCGGGAGAGGTCACCTGACGTGTCCGCGAGGTCGCCGTTTCGGATGTCTCCGTCGAGGCGGACGAGAAAACCGATGGTTCCCTCGTCGAGGCCCGCAGCCCGGAGGGCGGCGGCGTGTTCCTCGGGCGTGACCGAGGTGAAGGTGATTGTTCGACCGGCCAGTTCGCTGAAGGCTGCGGCGAGCTGGTTGCCGTCCCAGGCGACATCACCCGAGAGTTCGTATACGGCACCGTCATGCCCATCCTGGGTGAGCACGGCCGCTGCAGCCTCCGCGAAATCGGTTCGCGACGCGCTCGCCACGCGGCCATCGCCCGTGCTCGCGAGGTAGGTGCCTGACGCCGTCGCCTGCGTGAAGGCGCCGACATAGTTCTCGGTGTACCAGTTGTTGCGGAGGAACGTGAAGGGGATGCCGCTGGCACGGATCATCTCCTCGGTTGCCTTGTGCTCAGGGGCGAGGGCGAGGGTGGAGGTGTCGGCGTGCGGCGCACTCGTGTAGACGATGCGCGATATGCCGGCGCGAATCGCGGCGTCGACGACGTTCCTGTGCTGTTCGATCCGCTGCCCGGCTTCGCTGCCGGAAACGAACATCAGAGTGTCGGCTCCGGCGAAAGCGGTATCGAGCGTCTCGGGTTTCGAGTAGTCGATGACGGCGGTTCTGACACCGAGAGCTGACTCCAGCTCGGTGAGCTTCTCCTCTGAGCGACCAGCGCCGATGATTTCGCCTGACTGCGCGCCTCGCTCAAGCAGGTGTTCGATGATGAGCCGGCCGAGCGGACCCGTTGCTCCTGTGACGACGATCGACATGTATCCCTTTCGCGGCACGGCGGATTCGTGCTCTCTCCTCAGGAGAACCGTCGGTGAGGCGATCTGCTTCCCGATTGGCGGCATCCGTTCGCAGGAATGCAGAAGGGGCGGATCGCGATCGCGATCCGCCCCTTCTGGAGAGCAACTACGGTGTGCGGAGCCAGACCGTCGTGTCACCCGCGAGAGTGGCACCGTCGAACGCGCCGCTGGAGAGGATGAGCTCAGCTCCGGCGAGCGACGCCGGCAGCGCGACATCGGTTGTGCTGGTGTTCGCCACAACGGTGACCGTGCCGTTGGTGAACGCGATCACGTTGTCGCCGAGGCCGTCGATCCACTCGAGGGTGCCGAGTCCGAGTGACTGCTCCCGACGGACGCGCAGCGCCTCGCGGTACAGCTCGAGCGTCGAGCCTTCAACACCGACCTGGGCGTCACGGGCGTATGGCGCCCAGTCGGCCGGCTGAGGCAGCCAGGCGTCGCCGGTGGAGTTGAAGCCGTACGCCGGAGCGCCCGCTTCCCACGGAATCGGCACGCGGCATCCGTCACGGCCGTATCGTTCGCGGTTCGTGCGGAACCATGTCGGGTCCTGACGGGCGTCATCCGGCAGGTCGATGACCTCGGGCAGCCCGAGTTCCTCACCCTGGTAGATGTACGCGCCACCGGGCAATGCGAGCATGAGTGCGGTTGCGGCACGCGCCCGCTGGAGGCCGATCTCACGGACGGGCTGGCCGGGGCTCTTCGGGCCGATGCCGTGACCCTGCGGGTTTTCGGCGGTCAGCGCGAGGCGTGACGCGTGGCGAACCACGTCGTGGTTGGAGAGCACCCAGGTGCTCGGGGCGCCGACGCTGCTGAATGCCTCGAGCGATTCCTCGATGACGGCGCGCAGTGCGGATGCCTCCCACGGCGTCTCGAGGTATGGGAAGTTGAATGCCTGCTGCATTTCGTCGGGGCGGACCCACTTGGCCATATTGGCCAGTGGCTCGACCCACGCCTCGGCGCACAGCACCCGGTCACCCTCGTACTCCTCGAGGACCTGGTGCCAGTCGCGGTAGATGTCGTGGACACCTTCCTGGCCCCAGTACGGAGCGCCACCGTCGATGTCCTCGAAGTCGTCGATACCCGGCTCGAGTCCGAGCGGGGTGGTGCCGCCCATGCTGCCGCCTTCGGCTGGCGGGGTGTAGTCGGGCAGGCCGTCGGCCTTGATCATGCCGTGGGCAACGTCGACGCGGAATCCATCGACGCCGCGGTCGAGCCAGAAGCGCAGGACATCGCGGAACATGGTTCGGACGTCTTCGTTGGTCCAGTCGAAGTCAGGCTGGCTCGAGTCGAAGAGGTGCAGGTACCACTGCCCGGCGGTGCCGTCGGGGTTCGTGGTGCGGGTCCAGGCAGGCCCGCCGAACACGCTCTGCCAGTTGTTCGGTGGGAGCTCGCCGTTCTCGCCCTTGCCGTCGCGGAACATGTAGTGCGCGCGTTCCGGCGATCCGGGGCCCGCAGCAAGGGCCGCCTGGAACCACTCGTGTGCGTCGGAGGAGTGGTTGGGGACCAGGTCGACAATGACGCGGATGCCGTTCTCGTGCGCCTTCGCGGTCATCCGGTCGAAGTCGTCGAGGGTTCCAAAGAGCGGGTCGACGTCGCAGTAGTTCGCGACGTCGTAGCCGGCGTCCTTCTGGGGGCTCGTCATGAAGGGGGAGAGCCAGATGGCGTCGATGCCGAGGTCAGAGAGTGAACCGAGTCGAGAGGTGATTCCGGGCAGGTCGCCAATGCCGTCGCCGTTGGCGTCCGCGAAGGAACGTGGGTAGATCTGGTAGATGACGGCGGAGCGCCACCACTCCGGGCTGGTGGGGGTATTCATGCGGCTACTCTATGGCATCCCTCCAGCGCTCTGTAAGCGCTTACGGGGAGCCTCAGGTGACGAATCAGTAACTGTCCCCGAAAGGGGCGCGCATGCGCTTGTGTTTTGTACATCGACCCGGTATATCTGGAAACGCTTACAGCACTTGTCGGCACCGAGAGAATGGCCTTTCGCGCTCATGACGTCCCGAACCGGAACACTGGATCGGCTCAGTCGGCGGCCATGACGGGCAAAGAGGCCTCGTTCACACACGTAATCATGAAAGGCACACCAATGAGGGTGAAAAACTCTTCGTTCCTGAAGGCGGGCGCGTTGGCGGCAGTCGCCGCCCTGTCACTCGCGGGCTGCTCCGCCGGCGGAAGCGACAAGGCAGAGAGCGACTCAGAATCGACACTGACCGTTTGGGTCGACGCTGACCGCGCGCCCGTGCTCAAGGAGGCTGCCGCAGACTTCACCGAGGAATCCGGAGTCAAGGTCAAGCTGGTCCAGAAGGACTTCACCAAGATCCAGGACGAGTTCATCGCCCAGGTCCCGTCTGGCAAGGGTCCTGACATCACCATCGGCGCCCACGACTGGCTCGGCAACTTCGTCACCAACGGTGTCGTTCAGCCGATCGAGCTCGGCGACAAGGCCGCCGAATTCGAAGATGTCGCGATCCAGGCGACGAGCTACGAGGGCAAGACCTACGGCCTGCCGTACGCGATCGAGAACCTCGCCCTCCTGCGCAACACGGCACTCGCACCCAACGCGCCGACCTCATACGACGACATGGTCGCAACGGGCAAGGCAGCCGGAACCGAGTTCCCCTTCATCGTCCAGGTCGGAGCAGAGAGCGACCCGTACCACCTGTACCCGTTCCAGACCTCGTTCGGTGCTCCTGTCTTCGGCACCAACCCGGACGGCAGCTACAACCCCGACGACCTGACCATCGGCACAGGCACCGCGTTCGCGACCTGGCTCGCTGAGCAGGGCGCTGCGGGCAACTTGAGCACCTCGCTCACGAGCGACATCGCGCAGGAGAAGTTCAACGCCGGTGCGAGCCCGTACTTCCTGACCGGTCCGTGGAACGTCGGCGGCGCTCAGGAAGCCGGCATCGACGTTGCCGTTGACCCGATCCCGTCCGCTGGCGGACAGCCGGCGCAGCCCTTCGTCGGCGTTCAGGCCTTCTTCGTCTCGGCGAAGAGCAAGAACACCCTCGCGGCCAACGAGTTCCTCACGAACTTCATCGCCACCGAAGACGTTCAGACCGCTCTCTTCGAGAAGGGCCAGCGTCCGCCGGCCCTCACCGCCTCGTTCGAGGCCGCAGCAAGCGACCCCATCGTCGCCGCATTCGGTGAGGTGGGCGTCAACGGCGTCCCGCAGCCGACCATCCCGCAGATGGGCAAGGTCTGGCAGTTCTGGGGCGTCACCCAGGCAGCCATCATCGATGGTGAGGGCGACCCCACCGAGCTGTGGACCAAGATGACCGCAGACATCCAGGCTGCGATCGCAGGATAACGACGACAGGATGCCGGGAGGCGGGCGACAGCTCGCCGCCCGGCATCCTTTCTCCGTCACGCACACATCAACTGAGGCGACCATGCAGACGAGTACCGAGAAATCCCCCGAGACCACCCCGCAGGTCGCCGAGTCGAAGCGGCAGAAACGTGCCGCCCGGATCGCTGACCACGCGTCCGGGTCGATAACGGCTCTCCTCATCAAGATCGGCATGCTGGCCGTCGTTGACGCGATCGCCGTCTACGGCCTCTTCGTGCTCTTCCTCCGCCAGGACTGGGTGATCTTTGCGGTCGTCCTGCTGGTCACCATTGCAATCAACGTCATCTACTTCAAGCGTGGTCTGCTCCCGCTGAAGTACCTGGCCCCGGGCCTCGTCTTCCTCCTGATCTTCCAGATCTTCGTCGTCGGCTACACCGCGTACATCTCCTTCACCAACTACGGCACCGGGCACAACAGCACCAAAGAGGATGCCGTCAGCTCGCTGATCCAGTCGGCCCAGTACCGCGTACCGGACTCTCCGACCTACGGCCTCACCGTCGTCGAGCAGCTGGGTGCGTTCAGCTTCCTCGTGACGGACCCCGACGGTGACGTGCTGATCGGAAACACGGAGACCCCGCTGACCGAGGTGTCCGACGCCGAAATGTCCGGCGACAAGGCCGTGAGCCTGCCGGGCTACACCAGCCTCAACTTCACGGACATCGTCACCAACCAGGACGCGATCGCGGCCATGACCGTGCAGATCTCGGACGACCCCAACGATGGTGCTCTCCGAACCCCGGACGGATCGAGCGCGTACCTCTACCTCTCCACACTTGCCTACGACGAGGCCGCTGACACCATGACGAACACCGAGACCGGTGTCGTCTACTCGGACACCGGCAACGGCGCGTTCACCTCGGAGGACGGCGAAGAACTGCTGCCGGGCTGGAGTGTCGTGATCGGGGCGGAGAACTACCTCACGGCCTTCACCGACCAGAGCATCCGCGGACCGCTCATCGCCGTCACGACGTGGACCTTCCTCTTTGCAATACTCAGCGTCGCGACGACGTTCATGCTCGGACTGTTCCTCGCTGTCGTCTTCAACGACATGCGGATGCGCGGCAGGAAGTTCTACCGCGTGCTCATGATCCTGCCGTACGCGTTCCCCGGGTTCCTCGGGGCGCTCGTCTGGGCCGGCATGCTCAACAAGGACTTCGGGTTCGTCAACCTCGCGCTCCTTGGCGGGGCAGAGATCCCCTGGCTGACCAATGAGTGGCTGGCGAAGTTCAGCATCCTGTTCGTCAACCTCTGGCTCGGCTTCCCGTATATGTTCCTCGTCTGCACCGGGGCGCTCCAGTCGATCCCCGACGAACTGCAGGAAGCGGCGAAGATGGACGGCGCGAGCCCGTGGCAGGTGTTCCGCCGCATCAAGTTCCCGCTGCTCCTCGTCTCGGTTGCCCCGTTGCTGATCTCGTCGTTCGCGTTCAACTTCAACAACTTCAACCTCATCTACATGCTCACCAACGGCGGTCCGCGTGACGCGTCGGCGAGCATCAACGTCGGCGGGTCCGACATCCTCATCTCGATGGTTTACAAGGTCGCGTTCGTCGGGGCCAACCGTGACTACGGGCTCGCGAGCGCATTCTCGATCATCATCTTCGTGATCGTGGCGATCATCGCCATCGTGAGCTTCCGGCAGACAAAGGCACTGGAGGACTTGAACTAATGTCTCTCACCACTCCAACGGTCGCCGCGACAGGCACCCCGACCGAGCCGCGCTCGATCCCAACCAAGCGGCCATTCAAGTTCAGCCGCTGGTTCGCGGCAACCGGCTGGCGGCACCTCGTCGGCATCGTGATGGTCGTCTTCTCGGTCTTCCCGCTGCTGTACGTCCTGAGTGCATCGTTCAACCCGAACGGCACGCTGCTGCAGTCAAACGGCCTCTTCTCCGCCTTCGGCCTCGACAACTACGTCGACCTGTTCAACACCCCCGAGCAGCCGTACGCCGCGTGGTTCGTGAACACCCTCGTCATCGGCCTGACCACAGCGATCGGAACCGTCTTCCTGGGCGCGCTCGCCGCATACTGCTTCAGCCGGATGCGATTCGTCGGCCGCCGGTTCGGACTGATGTCGCTGCTGATCGTGCAGATCTTCCCGCAGCTGCTCGCGGTGGTCGCGATCTTCCTCCTGCTCACGACGCTCGGCGACATCTTCCCGATCCTCGGCCTGGACAATCAGATCGCACTGATCCTCGTGTACCTCGGCGGAGCGCTCGGCGTGAACACGTACCTGATGTACGGGTTCTTCAACACGGTGCCGTCGTCGCTCGACGAAGCGGCGAAGCTTGACGGCGCCGGTCACGCGCGGATCTTCTTCACCATCATCCTGCGCCTTGTCGCGCCGATCCTCGCCGTTGTCGGGTTGCTGAGCTTCATCGCAACCACGAGCGACTTCGTGATCGCGAGCGTTGTGCTGGTGAGCCCCGAGCGGCAGACGCTCGCCGTCGGTCTCTACCAGTTCGTGTCGCAGGAGTTCTCGAGCAACTGGGGCGTCTTCGCCGCCGGTGCCGTGCTCGCGGCGATCCCGGTGATGGCACTGTTCCTGTACCTGCAGAAGTACATCGTCTCCGGCCTCACCGCCGGCGCCGTCAAGTAATGGAACCGCACCACGACGGGTCCCCGCTCTACGTCTCCAACCAGTCGCCGGCGCTCGGCGAGTGGGTGCAGGTGCGGCTGCGCGTGCCGCACACGCTCGGCGAGCCCCGCGCGGTCCGGGTGCGGTCGAACCCGGATCGCGAGCCGCGCTTCTCTGAAGCCACCCTGCTGAGCACAGCGGCGGGCTGGGACTGGTGGCAGGCGGAGATCCTCATCGAGAATCCGGTGCACGGGTACCGGTGGGTCGTGCGGACGGGCGACGGGCATGATCTCTGGATCAACGCCCGCGGTGTCTTCGACACCGAGACGCTCGACAGCGAGGATTTCAAACTCACGAGCCACCCTGCCCCGCCCCGGTGGGCATCGGGCACCGTGCTGTACCAGATCCTTCCAGACCGGTTCGCGCGGAGTGCGGCAGCCAGCCAGCGCGAAGCTCCGGACTGGGCGATCCCCGCGGAGTGGGACGACGAGGTTGAGCTCGAGCAGCCCGCTCGGTCTCAGCAGTTCTTCGGGGGAGACCTCGACGGCATCACCCTGCACCTCGACCACCTCGAGAAGCTCGGCGTCAGCGCCCTGTACCTCACCCCGATCTTCGCCGGCCGGTCGAATCACCGGTATGACGCGTCCAACTTCGACGCCGTCGATCCGCTGCTCGGCGGCGATGAAGCGCTCGTACGACTCGTCGAGGCCGCGCACGCCCGCGGGCTCCGTGTCCTCGGCGACCTCACCAGCAACCATTCCGGTGACGCCCACGACTGGTTCGTCGCTGCCCACCGGCATCCGGAAGCCATCGAAAGTGACTTCTATCACTGGCTCGACGACGAGCAGGAGACGTACGCGTCGTGGCTGGGAGTCCCGAGCCTGCCGAAGCTCAACTGGAACTCGCCCGAACTGCGCCGCCGGTTCATCGAGGGCGATGACTCGATCGTCGCGAAGTGGCTGAAGCCCCCGTTCGCGCTCGACGGCTGGCGCATCGACGTCGCCAACATGACCGGCCGCCTGGCGGACCAGGACCTCAACGCCGATGTGCGCCGCACGATTCGGCGCACCATGATCGACGTGAACCCGGACACCCTCCTCGTCGCCGAGTCGACCAACGACGCCTCGATCGATTTCCAGGGCGACGGCTGGCACGGCGCGATGACCTACGCCAACTTCACCCGGCCTCTCTGGGGCTGGCTCAGTGAACCGGGAACACCGGCGGGTGGTGGCCTCGGGATGAACATGTCGACCATGCCGACGTACACCGGGCAGCAGTTCTACCGCGCGCACCGGCAGTTCTCCGCCGGCTTCCCGTGGCAGACGCGTCTCGCCACCATGAACGCGCTCGACACCCACGACACACCGCGGTTCGCGACGCACGCACTGCCGGGAGTGATCCCGGTCGCGCTCGGCATGTCGATGACGTTGCCGGGTATCCCGGTCGTCTTCGCCGGTGACGAGTTCGGGCTCACCGGTATCGACGGCGAGCACTCGCGCACACCGATGCCGTGGGAGCGTGCCGACGAAGCCGGTGAGCGGATCGACCTGTACGCGACGCTCATCGGCCTGCGCCGCACGCACTCGTCGCTCAACGGCGGCGGTATGCGGTGGTTACACGTCGGTGACGACGTGCTCGTCTACGCCCGCGAAGACGAGTTCGAGACCATCCTCATGGTTGCGGCGCGCGCGGACTTCGATGTGCGCCTGCACGCGGATGCCGTCGGCGGCGTGCAATCAGCTACCCGCCTGTTCGGCTCTGCGGCGTTGTCCACCGATGAGGATGGCATCCGCCTGTCCGGCGACGGCCCGGCTTTCGCAGTGTGGCAGCTGGCGGGCGTCGCGCTGTAGAGAGCCCGACCCGCTCGCGCCCACCGCTGCACATCCATGCCCGCGCTGCAGAAGAATCTGCAGCGCGGGCATGGATACTGCAGCGCTCGATGAGGGAGCTACTCGCGGTGTGGCCCGGCGAGGGGACCTACTCGCTGTGCAACTCGGCGAGGGGACCTACTCGCCCGGCTTGGCTTTCGGGGCTTTCGGCTCCTTGGGTTCTTTGGGCGCCTTGGGTTCCTTCTCGTTGTTCCCGTTCCCGTTGCCGTTGCCGGGCCCGTCGGGTTCCGACTCGTCCGGCTCGGACTCATCCGGCTCGTCTTCGTTTTCCTCGTCGGGGACCGGAGTCGTTGGGCTCACGGGCGTGACGGTCGTTGTCGGTTGCGGCTCCGGTTCGACGGGCGCCGGGGCCTGTGCAGCCAGTGCGGCGTCGACATCGGCGAGCACCGCGGCCAGTGCCGCGTCGATGCGCTTGTGCCGAGCGAACGAGACGGAGCCGTCTGCGGCTGCCTCCTCGAGTTCAGTGTCGAACGTCGTGAGCGTGTCACGCGCGAGCTGCAGTTCGCCGTCGGCCACGGCCTGCGTGACGGTGAGCACTGTCGCCTGGAACCGCGTCGCGGCGTCAGCGTCGAGGTCGGGTGCGCTCGACTGGCACCCCGTCAGAGCGACGACACCCAGCGCTGACGCGAGCATGAGCGGCGCCACACGGGAGCGGGGGCGGGCAGTGAAACGGGTGCTCATGGTGTCACGCTCTTCTGGAGTTCATCAAGGTGCTCGCCGATCTCGCCGGGCACCGCGGGGTAGTCGACGGACGCTGGCTCAGTAGTACCGCCCAGGGCGACCCCAAGCGCGACGGCGACCGCTATCACCACGGCAGCTGCCGCTGCCACGAGCGTCGGCGTCAACCCCATGCGGTGGCGCGGCCGTGTGGACTCCGTCGTCGCGGACCCCGACGTCGCGGGCGCAGACGCTGCGTGCGCAGACACTGTGCGCGCAGACGTTGCGGGTGCCGACGCCGACGCCGCAGTCGCGGACGCAACGGTCACGGCATCCGTCGCGAACTCACGAGACGTGCCGGGCGTGAGAAGCGCCGTCGATGCCGTTCCGGGTCCCGATGCTTCGGGAAGCAGCACGGTGGGGGAGCCGGTGTCGCCGACGGTCATCGCCGCGGTCGCCTCGTCGGGGTCTGCCGCCGACCGATAAGCGCCGAGTCGCTGGATGCCGCGAAGTGCGAGTGCGACCTCGTGGGCGCTCGGTCGGTTGGCGGGCAGCCGCGCGGTCATGGCGGCGAGAGTCTCGGCGAGCAGCGGGTCGAGATCATCCGGCAGCACGGGGTCTCGCGTCAGCGGAGCGAGCGCCGCGTGCTGCCCTGACCCGGAGAATGCGCGACGGCCGGTCGCGCACTCGAGAAGCACCAGGCCGAGGGAGTACACGTCGCTCGCCGGTCCGACGTCTTCTCCGCGGGCCTGTTCCGGGCTGAGATACCCCGCGGAGCCGACGGTGAAGTGCGTCGCCGTGATGCGAGTGCCATCCACCAGCCGGGCGATGCCGAAGTCGCTGAGTTTCGGGTGCGGACGGGTGTCGTTGCCCGCCGTGTGGGCGAGCAGGATGTTCGCCGGTTTCACGTCGCGGTGCACAACGCCGCGGTCGTGAATGTAGTTCAGGGCGTCGGCGAGGTCGGCACCGATGTGCCGGGTGTCGTCGGCGCTGAGCGCCCCAGCAGCGAGCCCCTCACGGAGGTCGGACCCTCGGATGAGTTCCATCACGAGGTAGGAGCGCGGATGCAGGGGGTCGCTCTCATCGGTTCCGGCGTCGAGCAGCGTGACGAGGCCGGGGTGGGCCAGGCTCGCGAGCAGTGAGATCTCGCCCTGCTGCCGACGGAAGTCACCGGGCGACGCGGATGCCGGCGAGAAAAGTTTGACGGCGACGTCACGCTGCAGCGACTCGTCGCGGGCACGGTACACCGAGGCCATGCCGCCGGCGCCGATGAGTGCGAGCAGGCGGTATCGCCCCGACAGCGTCAGGTCGAGCGGGCGTGCGTGTGAGATCTCGGTCATGGGTCCTTCCCTCCTGCCCATGCTACGTTGGCAGCACAAGCACCGGATATGGTTCGAAGCACCCCGCGATGGATGCTAGTCTCTACTGGTGCCATTTCGTATGGCCACGCTCCGGTAGCTCAGTGGTAGAGCACTTCCTTGGTAAGGAAGAGGTCGTCGGTTCAAACCCGACTCGGGGCTCGTTACTTTCTCGGTAAGCCCGGGCGAAGTTTCGCGGCAGGGTAGCTCAGTTGGTGAGAGCGCACGACTCATAATCGTGAGGTCGCGGGTTCGAATCCCGCTCCTGCTACGGGGAAAGGCCCCTCAAGGCCTCTTCCCACTGAACCCCAAGGTCTCGCCACCTTGGGGTTTCTCCGTATCCGGGGGCCTGTTTCCGTCATCCCGGCCGTCGCACCATGCATGCAAAGGCGACGGAGTGCAACCCCGGTAAACGTTCAGCCCGCGGCAACGTAAAATCGATGGGTACTCGGCGTCGCCGAGGTCGAGAGGGAGTCTTTTTTGGCCGGCAATGCAACGACCACACATCGCAACGTCTCGTTGCTGTCTGTTTCGTCCACACTCGCCTCTCGCGTCACGACGTCGGAGGAGATCGACGCCCGCCTGAAACCCGTGCTCAAGCGCCTGCGACTGCCGCAGCGCCTGCTGCAGCGCGTCGCCGGTGTTCACGAACGCCGCAACTGGGAAGAAGGTGTCACCTTCGACACCGCAGCGGTCGATGCGGGCAACCCCGCCATGGCATCCGCCGGTATCACCCCCGACAAGGTCGGCCTTCTTATCAACACCTCCGTGACCCGCAAGCACCTCGAACCGTCCGTCGCGGTCAAGATGCACCACGGCCTCGGCCTGCCGTCGTCGGCGATCAACTTCGACATTGCCAACGCGTGCCTCGGTTTCGTGAACGGTATGACCCTGGCGTCGCAGCTCATCGACGCCGGTCAGATCGAATACGCGGTGATCATCGACGGCGAAGATGCCGACGAGATCCAGCACAACACCATCGAGCGGCTTCACCGCCCCGACATCAGCCGCACAGACTTCATGAGCGAGTTCGCGAGCCTCACCCTCGGGTCGGGTGCCGCCGCCGCTGTTCTCGGTCGTGCCGACGACAACCCGAACGGCCACCGCATTCTCGGTGGCGTCACTCGTGCGGCCACCCAGTTCAACGAACTCTGCGTCGGCAGCGTCGACGGCATGTTCACCGACGCCAAGGCACTGCTCAAGGGCGGCATGCAGCTCGTCACCTCTGCCTGGAAAGAAGCCCGCACCGACTGGAGCTGGGCCTCGATGGACCGCTACATCATGCACCAGGTGTCCGACGTGCACACCAACGCCATCGTCAAGGCGATCGGTATCGATCGCACTCGGGTGCCGCTGACGTACCCGACCCTCGGCAACGTCGGTCCCGCGTCGATCCCCATCACCCTCGCTTCGCAGGCCGACAGCCTCAAGAGCGGCGACCGCGTTCTGCTCATGGGCGTTGGTTCCGGCCTCAACACGGCGATGATGGAACTCGCCTGGTGAGTCCCCGGCTGCCGCGCGCGGCTGAGCTGCGCTCACCCGCGACCCTTCCTCCGCTTGGCCTCGACGGGCTTGACCCCGCCTTCTCCCGGATTGTGACGGCGACGGATGCTGCGGCATCCGTTTCGCGCGACTGGCACGTTCTCGACAACGCCGACCGCCTCGCCGAACTCGGTGTAACACCCGTGGGCACCATTCTCTGCGTGCACGGCAACCCGACCTGGTCGTACCTCTGGCGCCGTCTGGTGTCGAAGGCGACGGATGCTGCCGCGAACGGTGGCGAGGCGTGGCGTGTTATCGCTGTGGACCAGCTGGACATGGGGTTCTCTGAGCGCACCGGTGAGCGTCGACCGCTCGCGCAGCGCGTTCGCGACCTCGGTGCGCTCACCGACGCGCTCGAACTCGACGGACCTGTGTTCACCCTCGGACACGACTGGGGCGGTGTCGTGTCGCTCGGCTGGGCCGTCGACCACCCCGACCTGCTCGCCGGTGTGATGCTGCTCAACACGGCGGTGCACCAGCCGGAGGCCGACCCGATTCCTGCGCCGCTGCGGCTCGCGCTCCAGCCCGCGCTGCTCGGCAAAGCCACTGTCGCGACTCCCGCGTTCCTCGAGACGACGCTCGCCCTTGCGCACCCGGCGCTGCCGAAGGCCGTCAAGGACGGCTACCGCGCGCCATACAGCGACGCGACCCGACGCGTCGGCATCGGCGGTTTCGTCGCCGACATCCCCGTCGACGCCGATCACGAGAGCTTTGCTGAACTCACCCGCATCTCCTCGGGGGTCGCTCAGCTCACTGTCCCCGCGCTCATGCTGTGGGGCCCGCGCGACCCGATCTTCAGCGACAAGTACCTCGACGACCTCATCGACCGGTTGCCGCACGCCGATGTGCACCGGTTCGAGGGTGCAGGACACCTGGTTGCCGAAGATGTGGACTATGCCGGTGCCGTCCTGACCTGGCTGGCCGACGGCATCCGTTCTGCGAGTACCGATTCTGCCGCCGCAACGGCTGCCGCCGCCGACGTTGACCGTCAGCCGCTGTGGCACTACCTCGACGAAATGCGCGACAGTGACGACACTGTCGTGGTGGACATGGTGCCGCCCACGGGCGATGAGCCGCGCGTGGTCAGCTGGAAGCTGCTGTCGCGACGGGTCCGCCAGATCGCCGCTGGACTTTCCGCGATCGGTGTGAAGAAGGGCGACCGGGTGTCGCTGCTGATTCCGCCGAGCGCCGACCTCGTTGCCGTGCTGTACGCGTGCCTGCGGATCGGCGCGATTGTCGTCGTCGCCGACGCTGGGCTCGGTCTCAAGGGACTCACCCGTGCTGTGCGCGGCGCGTGCCCCGACCACATCATTGGTGCGGCTACCGGCCTTGCTGCGGCGCGTGCGCTCGGCTGGCCTGGCCAGAAGATCTCAACGGCGACGTTCCCTGCGCCGGTGCGCCGGGCTCTCGACATTTCGTACTCCCTGTCTGACCTGATCTCGCTCGGTTCCGACGAGATCATGCCTGAGCCTCCCGCGCCGACCGACACCGCTGCCGTGCTGTTCACCTCCGGCTCCACCGGACCGGCGAAGGGCGTCGTCTACACCCACGCCCAGCTGTCCGCTGTGCGTGACGCGCTCGCCGCCCAGTACGGAGTCGGGGTCGGAACCGGACTCGTCGCCGGCTTTGCACCGTTCGCGCTGCTCGGCCCGGCGCTCGGCGCCCGGTCGGTCACGCCCGACATGGACGTGACCTCTCCCAAGACCCTCACCGCGACCGCCGTCGCCGCAGCGGTCGCCGCGGTCAATGCCACAGTCGTGTTCCTCTCACCGGCCGCCGTCGCGAATGTTGTCGCGACCGCCGGCGAGCTGACGGATGCCGACGGCGAGGCCCTCGCTGGCGTTGAGCGGTTCCTCTCAGCCGGTGCTCCGGTCTCAGAGCCGCTGCTCGCCGCGATCTCGGCGCTCATGCCCAACGCGACGGCGCATACCCCCTACGGCATGACCGAGGGTCTGCTGATGACGGACATCACGCTCGACGGCATCCGTGAGGCTGCGGCTGAAGCCGGTGCTGGCGGCGTCTGCGTCGGTACGCCGACGGGGGTCACGCGTGTGCGCATCGCGCCGCTCGACGAGACCGGCCGCTCCACCGAAGAACTCACCGACGAGCCCAACGTCACCGGCGAGATCATCGTCTCCGCGCCGCACGTCGAAGACCACTACGACCGGCTCTGGCTGACCCACCGGGCCAGCCGCCGCGGGGGAGTGCCGGGAGAACGCTGGCACCGCACCGGCGACGTCGGCCACCTTGACTCGGCCGGACGGCTCTGGGTCGAGGGGCGGATGCCGCACGTGATCGCGACAGCGAACGGTGTGCTCACGCCGGTCGGACCCGAACAGGCCATCGAGCGGCTGCACGAGATCGCTCGCGCCGGTGTCGTCGGGGTCGGCCCTGACGGAAACCGCCAGGTCGTCGCTGTCGTCGAAACCGTGCCACCGGCTCGGAGTGTGTCGCTCGCGACGCCCGAGCTTGCCACTGCGATCCGCGGCATGGTCGACGTTCCGATCGCGGCTGCCCTCGTGGTTCCGCGGTTGCCAACCGACATCCGTCACAATTCCAAGATCAACCGTTCGGCGCTGTCCGACTGGGCTGGCGACATCCTCGCCGGCGGGCGGATGACCCACCCGTGAGAGTCCTCGTCACCGGTGCGAGCGGGTTGCTCGGGCGTGCTGTCGCCGCCGAGATCCGCTCGGCCGGTCACGAAGTGACGACCTTCCAGAGGCGTCCATCCGGCGTCGATGGCGTCACCGACGTGCTCGGTTCGGTCACCGAAACGGATGCTGTCGCTCGCGCGGTCGCGGACCAGGACGCGATCGTGCACCTCGCCGCGAAGGTGTCACTCGCCGGTGACCCGGCCGATTTCGACCGCATCAACGTCGGCGGGACTCGCAACCTGCTGGCCGCGGCATCCGCGTCGGGGATCGGGAAGTTCGTGTTCGTGTCGTCGCCGTCCGTGGCGCACGCCGGGACGTCGATCGTGGGCGATGACGCGTTGCCCGCCGACCCGGAGCATGTTCGCGGCGACTACGCGCGGACCAAGGCCGAGGCCGAGCTGATCGCGCTTGCCGCTGACTCGCCCGAGCTTCGGGTCGTTGCCGTTCGGCCGCACCTCGTCTGGGGTCCCGGTGACACGCAGCTCGTCGCGCGGGTCGTCGAGCGCGCTCGAGCCGGGCGGCTGCCGCTGCTCGATTCGGGTGCGGCGCTCATCGACACGATCTACATCGACAACGCGGCGTCGGGCATCGCAGCCGCGCTCGAGCGGGTCGATGCCGTCCACGGCAACTCGTACGTGCTGACCAATGGCGAACCGCGGCCGGTGGCCGAGCTGCTCGCCGGTATTTGTGGTGCTGCCGGGGTCGCGGCACCACGCTGGAGTGTGCCAGCGGGGCTGGCCCGCGGTGCCGGTTCGCTCATCGAGCGGGCGTGGCGCATCAAGCCCGGCGTTGACGAGCCGCCGATGACGCGGTTCCTGGCCGAGCAGCTGTCGACGGCGCACTGGTTCGACCAGCGCCGGACGCGCGCCGACCTCGAGTGGACCCCCGCCGTGTCGCTCGACGAGGGCTTCCGTCGCCTGGCGGACTCGTACCGCACCTCCTGACGCACCCCGCGCTCCCTCGCGCGGCCGCAAAAGGCTGCGCGGCATCCCGTGCTCGGTCACAAACGGCTGCACCAATCCGCGCTCGGTCACAAACTGCTGAACGAACCCGCGCGCGGTCACAAATGGCTCAACGAACCCGCGCTCGGTCACAAAATGGCTCAATGAGCCCGCGCGCGGCCACAAACGGCTGCGTTTGCGCACGAAAGGCGACCCTTTCTGTCCGAGCAGGGGATGCCTGCGGGGTGAACGCCCGTTTATGGCTGAGCAAAGGTGGCGGGGCGCGTGGGCGGGCGCAAATGGTTGCGCGGCATCCTGCGCGGCCACAAACGGCTGAACGAACCCGCGCGCGGCCACAAATGGCTGAACGAGCCCGCGCTCGGCCACAAACGGCTGCGTTTGCGCACGAAAGGCGACCCTTTCTGTCCGAGCAGGGGATACCTGCGGGGCGAACGACCATTTCTGGCCGAGCAAAGGTGGCGGGGCGCGTGCGCGGTCGCAAATGGTTGCGCGGCATCCTGCGCGGCCACAAACGGCTGAACGAGCCCGCGCGCGGCCACAAACCGCTGTGTTTGCGCGCGAGGGGCGACCGTTTTTGTCCGAGCGGGGGATGCCTGCGGGGCGAACGACCGTTTATGGCCGAGCAAAGGTGGCGGGGGTTGCTCGGCCACAAACGGCTGCACCAATCCGCGCTCGGTCACAAACGGCTGAACGAACCCGCGCGCGGCCACAAACGGCTGAACACACCCGCGCTCGGTCACAAACGGCTGCACCAATCCGCGCTCGGTCACAAATGGCTGGGTTCGGGCGCGAAACGCGACCTTTTCTGTCCGAGCAGGGGATGCCTGCGGGGTGAACGACCGTTTATGGCCGAGCAAAGGGGTGCACCAGCACGGCGCACGCACCGCCCGCCCGCCCGGGGTCTCAGCTCCCGACGACGTCCGCCCAGGCGGTGCGGTCGACGATGAGCTGCCGCCACTGGCGCAGCGCCTTCGCGGCGCCGACACCGAGTGCACCGACCACCCGGTCACCCCGGCGGAACACGGCGATCATCCGGCGTTCAACGAGCGAACCCTCCAGGATCCGCACCTCGTCATACCCCTTGATCCACCCGTGCACCTGCAGTTTGAGGTCGTACTGGTCGGTCCAGAAGTAGGGCACCGAGGCGAAGGCATCCGGCGCTCCGTCGAGCAATCGCCCGGCGACGTGCACAGCCTGCTCGGTCGCGTTCGTGCGGTGCTCGACCCGCATCGACTGGTCGAATGCCGGGTTGTCCCAGCGCGCCACATCACCGGCGGCATAAACGCCGGGTGCCGCGGACAGGTCAGGCGCGCACTCGACCCCGTCGCCCAGCCGCAGCCCGCTGCCGGCCAGCCAGCCGATCGCCGGCGTCGCACCGATCGCTACGAAAACGACATCCGCCCCGAGCCGCGAACCGTCGGCAAACTCGACGCCGGTCACCCGACCGTCCGCTGCCACCAGCGAGCGGACCGCAGACGCAGCTCCGGTCCGCAGCTCGACACCGTGAAGCCTGTGCAGTGCGGCCACCTCGGCGCCGATCGCCGGGCCGAGCCCGCGTTCGAGCGGCGTGGGCAGAGCATTCACTAGGGTGACGGTGAGCCCGAGTCCGACGGCAGCGGCCGCAACCTCGGTACCGAGAAAACCGCCGCCGACGATCACGAGGTGCCGCCCGGCGACGAGTTCTTCCTTCAGCCCGAGCGCATCGTCGAGGGTGCGAAGGGTGTGAACTCCTGCGAGGTGCGTCGAGTCGGGCAGTACCCGCGGTGTCACGCCCGTCGCGACGACGAGGCGATCGAACGCGAGGTCCGTGGCATCCGACAGCGACACAACGGAACGACCGATGTCGAGCCCCGTCGCCGTCACGCCCGAACGGATGCTCACCCCCAGCGCAGCGAGGTCGGCGTCGGTCTTCAACCCAATGCGTTCCGGTCCCCACTCGCCGGTGAGCAGCTGCTTGGCGAGGGGCGGCCTATCGTACGGCGTGTGGCGTTCACTGTCCACGAGCGTCAGCGCGCGGTCGTACCCGTTGCGGCGGAGCGCAGCGGCGGTGGTCAGCCCGGCGGCCGACGCCCCGACGATGACGATATGGGAGGGAGCGTCGCTCACGACTCGTCGACGAGCCTCAGCGCCGCTGACGGGCAGCTGAGGACGGCGTCACGAACAGCATCGTGCTCATCGGAGCCCGGGGTGGCGTTGAGCAGAATGACCTTGCCCACCTCGTCGTCCTGGTCGAAAACATCTGGCGCGATGGCCACGCACACTCCGGCGGCAACACACACTTCGATATCGGCAATGACCTTCATCGGTTCCTCATCCCTCGCCGCTCACACCGAGCGCGCCTCCTCCAATTCTGGCACTAGCCGGAACCCCGCTCGTGCGCTGCTCCCGACCTCGCAGCGCTTTCACACGGCCGGACCTCATCACGAGCGCCGCGTGGCGACTGGTAGGTTCTTTCTCGGCCGTTCGGGCCGCGAGGGGAGACGGATGCCACAGCCACGAACACGAGGACACTGGGTCTGGCTCGTCGTCATCGGTCTCGCCGCCGGGTTCCTGTCCGGTCTCTTCGGCGTCGGCGGCGGCATCCTCATCGTTCCTGCGCTCCTGCTCCTGCTCGCCCTCGACCAGCGCATCGCCGCTGGGACCTCGCTCGCAGCCATCGTGCCGATGGCCGCCGTCGGCGTGCTCAGTTACGCACTCAGCGGGTCGGTCGACTGGATTGCCGGTCTTCTCCTCGTGGCTGGCAGCGTCGTTGGCGCGCAGATCGGCATCCGGCTGCTCAACCGTATTCCGCGGCGCGTGGTGAGCTGGCTCTTCATCGGCTTCCTGCTCGTCGTGATCGCGACGCTCTTCCTCGTCACGCCATCGCGGGACGCCTTCGTGGAGATCACGCTGCTCAGCGGGGCTGGACTCGTTCTGCTCGGTCTCGGTACGGGTGTGCTCTCCGGGCTCCTCGGCATCGGGGGAGGCGTCGTCATCGTCCCCCTGCTCATCCTTCTCTTCGGTGCGAGCGACCTCGTCGCGAAGGGCACCTCGCTCGCGGTCATCATCCCGACGGCGCTCTTCGGTACGATCGGCAACTTCCGCAGGGGCAACGTCGACCTTCCCGCCGCGGCGGTCATCGGCGTGGCTGCCTGCACGACGACAGCGGCGGGTGCCGCCGTGGCCGCGGTAATTTCCCCCGCGCTGTCTTCGGTGCTCTTCGCGGTGTTCCTCGTGGCGGTCGCCGTGCAGATGACTGTGAAGCTCCTCCGTTCCAACTGAGGTCCCTATCGTCGCCGATGAGGCGTCTGTACCCTTTCTGCCGTCGGCCAATGGGGGACGACGTGTACCAGGGGGAACACCATGCCATCACTCGACGATTTGCTCGGCAGAATTCCGATCGGCGATATCGCCACGAGACTGGGCGTCGACGATGCCACCGCAACGGCTGCCGTAGAGGACGCTCTGCCCGCCATCGTCAGCGCCCTCGAGATGAATACGGAAGACCCGGCGGGTGCCGCGGCTCTCGAAAAGGCGGTGTCGGATCATTCCCCGGCGCTCGCCGATGCGCCGGTCAACCTCGACGAGGTCAACCCGGCCGACGGCGAGAAGATCGTCGGCCACGTCTTTGGCGGACACAAGGACCAGGTCGTCGCCACCCTCTCGGGGAGCACAGGGCAGGCACCGGCACCGGCCGGTCCCGTCGTCGGCGAGTTGCTTCCGATCCTTGCGCCGATCGTGCTGAGCTATCTCGCCGAACAACTTCCGGAGCGCGCGGGGAGCAGCGGAACCGTGCACCCCGTCGGCGCCACGGACAGCAGTACGATCCCCGGCGCCACCACTTCCGCCAGCGGTACGACCGTCAGCGGCTCGACTGCCAGCGGCACTGCCGACGCCAGCGGGATCCGCGAGGTGCTCGGCACGATGCTCGGCGGCAGCGGCAAAACATCGGGCGGGATCGGCGACGTCCTCGGATGCTTTCTCGGCGGTGGCCGCACCTAGGGTGGCCGAGCGTGACGTGACTGCACCGGCACAGCGCCTGGCCTGTCGTGTCGGCCCGCCCGGGTAGGCTGGCAGAGTGCCAGTAAACCCCGAACTTCAGGGTCGCGTGTTCCCGCCGGCCCCGCCATATCTCGTCGGGCTCGAGAAGATTCGCGAATTCTCGAGAGCCGTGTTCGCCACGAACCCCATCCACTTCGCCACGGATGCCGCGCGCGCAGCCGGTCACGCAGACGTCGTTGCGCCGCCGACCTTCCCCGTCGTCGTGCAGGAGCAGACGCTCGCTCAGCTGCTCAGCGAACCGGATGCCGGCATCGACTTCTCGCGGGTCGTCCACGGCGACCAGCGGTTCAGCTTCTCCCGGCCCGTTGTCGCCGGCGATGAACTCACGGCGACCCTCGCGGTGACGAGCGTCAAAACCCTGGGCCCGCACGCCATGGTGACCGCTGAGTCCACCATGGTCGACGCCTCAGGCGCCCACGTCGTCACGGCGACATCCACCCTTGTTGTGCGAGGTGACGAATGAGTACACCCACCCTTGACCAGCTCACCGTCGGTGACGTGATCGCCGAACGTGAGTTCCCGCTGACGCGCGATTCGCTCGTTCGGTACGCGGGAGCATCCGGAGACTTCAACCCCATTCACTACCGTGACGATGTCGCGGCATCCGTCGGCCTGCCCGGTGTTCTCGCACACGGCATGCTCACCATGGGATTCGCCGTTCAGCCGGTTGTCGACTGGATCGGGGACCCCGCTCGGGTCGTCGATTACGCGGTGAAGTTCACCCGGCCGGTCGTCGTCGACCCGCAGGATGGTGCGCTCGTCACCGTTGTGGCGAAGATCGGTGCGATCGAGGCGGGTATCGCCCGTGTCGACCTCACGGTGAGCTTCGACGGCAAGACCGTGCTCGGCAAGGCCCAGGCCCGCGTTGCGCTCGGATAACCGCCGATGACGACACTCGCTGAACTGACGACACTCGGGGTCGGTGGACCCGCCGCGCACACGGTCACCGCCACCACTCGCGACGAACTCATCCACGCGGTCACCACGGTGTGGCACGAGGGCGACGATCCGTTCGTGCTCGGCGGCGGCTCCAACGTGCTCGTCGGCGACGACGGCTATGACGGCACCCTCGTTCGCGTCGCGACGCGGGGTATCGAGCAGGTCGGTGCCGCGAACGGGCGCGTGCTGCTCCGGGTCGAGGCCGGCGAGAGCTGGGACGACCTCGTCGCGTACGCCGTCGACCGCGGCCTCGCCGGAATCGAAGCGCTGAGCGGAATCCCGGGATCATGCGGTGCCGGGCCGATCCAGAACATCGGAGCGTACGGGCAGGAACTGTCGGCGAGTCTCGTCGCCGTCGAACTGCTCGACCGCGAGCACGGCGATCTCGTTCGCGTGCCGGCATCCGAACTGGGCCTCGGCTATCGAACGTCGGTGCTCAAGCGCCACGGCGGCGAGGCACCGGTCCGCGACGGCGTCGTCGTGTCGATCGACGTTGAACTGACGGATGCCGGCGGGCTGAGCGCTCCTGTCGCGTACCCGCAGCTGGCCTCATCGCTCGGCGTCGAGCTTGGCACCCGGCTCCCGATCGCCGACGTGCGGCGCACCGTGCTCGAGCTTCGCCGGTCGAAGGGCATGGTTC
Source organism: Mycetocola zhujimingii (assembly GCF_003065425.1). NCBI lineage: Bacteria > Bacillati > Actinomycetota > Actinomycetes > Micrococcales > Microbacteriaceae > Mycetocola > Mycetocola zhujimingii. The sequence goes on from NZ_CP026949.1 coordinate 422,481, forward strand.
TCGACCCGGCAGACCCTGACACCTCGAGCGCCGGATCCTTCTTTACCAATCCCATCGTTTCCGAGTCGTTCGCCCGGTCGTTGCCGGCGGATGCACCGCGCTGGCCGATTGCGGATGATGACGCAGACGACGCGGTCGTCATTCCCCTCGGTGAGTGGACGGGCGAGGTCCCGCGCCCGTCGCTCGAGCATGACGCGAGGGTCAAGCTCTCCGCCGCCTGGCTGATTGAACGCTCGGGCATCCGCCGCGGGTTCCGGCTGCCGGGATCGCGCGCCGCGATTTCGAGCAAGCACACGCTCGCCCTGACCAACACGGGTGGGGCGACGGCCGACGAGATCGCCGCGCTCGCGCGCTACGTGCAGATGCGCGTCGGTGCCGAGTTCGGTGTCGTACTGCAGCCCGAGCCGGTGTTCGTGAACGTCGAGTTCTAGGCGGTCGCGCGCTGGCGCGCCCGGTCGGCCGCGTCCGGTTCGCGCGGGCAGTCGCTGCGCCGAACGCATCAATTGCGGTCGAGAACATCGGTTGCGCGGGATGTTCTCGACCGGAAGTGATGTTCTCGGCGGGTGCAGCGGTTGGGTTCTACCCGAAGAGCTTCTGCAGCCGCTGCACGCCCTCGAGCAGTGCGTCGTCGCCGAGCGCGTAGCTGAAGCGCAGGTAGCCCGACGGGCCGAAGGCCTCACCGGGAACGGCAGCGACCTCGGCCTGATCGAGCATGAGGTCGGCGAGTTCGAGCGACGTCGTCGGGGTGACGCCGTTCCATTCCCGACCGAGCAGCCCCGTGACATCCGCGTACACGTAGAACGCGCCCTGCGGGGTCGGCACCGAGAACCCGTCGATCTTGTTGAGCTCTTTCACGATCACCTGACGCCGTCGGTCGAATGCCAGGCGCATGGTCTCCACGTCGTCCTGGGGGCCGGTGAGCGCGGCGATCGCGGCACGCTGGGCGATGTTGTTCACGTTGCCGGAGAGGTGCGACTGCAGGTTCGAGAGCGCCTTGATGGCGTCGGCCGGGCCGACGGTCCAGCCCACCCGCCAGCCGGTCATCGCGTACGTTTTTGCGACGCCGTTGACGAGCAGGGTCTGCTCGGCGAGCGCCGGGACCGCCTCGACGATCGAGAGGGCCTTCACGCCGTCGTAGGTGAGGTTCTGGTAGATCTCGTCGGAGATCACCCAGATTCCGTGCTCGAGCGCCCACTCGCCGATGGCCCTGGTCTGCTCGGGCGAGTACACGGCACCGGTCGGGTTCGACGGAGACACGAACAGCAGCACCTTCGTGCGCTCGGTGCGTGCGGCTTCGAGCTGCTCGACGGTGACCTGGTAGCCCTGCGATGCGTCCGCGAATACCTCGACGGCAACACCGTCGGCGAGCGCGATGACCTCGGGGTACGTGGTCCAGAACGGCGTCGGCACGATGACCTCGTCGCCCGGGTTGAGCAGCACCTGGAACGCCTCGTAGACGGACTGCTTGCCGCCGTTGGTGACGAGCACCTGGCTCGCGCTTGCGGCGAGACCCGAGTCGCGCAGGGTCTTCGCGGCGATGGCCTCACGCAGGTCAGGGAGCCCGGCTGCCGGCGTGTACCTGTGGTTTTTCTTGTCGCTCGCGGCGGCGATCGCGGCGTCGACGATGTGCTGCGGCGTCGCGAAATCAGGCTCACCAGCGGCGTAGCTGATCACGGGCCGGCCATCGGCCTGCAGCGCCTTGGCCTTCGAATCGACCTTCAGCGTTGCTGACTCGGCGATGGCGGAAATCTTGGTGGAGAGTCTCGGTGTTGTGCTCACCCTAGAAGGGTACCGTCTGCCGTGCGGCCGTAAAGGTTGCAGCGAAGCGGTTCATCAACGCCGCATTACCGGAGAGGATCCGCACGATTCCCCGCTCGATCGCCGCGTCCGCCGTCACCTCACCCGTGATCACCGATCGGATGCCGTGGCCGGCCGCGAAATCGAGATCGGCGTCGGTCGCACCGGAGGCTCCTGGCGAAATGTCGAGCGCCGAACCGTCCACCCTGGCAGTGAGGTGCACGTCACCCACGCGCACACCGTAGGCCGTCGGTTCGTAACCGGTGGCGGCATCCGTTTGGAATACGGATCGAAGATCGAGGGTGAGCGATTCCGCCGTGATGACGTCGTCGTCCGCCGGTTCGCCCGCTGCGCTGAGCCCCCACCGGCTGAGTGCGAGGACGACCTGCTCGAGTTCACGCCCGGCATCGGTGAGGTCGTACACGACCGAGTGGTGGAGCGGGGCGCGACGGATGACGCCGCCCTCCTGCAGCTCTTTCAACCGGGTGCTGAGGATGTTGGTGGGAATGCGCGGCAGCCCGGCCTTGAGATCGGTGTAACGGCGCGGCCCGACGAGCAGGTCGCGAACGATGAGCAGTGCCCACCGTTCGCCGACCAGCTCGAGGGCACTCACCAGGCCGCTGTTCTGACCGTAATTGCGAGCTGTCATGACCGGGCGCGTTTCAAGCCTGAGCGCCCTGTTCTGCCATATAGGTTTCTGGCCCCTTTTCCGCGGCGACGGGATCCATGTAGAGGAAGCCGAGGATGTTGCCGTCCGGGTCCTCGAGGTCGCGTGAATACATGAACCCGTAGTCCTGGGCGGCGCGCGGTTCGGTTCCCCCAGCCGCGAGACCCTTCTCCATCATGGCGTCCACAGCTTCACGGCTGTCCCGGCTGAATCCGGTCGAGGCCTGCGCAGACGTGGTGGTGTCGATGATCTGCTTGTCGGTGAATGTGGCAAAGAATTCATGCGTGAGGAACATGAAGTAGATGTTCGTGTCGACGACGACGCACGCGGCGTTCTCGTCGGTGAACTGCGGATTGATTGTCCAGCCGAGGGCCGTATAGAACGCTTTGCAGCGCTCAAGGTCCGTTGTGGGGAGGTTGACGAAGATGTCGGTCATGGTGTCTCCTTTGACGTTCCGGCGGTGACGGTCACCGTCAGGAGCCATGCTTGCAAAAAGCAAGTAACTCGTCAATACCCCTGTTTTATCGAGGGCCGCCGCCAGGCCTTACGGCACCTCGTCGACCACCGTCGTCGTCACGGCGGTGTAATCCTCAACGGTTCCGGCCGGTATGGCGCCCTGTGCGGCGGGAGTGAGTGAGCGTTGACCGATGAACTGGCCGGTGTCCGGGTCGACGATGATCTCCGGGACTGTGGTGTCGGAGTCGATGCTGAATGCGATCCCGGTGCGTCCGTCCAGTGCGGCATTGCCGTCGGTGATGCGGATACCGGGCAGTAGCGCCAGTGCCTGGTACAGCGTGGAGCGCTGCTCTGCCGCCATCGTGCCGTCGCGGAGCAGCTGTGCGGCGTACGAGAGAGCACCCTCGTCGGTCCCGTTCCCGTAGGGCATGTCGTAAAGGAAGGCCAGGGCTTCCTCCGGGTCGCTCGGCAGAACGGGCGCCGCGACCTCGCCGCCGAGTTCCCGCGCGTGGACGAAGTCTCCGTCCGAATCGCGGCTGATCTGGACGACGCCGTTATCGACGGTGTTTGCCCAGTCGCGCTCGGCTGCGGCGTGTGATGCCTCACCGTAGAACTCCGTGGCCGGCTGTGCGGTCACTCGCTGCACCCAGTCATCGCCGGGGCTGGCAGGAACGAAGACCTCGGTCACCGTGGTCGACCGGTATGCCGAGTAGTCGCCGTCAGCGGTGACCTCGTACGCGAGGAAAGCCTGCTCGGTGGTGATTTTCAGGTACTCGCCCTCGCCAACGAAAGGGTCTGACACGCTGATTGTCCGGTCGGCAGCGTCCCTCAGCGCCTCCGATGCCTGGGCGGCGTCCGGGCTGGGGCCGAACACGACGGTGCCGATCACGAGCGCGGCCGCAAGCGGCACCGCGATGAGGCCAGCGATCAGGGGCCGCCTGGGCGGCTGAGGGGAAACGGGGTGCTCGACGGTGTCGACGAGGATGCGTCGGAGGGCGCTGGCTTGTTCGGTGCCGAGGGAGGTCATCGGGAAGCACTCATTTCGATCGAATCGGTGGTGGTCGTGTCGGTGGGGGATGAGACGGCGCGGGAAGTGGCCGGCGCCAGCAGGTCGGGGGTGATGTCTTGACGCAGGTGACTGGCCAGTGTCTGTTTTGCCCGGTGCAGCCGGGACTTCACGGTTCCCACTGGAACACCGAGCGCCTCTGCGGCCTCGGCTTCACTGAAGCCCTCGATGACGCAGAGGGCGACAACGTCGCGCTGGTGGGTCCCGAGGTCACGGAGCGCCGTCATCGCGGCGCCGTCGTCGGGCATCAGCTCCGGTCCAGCCTGCGACTCGGGTCGGGGAACGTGTTCGAGCAGGTTCCGGTACCGCCGGGCTGCCCGCGAGATGTTCTTCGACGAATGGGATGCGGTCACGAGAAGCCAGGGAAGGAGTGACCCGTTCACAAAGCGGACGTCACCGCGCTTTCGCCACGCTTCAAGAAAGGTGACACCGACGACATCCTGCGCGTCATCGGCGGCCGGTACCATCGCGAGGCTGTGGCGGTAGACGCGCTGGCTGTGCCTGTCGAAGATGCGGGCGAAAGCCTCGCCGTCTCCGGCCAGAACAGCGTGCCACTCGTCGGCGTCGCTCAGGGGAATGCTCATACCTGTAGTGTCCGGCATGCCGCGAAAGGTTCCATCGACCCCAAAGTTTTCTTCGGCGATCGCACAACGGTCCCCGCACGAGCGTGCGGGGACCGTTTGTCAGGGGCGACGCGGATGCCGTCAGGCGAGGTCGACGAGGAACCGCGAGTACGCACCAACGGTGAGGAACGTCGGGAACTCGTCCCTTAGCGCGACGTCACGGAAAACGTCGGCGGCGTCGTCGAACCGGTCGCCGTCGAACCTGTCGACCGACCCGAGCAGCTCGGTGAGGATCTCCTCGACCCGGTCACGGGTGATCGGGGCGCCGTCATCGGTGCGCACGTCCTGGTGAATCCACTGCCAGATCTGCGAGCGGCTGATCTCCGCGGTCGCGGCATCCTCCATCAGGTTGTCGATCGCGGCAGCGCCGATGCCTCGGAGCCACGATTCGAGGTACCGAACGCCGATCGAGACGTTGTCGCGAAGCCCGGCATCCGTCACCGCACGACCGATGTGCACATCGAGCAGCTGCGCCGCGGTCACCTCGACGTCGTCGCGCTGGCGGTCGAGCTGGTTCGGGCGCTCGCCGAGGACAGCATCGAACTCACCGCGGGCCGTCTCGATCAGGTCGGGGTGGGCAACCCAGGTGCCGTCGAAACCGTCGCCGGCCTCGCGTCTCTTGTCTGCCGAGACCTTCTCGATCGCGCGGGCGGTCACCTCGGGGTCGCGACGGTTCGGAATGAAGGCACTCATCCCGCCGATGGCGTGTGCGCCCCGCTTGTGGCAGGTCTTCACGAGCAGTTCGGTGTACGCCCGCATGAACGGAACGGTCATCGTCACCTCGCTGCGGTCGGGCAGAACGAACCGGGCACCGCGGCCGCGGTAGTTCTTGATGATCGAGAAGATGTAATCCCAGCGGCCGGCGTTGAGTCCGGCGCAGTGGTCGCGCAACTCGTAGAGAATCTCGTCCATCTCGAACGCGGCGGGCAGGGTCTCGATGAGCACCGTCGCTCGGATGGTTCCGTGCGGGATGCCTGCGCGCTGTTCGGAGAACGTGAACACGTCGTTCCAGAGGCGGGCTTCCTCGCTCGATTCGAGCTTGGCGAGGTAGAAGTAGGGTCCGCGGCCCGAGTCGATGAGCGCCTGCGCGTTGTGAAGGAAATACAGGCCGAAGTCGACGAGGCTTCCGGATGCCGCCATCGCGTGACCGGCGGAGTCAACGAACCGAAGGTGCTTCTCGACGAGGTGCCAGCCCCGGGGCCGCATCACGATGGTCGGCGTCTCGCCCGTGGTGAGGCGGTATTCCTTTCCCTCTGCGCTGGTGAAGTCGATCTGCCGACGGATCGCGTCGAACAGGGAGATCTGGCCACCGATTACGTTCGCCCAGGTAGGGCTCGTGGCGTCCTCCTGGTCGGCGAGCCACACGTTCGCACCGGAGTTGAGCGCGTTGATGGTCATCTTGCGGTCGGTGGGTCCGGTGATCTCGACGCGGCGGTCGTCGAGACCCGGGCCGGCCCCGGCGACGCGCCAGGTGGCATCCGCCCGGATCGACGCGGTGTCATCGCGGAACTTCGGGTCGCGGCCGTTGCCGATCTCGAACCTGCGGCGCATGCGGTCGGCGAGCCGGTCGTGCCTCGGGCCGGCGAAGCGCTGGTGCAGCTCGGCGAGGAACTGCAGTGCCTCTGGGGTAAGGATCTCGTCGAATCGTTCGTGTATGCGGCCGACGACCTCGATGCGGGGTCCGGTGGGGGTGGAGGAAGCGAATGAGGTGGTGGGTGTCGTGCCGGGTTCGGTGAGCAGAGTGTTCATGATGACAATCCCTTCGGGGGTCGCCCGGCCGCGAACGAACTGTCGCGAACGGCCGGGCGGAAAAGTGGTTAGTGGAACTGGTCTTCTTCGGTCGAGCCGACGAGCGCGAGGGTGGCGCTCGTGGGGTTCAGGGCCGTTGCGATCCGGTCGAAGTAGCCTGTGCCCACTTCGCGCTGGTGCTTGGTCGCGGTGTAGCCGTCTGCCTCCGAGGCGAATTCGGCTTCCTGCAGTTCGACGTATGCGCTCATGGCGCGGTTCTTGTAGTCCTGAGCGAGCGTGAACATTGAGTGGTTCAGCGCGTGGAAGCCGGCCAGCGTGATGAACTGGAAGGCGTAGCCCATTGCCGCGAGTTCCTTCTGGAAGGTCGCGATCTGCGCGTCGTCGAGGTGGGATTTCCAGTTGAACGACGGCGAGCAGTTGTAGGCGAGTTTCTTGCCGGGGAAGTCCTGGTGGATGCGCTCGGCGAACCGGCGGGCGAGCTCGAGGTCAGGCTCGGCCGACTCGACCCAGAGCAGGTCGGCGTATTCGGCGTAGGCGAGGCCACGGGAGATCACGGTGTCGATGCCGTTCGTCACCTCGTAGAACCCTTCGGCGGTGCGGGTTCCGGTGAGGAAGGGGCGGTCGCGTTCGTCGACGTCGCTCGTCAGCAGCGTCGCCGCGAGGGCGTCGGTGCGGGCGATGATGACGCTCGGCACGCCGGCAACGTCGGCGGCGAGCCGAGCGGCATTGAGGGTGCGGATGTGCTGGCTGGTCGGGATGAGGACCTTGCCGCCCATGTGGCCGCACTTCTTCTCGCTCGCGAGCTGGTCTTCCCAGTGCACGCCAGCGGCTCCCGCCGAGATCATGGATGCCATCAGCTCGTAGGCGTTGAGCGGCCCCCCGAATCCGGCCTCAGCGTCGGCGACAATTGGAGCGAGCCAGTCCACAGTGGTGGTTCCGGTCTCGGCGAACTCAATCTGGTCGGCGCGGAGCAGCGCGTTGTTGATGCGGCGGACGACACTCGGAACCGAGTTCGCCGGGTAGAGCGACTGGTCCGGGTAGGTCTGGCCGGAGAGGTTCGCGTCTGCGGCGACCTGCCAGCCGGAGAGGTAGATGGCCTTGAGGCCGGCGCGAACCTGCTGCACGGCCTGGTTGCCGGTGAGGGCACCGAGTGCCGGGACCCACTCCTCGGAGTGGATGAGGTTCCACAGGTTCTCGGCACCGCGGCGGGCGAGGGTTGCGTCCTCACGGACACTGCCCCGAAGCGCGACGACCTCGGCGGCCGTGTAGTCACGCCGGACACCTTCCCAGCGGGGGTTGGCGTCCCACTCGAGCTGCAGTTCGGCCGCGGTCTGGACCTGGTCGCCTGGGCGGGTGTTGTCGGTGCTCATCGTTGTGCTCCTTCGTCGTGGGCCGAACCGGCTTCGAGGAGCCGTGGTTCGGAGGTCGTACAGAGAGTCTGTGGGCCGGATGCCGCGCCGCATCCGGAAAACTCGGTAGAAAAACCGCGATTCTTCTGGTTGTCGAAAGGAGTGCTGAATGCGACGATGGCACCATGACCAGCACCGCAGCTGACCCACGAACTCTCGCGACTGCCGAGCCCGACGAGGGAACCGTCGACGCCCTCCTGCTTGGCCGTCGCATCCGTTCGCTGCGCGTCGCCCGCGGAATGACGCTCGAGCAGCTGGGCGCGGCGATCGACCGCGCTCCATCTCAGGTGTCGACGATCGAGAACGGCAAGCGGGAGCCGAGGCTCTCGATGCTGCGCCAGATCGCTGTGGCGCTCGGTACAACTACCGACGATCTTCTGCACGATGAGGCCCCGAGCGAACGGGCAGCCCTCGAGATCGCCGTCGAGCGTGCCCAGCGCGGCCCGGTGTTCTCCGCACTCGGCATCGACCCGATCCGGGTGTCGAAGGGCCACAGCGATGACACGCTGCGCACGATCCTGGCGCTCGCCACCGAGGTTGAGCGGCTGCACCGCGAACGGGCGGCGACCCCGGAGGAGGCCCGGCGCGCAAATGCGTCACTGCGGGCGACGATGCGAGCGAAAGACAACTACTTCCCCGAGCTCGAGGCGCAGGCGAAGAAACTCCTCGCGGCTGTCGGGCACACCGGCGGCCCCGTGTCACAGCAGCTCGTCGGTGACATGGCCAACCACCTCGGGTTCACGCTGCACTACGTCGGCGACCTGCCGCACTCGACCCGGTCGGTTACCGATTCGCGCAACGGCCGGATCTACCTGCCGACGTCGCAGTCGGCATCCCGCGACTCACGCTCACCGGTCGTGCAGGCCTTCGCGAGTCACGTGCTCGGGCACTCCGAGCCGACGAGTTACGCCGACTTCCTCCGGCAGCGCGTCGAGACCAACTACCTCACGGCGGCGATCCTGCTGCCGGAGTCTGACGCCGTCCGGTTCCTCACCGAGGCGAAGAACTTCCGCCGAATTTCAATGGAGGATCTCCGCGACGCGTTCGCGGTCTCGTACGAGACCGCAGCCCACCGCTTCACCAATCTCGCCACCGCGCGCCTCGGCATCCCTGTGCACTTCACCAAGGTCCACGAATCGGGCACGATCGTGAAGGCGTACTCCAACGACGGAGTGAAGCACCCGACGGATGCCCTCGGCGCGGTCGAGGGGACGACGGTCTGCCGCAAGTGGACGGCGTTCACCGTCTTCGCCGCTGAAGACCGGTTCAGCCCCTGGTACCAGTACACCGACAACCCGAACGGCACGTACTGGTGCACCTCGCGGATCGAGAAGGCCAAGGAGGGTGACTACTCGGTGACCGTCGGGGTGCCGTTCGAGCACGTGAAGTGGTTCCGTGGGCGAGAGACGGCAAACCGGTCGCAGTCGAGCTGCCCGGATGACGGATGCTGCAAGAGCGCACCGAGCGAGCTCGCCGAGAAGTGGGAACACCAGTCGTGGCCGGCGGCGCGGACGCCGACGAGCCTGCTCGCGGCGCTGCCGACCGGCACGTTTCCGGGCGTGGACCAGGTCGAGGTGTACCGGTTCCTCGAGGCGCACGCCCCGGCATAACCGCCCGGCCGGCTCGTGAGTCAGGCGCGAGCGTCGCCCCGGAGGATCTTGACGGCCTCGGCCAGGGTGTCGTCCGCGCCGACATTGCCGGCGAAAACGACGTACGGAAGCCCGCTCAGGGCCGGGTTGTCCTCCCCGACGTGCAGCCAGACCGAGACGATGCCGGGGAACAGCTGGCCCGCAACCATTGCCCGTCGGATCTTCAGACCGCCCGTGGCAACATCGCTCGACGTGATGCCGCCCTTGGCGATCACCCACGCTGGCGTCGCATCGCTGACCGCGATCTCGGTGAGCGCGACGAGCACCGCGGAGACCGTCTGCGCGATCACAAGGCTGGAATGACCGGAGTCGCCTGTGATCTGTTCGCGACTCGAGGCGAGGACGACGTCTGTGCGGCCGAGCGCCGAGATCAGCGCCTCGCCGACCCGCGCGAGTTCGGGGCCGGAGCCTGCCGGGTCGAGCAGTCGCGGCACGTCGACGACAACGGTCTCGATGTCGGTGACCTCAGCGTGCAGGTGCGCGATCTGGCGGGTGGTGAGTTCGACGTGCGATCCGACAACGACGAGTCCGTGGCCAGGGCGCTCGCCCCCTGCGAAGATCTCGTCGTGGGTGAGTGGCTCCCGGGCGGCGATGCCGAGCCTCGCTCCCGGGAACGACGGCCCGCAGCGAGTCAGGACCCTTGCTCCCTGTTCTTCGGCCAGCAACAGCCCGAGCACGACGACGTCGAGGTCGGCCTCCTCGAGCAGGTTGACCGCGACCGGCTGGGCGTCGGTGCAGCCCAGCAGAATGTCACGTACGCGCTCGGGGCCACCCTGGCGGATGTCCTCGAGACCGATGCTGATCACATCCGTTGCCGGGATCGCGCCACCCGTCTTTTCCTCGATGTAATCGGGGAGCGTCGACGCCGAGAATCCGAACGTTGCATCCTTCGCGTAGTTCGAGAGTCCAACGGGAACGAACGTGTCACCCGTGCCGACGTAGTGCACGTCTCCCACCGTCACCCGGCCGGCGGGGAAGTAGGCCGGTGCGAGGAGCAGGGCACTGAACGGCATCCCCGCGGTCGCCGCCTGAGTGATGAGCACGTCCGTCTCAAGCGGGTAGTGCCCACGGAGGGTTGAATCGCCTCGTGCGATCAGCGCGACCTCGGCGCCTCGCTTCCTGGCTTCCCGCTCGACCGCTCTGGCGACCTCTGATACCCGCTCGCGGGCTTCGTCGTCGTTGAATCCCCGCGAATTGGTGAGGATGAAGAACCCGTGGCCGGGCTGGTCGAACGCCCACTCGAGATCATCGGCATCCCAGCTCGTCAGAACCGGGGTGTCGTGAACGGTCTGGCTGCCGGTGGGGTCGTCGTCAAGCACGATCACCCAGCGGTTGCCTGACTCGTAGGCCTCGCGGATCCGCCGGCGTGCGTCGGGAATGGTCAGTGGGTCAGGGAGGCCGGTTGAGAGTTCCTGCATCGTGCGGCTGGCCGACGCGTTGGGTGTGTCGCTCATCTGCTGCTCCCCGTTGATACTGCCGGGCGCCCCGGCGCTGTGGCTCCATCGCCGCTCCGGAACCGCCACGAGCCGTTCCGGGTGACAGCGCCAAATATATAAGATGACGAACACATCCACTGAGGTGTGAGAACCCGCAACGGCGCTGGACAGGAGACCCCCATGACCACGACACCCCCGGCATTCGCCCCTGACACCGTGGCAGTTCTCGGTCTGGGAGCGATGGGACTGCCGATGGCGACGCGACTCGCCAGTGGCCTTTCTGTGCGAGCCTTCGACTTCGATGCAGCACGGATGGCGCTCGCCGTAGAGCGAGGAGTGGACTGTTTCGAGTCGGCTCCCGATGCTGCCCGTGGCGCGGATATCGTGCTGATCGCTGTGAGAAACGGCGATCAACTCGACAGTGCCCTCTTCGGCCCTGACGGCGTCGCCGAGGTGCTGAGGCCTGGAAGCATCGTGATCCTCACCAGCACGATCGGGGCGGATGCCATTCCGGCGACCGTCGAGCGGCTCGCCGCGCGTGGTGTCGAGCTCGTCGATGCCCCGCTGTCCGGCGGTCCGGTTCGGGCGGGGCAGGGCGATCTGCTCATCGTCGTCGGTGCATCGCCGCAGGCGCTTGAGCGGGCGCGACCGGTCCTCGATCTGCTCGCATCGACGCTGACGGTGGTCGGCGACAAGCCGGGGGACGGGCAGGCGATGAAGACCGTCAACCAGCTGCTGTGCGGAGTGCACATTGCTGCAGCGGCTGAGGCCCTTGCCCTCGCTGACGCACTGGGTCTCGATCAGGGCAAGGCACTGGCGGCCCTCGAAGCGGGCGCCGCTGGGTCATTCATGCTCTCGAACCGTGGGCCGCGGATGCTGGAAGCGTACGACGATGACGGCGCGGAGGTGTTGAGCAGGCTCGACATTTTCGTCAAGGACCTGGGCATCGTCGGCGCGGCGACTCGTGCCGCTGGACTGCCGGCGCCGGTCGCCGCCGCGGCCGAACAGTTGTTCCTGCTTGGCCAGGCACAGGGCCTCGGAGCCGCTGACGATTCCGCGGTCATCCGGGTGGTCGCGCCCGGTCGAACCTTCTGACGCCGGCCGGCGACGTCCGGCTGCTTATTCCGTAGTTGTGAGCCATCGACAGGGCTAGAAATATCCTATAGGATTGCTCGCACCACGCACTCAACGTCGAGGAAGACACATGACCAGGCTCTGGAACGAACCCGAGAACTTTGCTGACGAAATGACCGACGGATTCGCGCGCGCCAACGCGCGGTGGGTTCGCCGGGTATCCGGAGGGGTGACTCGATCCACCCGCGCGGAAGAACCGACGGTGTCAGTCGTGATCGGGGGTGGGTCAGGCCATTACCCCGCAGTCGGCGGCCTGGTCGGGCACGGCCTCGCCCACGGGGCTGCCATGGGAAACCTGTTCGCCTCGCCGTCGGCACGACAGGTCGAATCGGTCGCTCGCGCGAGCGAACAGGGCAAGGGCGTCCTGCTGAGCTACGGCAACTACGCCGGCGACGTCCTCCACTTCACCGAGGCACAGGACAAACTCCGTGCTGACGGAATCGACTGCAGGACCGTGACGGTGACCGACGATATCTTCAGCGCGCCAGCGGGCGAGCAGGAGAAGCGCCGGGGGATCGCGGGGGACCTCACGGTGTTCAAGGCCGCCGGCGCCGCCGCCGCGGCCGGGTACGACATGGACGGCGTCGAGCGAGCCGCCATCCTCGCGAACGATCGCACACGCACGATGGGTGTCGCCTTCACCGGGTGCACGCTTCCGGGCGCCGCAGAGCCGCTGTTCACCGTGCCGGAGGGACGGATGGCCATCGGCCTTGGCATCCACGGTGAACCTGGCATCGACGAGGTCGACATCCCCAGCGCAGACGGCCTCGCCGAACTCTTCATCGAGCGCCTCCTCGACTCCGCTGAGATTCCCGACGGGGTCAGCGTGGAGGGTGCGCGGGTGGTTCCCATCCTCAACGGCCTCGGGTCGGTGAAGAACGAGGAACTCTACGTTGTTTTCGACCGCATCGCCACGCTGCTGGAGGATGCCGGTGCCGTGATCGTCGATCCGCACGTCGGCGAGTTCTGCACCAGTTTCGACATGGCCGGTGTCTCGCTCACCCTGCTCTGGCTCGACGACGAGCTCGAGACCCTCTGGCGCGCCCCTGCCGACACACCAGCGTTCCGCACCGGGTCTGTCGACACCAGTGCGCAGGTTGAACGGGACGCGATCGACGACTCGGTTGCCGAGGAGGTCATCCCCGACGCGAGCGACGAGTCCAGGCGTGCTGCTGCGGTGGTTGTCACCGCGCTCGAGGCGATCGTCTCGGTCATCGACGTCAACGCGGAAGAACTCGGCCGCATCGACGCGATCGCCGGGGACGGCGACCACGGAATCGGGATGAAGCGAGGCTCACACGCCGCGCTCACCGCCGCTCGCTCCTCGCACTCGAACGGTGCAGGTGCCCAGAGCGTGCTCGCTTCGGCGGCGGATGAGTGGTCGAACCGGGCCGGCGGCACCTCCGGTGCGATTTGGGCGGTCATCCTCCGCACCGTGGGCGAGCGGCTCGGCAACACGGCACCGGTCACGGCGGCGGCCGTTGCCGATGGGCTCGACGGTGCCAGCACAGCAGTGATGGACTTCGGCAAGGCGAAGGTTGGCGACAAGACGATGGTTGACGCCCTCGTGCCCTTCGCTGAAACGCTCAGGCAACGTGTCGGTTCCGGCGATACTCTTGCCGTCGCCTGGTCGGCGGCGAGCACTGCCGCACAGGATGCGGCGGACGGCACGGCCGACATGATGCCGGGGATGGGGCGTGCCAGGTCCCACGGCGACAAGGCGCTCGGGGTCGCGGATCCCGGTGCGGTTTCACTCGCGATGATCGCGGCAGCGATCAAGGACGTCCTGCCGGCAACATCCGGTCTCTGATTTATCCACGAACAGGAGCACAACATGAGCGCACTTCGAATTGTCGTCGGCTCTGACGACGCAGGATTTGAGTACAAGGAACGGCTGAAGGCCGACCTCGAGGGCAGCGACCTCGTGGCATCCGTTACCGACGTCGGTGTGAACGCCGACGGTCACACCAACTACCCGACGATCGCCATAGCGGCAGCGGAGATGGTTGCCAGGGGCGAGGCCGACCGGGCCCTCCTCGTGTGCGGGACCGGCCTCGGCGTCGCCATTGCGGCGAACAAGGTTGCCGGGGTGCGCGCCGTCACGGCCCACGACCCGTACTCCGTGGAGCGCGCCGTGCTCTCGAACAACGCGCAGGTGCTGTGCATGGGCCAGCGCGTCGTCGGCCTCGAGCTCGCTCGCCGCCTGGTGCGCGAGTGGCTGACCTATCACTTCGACGAGTCGAGTGCCTCCAACGACAAGGTGCAGGAGATCCGCAGCTACGAAGGCGTCTGATGCCGCCGGCCGGCTCCCCCCGGTTTCTGATCGGGGTGAGCCACAAGATGTACTTCAGCCACGCTCGCACCGTGGACTGGTGCCGTGACGTCGCCGCCATCGCCCGGGACCACCCGGCGATTGCGGACGGAACGGTCGAGCTCTTCGTCATCCCGACATATCTCTCAGTGCCCGCCGCGCTCGAGGCGTTCCAATCGGTCGCCCTCGTCGGCGCGCAGGATCTGAGCACCGAGGATTCCGGGGCGTACACGGGCGAGGTGAGCGGATCGGAGATCGCAGAACTGGGCTGTCGCGTGGTCGAGGTCGGCCATGCCGAACGGCGGCGCCTCTTCGGGGAGACCGACGAGATCGTCGCCAGCAAGACGGATGCCGCGCTGCGCAACGGCCTCGATCCTGTGCTCTGCATCGGTGAAGCGGTGCGCACGAGGGCTGAGGACGCCATCGCCGACTGCACGGCCCACATCGCTTCAGCACTCGAGCCGAGCCGCACAGCCGGCCACCACGGCCGGGTCATCGTCGCCTACGAACCCCACTGGGCGATCGGCGCGCCGGAGCCGGCGTCCGCCGAGTACATCGGCACCGTGTGCTCCGCGCTGCGTGAGTACGTGGGTTCGCTCAGCGACTTCCCCGGATCGGTAGTGATTTACGGCGGCAGTGCCGGCCCCGGCCTTCTCGGCGAGATCGCCGACAGTGTCGACGGCATGTTCCTCGGCAGGTTCGCTCACGACCCCGAAGCCGTGCGCGTCATCCTCGACGAAGCAGCGGACGCAGCGACGTGACCAGCGGCGCTGGTACTCTCGAGAGCGGACCGCCGAGGAGAGCCCATGTCTGAATCCACCTACCCGCTTGGACAAGCGGGGGTGATTGAGCGCAAAGGGCTCAGGGACCGCGTCTACGACCTCGTGCTCGACATGCTCGTCAGCCAGTCCGTCGCACCAGGCACCCGACTCTCGATCGACGCGATCGCCCGCGACCTCAACGTGTCACCGACGCCCGTGCGCGAGGCGCTCGTCCAGCTCGAGCGCACGGGACTCGTGACGAGGGAGCCGCTCAAGGGGTACCGGGTCGCCCCGCAGATCACCGACGGACAGCTCGAGTCGCTCTTCGATACCCGGATCGTGCTCGAGGGCGGTGCCGCGGCTCTCGCGGCGCGGCACTCCGACGACCTGGTCCCGCAGCTCGAGGCAGCACTCGATGAGCACCGGAGGATCACCGAGCGAGTGCGTGCCGCCGCCGAGGCAGGCAGCCTCTCCGTGGCGTTGCTGCGCGAGTACTTCGCCGTTGACTGGAACTTCCACCACCTCATCTTCGAGGGCACGAACAACCCCTTTCTGATCGACATGTCCGAGGTCATCTCGACGAGGGTGCACCGCATGCGCCAAACGGTGCTGAGCGGTGTCACCGACGCCGAAGACGCGGTGAGCGAGCACTCCCGCATCATCGACGCGTTTCGGACGGGCGACCCGGATGCCGTTGCTGCGGCGATGCGGGATCACATCGAGCGGGTGCGGTCCCGTTCGCGCTCCGATGCCCACACGCAGTAGCTGCCGTGCGCACACGACAATGGACCGGATCCCCGCGGGATCCGGTCCATTGTCGTTGACCGAGCTGTCGTGTCTGGAGCTGTCGTGGAGCGTTGCTCAGTGACCGGGAGGAGCGTCTTCGAGCAGGGCATCTGCCCTCGCCCTGAAGAACCGGGTGCAGTAGAGCATTGCAGCGGCGAGGAACGCGAAGACGCCGAGCGAGACAACGCCCCAGGTGCCGCTCTCGGTCGGAATCGCCTCATTGATACCCGTTCGCATGATCGGCGCGACGAAGCCACCGAGGTTTCCGAGCGAGTTGATGAGGCCGATTCCGGCCGCAGCCGCTGTTCCGGTGAGGAACGCCGTCGGGTATGACCACGTGATCGGCCCGACCGAGAGGAAGCTCGCAACGGCGATCGTGATGAACAGGATGCCGAGGAACGGCATGCCATTCGCGCCAGCCCAGGCGGAGCCCAGAATGGCGAGGCCGGTGAGAAGGTAGAACATTGTTCCCCAGTTGCGCCGGCGGATGATTGTCGATGCGTGCTTTCCGAAGAAGTAGCAGGCGAAGAGTCCGACAAGCCACGGGATCGCCGAGATCAGCCCGACCTGCCAGCCGACCTCCTGCCCGATCAGTCCGGAGACCTGTTGGGGCAGGTAGAACGTGGTGCCGTAGACAGCGATCTGGAGGCAGAAGTAGATGATGGTGAAGTACCACACCTTCCAGCTCGACATTGCGCGCCAGATGCCGGATGGGCCGTCCTCCGTGCGCACGACGTCTTCTCTCGCCATCACCTCGGTGAGGGCGTCCTTCTCCTCCTGGTTCAGGAACTTCGCCTTTTGCGGACTGTTCACGAGGAAGAAGAGTGCTGCAATACCGGCTACCACCGCCAGCATGCCCTCGACGAAGAACATGACCTGCCAGCCCTGCCACGGGGTGACCGTGTCACCGAAGCTGATCAGTCCACCGCTGAGTGGGGCGCCAAGCATCTGCGAGAACGGCTGCGCCAGGTAGAAAATGGCGAACATCTGAACGCGGACCTTGTTGGGGAACCACTCGGCCAGGAACATGATCACACCGGGGAACAGACCGGCCTCTGTGACTCCGAGGAGGAATCGCAGGATGATGAACATCGTGTCGTCCGTCGTGAAAGCGAACGCCGCCGCGACGATGCCCCACGTGATCGCGATCCGGGCGAGCCAGAACCTCGCACCGAACTTCTTCAGCAGCAGGTTGCTCGGGATCTCGAAGATCGCGTAGCCGATGAAGAAGATGCCGGCTCCGAGTGCGAATGCTCCCTCCGAGATTCCGCGATCGACCGAGAGCGCTTCCTGGGCGAAACCGATGTTCGTGCGGTCGAGGAATGCCACGAAATAGAGGATGACGAGCATCGGCATGAGGTGCCGTGCCGCCTTGGAAATAGCCGACTTGAGCGCCGGGCTGTGCGCGTTGGGATCAACGTTCACAGAGGGGTTGAATGTGGACAATCTGCTCTCCTTTGAGTTCTCTGTCGGTTCGGCTTTATATCAGTTGAGTTTTAGATCGGTCGATATGGTCGTGCGGCGACTCCCGGGAGGCAGACCGGGCGACGGTTAAACGGCTCAGCCGAAGATGCTCGGTGCGAGCAACCAGATCCCGACGCCGACGAGGATGATGCCGACGACGAGAAAGAGGATGCGGCCCGGGGACCAGGGGCGTGGTGTTCCTGTCATGGTGATCTTTCAGTGCATGTAGAGGCCGCCGTCAACGTTCAGGGTCTGACCCGTCACGAATCCGGCGTCCTCGCTGATGAGGTAGGCGATGGCGGCGGCGATGTCTCTCGGGGTTCCGATCCGCGGGAGGACGCCGTCGGCTGCCATGGCTTCCTTGCGCTCGTCGGTGAGCGTCCCGCCCATGATGTCGGTGTCGATCGGACCGGGGGAGATGACGTTGACCGTGATGCCGTCGCGGCCCAGTTCGCGGGCGACGCTGCGCGAGAACCCGATGACGCCGGCCTTCGCGGCGGAATACGCCGTCTTGCTGAACGTGCCTCCACCGCGCTGCGCCGAGACCGACGAGAGGTTGACGACGCGGCCGACCCCGTTCTTCACCATGGACTCGACGGCGCGTCGGGTGGCGAAGTGAACACCGTTGAGGTTGATCCCTATGACCCGGTTCCACTCATCGGCGGTGACCTCGAGGTAGGGAACCGGTGACGAGACACCGGCGAGGTTCACCAGCGCGAGAACCTGGGGCAGCGCAGCTTCGAGTTCGTCGAATGCTGCGCGGACCTGAGCTTCGTCGGCGACATTCGCGCCAGCGCCTGCCGCGACGACACCGTGCTGTTGCACAATGTCCGCTGCGACGGATGCCGCGGCGTCCGCGTCGATGTCAATGATGCCGATGTTCCAGCCCAACTCTGCAAGGTAGTGGGCGGACGCGCGACCGATGCCGCGCGGTGACGCCGCACCGGTGAGGATGACGGTGCGGGATTCCGGGAACCGGGATGCCATGGTGAATCCGATCGGGTCAGTTCGACGGGTGAAGGGGTGCCGGGCCGAGCTCGTCCATGAGCTTCTTGATGGCAACGTACGCCTTATTGCGGTACGCGATGAGCTCCGCCGTGCGGTCCGCGGGCACATCGAGGTAACCCGCGCCCGTCTTGGTGCCGAACTTGCCGGCGTCCACGAGCTCTTTGAGAGAGTTCGGCGTGGCGAAACGCTCGGGCCAGCGGGTTTGGAGCGAGGCGTAGCAGAACGAGTAGACGTCGAGCCCTGCCATGTCGGCGATGGCGAACGGCCCGAACACCGGAAAGCGGAAACCGAAGGTGGTCCGCACGATCGTGTCGATGTCTTCGGGGGTGGCCACGCCCTCTTCAACCAGTTGGGTTGCCTCGTGGAACAGCGCATACTGCAGGCGGTTGAGCACGAATCCCGTTGAGTCCTTGACGCGAGCGGTTTCCTTGCCTGTCGCCCTGACGATCTCCTCGGCGACCTCGATCGCGGCCGGGTCGGTGCTCTCGTGTGGGATGAGTTCAACGCCGGGAATGAAGGGAGCCGGGTTCGAGAAGTGGACGCCGAGGAAACGCGACGGGTTGACGACGGCCTCCGCGAGCGACCCGATCAGAATCGTCGAGGTGTTCGAGCCGATGATCGCGTCGGGGCGCGCTGCCTCGCTGATCCGCTTGAGCGTCGCGTGTTTGATCTCGATCTTCTCGGGAACGGCCTCCTCGATGAAATCCGCGTCGGCGACAGCCTCCTCGATGGATGCGGCCGGTGAGACGTTGGACTGAATTCGCTCGACAGCGTCGGCGGGGAACAAGCCGTCAGCGACGAACTGGCGTGCCTCATCGATGAGGCGCTCGTAGTTCGTGACGGCGATCTCCTCGGAGATGTCTGCGATGCGGACGGTGGCGCCCGACAGGGCGAGCACCTGTGCGATGCCACCGCCCATGTATCCGGAACCGACGACGGCGATGGTGCGGTTGGTCATATTTTTCTCCTCGGACGTGGATGGATCGGAGTTGGCGTAAGTCTGGTCGGTCGAGCGCACGCGTGGGTCGTGCCGGCGTGCGAGGTCGTGGGCGTGGTCCAGGTCATGGTCGAGTCACGCTCGTGTCGGCGGGGGAGTTCGACGCGCGGTGCCACGCGGCGGCGGCTCAGCCCTGCCGTACTCGCGTGGTCATCAGTCGGCATGCGTGCTCCATTGCAGTCGGGGGCCGCCTTGAGGTCCCATATCCTATAGGAAGACTAAGGGCCGCCCCGTCGCTTGTAAAGAGAAGTCGCCTGTAAACAGAAACGGTTCTCGTCCGTGGTTGACCGTCGTGGCGGTTAGTGGGCCCGCCGAGCCGGTGCGGCGTCGGCGTCGTGTTTGCGGAGAGCATTTCGCCCTGTACACTTGGGGAGGTAGTTGAAATCTGCCAAGCTTTTTTGCGCCTATTTTCCTCTTTTTCCGGTGAACGCCGGGAGAGAGGATTGCGGTTCAGGATCGTGAATCAGGTTTTTGCTTCCCGACCGGGTATCCGGTCATAGGGCGGTGGCTCAATTGGTAGAGCAGCGGTCTCCAAAACCGCAGGTTGCAGGTTCAAGTCCTGTCCGCCCTGCGCGTCGGTGTTAACACCCCGGCACATGAAAGGTGTAACCAGGTGGCCCGAAAAGTTATCGACGAACCGAGCGAGGAAATCGTCGCAGCAGCGAAGAAGGACCGTGCCGCAAAGCGTGGACCCTTCGCCGGGATCATCCTGTTTCTGAAGCAGGTGGTTGCTGAGCTCAAGAAGGTCGTCACACCGACCCGCAAGGAGCTGCTCAGCTACACCGGTGTTGTGCTCGTGTTCGTCGTGATCATGATGGCGCTTGTCTGGGGCCTGGATCAGGTGTTCAGCTGGGTTGTGATCTTCACGTTCGGTACTCCGGCGGCCTAGCCGCTGGCATCCGTTCATCCGAACCTCACACAGCGCAACGTGGCCGTACACCGGCCAAACGAGAGCCAAAGGAAAGAGATTTAAGTGTCGGAGAGAAATCTAGACGACGTCGACTGGTCGACTGCCGCTGAGCAGTCCAGTGAGGACGACGAAGCCCAGGAGGGCAACGTGCTCGCGGCCGAAGAGAACGCTGTCACCCCCGCCGAGCACGAAGCGCTGCACATCGAAGACACGGCGGATGTCATCGTCGACGTCGAGGAGGAGGTCGAGGCTCTCGCCGAGGCCGTCGATCCCGAAGCCGATGCGATCGTCGATGACGCTCTCGAGATCGACGAGGCTGCAGAGGCTGAAGCCGCTGCTCTCGCTCTCGCAGATTCCATCGACGTCGAGCGCGAAGAAGAAGCAGAATTCGAGCCAGAGGTCGCACCGTACGACGGCGAAGAGCCGGATGCCGGCGTTGCCGATGTCGAGGCTGACGCCGCAGGCGACGAGGCCGACGCAGAAGACGCCGACCCGTACGACGCATTCCGCAAGGAACTGCGGAGCCTGCCTGGCAAGTGGTTCGTCATTCACTCCTACGCCGGATTCGAGCGCAAGGTCAAGGCGAACATCGAGCAGCGCAAGGGTTCGCTCGACGTCGCCGACTACATCTACCAGGTCGAAGTGCCGATGGAAGACGTTGTCGAGATCAAGAACGGCCAGCGCAAGATGGTCACCCGCGTGCGCATCCCCGGATACGTGCTCGTCCGCATGGACCTCAACGAGGACTCCTGGTCTGTGGTTCGCCACACGCCCGGCGTCACCGGATTCGTGGGCAACGCCCACAACCCGACGCCGTTGCGCTTCGAAGAGGCCTTCAACATGTTGAAGAGCCTCGTCGAGGTCAAGGAAGCCGCGCAGTCGAAGGCCACCGGAGCGAAGGGCGGCCAGACGGCTCGCTCGATCCCCGCCGAGGTCGACTTTGAAATCGGCGAGACCATCACGATCAAGGAAGGTTCGTTCGCGGGCCTTCCTGGTTCGATCAGCGAGATCAAGCCGGAGAGCGGCAAGCTCATCGTGCTCGTGTCGCTGTTCGAACGCGAGACCCCGGTCGAGCTCAGCTTCGACCAGGTCACCAAGCTTTAGAAGTTTTCTCAACCACCGCGGCCCAACCGGGCCAGCGGGAGAGCACCCGTCACACGGACAGGGCTCGAAACCCAATAAGAAGGAAGAAACATGGCTCCGAAGAAGAAGGTCACTGGTCTGATTAAGCTTCAGATCAAGGCTGGCGCCGCCAACCCCGCCCCGCCAATCGGCCCGGCACTGGGTCAGCACGGCGTGAACATCATGGAATTCTGCAAGGCATACAACGCCCAGACAGAGTCCCAGCGCGGAAACGTCATCCCGGTCGAGATCACCGTGTACGAGGACCGCTCGTTCACGTTCATCCTGAAGACCCCGCCCGCCGCAGAACTCATCAAGAAGGCTGCCGGCGTTGCAAAGGGTTCAGGAACCCCGCACACCGTCAAGGTTGCGAAGCTCACCAAGGAGCAGGTCCGCTCGATCGCCGAGCAGAAGATGGCCGACCTCAACGCAAACGACATTGACGCTGCGTCGAAGATCATCGCCGGAACCGCTCGCTCCATGGGAATCACCGTCGAAGCGTAGTAACACCCCCGGGCATCCGAGTCGCCATCACAGGCGCCGGTTCCCACCCGAGTCCGCCGGACACCGTCCGGCGCCGACTCATGACACAACATTCGTGGCAGCGCCGGCCAGGCGCAAATGACCACATTCTCGAATTGGAGAAATTCACATGGCACAGAAGTCAAAGGCCTACCGGGCCGCCGCCGAGAAAATCGGCACTGACAAGGTCTACACCGCAGCCGAGGCAGTTAACCTTGCCAAGGAAACCGGTTCGGCCAAGTTCGACTCCACGGTTGAGGTTGCCCTCAAGCTCGGTGTCGACCCCCGCAAGGCAGACCAGATGGTCCGCGGTACCGTGATTCTTCCTCACGGAACCGGTAAGACCGCCCGCGTCATCGTCTTCGCAACGGGCCCTGCAGCAGAAGCAGCAATCGCTGCCGGTGCTGACGAGGTCGGTGGCGACGAGCTCATCGAAAAGGTGGCCGCTGGTTACACCAACTTCGACTCCGCGGTTTCGACCCCGGAGCTCATGGGTAAGGTCGGTCGTCTCGGAAAGGTCCTCGGACCCCGCGGCCTCATGCCGAACCCGAAGACCGGAACCGTCACCCCCGATGTGGCCAAGGCCGTCAACGACATCAAGGGCGGAAAGATCGAATTCCGCGTTGACAAGCACTCCAACGTCCACTTCGTCGTTGGCAAGGCATCGTTCTCGCCGGAGCAGCTGTTCGAGAACATCTCGACCGCTCTCGAAGAGGTCAACCGCCTCAAGCCGTCCTCCTCGAAGGGCCGTTACATCCTCAAGGGAACCGTCTCGACCACCTTCGGTCCTGGCATCCCGATGGACATCAACTCCATCTAGTTCCTCGGAACACACAAAAAGGACCTCGCTTCGGCGGGGTCCTTTTTGCGTGCCAGGCGGCATCCGGTGCTCCATAAACTAGCGGGATGACCCTGACTGTTCGACGTGCCCAACCGACGGATGCCGCGGGGCTGGGGGAGCTCGCTGCCGCCACTTTTCCGCTCGCCTGCCCACCCGGCAGCGCGCCGGAAGCGATCGCCGAGTACATCGCCGGCAACCTGACGGCGCAGAGCTTTGATCGGTACCTCGACGACAGCAACCGGGTCATCCTGCTCGCCGAGGATGCCGGCGAGCTGATCGGGTACATGATGCTCATCGGCGGAGAGCCGACGGACGCTGACGTCGCTGCTGCGGTGATGATCAGGCCGACCATCGAACTCAGCAAGGCTTACGCACTGCCGGGGGCGCACGGCAGGGGTGTGGCGGTGGCGCTGATGGCTGCGACTCTCGACGCGGCGAGAGAACGGGGAGCAGCGGGCATCTGGCTCGGGGTCAACCAGCTCAACGCGAGGGCGCTCCGGTTCTACGAGAAGAGTGGGTTCGCCATCGTTGGTGAGAAGAAGTTCTCCCTCGGCCCCGAGGTGCACAACGACTTCGTCATGGAGCGGACGCTCGCGGGGCAGTCGTGAGGTGGTGACGGGCGAGCAGGTTGATCCCCAGCGCTGACAGCAGGAAGACGGCGCCAAGAACCATCCAGCCCATCGTGCCGTGGGTGAGCACTGTCGCGCTGATGACGAGCGGCGCGGCCATAGCGCCGAGCGAGTAACCCATGGCGAAGACCCCCTGGTAGGCACCGGCGCGCGACTGGTCGGCGAGTTCGAAGCTCAACCCCCAGTTGCTGGCGCTGGAGAGGATCTCGGCGAACGAGTGCACGACCATGGCGAGCACGAGGAGGGCGATGGCGACGCCGATGGCGACGTCAGCTGACCCTGCGTAGAGCCCGCAGGCGACCACCATGAGGATGCCGGCGAGCACCGAGATCTTCCCGGCGTGCGCGACATCGTGGGTGCCGCGGGAGAGCCGCACCTGGAACGCGATCACGAGGATCGTATTGAGGATGAGCAGGACCGAGTACACGGCGCTTGGCGCCCGGGTGTCGTGAACGATCCACAGCGGCAGGCCAACCTCGGCCACACCGAACTGCATGCCGAAAACGCCGGAGAGCACGGTGAGCGCGAGATAGGTCGGATTTCGGAACGGTGAGCGTCCCCGCTCCGGCCGGGGCACGTCACTCGTCGGGTCGTGCTGCGGGGCGTCGACGGATTTCGGCAGGCGAGCGAGCACGAACGCGCTCGCTCCCGTCAGGACCGCAGCGATTACCATCACGCTTCGGTAGGCCGTCGGGGTGGCGAGCAGCAGTGCGATTCCGCCGGCGGCACTGCCGAGTGAGATGCCGATGTTCGTGACGGTGCGGAGCACGGCACGGGCGCCCACCCTGCCCTGACCGGTGAAGGCGCGAGCGATGATCGCGCCACGAGTGGAGTGCGCGGCACTCGCGGTTGCCGTGACGACACACGCGACGGCGAGTGCCACGGGGAACGATGTCGCCAGTGGATAGCACGCGAGCGCGACCGCTTCGATGAGCGTCAGCCAGACGGCGAGGCGCCTGGCGCTGAACCGGTCAGCGAGGTGGCCGCCGAGATACGACGTTCCCACTCCGATGGCGCTCGAGATCGTGAGGAGCAGGGCGACCTCCATCGCGGGCAGCTCCACGATGAGTGTGAAGTACAGCACGGTGAGTGTGAGAAACACGCCACGGCCGAGAGTCGAAACGAGGGTGGCGAGGACAAGCCGACGCAGAACGGGATCCTGCGTGATCGAAGCGAACCATCTGCCATCACGACGACGGATGCCGCCTGTAGGGATCGGTGTGGTGTCGGGGAGGGAGGGGGCGTTACTCGGTGGTGCTGCGCTCACGTTCCTTTGTCCCACGCGCGGAACGGCGTCCGTTAGTGATGTAGCGTATGGCTACATGTTGCGGTATCAGCTCAGCGAGTCCGATCTCGGTGGCGTGCGGTTCGGAATCTCGCCGCTGTGCGAACTCGGTCTCTCGCTGCGGTCGATCCGGGATCCCGGGCGGTACCCACTGCAGCTGCCCTGGGTCCTTCGAACAGAAGACGCGAGGCGCTCCCTCGACACCGAGGTGCTCGCGGCGCTGGTCAACGACCGGTTGTGGACACCGGACTTCCTCAACCCGCGGCCGGACTCGCCCCTCACGCGGATCGAGAACGAACTGGCCCGGCTCGAGGCCCTCCCCGCCGCCGACTTTTTGCGCGGTGTGCTCTCGGTTCACCCGGATCTTCCTGCGGTCTTTGCCGGCCCACCTGACCGCGCAATACGCCGGATGGTGAGCGCACTTCGTGAGTACTGGGATGCGTGCTTCCGGCCGCACTGGCCCCGGATGCGGGCGATCCTGGAGTCCGACATCGTCCACAGGGGCCGTGTCGTGGCGCTCGACGGGCTCGCCGTCATGCTCAACGGTGTCTCCTCGGCGGTGACCTATGAGAACGGTGTGGTGTCGATAGCCCTTGCCGCACCCGAGAACCGGACCGAGCACACGGATGGCCTCGGTCTCACCCTCGTGCCAACGATGTTCACCCGGCGGGCGTCGGCGCCTGTCGAGGCCGGGCAGGCCCCGCTTGTCATGTACCCCGCGCGCGGCCAGGGAGCGATGTGGGAGCCGGAGACCCTGGCGCCGGAGGGCGCCCTCGTCAGCCTCATCGGGTCGCGGCGCACGGCGCTGCTCAGGGCACTGGGGTCGCCGGCGTCGTCGACTGAGCTCGGGATCAGGTTCGGGATCTCCACGTCGGCGGTCAACCAGCACCTGCGGGTACTCGCAGACAACGGGCTCGTGACGTCAACGCGACACGGGCACAGTGTTCTCTACTTCCGCAGCGAACTCGGGCAGGCGCTCTCGGATCGAGCGAGCTGACGTTCGGGCCGGTGGGACTTCTGCGCCGCCGGAAGTCTGCGCCCCCCCGGAAGTCAGTGAGCGGGAATCGTGAGCACAATCTTGCCGCGGGTGTGCCCGGATTCGAGCGCCTCGTGCGCCCGCGCGGCGTTGCCGAGCTCGAAAACCTGGTCGACGAACACGCGGACATCGCCTGACTCGAGCAGGCGGGAGATGGTCGAGAGGCTGTCGCCGTCCGGTGCGACCTTGTACGTGGTCGCGCGCATTCCCGCGTCAGCGGCCTCGGCGAGAAAGGTCGGCCAGCTGCCGGTCGGCGCATTGACGATGAGACCGCCATCGCGCAGCACAGCGAGAGAGCGCGAGCCCGTGTTGTCGCTGACATTGCCGACCAGGTCGATCACCACGTCAACGTTGCTGACGGCATCCTCGAATCGGGTTGTCGCGTGGTCGATGACCTCGTCGGCGCCGAGCTCACGCAACCACTCCTGATTGCGGGTCGATCCCGTTGCGATGACGTGCGCCCCGAAGTACTTGGCGAACTGCAGCGCGAAGTGCCCGACGCCACCGCTGGCAGCGTGGATGAGGATGCGCTGGCCCTGGTGTGCCTTGGCGACCTCGACGACCATTCCCCAGGCGGTCAGCGCGGCGAGCGGGACGCCGGCGGCTTCGACGTGCGAGAGCGCCGCTGGTTTCTTTGCGACGGACAGGCTCGACACGGCGACATATTGCGCGTAGCTGCCCGAGGTGCGCGGAACCATGGTCATGCCGTACACCTCGGTGCCAGGGGCGAAGGGGTGTGCCTCATACGGCGACTTCACGACGACGCCGCTGAAGTCGTAGCCGAGCACGGCGGGAAAGCTCGGGATGCCGGCGGAGACGCCGCGTCCGGCCCGCGTCTTCGCGTCGATCGGGTTGATTCCCGCAGCAACGACCTGCACGATGAATTCGGAGTTGTACGGCGCCGGCACGGGAACGGTGGCCTCGTGCAGCGAACTCGCCTCGCCGGTGGTGTCGATGACCGCCGCGCGCATGGTCTCGGGAACGACGGGCGGGGCCGATGCTCCCGCCGGGGAAGCATCAGGTGATCCAGTCATGCCCCGAGTCTGCCACGCAATCCCCACACCCTCACGCATCGCTGCCCCCTGTCGTTGTTGCTCTGGTTACAGCTAACGCCCGCAATGAGTCAGTGGTGTTACGGCCGAGTTCCCTCCCAGCAAACAATCCCGAGCCGCGACGGCGCGCGGGCCCTCGCCCTCCCCGGGGCGCTTTCGTCCCCCGAGCGCGACAGATCCATGCCCGCGCTGCATAAACATCTGCAGCGGGGGCATGGAAGTGCAGCGGTCGGGAACAGGAGGCCAGACATCCGACCCGACTCGGGCAGCGCGGCTCAGCCCGCCTCGGCGGGGCTCGGATCGGGACCGGGGATCAGGGAATGTCGTACGGGTCGTCGTGCACGAGGTACCGCGACACCCGCGTGGTTCTGCGGTGCAATTCGTCGATGAGGTTGTTGGCGAGCCCGACCAGCTGGTTGATCTGCTTCTCGTCGCGGTCGATCCAGCGGCACATCGGCTCCTCGCCGACGGGAACGAAATTCGCGTGCTGCTCCCAGACCACGAGAGTCCGTTCTGCCCCGAGTACGTACTGCTGCCACCAGATCTGGCGGAGGTAATTGCGGGGAACGCTCGACCACGGCTTGGTCGTTGTCTTGATCTCGGCCAGTACGAGTGCGCCGGACGTCGACACGGCGAGGCCGTCAGGGGTCGCGAGGTGGCGCTTCTCGATCTCCGCGTGGAACAGCGCCGATGACGGCGAAATGCCGTGGGTCGCGGCGACCCAGCGAGCGATCTCGGGCTCACGCGCCCGACCGTGGTCGGTGTAGGCGTTACCGGAGAAGCCCGGGCCACCGCCGAGTTTTTCGGTGGCGACGGCGTCGATCGACTTCGCGCTCGAGAGTCGGGCAACATCCGTCGCGGTGATCCCGCGAGAGCGAGCCCGGAGCCAGGCCACCCGGTCCGATGAATCGGCAACGAGGCGGTCGAGATGGCTGGAAGTCACACCTCTATTGTGCCTCGGCCGGGCGGATGCTCCCGCCACCGGCGTCCTGTCGGCGCGCCTCCGTGCGATGGCTGGCCTCTGGCGGCGACGTCACCGCAAACCGCTGGGCGGCGTTGCCGGTCACGGGGCGTCAGAGCGCCTTGGCGGCCGCCCGGAGCACCTGGTTGAGCGTGGGAACACCCGTCGCGCGGAAGACTTCCTTGCCCGTCTCATCGAGGACGAGGACCGTCGGCGTCAGGCGGATGCCGTCATCCGCCGCCTGGGCATTCTCGATTGCGACGTCACGCTCGACCACCCTGGCTTTGGGCACGAGGCGTTCGGCTTCGGCAAGCACCTCCCGGGCGCGGGCGCACGGGGTGCAGAATGACGAGGTGTAGAGGACGAGTTGCATGCTTACACTCAACCACGCCCGAGCGCCACCCATACCCCCGATGACCCAACTGCAACAGAATGAGCCCATGAGAATTGCTGTCACCGGTGGATCCGGAAAACTGGGACGCACCGTCGTCCGCGAACTGCGTGCCGCAGGGCACGACGTCATCAACCTCGACATGACGGGGGAGCGCGGGCCAGGATTCGTGCGCGTCGACCTCACCGACTACGGGCAGACCCTCGACGCACTGCTCGGTGTCGACGACAGGCACTCGGGGTTCGACGCTGTCGTTCACCTCGCCGCGATCCCTGCGGCCGGACTGGCGAGCAACGTTGCGACGTTCTCGAACAACATCCTCGCGAGCTACAACGTGATGAGCGGTGCTATCCGCGCCGACATCCGCAACATCGTCTATGCGTCGAGCGAGACGGTTCTCGGCCTGCCGTTCGAGACGCCACCGCCCTACATTCCCATCGATGAGGAATACGCGGCACGGCCGGAGAGCACCTACTCGCTGGTCAAGCACCTCGAAGAGCAGATGGCGATCGAGCTCGTGCGGTGGAACCCCGACCTCAAGATCATCGCGCTGCGGTTCTCGAACGTGATGAACCCCGAGGATTATGCGGAGTTCCCGGACTTCGACTCTGACGCGTCGCTGCGGAAGTGGAACCTGTGGGGCTACATCGACGGACGGGACGGCGCCCAGGCGGTCGAGCGCGCCCTCGAGCTGGACACGACAGGGTTCGACCGGTTCATCATCGCGGCGGCAGACACCGTCATGTCGCGCCCGAACGACGAACTCGTTGCCGAAACGTTCCCCGGCGTCCCTGTGACGCGCGAGCTCGGCAAGAACGACACACTGCTGTCGATCGACAAGGCACGACGGGTGCTCGGGTACAACCCACAGCACTCCTGGCGCGACTGACCGTTGCCGGTCTGGTGGGTGCGCGGCCTAGAGTGTGCCGCGCACTCACGCGGGGGTTGTGGCGGTTCGCTCCGATCCCGTCAGCCACAGCGCAGCGGCGCACGCGACGAGCGCGGCCGCAGCGAGGGGGAAGTCGAGCCCGTACGCCGTGATCGCGAGTATCGGCAGCACGAACAGAACAACGGCGACCGGCGTGGCCCACGACGCCGCGATTCGCGGCGCACCCGTCGGCGGCACTTTCTCGAACCTGATCAGCCAGAGCGACAGCACCCACACGGCCCCGAGAACCAGAAGGAAGAACGGCAGCCGTGTCCACCACCATTCAGCGCTCCCTGGCGCGGGCAGCGGGAGCGGCAGGAGCAACTGGATGCCGATGAGCACCATGATCATCGGCAGGTGCCAGAGGTAGACCGTCATCAGCCGCGATCCGACGAGGAACACGGCACCCTGCGCCACTCGCGTGCGCATCATCGCGGTCAGTGGTGTGTGCAGCAGCGTGAGCGCGGCCGCCTGAATGACGGCGAACACAGCCATGGGCGTGGTCGGCGGCCACTGATTGCCGAGCATGCTCACCGAGTAGCCGCCGAGGGCCACCAACTGCCACACGGCGACGTAGCCGACGGCCACCAGCAGGACGAGTTGCCACCAGCGGCGCTTCGCGAACCAGCCGTCGTAGAGGAAAAAGCCGACCTGGGTGGCGAAGAGCCAGACGAAGGCGACGTTGGGGATGCCGAAGAGCTCCTGCCCGATCTCATATCCGGTCGGCGGGAGCCGGTCGATGCCGAGAAGTCCGCCAACCACAATGAAGCGGATGCCGTCGATCGCCAGCGCTGCGGCGAACAGCGCCAGGAGTACCCACCCGCCGTACCGGTCGTGCCAGCGCATCATCACGGGCGCGAGTGCCTGGACGATCATGTACGCGGCGAGAAACCACAGTGGCGAGCCGACCCCGATCGCTATCGCGTCGACCAGCTCAGGGTCGATTCCGAGCGCTCCGGCAACGCCGAGGACGACGGTGAAGAAGATGAAAACGACGAGCGCCGGGCGGGCAAGGCGGGCGAGGCGAACGCGCACGAACCGATCGGCGGTCGTGCCCTTCGCAACGGCCGACCGCCAGCCGGCCCTCGCCGCGTAGCCGCCGACCACGAAGAACAGCGGCATGATGTTCGCGATCCAGGTCGCCGCGTTGAACCACGGCTGGAACTCCACGGTCCTTTCGATCAGGAGCGAGCCGTTCGCGTCGCGGCCGACCCCCGTGAACAGGATGTGAACGAAAACGACGAGCACAACGCAGAACACGCGGGCAAGGTCAAGGGTGAGGTCGCGCCCCGCTGGAACTGTGCGGCTGGCCACGTCGACGGAGCGGGTCATGCCCCGAGAATAGTGGGCGGCTCACCCAGGGGTGTAGCGACACGAACAGGGGTCACGGGCGTCGCCAAGATTGCTCATAGGTGGTTCATAGCAACAGGCAGATACTGGAAATGTGAGCGCATTCGAGTCTTCGTCACTGCCAGCGGCATCCGTGCCCCTGAAGCGAGCGGATGGCAGCGCCATCCGTGTGCTCGTCGTCGACGACGAGAACAGCCTGACCGACCTGCTGAAGATGGCGCTTCGCTACGAGGGCTGGGAGATCCGCACCGCGGACACCGGCCGAAAAGCACTCGACGTTGCGCGGGAGTTCCGCCCGGATGCCATCGTGCTCGACATCATGCTTCCGGACATTGACGGCCTGAGCGTTCTGCACCGTCTGCGCCAGCAGGGCGACGATGTCCCGGTGCTGTTCCTCACCGCGAAGGATGCGCTCGACGACCGGATCGCCGGCCTGACCGCCGGCGGAGACGACTACGTGACGAAACCGTTCAGCCTCGAGGAGCTCGTTGCCCGCCTGCGCGCCCTGATTCGGCGATCGACGCTGACCGGGGTGACCGATGGTCCCGTCATCACCGTCGGTGACCTCACCCTCGACGAAGACAGCCACGAGGTCATGAGGGGTGGAACCCCGATCGAACTGACCGCGACCGAATTCGAACTCCTCCGCTTCCTCATGCGCAACCCGCGACGGGTTCTCTCCAAGGCACAGATCCTCGATCGGGTGTGGAGCTACGACTTCGAGGGCAGGGCGAGCGTTGTCGAGATCTACATCTCCTACCTGCGCAAGAAGATCGACGCCGGACGGCCGCCGATGATCCACACGGTTCGCGGTGCCGGATACATGCTGAAGGCGGCCGAGACGACGCCATGAAGCGGATGTCGCGGTGGACGTTGCGGCGGCGGCTCGTCGCCGCTGTCGTCGCATTGCTCGCGCTCGCCGCTGTGATTATCGGCTTCGCGAGCGTGGTGAGCGTGCGTACGGTGCTGCTCGACCGTGTTGACGCGCAGCTCACGGCGGCGACCTCGCGGTCGTACGGCGCCGAGGAAGCGCGCCGCGGTAACGATGGCCCGATGTCCCCGCGGGAACAACCGCCGGTGCCCGAATTCATCGGGGTTCCCGGCCAGTCAGCCGGCACGCTCGGCGCGATCATCTCCGGGGGAGCTGTGCGCTACGCCGGATACCTCGATGACGCCGGCAACCTGCAGCCGCTGACAGCCGGACAGGTGGAGACGCTGCTGAGGGTGAGCATGGACGGTCAGCCGGAGTCGATCGACCTCGGTGGTGAGCTCGGTTCCTACCGGGTGGTGGCCGTCGAGGCCGGTGATGGGGTGATGATCGTTGGCCTTCCGCTCGCAGACCTCGAGTTCACGCTCGGGCAGCTCATTGCCGTGATCGGCGCGATTGCCCTCGGCGTTCTCGTTGTCGCCGGTGTGGCCTCGTATGTCATCGTGAGGCTCGCACTTCGCCCGCTCGACCGGGTGGCGAATACGGCGACCGCCGTCTCGGAACTGCCGCTCGACCGTGGCGAGGTCGCGCTCGCGGTCCGCGTGCCCGCCGAGGACGCCGACCCTGAGACCGAAGTCGGGCGGGTTGGTGCGTCGATCAACCGGATGCTCGGTCACGTCGCCGCCGCGCTCTCCGCTCGCCAGGCATCCGAGAACAAAGTCCGAACCTTCGTGTCGGATGCCAGCCACGAACTGCGCACCCCTCTCGCCTCGATCCGCGGATATGCCGAGCTGACCCGACGGTCCGGCGAGGAACTGCCGGAGGACGCCGCATACGCGCTCGGCCGGATCGAGTCTGAAGCGGTGCGGATGACCGCGATCGTCGAAGACCTGCTGCTGCTCGCACGACTCGACGAGGGCCGGGAACTGGCGAAGGACCCGGTCGAACTGAGCGCGCTGGTGACCTCGGTCGTTCACGACGCCCAGGCGGCGGCGCCCGGCCATGACTGGCAACTCGAACTGCCCGGGCGGGAGGTGTTCGTGCGGGGCGACGCGCAGCGGTTGTTCCAGGTGGTCGCGAACCTCCTCGGCAACGCGCGAGTGCACACCCCGGATGGCACCCGCGTGGTCACCGCAATCACCGCCGACGACGAGACCGCCGAGATCACGGTCACCGACGACGGCCCCGGCATCGACCCAGCCATGCTTGGATCGGTGTTCGAACGGTTCGTGCGCGGGGACTCGTCCAGGCAGCGCGCGTCGGGCGGAACCGGGCTCGGGCTCGCCATTGCCCGCGGGGTCATCGAGGCACACGGCGGCACCGTCGCGGTCGAGTCAGTGCCGGGTCGCACCAGGTTCAGCATCCGCCTGCCCCTCGCCGATCTGACCGCCGAGGCTGATCCCGAGGGCAACGACAGCGCTCGCGCAATCCCCTGACAGCGGAGTCAGCGTCGCGCTACAGTGGCGGCAACCCGGAGGAGAACCCATGACCGAAGTCGCGCCAGCCACGTCACCGAGCGCCGTTCTGTTTGACATCGACGGCACTCTCGTCGACTCCAACTACCTGCACGTCGAGGCCTGGGCGCACGCCTTCGCCGACGTCGGCGCGGAAGTCTCGTCGTGGCGCATCCACCGCGCGATCGGCCTTGACTCCCAGAAACTGCTCGACGCGCTGCTGGGTGACCAGGTCGACGAGCTCGGTGACCGCGCGAAAGAGCTGCACTCGCAGTACTACAAGGAACTCGCCGATCGCTTGCGTCCGCTCGACGGCGCGAGGGACCTCTTGCGTGAACTCCACGACCGTGGCCTCAGGGTCGTGCTCGCCACCTCCGCTCCCGAGGACGAGCTGGAGATTCTCACCGGCAAGCTCGACATCGATGACGCCATTGATGCGACCACCAACGCGGACGACGTCGAGACGGCGAAGCCCGACCCGTCGATCGTCGAGATCGCGTTGAAAAAAGCGGGGGTAGATGCGGGCGAGGCGATGTTCGTCGGCGACTCGGTCTGGGACTGCATTGCCGCGTCACGTGCCGGCGTTCGGACTGTCGGCCTGCTGTCCGGTGGGTTCAGCTCGGCTGAACTCCTCTCGGCCGGCGCCATCGCCGTCTATGACGACCCGGCCGCACTGCTTCGCGAGTTGTCGCTCAGCCCGCTCGCCTGACGGCGGGCAGGCGATTTGGCGAAGTGACACGGATGCCATAAGCTGAGACAAAACCAAAGACCGCAGGTTTTCGGCGTGCTCGCGCAAGTGTGCATCCGATCGAAGGTTCTCAGCTGAGACAACCCGCGCAGGTGAACGAAACATTCTTAGAGATTCTCTCGAAATGCTCCGTGCGCTTGCGCCGGAGCTCTTTTTTTTGCCGAAAACCGACTGCCCCTTTTGGCTCGCATCGCCTCCGCGGTGCGAGGAAGACTAATCAAGGAGTGGCTATGGCGAACAAGGAAGCCTCGGTTGCCGAACTCACGGAGAAATTCCAGAGCTCGACCGCCGTTCTGCTGACCGAGTACCGCGGCCTCACTGTTGCTCAGCTCAAGACGCTGCGCAAGAACATCAGTGCGGACGCAACCTACGCCGTGGTGAAGAACACGCTGACCAAGATTGCTGCGAACAACGCGGGCATTTCGTCGTTTGACGAAGAGCTCGTTGGTCCGTCGGCCATCGCTTTCGTTCACGGAGACCCTGTCACCGTTGCAAAGAGCATGCGCGACTTCTCCAAGGCAAACCCTCTCCTGGTGATCAAGGGCGGTTACTTTGACGGTAACCCCCTGACCGCCGAAGAGGTAGGCAAGCTCGCCGACCTCGAGTCCCGCGAAGTTCTGCTCGGCAAGCTTGCCGGCGCCTTCAAGGCCTCGCTGTTCGGAGCCGCATATCTGTTCAACGCACCGCTGTCGAAGGCCGTTCGCACGGTCGACGCGCTGCGTGAGAAGCAGGAGTCCGCTTCCTAGGTTCAGACCTGGGACAGCGGTGAGTAGACCAAAGAAATCTAAGGGAGAAAATCATGGCAAAGCTGTCAACTGAAGAGCTGCTTGAGCAGTTCAAGGGACTCACGCTCATCGAGCTCAGCGAGTTCGTCAAGGCATTCGAGGAGACCTTCGAGGTCACCGCGGCTGCACCCGTCGCTGTTGCTGGACCGGCTGCTGCCGGTGCCGCTGCAGAAGAGGTTGAGGAGAAGGACTCCTTCGACGTCATCCTCGAGTCGGTCGGCGACAAGAAGATCCAGGTCATCAAGGCTGTCCGCGAGCTCACCTCGCTCGGCCTCGGCGAG
The DNA here is from genome assembly GCF_003065425.1 of Mycetocola zhujimingii. Taxonomy (NCBI): domain Bacteria; kingdom Bacillati; phylum Actinomycetota; class Actinomycetes; order Micrococcales; family Microbacteriaceae; genus Mycetocola; species Mycetocola zhujimingii. The sequence goes on from NZ_CP026949.1 coordinate 457,017, forward strand.
GCCAAGGCCGTCGTCGATGGTGCACCGGGACCCGTTCTCGAAGGTGCAAACAAGGAGACCGCCGAGAAGGCAAAGGCTGCTCTCGAAGAAGCCGGCGCAACCGTCAACCTCAAGTAATTTGCGCCCTTCGGGGCTCTTACTTGTGGCGTGACCCGCGGGGTATTCCTTCGCGGTCGACAACGCTCCACCGTCCCTGACACGTGTGCTTCGGCATCCGTCTGTCTGGGGCAAACGAATGACGTCGCTCCTCACGGAGCGGCGTCATTCGTGCGTTAAGCCGTCTGTTCTTCGGCAGGCGCCCGCTCGGCAACACCGGGCACAGCCCGCGTCGGGGCAAGCGGTGCCGTGCTGGTTCGGACGATCAGGCGGGCCGGAACGTCGACAACGGCGGCTTGCGCCGGGTTTCCGGCGACCGCGTCGAGAAGGGCCGTCGCGGCGTCGCTGCCCTGCTGGCGCGGCCGTTGCTCGATCGTGGTCAGCGAGAACATCTCGGCATACTCGTGTCCGTCGATGCCGATGACCGAGAGGTCGCCAGGCACACGAAGTCCGAGACGCCTCGCAGCGATCATGGCGCCAATGGCGATCTCGTCGCAGGAGGCGAACACGGCAGTTGGCCGCCGGTGGGCACTGCTCAGGATGTTCGCACCGGCGTCGTAGCCCCCGGGCAGGCTCATGGCCGTCGTCTCGATTCTCGACTCGGACTCCAGGCCAGCCGCCGCCATCGCCTCGCGGTAGCCAGCGCCGCGCAGCGCCGCGACGGAGAACTGCGACTCATCGGCGCCCTCGCCTCCGATGTGGACGATGCGCTGGTGACCGAGGCTGATCAGGTGCTCAGTGGCCCGCCTGGCAGCGCCCCTGTCATCCATGGCGAGCGTGGGGATGCCATCGGTGGGAAACCCGATACCGACGAGGGGAATCGCGAGTCTGGTGAGCGCCTGGCGTTCAGCTTCGGTCGGTTCGACCCCGATGAGGATGATGCCGTCGAAGCGCTTGCGGGCGAGGAAGAAGTCGAACACGCGCTGGCGGTCCGGCGAACCGGCGTGCAGGTTGTACAGGGTCATGTCATACCCGCGGTCGAGGAGTGCCTGTTCGATCCCGTCGAGGACCTCGCCGAAGAACCACCGGTTGATGAAGGGCATGACGACGCCGATGTTCTTGGTCTGCCCGGTCACGAGGCTCGCCGCGTTGGAGGATGCGACGTAGCCGATCTCCTCGGCGGCAGCGATCACGCGCAGCCTGGTCGCCTCAGCGACGTAACCATTCCCGGAGAGAGCGCGAGACGCCGTAGCCTTCGACACCCGGGCTCTGGCGGCAACGTCAGCGATGGCACTGGACACTGGGCCTCCGATCGCCGGTGAAAGTAGGGGACCCACCCTCGCTGGGAATGCGGTCGGTCACAGGTTAGCCGATAGATGCTCCACATGGAACCGGTTACACAAAGGGCGGTGCCGCGGTGCCCTCCACGTCGCTGCGACTGCCCGCTGGGCGGACGCAGCACGTCCCCTGAGAGCGCGCGCCCATGCGGATCGGCGTTGGCCCGGTCCGGCTTGTGAATCTGCCCGCTGTGCCGTAGTTTGTGCATGGAACCGGTTCCCTATGGGGCGCCGGACCCGCACCTGCAGTGCTGAGGCGACGAGCTCGCCTCACGAACACACTCAACGAGGAGACACAGATGAGCTTGAAAAAAACCCATCGCCGGGTGCTTGCGCCGCTTGCAGCGGCGAGCATTCTCGGCCTGGCACTGACCGGTTGCACCGGCGACGTCGCAGCTGGCGACAAGGAGAACACCGACTGCTCCGACTACGAGACGTACGGTACCTTCGACGGCGGCGAGGTCAGCATCAGCGGAACGATCGTTGACGCCGAGGCCGACCGTCTCCTCGAGTCATGGGCTGACTTCGAGACCTGCACGGGGATCGACATCTCGTACCAGGGCACCAAGGAATTCGAAGCGCAGATCGCCGTGCTTGCCGAGGCTGGCAACGCGCCCGACATCGGAATCGTGCCGCAGCCGGGCTTGCTGCAGCGACTCGCTACCGGCGGCTGGCTCCAGCCGGCACCTGAGGCCGTTGAAGCCAACGTCGACGAGTTCTGGGGCGAAGACTGGAAGACCTACGGCAGCCACGACGGCACGTTCTACGCGGCGCCGTTGATGGCCAGCGTCAAGGGCTTCGTCTGGTACTCACCCACCGATTTCGAAGAAAAGGGCTACGAAGTCCCCGAGACACTCGACGAGCTCACGGCTCTGAGCGAGCAGATCGTCGCTGACGGCCAGCAGCCATGGTGCGTCGGATTCGGCTCGGGCGACGCGACCGGCTGGCCCGGAACCGACTGGGTTGAGGACTACGTCCTCCGCCAGGCCGGCGCTGACGTGTACGACCAGTGGATCAACCACGAGATCCCGTTCAACGACCCGCAGATCGTCGCAGCATTCGACGCCGTCGGCGAGATCATCAAGAACCCCGACATGGTCAACGGTGGACTCGGCGACGTGTCCAGCGTCATCTCCACCGAGATGGCTGACGGTGGTCTTCCGATCCTCGACGGCGAGTGCTCAATGCACCACCAGGCATCGTTCTACGAGGGCTTCTGGCCTGAGGGAACCGAGGTCAGCCCCGACGGAGACGTCTTCGCTTTCCTCCTTCCTTCGGTTGAGGCCGGCGGCGAAACCGCTGTCACCGGTGGTGGCGAGTTCCCCGTTGCCTTCAACGAGGGCGAAGAGGTTGACGCTGTCCGTGCCTACCTGTCGAGCGACACCTGGGCAAACATCCGGGTTTCACTCGGCGGCGTGATCAGCGCGAACAAGGGACTTGACCCGGAGAACGCGTCGAGCGACGTGCTCAAGGAGAGCATCGAGATCCTCCAGGGCGAAGACACCGTCTTCCGCTTCGACGGATCAGACCTGATGCCGGCTGCCGTTGGCGCCGACTCGTTCTTCAAGGGCATTGTCGCCTGGGTTTCCGGGGACAGCACCCAGGAGACCGTGGACGCGATCGAATCCAGCTGGCCGCAGGACTAGCTGATACCGCCTCTCAAGGGCGAGGTCGCCTCACGGTGGCCTCGCCCTTGATTTCCCTCGTTCCGAAAGGCGTTGTTTCATGACGACCGCTGACCTCATCGGCAAAATCATCCAGGTTGTGGGTGGCCTCGCGATTTTCGCCGCCATCGTTGGCCTGCTGTTCTTCTTCCTCGACAAGGCCCCCAAGCGTGGCAAAGACTGGGTTCAGCTCGTCGTCTTCCTCGCCCCGGCCCTGATCCTCGTTCTGCTCGGGTTGATCTACCCGGCCATCCGCACGAGCCTCCTGGCATTCACCAACAACCAGGGTGACTTCAACGGCATCGACAACTTCGTCTGGATGTTCACGCAGCCAGCGATTCTGAGCACGCTCCTCAACACGGTGATCTGGGTGCTCCTGGTCCCGACGGTGTCCACCATCGTCGGCCTCGCCTACGCCGTGTTCATCGACAAGTCGAGGGGCGAGAAGTTCTTCAAGGCCCTCGTGTTCATGCCCATGGCGATCTCCATGGTCGGCGCAGGAATCATCTGGAAGTTCGTTTACGACTACCGCCAGTCCGGCGACGAGCAGATCGGTCTGCTCAACCAGATCGTGATCTGGTTCGGAGGCGAGCCGGTTCAGTGGCTGCAGACGTCGCCGATCAACACGTTCCTTCTCATCATCGTCATGATCTGGATCCAGACCGGGTTCGCCATGGTCGTGCTGTCCGCTGCGATCAAAGCGGTTCCGATGGAGCAACTCGAGGCCGCCGAGATCGATGGCACGAACGCATGGCAGAGGTTCACCAACGTGACCCTGCCCGGCATCCGGGGCTCGCTCGTCGTGGTCATCACGACCATCTCGATTGCCACGCTCAAGGTGTTCGACATCGTGCGAACCATGACAGCGGGAAACTTCAACACCAGCGTCATTGCCAATGAGATGTACACCCAGGCGTTCCGGGCCGCAGAACCGGGTCGAGGCTCAGCCCTCGCGCTCGTTCTGTTCGTTCTGGTCCTCCCGATTGTCATCTACAACATCAGGCTCATGAATCAGCAGAGGGAAATCCGATGAGCACTACACCGATCATTCCCACGACAGGCAACGCTGAAGCCCTCGAACAGATCGAGCGCGGTGAAGCGATCGATCTCGGCACCAAATCGAAACGCGTCAAGCGTCGGCTGACCTCGCGCGGTGCGACGTTTGCCGCCCTGATCATCGCCGTCATCTGGACGATCCCGACCTTTGGACTCTTCGTCTCCTCATTCCGGCCGGCGGAGCTCATCCAGTCGACCGGCTGGTGGACGATCTTCCAGAACCCGGGCTTCACCCTCGAGAACTACCAGGAAGTGCTCCTGTCGTCATCGGCGTCGTCGCCGCAGCTCGGTTCCTATTTTGTGAACTCGCTGGCGATCGCGATCCCGGGCACGATCTTCCCGCTGATCCTCGGCGCGATGGCGGCATATGCCTTCGCGTGGATGAAGTTCAAGGGGTCGAACTGGCTGTTCATCCTGATCTTCGCGCTGCAGATCGTTCCGCTTCAGATGGCGCTCCTGCCGCTGCTGCAGATGTTCACCACGTTCCTGCGGCCGCTGCAGGAAACGCTGCACGAGGTCGTCCCGATGATTCCCGAGCAGAACTACCTGCCCGTCTGGATCGCGCACACCATGTTCGGCCTGCCGCTCATCATCTTCCTGCTGCACAACTTCATCTCAGAAATTCCGGGCGAGGTTATCGAGGCAGCACGCGTCGATGGTGCAAGCCCGGGCCAGATTTTCTTCCGGATCGTCCTGCCGCTCGCGCTGCCGGCGATCGCATCGGTGGCGATCTTCCAGTTCCTCTGGGTGTGGAACGACCTGCTTGTCGCGCTCATCTTCTCCGGCGGCACACCGGATGTCGCGCCGCTGACGCAGAGACTGGCCGAACTGACCGGTACCAGAGGGCAGGACTGGCAGCGTTTGACCGCTGCGGCGTTCGTGTCACTCATCATTCCGCTGATCGTCTTCTTCAGCCTCCAGCGGTACTTCGTTCGCGGGCTTCTGGCCGGCGCGACGAAGGGATAATCCCTCAGCATAGTCATCCGTTTGATTGATCACCCTGAGCCCGGCATTCGCACGTCGTATGCCGGGCTTAGGGTGAATTCATGAGTATGCATGGCCGCGGTGGCGGAAGTGGAGCTGGCGGCGGACGGATGCGCGGCGGCGGTGACGAAGAGGCACAGCGTGCCGTGAACGCCAGTGCCCCGCGCGTGCCGCACCTGTTCAAGCGGGTGATGGCGCTATTCGCGCCGCACCGGGCGAAGATCACGCTCACGGTGATTCTGGTGTTGATCGGGGCTGCGCTCAGCGTCATCCCGCCGCTGCTCGTCGAGCAGGCCTTCGACGTCGGTTTGTTCCCGCCGGAGGGCGGCCCAGACCTGCCGGCGCTCAGCCGGATCGTCGCGATCATGATCGGGATCTTCGTGATCGCGACCGGGCTCGGTGTGTGGCAGACCTGGCTGACGGCGACCGTCGGCAACACGGTGATGGGCGAACTGAGGGTCTCCCTGTTCCGCAAACTCCAGGCGATGGAGCTGAGCTTCTTCACGCGCACCAAAACCGGCGTGATCCAGTCGAGGCTGCAGAACGACGTCGGCGGGGTCGCCGGTGCGCTGAGCAACACGATCTCCAGCGTGCTCGGCAACACGGTCACCGTGATCGCCGCGTTCGTCGCCATGGTGCTGATCAACTGGCAGCTGACGATCGTCGCGCTCATCCTCATGCCGATCCTCGTGATCGCGCAACGCCGCGTCGGGCAGGTGCGCGCGCGCATCGCCACCAAGACGCAGGAATCGCTCTCCGACATGACTGCCATCACCCAGGAGACACTGAGCGTCTCCGGCGTGCTGCTGTCGAAGAGCTTCAACCAGCAGCCGGCCGAAATTCAGCGCTACAGCGGAGCGAACGAGGAGCAGGTCGACCTGCAGGTGAAGCAGACCATGAGCGGCCAGTGGTTCTTCGCGATGGTGAACATCTTCCTGTCGTCGATCCCCGCCATTGTCTACCTCGTCGCGGGGCTACTGGTCTCCGGCGGTTCTGTCGACATCACAGCGGGAGCGATCGTCGCATTCACGACCGTCCAGTCGCGACTGCTCTTCCCGCTCATGGCCCTGATGCGGGTCGGACTTGACCTGCAGACATCCGGAGCGCTCTTTGCCCGGATCTTCGAGTACCTCGACCTCACGCCGTCGATCGCCGACCGGCCGGATGCTGTACCGGTGTCGCGCGCGAACCCCCGGCTGGGGAGCGTCGAGTTTGAGGGCGTCACCTTCCGGTACCCCGACGCAGCCGACGACTCGCGGCCCACTCTCGACGACGTGTCGTTCTCGATCGAGCCGGGGCAGTTCGCGGCGTTCGTTGGGCCGAGCGGCGCCGGGAAGACCACGGTGTCGTACCTCGTGCCGCGCTTCTACGACGCGACAGGCGGGCGGGTGCTCTTTGCCGGCACCGATGTGCGTGACCTGCAGGCCGAGTCGCTCGTGTCGAACATCGGGATCGTCAGCCAGGAGACCTACCTCTTCCACGCGACGATCGCCGAGAACCTTCGGTACGCGAAACCGGATGCCACAGACGCAGAACTCGAAGCGGCCGCACGTGCCGCGAACATCCACGAGACGATTGCGTCGTTTGAAGACGGCTACGCCACGGTGGTGGGGGAGCGTGGGTACCGACTTTCCGGTGGTGAGAAGCAGCGGATCGCGATCGCCCGGGTGATGCTGAAGGACCCCGCCGTGCTGGTGCTCGATGAGGCGACAAGCGCCCTCGACACGATCTCGGAGCGGGTGGTCCAGCGTGCGCTGGAGGCGGCATCCGCCGGCCGGACCACGATTGCGATCGCGCACCGACTCTCGACGATCGTGAAGGCCGACGTGATTTTCGTGATCGAGGCGGGGCGGGTCGCCGAGAAGGGCACGCACGCGGAACTGCTCGCACGGGGCGGCACCTATGCGCGGATGTTCGAGGAGCAGCTCGGGGGGCGCGCGCTCGTGGAGTGAGCGGGTCGCTCAGGCGGTCGCGCCGCACTGCGCACGCGCAACAGTAACCCGCCGCACGACCTCGGACGGGGTAGAGAAGACGTGGCTCCCGGTTAATCGCACGATGCGCCACCCCGCCTCGACGAGTCGGTTGAGGCGATCGATGTCACGGTGGAACTGTTCGGCCGTTCGCCAGTGGTGTGCGCCCTCGTATTCGATGGCGATCTTGAGCTCCGGGTAGGCGAGGTCGATGCATCCGAGGAAATTGCCGGCGTCGTCGTATGCGTCGTAATTGAGTGCGGGTTCCGGAAGACCTGCATCGACGAGGATGAGCCGCACCCAGGTCTCGAGCCGCGACCATGAACCCGGGCGGATCCGTCCCAGTGCATCCTGGAGCGCACCCACCCCTGGCCGGCGACCGGCGTCCACCGCAGCCCGGAGCTGGTCGACCGTTGCGAGTGGTGCCCGGCTGAATCCATTGCCGCCCGCCGAGGCGCGCCGGCACACAATTGCGTCGCCCGCTGCAACGAGGTCGTACGGGTGGAGCATCGGGCCGAGGCTGGCCCAGGTTGACGCCGGTGAGGAGAGCTTGAATCCGTTGTGGTCGGTGACTCGGACGAGGCGTGGATGTGCCTGGTGTCCGCGAACTCCGACGCTGCGGGGGGCGCGACCCGGGCGGGGAACTGAAACGTCGAGCACCACATCGCTCAGCGCGGGCAGCGGGATTTCCCACAGGGTGGCGGCTGTCCGGTGGCTGAAAAACTCCAGCGGCTGCATCCGTGTCGCGTACGCCTGTGCGAGGCGGCGCAGGTCCGTGCGGAGATCGTCGGCTGGATCCGATGTGGAAACACCGGTAGTACCTCGGGCGCGCACGCCGTGGAAGGGGCGCTCAAGATCGGAGCCCCGTAGCCTGCCCCGCCCGACGCCCAGCCGATGGGCCTCGGCAACGGTGAAGGCGGCGGGCAGTTCGGGAGGCAGCGGACGATGGGGCAGCATCCGTTCACGGTGGCATGACGTCGTTCGCTCAAACCGGCGGCGAAAGGATCGGTGGATAACGCGCCGCCTGTGGAAAACGCGCCGGTTCCGTTCGGTGGACGCAAGTGCACGCATCAGGGCGTTATGGCGTGCGTTTGTGACAGCCGAAGCCGACGGTGGGGCAGGCGCGGCGGTTCGGTGGTCGCGAATGCACGTGGTGAGGCGATACGGCGTGCGTTTGCGACAGTTGAAGCCGGCGGTCGGGGCGGCGTGGTGGTTCGGTGGTCGCAAATGCACGTGGTGTGGCGATATGCCGTGCGTTTGCAACAGTTGAAGCCGACGGTGGGGGAGCGGCGGTTCGGTGGTCGCAAATGCACGTGGTGCAGCGTTATGCCGTGCCTTTGCGACAGTTGAGGCCGGCGGTGGGGGAGGCGCGGCGGTTCGGTGGACGCAAGTGCACGCATCCGTGCGTCGTGGCGTGCGTTTGTGACAGTTGAGGCCGGCGGTGGGGGAGGCGCGACGGTTCGGTGGACGCAAGTGCACGTGGTGAGGCGCTTTGGCGTGTGTTTGCGACAGTCGAAGCCGACCGTGGGCGGAAGCCGGAGGGTGGGGTGACGGTTCGGTGGTCGCAAGTGCACGCATCCGTGCGTTATGGCGTGCGTTTGTGACAGTTGAAGCCGCACGCGGGCCGCTACGGCGCCGGCCGCTCCTCGAGCATCGACGTCATGAGGTCGATCTCCGCGTCCTGGCTCTTCACCACTCCGGTGGCGAACGTCCGCACCGTCGAGTTCGTGCTCCGGTCGAGCACGGCTTCGGCCATCTCGATCGCACCCTTGTGATGCTCGATCATCAGCTCGAGAAACAAACGCTCGGCCGCCACACCGCTGAGACTCTTGAGCTCCGTGATCTGCTCGGGCGTTGCCAGCCCCGGCATCGGTTCACCGGGCTTGTGCGCGCTGTCGCCTGATCCGTGGTTGTGGCCTTCCCCGTCGAGCGTCGGCGTCGTCATCCACGTCATCGACGGGTCGGACGAGTACTCAGGCAGATCCCACACGTTGAGCCAGCCCTTCATCATGCCCGACTGCGCAGACTGCGTTGTCGCGATGTCGTAGGCGAGCAACCGAACCTCAGCATCATCCGTGAGGTCACGGATGATCATCGCGAGTTCAACGCCCTGGTTGTGGTGGGTCTGCATATCGCGCGCGAAGCCTGCTTCGGCACTCTCGGTCGTCGGGGTCGGGTCTCCGAGCGTCGACAGCCGTCCAACCGAGAACGCGACGATGCCCACGATGACCACCGCGACGAGACCGACGAGGAGCAGCGCGAGGGGTGACCGGCGCCGGGGTGCAGGATCCGATGTCGAGACGGATGCCGCAGCATCCGTCTCGAGGTCGGTCGGTTCAGCAGCCGCCAAAGTTACGCCTTGCCCGGTCCGTCGACGGCGCCGGTGCAGAGAGCGCCGGGCTCGGGGACTTTCTCGCTCTTCCAGTACTCCTCGAAGAATTCGCCGATGCGCTCGTCAGAGGCTTCGTCGATCTGGAGCTGCGCGTTCCACGCGGAGAGGACGATCGGCGTCGGGAGGCCCTCGAACGGAGAGAGGATCACGTAGGTGGAGGGAAGTTTGGCCTTGAGCGCGTCGAGCTCATCGTCGGAGATCGACGGGTCATAGGTGACCCAGACAGCCCCGTGCTCGAGCGAGTGCACGGCGTTCTCGTTCTGCTGCGGCTCGGTGTACACGTCACAGTTCAGCCAGGCCGGGGTGTGGTCGCCGCCGGCCGGGGGAGTCTGCGGGTACTCCACGGTGGTCTCCACGTGGTTGTTCGTGTTCTCGAAGGTCTCGACGCCCTCGATCTCGGCACCTGAGCTACCGGCTTCATAGGTGGCGTTCTTCGGCATCGTCAGCACGATGCTCGCAACGAGCAGCGCGATAATGGCAACGCCGCCGACAATGGCGGCTCCGATACCGATGCGCTTGTTGCGGCGCTTCCTGGCCTGTTCCCGCTTGAACGCCTCCACCTTCGCGGCGCGCTGCTCTGCGCGCTGCTCTTTGATGGTCAACTGCTTCGCCGGGTTACCGCTCTTGTTCGCGGTGCCAGCGGGGGAATCGTCTCGGGGGGTCAACGGGGGCCTCTCGTCGGTGATCGTCGTCGGGGCAGCCGTCGATCACGAGTGCGCGCCGGGCTGCCTTCCATAGTGTATGGCCCGCATGCTCACAGCTTTATGTGAAGAGGATGCCGCCGGCGAGCGTCACGCGCGCCCTGTAACACTTCCGGAGCAGCGGCTAGGCTCGATAAGACGGCCATAACCCGTCACGAGACCGACCCGATCCGGACCCCGGCCACGCACGCACCCCCGAATGGACAGACACGTGAAGTACGCAGAGACCATCGTCGATCTGGTGGGGAACACCCCGCTGATCAAGCTCAACAGCGTCACCGACGGCATCGCCGCCACGGTGCTCGCGAAGGTCGAGTACTTCAATCCGGGTGGCTCGATCAAGGACCGCATCGCGACGCGCATCATCGACGCCGCCGAGGCATCCGGAGACCTGCTGCCCGGCGGAACGATCGTCGAACCGACGAGCGGCAACACCGGTGTCGGCCTCGCGCTCGTCGCCCAGCAGCGCGGCTATAAGTGCATCTTCGTGGTGCCGGACAAGGTCGGCGAGGAGAAGCGCAACGTACTGACCGCGTACGGCGCCCAGGTCGTCGTCACACCGACGAGCGTCGCGCCCGATTCGCCCGAGTCCTACTACAGCGTCTCCGACCGGCTTGCCGCCGAAATCCCGGGCGCATTCAAGCCCAACCAGTACTTCAACCAGAACGGCCCGCTCAGCCACTACGAGAGCACCGGCCCCGAGATCTGGAACGACACAGATGGCACCGTGACCCACGTCGTCATGGGCGTCGGCACCGGCGGCACGATCACCGGCACGGGGCGGTTCCTCTGCGAGGTCTCCAGCGGCGGCGTCCGCATCATCGGCGCAGACCCTGAAGGCTCCGTCTACTCCGGCGGCACCGGCCGGCCGTACCTCGTCGAGGGCGTCGGCGAAGACATGTGGCCCGGGGCATATGACCCGGGTGTGGTCAACGAGGTCATCGCGGTATCGGATGCCGAATCCTTCGCGATGACCCGTCGCCTCGCGCTCGAAGAAGGCCTGCTCGTCGGCGGCTCAAGCGGCATGGCCGTCGTTGCAGCGCTGGAAGCCGCACGCTCCCTCCCCGCAGACGCCGTCGTCGTCGTGATCCTGCCCGATGGCGGACGCGGCTACCTCGCGAAGATCTTCAATGACACCTGGATGCGCAGGCATGGCTTCATCGGTTCAGCGACCGACGAGCGAACCGTCGGTGACCTGGTTCTGGCCAAGGGCGACACAGCAGAGTCTCTGCCGCACCTCCGTCCCGACGACACGGTCCAGAGTGCGGCGGCACTGCTGTCGAAGAGCGGCATTTCCGCGCTGCCCGTGCTCTCCGCCGAGCCGCCCGTCGTTCTCGGTGAGGTCGTCGGTTCGGTGTCGGAGAGCTCGCTCCTCGAGAGCATCCTTTCCGGTTCGGCCACGGTGACGGATGCCGTTTCCACGCTCACGCGGGCACCGCTTCCGCTGATCGGGTCTGGCGAGTCGCTCGACTCCGCGCGCACGGCGCTCGAGGCATCCGACGCACTCCTGGTCATGCACGACGGCAAGCCGGACGCCGTCATCACCCGTCAGGACCTCCTGACCTTTTTGAGCAAGTAGAGGACAGCGCATGAGCGACAAGACCACGAAGAAGCAGGGATTCGCGACGCGAGCCATTCACGCCGGCCAGGAATTCGACCCGACGACCGGTGCCGTCATTCCGCCGATCTACCAGTCGTCGACGTTTGTCCAGACGCACATCGGCGGTCTGCGCAACGGCTACGAGTACGGCCGCGCGGGCAACCCGACCCGGAACGGACTGGAGGAGCAGCTCGCGGCGCTCGAGGGCGGAAAGCACGCCATCTCGTTCGCGTCAGGCCTCGCCGCCGAAGACGCCCTGCTTCGCGGCATCCTCAAGCCAGGTGACCACATCGTCCTCGGCAACGACGCGTACGGCGGAACCTACCGGCTGATCAACAAGATCTTCGGCGCGTGGGGTGTCACCCACACCGTCGTCGACATGTCGAACCTCCGCACCGTGCAGTCGGCGATCACCGCCGACACGAAGATCCTCTGGGTTGAGACTCCGTCGAACCCGCTCATGAAGATCACCGACATCGCCGAACTCGCAGAGATCGGGCACGCCGCCGGTCTCACCGTGGTCGTCGACAACACATTCGCGTCACCGGCACTTCAACAGCCGCTGGTCCTCGGCGCCGACGTCGTCGTGCACTCGACCACCAAGTACCTCGGTGGCCACTCTGACGTGATCGGTGGGGCGCTCGTCCTCAACGACGATGAGATGCACGAAAAGGTGCGCTTCATGCAGTTCGCCGCCGGTGCCGTGTCATCGCCGATGGATGCCTTCCTCACCTCGCGGGGAATCAAGACCCTCGACGTGCGCGTTCAGCGACACAGCGAGAGCGCCCAGGCGATTGCCGAGTACTTCGCTGAGCACTCGGCTGTCGAGACGGTGTATTACCCCGGGCTCGAATCGCACCCGGGACACGCGCTTGCCGCGAGCCAGATGTCGGGTTTCGGCGGGATGCTGTCCGTCGCCTTCGCGGGCGGCGAACGGGTGGCGAGGCGATTCGCCGAGAGCACCCGGGTGTTCCAGCTCGCCGAATCGCTTGGTGGAGTCGAATCGCTGGTCAACTACCCCGCTGAGATGACCCATGCCTCGGTCGCCGGAACCGAACTCGCGGTACCCGCCAATGTGATCAGGCTCTCGGTCGGACTCGAGAGCATCGACGATCTGCTCGCCGACGTGGACCGGGCAATCGGGAAGGCGCTCAAGAAGCGCTGACCGCGGGGCTAGGCTCGTTGCGTGACTTCTGATGCCGGGGCCCGAACCGGGTCGCACAACCCCCGGCCTCCGGCTGCACCAGGAATCTTCTCGGCCGGGTACCTCTGGGCGACGATCGGATCGTGTGCGCTCGTCTTCCTGAGCGCGTTCGAGTCGCTCGCGGTGACGACGATCATGCCGCTCGTGAGCGCCGACCTCGACGGTGCTGCGCTCTACGCGTTCGCGTTCGCCGGTCCGCTCGCCACGGGCGTCATCGGCATGGTTGTCGCCGGAAACTGGTCAGACCGTATCGGACCCATCGCGCCGCTGCTCACCTCCGTGGCACTGTTCATCGTCGGCCTGATCATCGCCGGGCTCGCGCCGGACATGACCGTGTTCCTTCTCGGACGCCTCGTGCAGGGACTCGGCTCCGGCGCCATGAACGTCGCGCTCTACGTCGTGGTCGCGCGGATCTACCCGGCCGCGCTCCACGCGAGGATCTTCGCCGGGTTTGCCGCCGCGTGGGTCGTTCCGTCGCTCGTCGGTCCATTCGCCGCCGGCGTCGTCGCCGAACTCACGAGCTGGCACTGGGTGTTTCTCGGCGTTGTCGTCCTCGTCCTCATCGCCATGCTCATGGTGGTTCCTGCCCTGCGGATGCTGCGGGGCGGCGAGCAACCGGACCTCGCCGCGCGACCGGCCTGGGCGATCGGCAAGATCGGGTGGGCCGTGCTCGCCGCGGCAGCTGTGCTCGGTCTCAACCTCTCGGCGAGGCTCGACGGGGCGCTCGTTGGTGTCGTCGCGGTTGCCGCTGTCGTCATCGCGCTCGTGGCTGTTCGCCCCCTCCTGCCGACAGGTACGCTCCGCGCTGAGCGCGGGCTGCCGAGCGTGATCCTGCTGCGCGGACTCATCTCGGCGGCCTTCTTCGGTACCGAGGTATACATCCCGTACCTGCTGACCGATCGGTACGACTACTCCGCCGCGCTCTCGGGACTGGCGCTCACCGGTGCGGCACTCACCTGGGCGGGCGCCTCGTGGATCCAGGGCAGGCTCGATTCAACGCTGAGCTCCGTCAATGCCATGCGCATCGGGACCGTCCTGGTGTTGCTGGCGATCCTCTCCGCCGTGGCGACCGCGGCCTTCGAATTGTCACCGCTCGTCGTGATCGGCGGGTGGCTGCTCGGTGGAGGAGGCATGGGCCTCATGTATCCAAGGCTCAGCGTCATGACGCTGTCATACTCGACCGATCGCAACCAGGGCTTCAACAGCTCGGCGCTGTCGATCTCGGACTCACTCGGCGGTGCCCTCGCGCTGGCCTCGACCGGAATCGTGTTCGCGGCCCTCGTCGGGCTGGGCGGCGCCTGGCCGTTCGCCGGCTGTTTTCTTCTCGCGGCGGCGATCTCGGCGGCCACCCTCGGGCTCGGGTCCAGGGTCGGCACCGGTGTGCGGGCGGTCGCCGCAAGCGACGGACCGCACGGATCCTGACCGCCCCGCTTATCCGCGCGGCGTAGCGGATGTGACAGTGTGTGACAGCGTTGCGGCGGCATCCTCGGCCTGTCACATTGCTGTCACATCGGATTCCGCTCGCCCCGTCAGGTCGCTGCACCTGAGATGACTCAGCCCCACCGGCCGCGGGTCTCGCCGCTGCGCCAATCGGGTGCCGGGTTGTGCATAATTGACGTACCAGCGCGGATGTGACCGTGCACATGAGTCAGGGGCATCCCGGTGACACCCAGCGTTGACAAAGGCCGAGCGCCGAACATCCGCGACGTCGCGCGCCTCGCCGGAGTGAGCCACCAGACCGTCTCCCGTGTTCTGAACGACCACCCCAGCATCCGGGAAGCCACGAAGCAGCGCGTGCTCGACGTGATGAACGAGCTGCAGTACCGGCCCAACCGGGCAGCCCGTGCCCTCGTGACCAGCCGGTCGCGCACGCTCGGCGTGCTCGCATCCCAGCGCTCGCAGTATGGGCCGTCGAGCATCATCCAGAGCATCGAAACCGCCGCTCAGGATGCCGGTTACCTGGTGTCGACGGCGAACATCACGGCGACGGACGAGGAGTCGATCGTCACGGCGCTCGACCATCTCAACGCCCAGGCGATCGAGGGCCTCGTGATCATCGCGCCGCAGGTGCGGGTGTTACGGGCGATCTCGAGCCTGGACCTCAGAGTTCCGTTCGTCACCATGAACACGAACGAGGGTGACGACCACGCCATTGCCGTCGACCAGGTGGCCGGGGCCCGTCTCGCCACCCGGCACCTCATTGAGCTCGGGCACAGGCACATCTACCACCTGGCCGGCCCCCAGGACTGGATCGAGGCAGAGGCTCGGATGCGCGGCTTCCTCGAGGAGATGAACGCGCAGGATGTCGCGACCACCGCGCCGATCCTCGGCGACTGGTCGGCGGATTTCGGCTATTACGCCGGCCGCGAGCTGATGCGCGTCCGCGACTTCACCGCGATTTTCTCGTCGAACGACCAGATGGCGCTCGGCCTCATGCACGCGATCCGCGACGTCGGCCAGGACGTCCCGAGGGACGTCTCGATCATCGGATTCGACGATATCCCCGAGGCCGCACACTTCTGGCCGCCACTGACGACGGTCAGGCAGGACTTCCTCGAGCTGGGTCGCCGCTGCGTCGCGCAACTGCTGGGGACCATGGGCGACGCGCCGAACGCGTACACCGCACGCATCCAGCCCGAACTCGTGGTGCGCGCGTCGACGGGAACACCGTCGTTCTGAGGCTGTGCGGTCCGCGATCCTCGACCGGTTATCAAACTGAGACCTTGGAGCTTGACAACCTCGCTTGTGTTCTGCGTAACATGTGACAACAATGTGAACGGTCACATTGGCTGCCGGAATCGGAAATCGAGATCGGCTGACGAAGAAGTCCCTCACAAGTTTTTCGCGGTCACCCGCACGCGGTCCGCTTCGGCGGCTGCAGCGAACAGGGCGTTCATGGACGCAGCCCTGCTCGAGCGGAACACCACCCCCTGTCTGGAATCTCAGGCGACAATGACGTCCATGGCACGATTACAGAGAGGTAACACAGTGAAGAAAGTACTCATCGCGACACTCGCGGCCGGCGCAATGGTCGTGTCGCTCGCGGCATGTTCGTCGGGCGGTTCAGGCGGCGGCGGAGAAGGCGGAGGCGCGCTCGTTGGCGTCGCAATGCCGACCAAGTCGAGCGAGCGCTGGATCCAGGACGGCGACGCCGTCAAGGAGCAGCTCGAAGCCGAGGGCTACAAGGTCGACCTGCAGTATGCAGAGGACGACATCCCCACCCAGGTCAACCAGATCGAGAACATGATCACCAAGGGCGCTGAAGCCCTGATCGTCGCCTCGATCGATGGCACCACGCTCACGCAGGTCCTCCAGGACGCCGCTGACGCGGACATTCCGGTCATCGCATACGACCGACTCATCCGCGACACCGAGAACGTGAGCTACTACGCCTCGTTCGACAACTACAAGGTCGGTGTTCAGCAGGCCAACTCGGTACTCAACGGACTCGGACTCGTCGACCTCGAGGGCGCGCCCGTCGAGGGAGCACCCGCTGGCCCGTTCAACGTCGAGATGTTCGCGGGCTCACCCGATGACAACAACGCCACCTTCTTCTGGGAAGGCGCCCAGGACACCCTGGCACCGTTCATCGAGGCAGGAACCCTCGTTGTGAAGAGCGGACAGACCGACTTCGAGCAGGCTGCAACGCTTCGCTGGGACGGCGAAACCGCGCAGAAGCGTATGGAGAACATCCTGACGTCGAGCTACTCGGACGGCACGCAGGTCAACGGCATCCTCTCGCCGTATGACGGAATCTCCCGAGGCATCATCTCGGCACTCACCGACGCCGGTTACGCGACCGGCGAGGAATGGCCCACCATCTCGGGCCAGGACGCTGAGCTCGACTCGGTCAAGGCGATCAACTCGGGTGAGCAGTTCGCGACCATCTTCAAGGACACCCGCAAGCTGGCGACAGCCGCGGTCGAGATGACGGTTGCCGTGCTCAACGAAGAAGAGCCTGAGGTGAACAACACCGACGACTACGACAACGGCAAGTTCGTTGTTCCGTCGTACCTCCTCGACTCGCAGATCGTTGTCAAGGACAACGTCAACGAGGTGCTCGTGGAGTCCGGTTACTGGACAGAAGAAGAGATCGGCTAACACCCCTTCTCAATCGAGGCCGGTGGGAGAGTAGGTTCTCTCCCACCGGCACTCGAATGCAATGAAGCAGGTTCGGTATGGAGAAGGTGCGAAAAGTGACCACAAACATCCTCGAGATGCGCAACATCACCAAGACGTTTCCCGGTGTCAAAGCGCTCTCGGACGTTACCCTCGACGTGGAGCGCGGCACAGTCCACGCGATCTGCGGTGAGAACGGTGCGGGCAAATCAACGTTGATGAAGGTGCTGTCCGGGGTGTACCCGCACGGCTCGTACACCGGTGACATTGTCTTCGAGGGCGACGTCGTCGAGTTCAAGGACATCCGGGACTCCGAGGCCAAGGGCATCGTGATCATCCACCAGGAACTGGCGCTCAGTCCGTACCTGTCGATCGCCGAGAACATCTTCCTCAACAACGAGCAGACCGGTCCGTTCGGTCTCATCGACTGGAACAAGACCAACCAGGAGGCGGCGGCCCTCCTCGCGCGCGTCGGTCTGAAGGAAAACCCGA
This sequence comes from Mycetocola zhujimingii, assembly GCF_003065425.1. Taxonomy (NCBI): domain Bacteria; kingdom Bacillati; phylum Actinomycetota; class Actinomycetes; order Micrococcales; family Microbacteriaceae; genus Mycetocola; species Mycetocola zhujimingii. Next base: position 474,572 of record NZ_CP026949.1, read on the forward strand.
CAACGAAGATCCTCGATATCGGCGTCGGCAAGCAGCAGCTCGTCGAAATCGCCAAGGCGCTCTCGAAGCGCGTGAAGCTCCTCATCCTCGACGAGCCGACCGCCGCGCTGAACGACGAGGACTCCGACCATCTGCTCGACCTGATCCTGAACCTCAAGGAGCAGGGGATCACGTCGATCATCATCAGCCACAAGCTCAACGAGATCAAAAAGGTCGCTGACACCGTCACGGTGATCCGCGACGGCAAGGCGATCGAGACGATCCAGAAAACGGATGTCACCGAAGAGCGCATCATCAAGGACATGGTCGGTCGCGACCTCGAGCACCGGTACCCGGATCACACGCCCAACATCGGCGAAGAGATCCTGAGGGTCGAGGACTGGGTGGCGCACCACCCGCAGGACCCAACACGGGTCGTTGTCGACAACGTCAGCATCAACGTGAGCGCCGGCGAGATCGTCGGCATCGCCGGGCTGATGGGTGCGGGGCGGACCGAGTTCGCCATGAGCCTGTTCGGCCACAGCTACGGCAGCAGGATCTCCGGCAAGGTCTTCATGCGCGGCGAGGAAATCAAGACCCGCACCGTCTCGGAAGCCATCGGCAACGGCCTGGCGTACGCCACAGAGGACCGCAAGCACTACGGCCTGAACCTGCTCGAGGACATCAAGCGCAACATCGCCCTGGCGTCCCTCGACAAGCTCTCGAGCAACGGCCTCGTGAACGACAACGAGGAATACAAGGTCGCCAACGGCTACCGGTCGAGCATGAACATCAAGGCTCCATCGGTGCTCGCGAAGACGAGCAAGCTGTCCGGCGGTAACCAGCAGAAGGTCGTGCTGTCGAAGTGGATCTACTCCGACCCCGACGTCCTGATCCTCGATGAGCCAACACGCGGCATCGACGTCGGCGCCAAGTACGAGATCTACGCCATCATCAACGCGCTTGCTGCCCAGGGCAAAGGCGTCATCGTCATCTCGAGCGAGCTGCCTGAACTGCTCGGGATCTGCGACCGCATCTACGCCCTCAGCGAGGGCCGTATCACCGGCCAGCTTCCCATCGAGGACGCCAACCCGGAATCCCTTCTCAAGCTCATGACCATGGAAAAGCCGCGCTAGGGCGCCCGGCACCACCAAGGAGAACCCTGACATGTCAAACACCCAGACACCGGTGACCGAGGAAACCGCCGCAGGCGGCGCGATCCACCCGGTCGACAACAAGTTCACGAGCTGGCTCAGCCACCTGCTCTCCGACCTCGGCAAAAACGGAATCTTCATCGCGCTGCTCGCGGTGGTGCTGTTCTTCACTGTCGTAACCGACGGCATCCTGCTTCGTCCGCAGAACATCTCGAACCTCATCGTCCAGAACGGGTACATCCTCGTCCTCGCGATCGGAATGGTGATGATCATCATCGCCGGTCACATCGACCTCTCGGTCGGATCGGTTGCCGCCTTCGTCGGCGCCTGCTCCGGCGTCTTCGCCGTGACCTGGGGCCTGCCATGGTGGCTGTCGATCATCATGTCGCTCGGAATCGGCGCGCTCGTCGGTGTGTGGCAGGGATTCTGGATCGCCTACGTCGGCATACCGGCGTTCATCGTGACGCTCGCCGGCATGCTCATCTTCCGCGGCCTGGCGCTCGTCGTGCTCGGCAACGCCAACATCGGGTCATTCCCCACCGAATACCGTGCACTCGGCAACGGCTTCCTGAGCGACCTGTTCGGTGACTTCGATCTTGACCCGCTGACCCTGATCGTCGCCGCCGCGGCAGTCGTCGCCCTCATCGTCGGCCAGTTCCGCACTCGGGCAGGCCGCCAGAAGTACGGTCAGGATGTTGAGCCCATCGTCTGGTTCATCGCCAAGCTCGTGCTCATCACCGCGGCCATCGGGTTCTTCGCCTACGCACTCGCGTCGTACAAGGGCATCCCCGTGACGCTCATCGTGCTCGCTGTCCTGGTGCTGATCTACGGCATCATCATGAACCGGAGTGTCTTCGGCCGCCACGTTTACGCGATCGGTGGAAACCGCCACGCCGCCGAGCTCTCGGGAATCAAGACCCGGAAGACCGACTTCCTGCTCTTCGTGAACATGGGTGTGCTCGCCGCACTCGCCGGCCTCATCTTCACCGCGCGACTCAACCTCGCCGGCCCGAAGGCGGGCGACGGCTTCGAGCTCGAGGCCATTTCGGCAGCGTTCATCGGTGGAGCGGCAGTGCAGGGCGGTGTCGGCACCATCGGCGGAGCGATCATCGGTGGTCTCATCATCGGTGTCCTCAACAACGGTATGTCGATCCTCGGCCTCGGAATCGAGTGGCAGCAGGCCGTCAAGGGTCTCGTGCTGCTCCTCGCCGTCGCCTTCGACGTCTACAACAAACGTCGCTCAGGCGGCAAGTAACACCTCGCGGGGGTCGTCACAGTGTGGCGACCCCTGCCGCATTTCAGGAGAACCAGATGCACCTCGTCGGTTCGTTGCCGGACGGAGCACGGCTCGTCGCCGTGCTCGGTGGCGTGCCCGAGGCTCCCGGGATGCCGCTGATCGGTGTTGAATCGCTCACCATCCCGTTCTCGACCGTCGGCGACAACGTCCTGCTCGGCTCCGAGTCGGCGAGCGGATTCTTTACCCGGCGGCGCGTGCTCGAGCGGAGAGCGCGCGAACTCCTCGATGTCGTCGGCCTGCCCGTCGCGCCCAGCACTCCGATCCTCGATCTCGACGCCGTCGACCAGCGGGTCGTCGAACTGGCCAGGGCACTGGCGAGGCGCACCGACGTCATCCTGGTCGACGACCGGTTGACGCTGTTCCATGCCGATGAGGCCGCTCGCTGGTATGCCGCCGTAGCCAGGGCGGCTGCGGTGACACCGATCCTGGTCGCCGTCCAGTCGCTTGCCGACCTGCGGGACGTTCCCGCTCCCATCGATGCCGTTCTGGTGATGAGGGACGGGGTCGTTGCCGGGGTCGCGACGCCGCAGGAGAGTGCCAGGCTGCTCGACCTTCTGGCCGGCGGAGTCGACGAGCCAGCGCCGGTGGAACGGGTCTTCGGGCCGGTTGTACTCGAGCTGGAGTCCGTCACCGTCACCCATCCCATCCAGCGCCGCCGCCCCGTCGTCGAAGGCGCGACACTCGCCGTCCGGTCGGGCGAAATTGTGGGCCTCGCGGGGGCAGAGTCCCTGGTTCTCGGGGTGTTCGGTGCGTCATCCGGAGGCGAGGTGAGCGGCGAAATCCGCCTCGACGGTCAGCCGGTCGACCTGTCCTCGGTGGCCAAAGCGATAGCGGCGCGGGTGCTGTTCATCTCCGAACACCCGCCCGCGTATGACGTCGGCCTCATCGGGGGGATCCCGACGAGCGTGTCGGGTGAATCGCTCGCCCGACTGGCCCGGACCGGTTTGATCGACCCGCGGCGCACCTACATCCCGCGCCGGGCGCCGTCGATGCTGCTCGAGGCTCTTCCCGGTGCCAGGTCACGGCCGTCGACGGGCGACATGAACGAGGTGCTGGCTGGCTGGGCAGCGACGCCGCCCAGAGTGGCACTGATCACCGAACCGTTTTCCGGACTCGGCCCGGCCGAGCGCGACGAGCGTCGTTCGCTCATCGAAGCGATCGCGGCCGCTGGCACCGCTGTGCTCCTGGAAGCGGTCGATCCCACCCAGCTTCTCGGACTGAGTAACCGCATCCTCGCGCAGCACGGCACCCGGCTCGCGACCGAACTTTCCGGCGGGGACGTGACGCTTCGCGGCCTCGCGGCCCTCAGCATCCGAACCGATATACAACGTTAGAATTGAGGAGCACGTGGCAGTACAGCAGGAGCCCGACACCGGGCGAAATTCAGACGAAGGAGTCGAGACGGTGACCGATCAAGCAGAGAACCAGGCCGCCGAGCGCTACGTGATCGGGGTCGACTACGGCACCCTGTCCGGCCGCGCGGTCGTCGTGCGCGTTTCCGACGGTGCCGAACTGGGCAGTGCTGTGCTCGACTACCCGCACGCCGTGATGGACACGACCCTCGCCGCGACCGGCAAGCGACTGCCGCCGGACTGGGCGCTCCAGGTGCCGCAGGACTACGTCGACGTGCTCAAGTCAGCGGTTCCCGAGGCGGTAAAGATCGCCGGGATCGACTCGGCAGACGTCATCGGCATCGGCACGGACTTCACCGCCTGCACGATGGTTCCCACGCTCGCGGACGGCACCCCGCTCAACGAGCTGCCTGAGTTCGCTGACCGCCCGCACGCCTATGTGAAGCTGTGGAAGCACCACGCCGCGCAGGCGCAGGCCGACCGCATCACCGAGCTCGCGGCATCCCGCGGGGAAAGCTGGCTGCCCCGTTATGGCGGCCTCATCTCGAGCGAGTGGGAGTTCGCGAAGGGCCTGCAACTGCTCGAGGAAGACCCCGAACTGTATGACCGCATGGACCACTGGGTCGAGGCTGCCGACTGGATCATCTGGCAGCTCACCGGTGAGTACGTGCGCAACGCATGCACCGCTGGCTATAAGGGCATCTACCAGGACGGCGAGTACCCGAACCGCGACTACCTCGCCGCGCTCAACCCCGACTTCGCCGACTTCGTCGAGTCGAAACTCGAGCACCGGATCGGTCAGCTGGGGGATGCCGCCGGCCGGCTCTCCGCGGAGGCCGCTGCCTGGACGGGGTTGCCCGAGGGTATCGCCGTCGCCGTCGGTAATGTCGACGCACACGTCGCCGCCCCCGCGGCGCGCGGAGTGCTCCCCGGGCAGATGGTCGCCATCATGGGGACGTCGACCTGCCACGTGATGAACAGCGACAAGCTCGTCGAGGTGCCTGGCATGTGCGGCGTCGTCGACGGCGGGATCGTCGCGGGTCTCTACGGGTACGAAGCCGGGCAGTCCGGTGTCGGCGACATCTTCGCCTGGTACGTCAAGAACCAGGTTCCCAGCGCCTACTACGAAGCGGCGGAGGAAGCCGACCTCAGCATCCACCAGTACCTGACGAGCCTCATCGAGGACCAGCCGGTCGGCGCACACGGACTCGTCGCTCTCGACTGGCAGTCGGGCAACCGTTCGGTGCTCGTCGACCACGAACTCTCCGGCGTCGTGCTCGGCACCACGCTGACCACCCGCACCGAGGAAATCTACCGGGCACTGTTCGAGGCCACGGCTTTCGGTACCCGCGTGATCGTCGAGACGTTCAATGCGTCCGGCGTCCCTGTGACGGAATTCATCGTCGCGGGCGGCCTGCAGAAGAACCCGTTCCTCATGCAGACATACTCCAACGTCCTGCGGATGCCGATCTCCACCATCGCGAGCGACCAGGGCCCCGCGCTCGGTTCCGCGATCCACGCCGCTGTGGCAGCCGGCGCCTACCCGGACGTGCAGGCGGCAGGCCAGGTCATGGGCAAGGTGAACAAGAACGTCTTCACCCCAGACGAGAAGGCGGCGCAGGCGTACGACAGGTTGTTCGCCGAATACCGCGAACTGCACGACTACTTCGGTCGTGGAGGCAACGATGTGATGCACCGGTTGCGTCAGCTGAAGAGAGAGGCTCTCGCGTGAGCGGCTATTCCCCCGAAATCGAGGTCGCCATCGCGCGCGTCCGTGCCGATGTTGCGAGACTCCACGGAGAACTCGTGCGTTACGGGCTCGTGGTCTGGACGGGCGGAAACGTCTCCGGACGCGTCCCAGGCGCCGATCTCTTCGTGATCAAGCCGTCCGGCGTCAGCTACGACGACCTCGCGCCGGAGAACATGATCCTCTGCGACCTCGACGGCACTGTGCTTCCCGGCACCCCTGGCTCCGATCGGTCACCGTCGAGCGACACGGCGGCACATGCATACGTCTACCGGAATATGCCAGAGGTTGGCGGTGTCGTGCACACCCACTCCACCTACGCGGTGGCCTGGGCAGCGCGCAACGAGCCGATCCCGTGTGTGATCACCGCGATGGCCGACGAGTTCGGCGCCGAGATCCCGGTGGGGCCGTTCGCCATCATCGGCGACGACTCGATCGGTCGCGGCATCGTGGAGACGCTGACCGGCCACCGCAGCCGTGCCGTCCTGATGGCCAACCACGGTCCGTTCACCATCGGCAAGGACGCAAAGGATGCCGTCAAGGCCGCCGTCATGGTCGAGGACGTCGCCCGCACCGTGCACATCTCCCGCCAGCTCGGCGAGCCGGTTCCGATCCCGCAGCCCGCCATCGACTCACTGTTCGACCGTTACCAGAACGTCTACGGCCAGGCGCCGCAGGGCGCTCTCGCCGACTCCCAAGGAGACACCCATGCCTAAGCTCGTAACCTCACTCGACGCCTACGAGGTCTGGTTCCTCACCGGTAGCCAGAACCTGTACGGCGAAGAGACACTTCAGCAGGTGGCTGAGCAGTCGCAGGAGATCGCGCGAACCCTCGGCGCGGCATCCGATGTTCCGGTGAAGGTCGTCTGGAAGCCCGTCCTCAAGGACTCCGCGTCGATCCGGCGTGCGATGCTCGACGCCAACTCCGACGACAAAGTCATCGGCCTCATCGCGTGGATGCACACGTTCTCGCCGGCGAAGATGTGGATCGCGGGCCTCGACGCGCTGCGGAAGCCGCTGCTGCACCTGCACACGCAGGCGAACGTTGCGCTGCCGTGGGACAGCATCGACATGGACTTCATGAACCTCAACCAGGCGGCACACGGCGACCGGGAGTTCGGCTACATCCAGACTCGACTCGGCGTCTCGCGCAAAACTGTCGTCGGCCACGTCTCGAACCCCGCCGTCACAGCGCAGGTCGGCACCTGGATGCGCGCAGCCGCCGGCTGGGCAGCCACCCACGAACTCAAGCTCGCCCGGTTCGGTGACAACATGCGCTACGTCGCCGTCACCGAGGGTGACAAGACCGAGGCCGAACTCAAGTTCGGCGTCCAGGTCAACACCTGGGGAGTCAATGACCTGGCGGATGCCGTCGCCGCTGCGTCGGAGAGCGCCATCGATGCGCTCGTCGCCGAATATGAAGAGCTCTACGACGTCGCCCCCGAACTGCGGAAGGGCGGCGAGCGCCACTCGTCGCTCCGCGACGGCGCGGCCATCGAGATCGGACTGCGGTCGTTCCTCGAGGAGGGCGGCTTCGGCGCGTTCACCACGTCGTTCGAGGACCTCGGCGCGCTCAAGCAGCTGCCCGGCCTCGCCGTGCAACGGCTCATGGCCGAGGGTTACGGCTTCGGTGCAGAGGGCGACTGGAAGACCGCCGTTCTCGTGCGCGCGGCATCCGTCATGGGTGCAGGCCTGCCCGGTGGCGCCTCGCTGATGGAGGACTACACCTACCACCTGGTGCCGGGGGAGGAGCAGATCCTCGGCGCGCACATGCTCGAAGTCAGCCCCGGCCTCACCACGGCGAAGCCGACGCTCGAGATCCACGAGCTCGGAATCGGCGGCAGGGAAGACCCGGTCCGGCTCGTGTTCACCGCCGACCCCGGCCCCGCTGTCGTCGTCGCGATGAGCGACATGCGCGATCGGTTCCGGCTCGTGGCGAACGTCGTCGACGTGATCGAACCGGCTGAAGCGCTGCCGAAGCTGCCGGTCGGCCGTGCCGTGTGGAAGCCGCAGCCGTCGTTCGCTGTCTCGGCGACGGCATGGCTCACCGCTGGTGCCGCCCACCACACGGTGATGTCGACCGCTGTCGGGGTCGACGTGTTCCGCGACTTCGCGGAGATCGCCGGCACCGAGCTGCTCGTCATCGACAACGACACGACGCTCGACGGGTTCTCGCGTGAGGTGCGCTGGAACAACGCGTACTACCGGCTCGCGCAGGGGTTCTAGGGCGCCCACCCACCGAACGCATCAGTTCCGGTCGAGAACATCCCCCGCAACGGATGTTCTCGACCGGAAGTGACGTTCTCGGCGCCCGGGTCGACGCGCGACGTACGAAGCGGATGCTGCCAGCTGGCGGCATCCGCTTCTCGCGTTAACCGAGCCCGCGGTGTGATCGCTCACAATTTGATAACGGACCTTGATCTTTACGTTGTGCTCGCCTAATTGTGAGCGCTAACATCACAGCCATGACCAGAACGGACTGGTCAACCGGCAGCTGACTCAGCATCGGAACACGTCGCGCCGGCCGAACAAGGAGGTTTGGTTGTGAAGAAGATACTTGCGCCGATTGCAGCTGCAGGAGCCGTGCTCCTCGCGCTCACCGGGTGCGCACAGTCGGGCGGAAGCTCGGCAGACGGGCCCAAGGACCCGAGCGAGATCATCGTTGGATTCGCCCAGGTCGGCGCCGAGAGCGGATGGCGTACGGCGAACACCAAAGACATCCAGGCGGCATTCGAAGACGCGGGCATCGAGCTCAAGTTCTCCGACGCCCAGCAAAAGCAGGAGAACCAGATCCAGGCGATCCGCTCATACATCCAGCAGGGCGTCGATGTCATTGCGTTCTCGCCGGTCATCGAATCCGGGTGGGATGCCGTGCTCAAGGAAGCCAAGGACGCCGAGATACCTGTCGTCCTCACCGACCGCGCCATCGACAGCACGGATGACTCGCTCTACGTGAGCTTCCTCGGCTCCGACTTCATCGAGGAAGGGAAAAAGGCCGGGGAATGGCTCGTGGAGGAATACTCCGCGTCGACAGAGCCGGTCACCATCATCCAGCTCGAGGGAACGACGGGAGCAGCCCCCGCGCTTGACCGGGCCGAGGGCTTCGCCGATGTCATCGCCGCTGACGACAAGTTCCAGGTGGTCGCGTCGCAGACCGGCGACTTCACCCGCGCCGGTGGCAAGCAGGTCACCGAGGCGCTGCTCAAGTCGAACCCCGACGTCGACGTGATCTACGCACACAACGACGACATGGGCCTCGGCGCGATCGAAGCGATCGAGGCGGCGGGCATGGTGCCTGGCACCGACATCAAGATCATCACGGTGGATGCCGTGAAGGACGGAATGCAGGCGCTCGCCGACGGCAAGATCAACTTCATCGTCGAGTGCTCGCCACTCCTCGGCAACCAGCTCGTCGAAATTGTCGAGAAGGTCGTCGCGGGAGAAGACGTCGAGAAGCGGATCATCACCGAGGAGACGACCTTCACCCAGGAGCAGGCTGTCGAAGCGCTCCCGGACAGGAAGTACTAGGCACCCTCCCCTCGGGCGTCCCTGGACCGATGAATCCGGGCCAGGGACGCCCGACACATCTTCCCTCAGCGCAGAGAGCAGAGTCATGACCGATCAACAACCGGCCGTCAGCATGGAGGACATCTCCATCGAGTTCCCCGGGGTGAAAGCCCTCGACGGCGTCAGTTTCCGGATGTTTCCCGGAGAGGTGCACTCGCTTCTCGGCGAAAACGGGGCAGGGAAGTCGACCCTGATCAAGGCGCTGACCGGCGTCTATCGCATCGACAGCGGCGTGATCACGCTCGCCGGGAGCGAGGTGTCGTTCTCCACAACGGCAGAGGCACAGGCGGCGGGGATCTCGACCGTTTATCAGGAGGTCAACCTCCTGACCAACCTCACGGTCGCCGAGAACATCATGCTCGGCCGGGAGCCACGGCGGTTCGGCTTCATCGACTGGCGGGCGACTCGGGCGCGAGCGGCCGAACTGCTCGCGAAACTCCACCTCAACATCGATCCCAACTCGCGGCTCGGCTCACACTCTCTCGCCGTTCAGCAACTCGTCGCCATCGCACGCGCGACCGACATCAACGCGCGGGTGCTCATCCTCGACGAGCCAACGTCGAGCCTCGACGCCGATGAGGTGCAGGAACTCTTCCGCATCATCCGCGAGCTCAAACAGGACGGAGTCGCCATTCTCTTCGTCTCGCACTTCCTCGACCAGGTGTACGAGATCTCCGACCGGCTGACCGTTCTGCGCAACGGCAAACTCGTTGGTGAGTACCTGACCGAGGAGATCCTGCGCATCGAACTCGTGCAGAAGATGATCGGCAAGGAACTCACCGTGCTCGAGGACCTCGAACGCAAGACCAGGCAGCAGAGCATCGATGACGTCGAACTCACCCCGTACGTGCGCGCCGTCGGGCTCGGCCGCAAGGGCTCGGTCCAGCCCACCGACCTCGACGTGTTCGAGGGCGAGGTCGTCGGCCTCGCCGGTTTGCTCGGGTCCGGCCGTACCGAGCTGGCGCGGATCCTCTCCGGAGTCGACCGGGCGGATGCCGGTGCGCTCGAGATCGAGGGCAAGCCGCGTCGCATCCGCACCCCACGCCAGTCGATTCGTGAACGGGTCATTTACTCGAGCGAGAACCGTCGCGAAGAGGGAATCGTCGACGAACTCACGGTTCGCGACAACATCGCGCTCGCGTTGCAGGCCGACCGCGGATGGTTTCGGCCTATCCCGAAGAAACGGCAGGACGAACTCGCCGAGAGCTACATCTCGGCACTCAACATTCGACCGGCGAATCCGGACGCGCTGCTCAAGAATCTCTCGGGTGGCAACCAGCAGAAGGTGCTCCTCGCTCGCTGGCTGGCGATAGCCCCGCGGCTTCTCATCCTCGATGAACCGACCCGCGGTATCGATGTCGGCGCAAAGGCCGAAATCCAGAAGCTCGTGTCAAACCTCGCCGAGAACGGAATGAGTGTGATTTACATCTCGGCAGAACTCGACGAGGTGCTTCGGCTGAGTCATCGCATCGCCGTCATGCGCGACCGCAAGCTCGTTGCCGATATCGAGAACGACGGCCTCACCACAGACACCCTGCTCGCCATCATCGCCGACGGGCTCGCAACGGAGGTCGTCGCATGAACGTCAACAGGCTCATGGCGCACCGGTTGTTCTGGCCGGTGGTGATGCTCGTCGTGCTCCTCGGCATCAACCTCATCGCATTCCCCGGGTTCTTCTCGGTGCAGGTGCGCAACGGTCACCTCTTCGGCAGCCTCATCGACATCCTGCGCAACGGTTCGCCGACGCTCATGATCGCGGTCGGTATGACGCTCGTCATCGCCACCCGCGGCATCGACCTCTCGGTCGGCGCCGTCTGCGCGATCTCGGGCGCCGTTGCCTGCTCGATCATCCTCGGCTCCCCGGATCCGGGCAATCCGGGCACCGTCGCGGTTGCGGTGGTCGTCTCCCTGCTCATCTCCCTCGTGCTCGGGCTCTGGAACGGGTTCCTCGTCGCGGTGGTCGGCATCCAGCCGATCATCGCGACGCTGATTCTCATGACGGCCGGCCGCGGTGTCGCCATGCTCATCACCGAGGGGCAGATCCTCACGGTCAACAGCCCTCCGTTCAAGGCGATCGGCTCAGGGTTCTTCCTGGGGCTGCCGATCGCTGTACTCATCGCGGCTGTCATCTTCGTGTTCGCCGTCGTCATCACCCGTCGAACGGCGCTCGGCCTCATGATCGAGGCCGTCGGCATCAACCCCGAGGCATCCCGCCTCGCCGGGGTTCGCGCCAGGGGCCTGCTCATCACCGTCTATGTCTTCACCGCGGTGTGCGCCGCGATCGCCGGACTCGTCCTCACGAGCAACCAGACCGCGGCGGATGCCAACAACACAGGACTGTTCATCGAACTGGATGCCATCCTCGCGGTGGTCATCGGCGGCACGTCGCTCGCGGGCGGGCGGTATTCGCTCTTCGGCACCCTGATCGGTGCGCTGGTCATCCAGACTCTCGTCACGACCGTGTACACGGTGGGCATTCCGCCGATCGTGACCATGGTGTTCAAGGCCGCCGTTGTCACCGTGGTCTGCCTGCTCCAGTCGCCGCGGACGACCCAGCTGATCGAGTCGGCGCGCCGCCGAAACGCGCGCCGCCGCGGAAGGGCGGTGACGGCATGACCGCAACAGTCGTGACCGACGGATCTCCGGTCAGCGCGGCAGCCGGGCGCGTTCGTGGCTGGCTGACGAACCCGAAGTATGGGCCGGTCACCGTTACGGCCGTGCTCCTCGTCGGCATGTTCATCGCGGGTGCGTCCCGGTATCGCGGGTTCACGAACCCGCAGGTGATCGCCAATCTCTTCATCGACAACTCCTACCTCATCGTGCTCGCCGTCGGGATGACGTTTGTCATCCTCACCGGGGGCATCGACCTCTCGGTCGGCGCGGTGCTCGCCATGTCGACGATGATCGCGGCAAGCCTGCTCCAGGCCGGCTGGCCGCCCGGGGTGATCATCCCGCTGATCCTCGTGATCACCTCGCTCCTCGGCCTGGCCGTCGGCCTGATGATCCATTACTTCCAGATCCAGCCGTTCATCGCGACCCTCGCGGCCATGTTCCTCGCGCGGGGCCTCTGCTACGTGATCAGCAAGACGACGATCTCGATCACCGACCCGGTGTTCATCGCGCTGGCGCAGACGCGGATTCCCCTCGCGCCACGCCTCAGCATCACCCCGAGCGTGATCCTCGCGCTCGGGCTTGTCATCGTCGCCGTGGTGGTGCTGCACTATTCACGCTTCGGCCGCACCGTGTACGCGATCGGCGGCAGCGAGGCATCCGGTGTCCTGATGGGGCTTCCTGTGGCCCGAACCAAGGTCCTCGTCTACGTCGTCAGCGGGTTCTGCTCCGGTCTCGCCGGGGTGCTGTACAGCTTCTACACACTCTCGGGGTACGCGCTCACGGCGATCGGAACCGAACTCGACGCCATCGCCGCTGTGGTGATCGGCGGCACACTGCTCGCCGGCGGGTACGGCTTCGTCCTCGGCTCAGTGCTCGGCGTGCTGGTGCTCGGCACCATCCAGACCCTGATCACCTTCGACGGCAACCTCACGTCCTGGTGGACCAGCATCTTCATCGGGGCGCTCCTGCTCGTGTTCATCGTCCTGCAGAAGGTGCTCACCGCGAGACGGACATGACCCGGCATCGGTTGCACGGGGCGAGCGGATGCCGGCGGAAGACGGAGTGAGACCCATGTTGCCTGTGTTCACAGTGCGGTCAGAGTGACGAGATAATCGAATGGTCGGGCGAGAGTCGCCGGGCGGGAGTGGACCCACGTGGTGACGAACGAGGATGACAAGGCGCGCGTCGCGAATATCTTCGACGTCGCGCGCCTCGCCGGAGTGTCACACCAGACCGTGTCCCGGGTGCTCAACGACCTGCCCAATGTTCGGCCAGCCACCCGCGAGCGCGTCGAGAAGGCGATCAAGCAGTTGCGGTACACGCCGTCGCAGGCGGCACGCGCGCTGGTCACCCGGCGGTCGCGCACGATCGGACTGATCACGACGGGCGGGCCGGACTTCGGTCCGTCCTCGACGGCGCTGCACTTCAACGACGCGGCTCGGGATGCCAGGTACGCGGTGAGCATGGCGAGCATGCTCGACTCAGACCCGGCCTCGCTGCGTGCTGCCGTCGAGCTGCTGCTGCGCCAGAACGTCGAGGCGATCGTGCTCATCGCGGCGCATGCTGGCGCGCTCGAGGCCATCCTGAGCATCGAGCTCGGGGTGCCGTTCATCGCCGTCGACGCGGGCGGAAGACCCGGCGTTCACTCTGTCGCGCTCGACCAGTACGCGGGCGCCCGTGCGGCCGTCGATCATCTGGTCGGCCTCGGGCACCGCGAGATCCGGCACATCTCAGGGCCGCTCGATTCAACCGACGCCACCGAGCGCCTCCGCGGCTGGCGCGACTCTCTCGCCGGCGCCGGACTGCCGGCGCGCGAGCACCTCGTCGGTGACTGGACCCCGGCGAGCGGGTACCGCCACGGGCTCGCGCTCGCCGCGGACCGCGACATGACCGCGGTGTTCGTCGGCAATGACCAGATGTCGCTCGGGCTGATCCACGCCCTCAGTTCGGCCGGGCTCAGCGTGCCAGCCGACGTGAGCGTCATCGGCTTCGACGACATTCCTGAGGCCGAGCATTTTGCTCCGCCGCTGACCACGATCCGGCAGGACTTCGACGGTCTCGGCCGCGACATCATGACCGAACTGCTGGCCGTGCTCCGGGACGAGGACGCCGCCGACCTTCCACGTATCCTGCCGTCCCTCGTCGTGCGGGAGTCGGCAGGGCCGCCGCGCGGTCGCGCCGCTGACCCGATCGATTCGGACACAACGCCAGAAACAGCATCCGCCCCAGCGGCTGCTCGCCAGCCACTCGGCTAACCGGCGATTCAGCTCATGGGCACCGGGGCTGATGGGCAACGGGGAGCCCGCCGTCATACCCATTGCCGACCGGCGCGGCTCTGGCACAGTGGAGCTATGACATCCCACACGGTTGTGATCGCGCCGGACTCGTTCAAGGGCACAGCGACGGCGATCGAGGTGACGGACGCGCTCGCCGAAGGCTGGGCTTCGGTTCGCCCGGGTGATGTTCTGGTGCGGATGCCGCTTGCCGACGGAGGCGAGGGAACTCTCGATGCGTTCGAGATCGCCGTCCCCGGTTCCGAACGGGTGCCTGTGACGGTGCTCGGGCCCGACGACCGGCCCGTCCAGGCGAGCTGGCTCCGGTTGCCGGATAATTCCGCCGTGGTCGAGTTGGCCGAAACGAGCGGCATCACCCTGCTCGACCCGCTGCTCCCGTTCGACGCGCACACGATCGGATTCGGCGAGGCCATCGCTGCCGCGCTCGACGCTGGTGTCGAGCGGGTCTACCTCGCGATCGGCGGCAGCTCGTCGACCGACGGTGGCGCCGGAGCGCTCACCGCGCTCGGGGCGCGGTTCCTCGACGGCGACGGCATCCCGATCGCCCCCGGTGGTCGGGGGCTCGCGAGCCTCGAGGCCGTCGACCTCAGCGGGCTTCGCACTCTGCCTCCCGGCGGGGCGGTCGTGCTCAGCGATGTGAGCCACCCGTTGCTCGGGTCCTCCGGTGCTGCCGCGGTCTTCGGGCCGCAGAAGGGGGCGACCGCGGCCGATGTCGCCGTGCTCGACGCTGGGCTCGCCCGGCTGGCCGCGCTGCTGCCCGCCGACGCGTCCACTCCGGGTGCCGGTGCTGCCGGCGGCACCGGCTTCGGGCTGCTGGCCTGGGGCGCGACGCTCGCCGCCGGTGCAGACGCGGTCGGCGAGGTGGTGCGAGCGGCCGACGCCGTGGCATCCGCTTCGATCGTGATCACGGGTGAGGGACGCTTCGACGGCCAGTCGGATGCCGGGAAGGTCCCGTCGTACGTGCGCTCTCTCGCCGCGGCTGGCTCGACGCGCGCGATGCTCGTGGCGGGCGCGATCACGGCCGAACCGCTTGGCTTCGGTGCTGCCGTTTCACTCACTGAGATTGCTGGGAGCACGGAGTCCGCCATGGCCGACACGCGGCTGTGGCTCCGCGAGGCCGGTGCCCGGCTCGCGGCCGTCGCGGGCTGACCCGGGCTGCGGTCGGACACCGCAGCCCATACGCGAGAACATCAGTTGCGGTCGAGAACGCCCGGCGGAACCGATGCGTTCGACCGGAAGTGATGCTCTCGGCCAACGGGGCGGCCGGGCGGGCTACGCCCGCGGCAGGCCTCAGGCGAGCCAGGACGCGAGGGTCGCGGCCTCGCCGGCCAGGAGTGCCGGGTCGTCGTCCGGCAGGAACTCGATGAGTGCGTCGGTAACGCCCGGCAGGGTGCCCGCGAAGGCGAGGGCACGCGTCCACAGTGCTTCCCGGCGCTCCAGCGGCATCCGTTCGCGCTTGGGTGACCACGAGAAGACGTGAACCGTCGACACCCACTGCGCCAGTTGTGACAGCTCGGCGAGAGCCTCCTCGTCATCGGCGCCGACCGGTGGCTGCCAGTAGCACGACACGTTGGTCGCCGTGATGCCGGAGAGCAGGTCGAGCGTTGATTCGGCGGTGTCTGCCAGTGTGCCGTCGTGGAACTCCAGCGCGAGTTCGATGCCGTACTCCGATGCGTGCAGCGCTGCTGAGTCGAGCTGGGCGGTGACCAGCGCGCGGTCGTCGGCTGAGGCATCCGCAGACGCCTTCTCGCCGGCCCAGACCCGAATGCGCGGGGCGCCGAGCGCCGCGGCCGAGGAGAGCACGGAGGGAAAGTCGCCGACCTCGTCACAGCGGTAGTAGGAGCCGAGGGATGCCACGTCGAGGCCCGCAGCGCGGGTGCGCTCGCCGACCTCCCTGGCGGTGTCGATGTCGCCCGGTGGGACGTGGACGTCACCGCCCCACTCGATCGACTCCAGTCCGGCAGCAGCCGCCAGGGCAATGACCTCGTCGACGCTCGACTCGCGCAGCGTGATCGAGCACAGGCCGGGCCGGATGGACGGGGTCGAGCGGATCTGCATCTGGGGTGCCTTTCGTCGTCGGTTGGGTCGAGCGTACCCGGTCGGGGTTTGCCGAACAGGTCGGTGGAAGCGGGATCCCGCTCAGCGCAGGTGGGCGAGTGTCGCCCGAATCCGGTCGAAGATGTCGGCGGTCACGTCGATACCGGCTGAGCGCAGCCCGAGAACCGCGGCTCCGACCACCCCGTCGGGGACAGCCCTGATCTCGGGATCAAACCCCGACCCGCGGATGATCTCGGCCACTCCCTCGCTCACCCGGGGCTGGGAGGTCAGGATGCTTCCGCCGAGGACGAGCGGGCCGGCGAGGTCCCGCACCGAAATCGCATCGAACAACCGGGCGAGTGCGTCGATCGCGTCGTCCAGTATGGCGCGAGCGGTGGCATCCGACCCGGCCGCAAAGGCGAGCGGGGCGAACCGCGACAGTTCGACGGGGCGCAGGCCATACAGCGCCTGGGCCAGCGCGCGGAGCGACGATGACCGGCCGTCCGGTCCTCGCTCGCGCGAGTCTTCGATGCCGGCCGCCTCGAGGACCAGTGGCACGAGCGCCGTCGGTTCGGCGCGCCCATCCAGGCTCGCCACGGCAGCGCCGACAACCCGGTGGCCGATCCAGTAGCCGGAGCCCGCATCGCCGAGCAACCAGCCAAGTCCGTCAGCGGTTGCCTCGGTGACGCCCCCGCGTACACGGATTCCCGCCGACCCCGTGCCGGCGACCATCGCATAGCCGTCCGGTTCCCAGGTGCCGGAGAAGTAGATGGCGAGAAGATCGGATGCCACGTGAGCCGTTGCGGGAAAACCGCGAGCGGCGAGCGGCGTGGTCACCCAGTCGATCGGACCCGAAACGCTCATACCCGCCATCGCGATGAGGACGTGCCCGACGTCACCCGGCGGGCGTCCGGCAGCATCACTCGCCACCTCGGCGGCCGCGGTGATCGAGGCGGCTGCGCGGTCGGGACCCGACGAAACGGGATTTCCTCCTCCGGCGAACCCATAGCCGTGGCAATGCCCCGTTTCATCCAGCAGGACGGCTCGAGTGGATGTGCCGCCGGCGTCTATTGCGAGGACGTTAATCATTCGTTACGACTTCGTGATCGTTGCATCATTGCCCTTCCTCACAGGTAAGAATACTTTTCAACAAAGCTCCAATCCACTGAAACGGATTTTCATGTCAACGCTGACATCGGGTAGAGAGGCATTGCGTATGTCGACTCGCATTCAGGCCAACCTGCCACATATGTCGAGCGTTATGGTGAAAATCGCGGAGCTTCTCCTCGAACACCCCACCCTCCCGCTCGAGCTTTCGATCACCGAACTCGCCGAGCGGGCGGGGACGTCAGCCGCGACGGTGACGAGGTTCTGTCGCCAGATCGGTTTCAGTGGCTACGTGCAGTTCCGGGTCGGTGTCGCGAGCGACAGCGGCAGGGGCGATGCCCACGAGTCCTGGCGTGCCGACATCGGCCGGGCGTTTGCTCCCGAGGACACCCCCGGCGAGGTCCTGAGCACTCTCCTTCACGCGCACGTTCGCTCGCTCGAGACCACGGCGCGGCAGATGGACCTCACCGCCGTCACCGCGATCGCCCGTGCGATCGCAACAGCGCGGCACCTCGACATCTACGGCATCGGCGGGAGCGCCGGCATGGCGCTCGAAATGCAGGGACGCCTGTATCGCATCGGCATCAACGCCCACTGCTGGTCGGAAGTTCACGCGGGACTCACGAGTGCGGCGATTCTCGGCGAGGGGTCGGTGGCGATCGGTATCTCGAACACCGGTCGCACCGAGGAGACCATCCAGATGTTGTCCCAGGCGAAGTCGTCCGGCGCGTTCACGATCTCGCTGAGCAACAACGCCAGGTCCCCGCTCGCCACAGTGGCCGACGTGAACGTCGTCACCGCAGCGCCCGAACAGTTCCTGCAGCCGGACGATCTCTCCGCGAAACACTCGCAACTCTTTGTGCTCGACCTGCTCTATCTGCTCGTCGCCCAGCACAACTCGGCCGAAACCGCGGCGAAGCTCGCGGCCAGCGCGATGGCTGTCTCCGAACACCGCCGTCCCGCGCGGCGCGATGCCCGAACCACGACAAGGAAAGGCGGGGGCCGATGACGGACCTTGTTCACCAGTTGCTCAGCCAGGCCACAACCCGGCTGGAGCGGCTTGCAGAACTCGCGGGATCGGGCGGGCTCGATGCCGCCGTCGACCTCTGCGTCGACGCGCTCGACGCCGGTGGGGTGCTTCAGGCGTTCGGCACCGGCCACTCACAGGCATTCGCCATGGAGATCGCCGGCAGAGCCGGCGGCCTCATTCCGACCAATCGCATCTCGCTCCACGACCTCGTCCTGTACGGCGGGAGGGATGTTGGAGACCTCGGTGGATCGACCCTCGAGCGTGACTCCGCTGTGGTCGACGAGCTCATCGAGGTGTCGGTCATCAACCCGCAGGACGTGTTCCTGATCGCGTCGAACTCGGGCGTCAACGGATCCATCGTCGGCTTTGCGCTCGCCGTGAAGGAACGCGGACACAAGCTCATCGCTGTGACGAGCCTCGAGCACACGAACGCGGTCGAGCCCAAGCATCCGAGTGGCAAGCGGCTCAGCGATGTCGCCGACGTCGTTCTCGACAACCTGGCGCCCTTCGGCGACACCACCCTCGAGCTCTCCGGCGGCGTCGGCGTCGGTGCCATCTCGTCGATCACATCCGCCTTCATCGCGCAGATGCTGACCGTCGAGGTTTCCCGCCGGTTCACCGAGAGGGACGAAGTTCCGCCCCTGTACATCTCGGCGAATATCCCGGCAGGAGATGCTCACAACAGCGCACTCGAAGACAAGTACCGCGGAAAAATCCGCAGGCTCGCATAACCCAACCCCCACCCGCTGATCAGGGCCCCCAACCCGGTTCAGCAAATCCCAGCAAAAATTGGAAGGCACATCACAATGATGAATCTAGATAACGTGGTCATCGACCGACGCAATGTACTCAGGGGCGCTATCGCCGCTGCAGTACTCATCCCGCTCGGTGGATCACTGATGTCCTGTGCAACGGGAGGACCCGGCGGCACGGGCGGCGCGGCAGGAACCGTCTCGGCCAATAACCCGTTCGGTATGGCAGACAACTCCACCATCGACTCGGTCATCTTCGACGGTGGCTACGGCGTCGACTACGTCGAGTACGCGGCCAAGATCCTCGAGAAGAACCACGAGGGATCGACAGCCAAGGTCGCGTCGAGCACGCAGATCGCGCAGGAGCTCCAGCCTCGCTTCGTCGCAGGCAACCCGCCTGACCTCGTCGACAATTCAGGTTCAGGCCTGATCGGAATGAACACCATTCTCGACCAGCTCGAGGACCTCACCGATGTCATCGACGCCGAGAACCTCGAGGGCGACAAGATCCGCGACACCCTCTACGGCGGAGTCCTTACCCCCGGAACGTACGACGGCAAGCTCGCCGCGCTCAACTACGTCCTCACCGTCTACGGCACGTGGTACTCGTCGAGCCTGTTCGAGGAGAACGGCTGGACCCCTCCGACCACGTGGGCGGAGATGATGGACCTCGGTGCCAAGGCGAAGGAGCAGGGCAAGTACCTCTTCGTCTGGGGCAAGGAAGCGGCAACCTACTACCAGACGATGGCCATCGAGTCGGCGATCAAGGAGGGTGGAGACGAGGTCCGTCTCGCCCTCGAAAACCTCGAGGAGGGCTGCTGGTCGCTTCCGGCCGTGCAGAGCGTCTTCACCGCCATGCACGACATCGTGGCGGCTGGCTACATGAAGCCGGGTGGAGCCGGTACGCAATTCACCGCGGCGCAGGCACAGTGGAGCAACGACATGGACGCCATCCTGTACCCGTCGGGGTCCTGGATCGAGAACGAAATGAAGGACAACACGGCTGAGGGCTTCGCTATGAAGGGCTTCCCGGCACCGGTGGTCTCGACGAGTTCGGCGATGCCGGTCGAGGCGCTGCACTCAACGGCCGGTGAACCGTTCATCATTCCGTCGCAGGGCAAGAACGTGGCCGGCGGCAAGGAACTGCTTCGGACCATGCTGTCGAAGGATGCCGCGACGAACTTCGCGAAGACGAAGCTCGCCCCGACCATCGTCAAGGGACTCGTCCCCGCCGACGGATTCGGATCGACCGCGCTCGTGTCGCAGACCGACATGCTGGATGCCGCCGGCGAGAACATCTTCACCTGGGGCTTTGTCGACCTGTACGGCACCAACGCCGACCAGCTCGTCGTCTGGAACAGCTTCCTCGATGGCAAGTCCGATGTCGCCACCCTCACCTCGAGTCTTCAGGAAATCACCGACAGGGTGAGGAATGACGACTCGATCGACAAGATCGAGATCAAGTGACAGCCGCTGGTGCTGACCCGGGGCGCGCGCTTGCCGTTACCCTCGGACCCTCCGGCGGCCGAAAGGCCGCCGGAGGGCGTCGGCGGCGCCCCACCTTCGACTATGTGTCGTTCATGGTGGTCTTCCTCGGGTTGCCCCTCGCAATCTTCGTGATCTTCGTGATCTGGCCATTCGTCCAGGCGGTGTATTACTCCCTCACCGACTGGTCGGGGTTCAGCCCCGAGATGAACATCGTCGGAATCAACAACTACCTTCGGTTGCTGAACGACGACATCTTCCTCACGGCGCTCGGCAATAACGTTCTGCTCGCCATCGTCGTTCCACTCGTCACCATCGTGCTCGCGCTCGCGCTCGCCACGATGGTCACCGTCGGTGGTCCAAGCCACGGTCCGATCCGCGGCCTGCGGAACTCGAGTTTCTACCGGGTCGTCTCCTTCTTCCCGTACGTGATCCCCGCAATCGTCACCGGCATCCTCTGGGGACAGATCTACAACCCGGCCGGCCTGCTCAACGGGCTGCTCGGTCTCGTCGGACTCGACATGTTCGAGTCGTTCGCGTGGCTCGGCGATGAGCGAACCGCGATGGGCGCAACGATCTTCGTGATCGTGTGGGGCTTCGTCGGTTTCTACATGGTGCTCTTCGTCGCGGCGATCAAGGGCGTGCCGGCAGAAACCTATGAGGCGGCAAGGATCGATGGGGCAGGGCGCATGCGCACGGCCTTCTCGATCACGATCCCGCTCATTCGTGACAACATCCAGACCGCGTACATCTATCTCGGGATCATGGCGCTCGACGCGTTCGTCTACATGCAGGCACTCAACCCGGGCGGCGGGCCGAACAACTCGACGCTCGTGATGAGCCAGCAGCTCTTTCGGACGGCGTTCGTCAAGGGCGAGTTCGGGCAGGCGAGCGCCATGGGCGTTGTGCTTGCGATCGTCACCCTGATTTTTGCGGCACTGGTCTTCACGGTGAACCGAATCACCGGCGGCAAGGAAGAGAGGGGCCGCGCATGACAACCGAAGCCATCACCACACGGGGCGTATCGCGCCCCGAGCGTTCGCCGGAGTTTTCGCGCAAACCGGTGAATACTCCGGGAGACAAGGCCGTCGGTGTTCTCTCCCACACCGCGCTCGTCATCTGGTCACTCATCGTCATTCTGCCGCTGCTGTGGACGCTCATGACGAGCTTCAAGACGACGAAAGAGATCTTCGCGTCGCCGTTCTCGCTGCCAGCCGACTGGAACTTCAACAACTACGTCTCGGCCTGGACGCGGGAGGGCATCGGCAATTACTTCCTCAACACGGTGATCGTCGTCGGGTTCGCGCTCGTCATCGTCATGGTGCTCGGCGCGATGTGCGCGTACGTGCTCGCCAGGTACAGGTTCTTCGGAAGCAGGGCCATCTACTACCTGATGCTCGCCGGGCTGACCTTCCCGGTGTTCCTGGCGATCGTTCCGTTGTTCTTCGTACTCCGCAACATCGGGCTGCTCAACACGCTGCCCGGCCTCATCCTCACCTACGTCGCATTCGCGTTGCCGTTCACCGTGTTCTTCCTGTACTCCTTCTTCAAGGGGCTGCCGGATGAGATCGCAGAAGCGGCGGCAATCGATGGTGCGGGGGAGTGGCGTACGTTCTTCCAGGTGATGCTGCCGATGGCGAAACCGGGGATGGCATCCGTCGCGATCTTCAACTTCCTCGGCCTGTGGAATCAGTTCCTGCTGCCCGTGGCGTTGAACACCGACAAGAACAACTACGTTCTCTCGCAGGGCATGGCGTCGTTCGCGTCGTCAGCGGGCTACGCGGTCGACTTCGGCGCGCTGTTCGCCGCCGTTGTCATCACCATCGTGCCCGTGCTCATCGCCTATGTGATCTTCCAGCGCCAGCTGCAGGGATCCGTCAGCCAGGGGACGATGAAGTAGACACATCACGCGAACGGATGCCGTCACGTCACCGTGACGGCATCCGTTCGGTGGTCGCAAATGCACGCGTAGGTCGCGCTTTCCGTGCTTTTGCGTCAGGTGAAGGATGCCTGCCCGACGTGGCATCCGTTCGGTGGTCGCAAATGCACGCGTAGGTCGCGCTTTCCGTGCTTCTGTGTCAGTTGAAGCGGGCCTGCGCGTGACGGCCGCCGTTCGGATGCCACAAAAACGCGCTACGGACGTCGCATTCCGCGGTTTTGCGGCATTCGAACGCCGCAGGACGGCGACCCGGGGCTCAGTGCGCGCGGTACTGCTCGCGGATCACCGGACGGAAGTCGACCGGCGGCTCGGCCGTGATCGACAGCGGCCAGTCCGGGCGCTCGCCGGTCAGTGCCCATGCGGCCTGCGCCGCAGCGCCGGCCGCGACGTACTCACCCGGGCGGGGGATGACGACGGGAACGTCGAAGACCTGCGCGGCGATCTGCTGCACGGCCGGGTTCTGGGCGGCCCCGCCCACGATGAGGATCCGCTCGGCGACGACGCCCTGCGCCCGCACGGCGTCGAGGCCGTCGGCGAGCCCGCAGAGCATGCCCTCGATGGCTGCACGGGCCAGGTTCGGCCGTGTCGTCGACGCCAGCGTCATGCCGAACAGGGTCGCGGTGGCATCGGGACGGTTGGGCGTGCGCTCGCCCTCGAAGTACGGCTGCAACACGAGACCGTCGGCACCGGGTTCGGCAGACAGCGCGAGTTCGCCCAGCTCGTCGTGGTTCACGCCTAGCAGCCCGGCGATCGCGTCGAGAATGCGCGCGGCATTGAGGGTCGCGATCAGCGGCAGGAACAGTCCGGACGCATCGGCGAATCCGGCAACGGTGCCCGTGGCATCCGTCGCAGGGGTTTCGGTGACCGCGAAGACGGTGCCGCTCGTGCCGATCGAGACGACCACATCACCGGATGCCGCACCAAGGCCGAGGGCGGCGCCCGCGTTGTCACCGGCGCCCGGTCCGACGAGGGTGCCGTTCGTCATCAGGCCGGCTTGTTCGCCGGGCCCGAGAACCCGCGGCAGGATCGCCGAGTGGCCGAGCGCGCGCTCGAAGAAGTCGAGTTCGTACTCGCCGGTGACGGCCGACCAGTACGCGGTTCCTGAGGCGTCCGAGCGATCCGTCGTCAGTTCCTCGAGCACGGGGCCGAGTTCGGACTCGTCGACGGGGCCGAACCCGCGCAGGCGCCAGGTCAGCCAGTCATGGGGGAGGGCGACGGCGGCGACGCGGGCGGCGTTCTCCGGTTCGGCGTCGCGCAACCAGCGCAGCTTGGTCGCCGTGAACGACGCGACGGGGACGACGCCGATCCGCGACGCGTACACGTCGGCACCCACCTCGGCGATGAGGTCCCGCGCGGCGGCCGCGCTGCGGGTGTCGTTCCAGAGCAGCGCGTCGCGGATGACCCTGCCGTCCTCATCGAGGACCACCATGCCGTGCTGCTGCCCGCCGACCGAAATCGCCGCAACATCGTCGAGGCCCCCCGCCTCGACGATCGCCGTGTTCAGCGCGTCCCACCACGCCGATGGCGCCACCTCTGTTCCGGACGGATGCGGTGCGCGGCCGGAGCGCACGATCTCGCCGGTATCGGCATCCGTGATCACGATCTTGCAGCTCTGGGTCGAGGAGTCGACGCCGGCGACGAGGGTCATGTGGGAGTGCCTTTCGGTGGGGGTTGTGCGGTGTCAGCCGTGTAAAGAGCGCGGACCCCGACGCCTGGTGCTCGCCAATACGTCGGAGTCCGCCACTCGGTCGTGGAGGGGTGCGCGGATGCCGCGGCTCGGTACGAAACGTACGCGGCGGCGGCACCCGCGTGCCCCCGAGGGTTTAGCGTGCGTTCAGCAGGTGCTCGAGTGCGAGCTGCTGCAGGCGAACGAATCCGAAGCCCTTGCCGTTGAAGTACTCGTCAGCGTTGAAGTCCTCGAATGCGCTGCGGTCGGCGAGCAGGTCGTCGTAGCTCTCGCCCGGGTTCAGCGTGGTGTCGCTGAGCTCGGTTACGCGAGAAGCGGCGAGTGCTTCCTGGACCTCGGGGTCGGCACGGAACGCCGCAGCCCGCTCCTTGAGCAGGAGGTAGGTGCGCATGTTGGCCGCTGCTGAGTCCCAGACGCCGGTCTCGTCTTCGGTGCGGCTCGGCTTGTAGTCGAAGTGGCGGGGGCCGTCGTAGGCCGGTCCGCCGTTCGGGCCACCGTTTTCGAGGAGGTCGACGAGGGAGAACGCGTTCTGCAGGTCGCCGTGACCGAAGACGAGGTCCTGGTCGTACTTGATGCCACGCTGGCCGTTGAGGTCGATGTGGTAGAGCTTGCCGGCATCCAGGGCCTGCGCGATACCGGCGGTGAAGTTGAGCCCGGCCATCTGCTCGTGCCCGACCTCGGGGTTAACGCCGACGAGCTCGGGGCGCTCCAGCGTGTGAATGAACGCGATGGCGTGACCGAGGGTCGGCAGCAGGATGTCGCCGCGCGGCTCGTTCGGCTTCGGCTCGATAGCGAAACGGATGTCGTAACCCTTGTCGGTGACGTAGTCGCCGAGCAGGTTGACGGCTTCGCGGTACCGCTCGAGAGCGCCGCGGATGTCCTTCGCTGCGTCGTACTCAGCGCCCTCGCGGCCGCCCCACATGACGAAGGTCTTTGCACCGAGCTCAGCGGCGAGGTCGATGTTGCGCAGCACCTTGCGCAGGGCGAACCGGCGCACGTTGCGGTCGTTCGAGGTGAAGCCGCCGTCCTTGAAGACCGGCGCCGAGAAGAGGTTGGTGGTGACCATCGGCACGATGAGGCCGGTGTCTGCGAGGGCCTTCTTGAGGCGGTCGATCTGCGTCTGGCGCTCGGCGTCGGTCGAACCGAACGCGAACAGGTCGTCGTCGTGGAACGTCAGGCCGTATGCGCCGAGTTCGGAGAGCTTCTCAACCGCGTGAACGACGTCGAGCGGCGCGCGGGTCGGTCCGCCGAAGGGGTCGGCGCCGTTGTAGCCGACGGTCCAGAGGCCGAAGGAGAATTTGTCGTCGCGGGTGGGGGTGAGGCTCATGTGGTGCTCCCATTCAGCATCGTTGATGATTTGTTGGATGTAGAAACATATTACACAACGGATGCCGTTTGGCCAGCCGGTCGACGGCATCCGGGTGAAAAGTCCCGGCCAGGTTCAGTCGGCCAGGCGAGAGGGCGTACACGGTCGCGCGGCGATCTGCGGCGAAAACATCAGTTCCGGTCCAGGGCATCAGTTGCGCGGGATGCTCTGGACCGGAAGTGATGCTCTCGCGTCGCGTGGTCGCCGCGCGGGCCGTCGCGTGGTCGCCGCGCGGGCCGCCGCGCGGGCGCGAGCCGGCTGGTGCGCCGTCCGGGTTGCCCGCGCCGCAGCATCCGGCACCGTGTGCGGGTTCTGCGCGAAAACATCAGTTCCGGTCCAGGGCATCAGGTGCGCGGGATGCTTTCGACCGGAAGTGATGCTCTCGGGGCTGACGCCGCCCGCTCAGCTGCGCCGGCTCAGTTGCGTCGGCTCAGGCGTTCCCGACGATTCCGCGGAAGAACTCGAGTGCGCGCTCGACATCGACGATGCCGCCACCCTCGTGTCCGTTGAACTGCCAGAGCGACATTGAGCGCTCGCCGCCGTAGACGTTGTATGCGGCGTGCACGGTCGACGGCGGGCAGGTGGAGTCCATGAGGCTCGTCGAGAACAGTGCGGGTGCGCTCGCCCGCTTCGCGAAGTTGACGCCGTCGAAGTACGCGAGCACTCCGGCAACCGGTTCGACCCTGTCGCGGTGAATAGAGAGATAGTCGCCGATCTCCTTGTACGGGTAGGCATCGGTTATCACCGTCGCGCGCGGAAAGTCGCAGAGGAACGGCACGCACGGCGCAACGGCCGCGAGTCCAGGCACAAGCCCGGCCACCGCGAGCGCGATACCGCCGCCCTGGCTGATGCCGAAGACCGAGATCCGCGAAGCATCGACGCTGTCCAACTCGCGCACCGTCTCGACAGCGCGTACGGCATCCGTGAACAACCGGCGGTAGTAATAGGTCTCCCTGCTGTCGATTCCGCGCGTCATCACGCCCGGGGTTTGCGGACCGGTGCCGTCGGGATCCGGGGTATCGCCGAGCGACCAGCCACTGCCCTGCCCGCGGGTATCCATCTGGAAGTGGGCGAACCCCGATGACGCGTAGAACAGGTCTTCGAGGTGATGGCCCCGCCCGCCGCCGTAGCCGACGAACTGCACGATCGCTGGCAGCGGACCCGTCGCACCCTTCGGCATCCGCAGCCAGGCTTTCACCGGCTGGCCATTGAAACCCGAGAAAGTGACGTCGAAGACATCGATCGTGGTCAAGCCCGACTCCACCGGTTCGATGCGAACAGCGGATGCCGCGGCGCGCGAGGTCTCGAGCGTGGCCGCCCAGAACTCATCAAAGTCGTCAGGGTCGACCTGGCTGCTGCGGTAATCGGGGAGTTCGGACGCGGGCATGTCGACGTACATCGTTGGACCTCTCGAACAGGACAGGAAGCGGATCAAGACTAGCGAGAGGTCGTGCGGATGGCGGCGTTGACACGTGCGACGAGTGAGTGTACTCACGTGCTGCTGTCGACGCGGCCGTGGTCATTTTCCCGACTATGTCGCATGCGCGTCCGGTGATTCTCCGACGTTGGTATCGTTCGATGAAGGAATGACACCTCGGACGCCCGCTCCCGACAGCGCGCTCTCGTACGCAGAACGTGGCAGGAGCCACAGAATCCTGAGCTGACAGTGAACAATCGCGGCACCAACCTCGATACCGTCCGTCGGTACAACCTGTCGCGCATCCTCGGACTCGTTCATCGTGAGGGCGCTGTCTCGCGGTCGACGCTCACCCGTGAGACGGGGCTCAACCGGTCGACCGTTGCCGCCCTCGTCACAGAACTCACCGCCCTGCGGCTTGTCGTCGAAGCCGAGCCGGACGTCAATCGCGGAGTCGGCAGGCCTTCGCCCGTCGTTCGGCCTCACCCCGACTGCGTGGCTTTCGCGGTGAACCCTGAGCAGGATGCCATCAGTATCGGTGTCGTGCGGATGAACGGCGCCGTCGTCGAGCGGATCCGCCACGAGATCGATGCGCCGCTCGGTGTCGAAGAGACCGTGCGCGTGACCGCTGCGCTCATCGCCGAACTGCGGTCGCGGCTGCCCGCTGACGCCGTCGTGGCGGGGGTCGGCGTTGCCGTCCCCGGCCTCGTTCGGTCAGGGGACGGAGTCGTTCGGCTCGCCCCGCACCTCGGCTGGGTCAACGAGCCGGTCGCGTCGTTGTTGTCGGATGCCACTGGGTACGTCTCGCGAGCAGCGAACGATGCGAGCCTCGGCGCGCTGGCTGAGCACACCTTCGGCGCCGGCCGCAAAGTGGACGACCTGATCTACCTCAACGGTGGCGCCTCTGGCATCGGTGGCGGTGTCATCGTGAATGGCGCACCACTTCGCGGCGTCGGCGGCTACGCGGGGGAGTTCGGGCACAACCTCGTCACGGCGCCGGATGGTCCCGGTCAGCCGTCAACCGGAGGCGCACTTGAGGATGAGGTCAACCGGGCCCGCCTGCTCGAACTGCTCGAGTTGCGGTCTGCTGACCCTTCTCAGTTTGAGGAGGCGCTCCTCTCATCGACGTCGCCCGAGCTGCGCACCGAAGCCGTGCGCCAGCTCGGCATCCTGAGCATCGCGCTCCGCAACGCGATCAACGTGCTCAACCCGGAGCTCGTCGTGCTCGGTGGCTTCCTGGCCTCGCTGCACGCGTTCGACCCCGACCTGCTCGAGTCGCTCGTCGCTGAGCAGACCCTGGCCGCCTCGTACGAGTCGGTTCGGATCGTGCGCGCGGAACTGGGACCCGGCCTGTTGTTGATCGGAGCGGCGCAGCTTGCCTTCGAGCCGCTCATCGAGGATCCCGCCGGGCTCGCAGCCCGGAGCGCCTGAGCGCCCTACCCGCTCACGGCAGGTCCACCGCGTCGGTTCTGGGCGATAAATCCCGGGTCGAACGCCGTCAAGGGTTTCCGCCGATCGAATCGATTCGATACGATTGCCGACGCTGGGAATAACCCGCCGCCCCGCCGCGGTTACGGTCAGGGTCCCGGCACGCTCGCCCGTGGGATGCTCGGCCCGCTCGCCAAAGATCTAGGACCTCTTTCACGTGACCTCTACTGTTGTGCATCCCGGTGACGCACTGACCCGTCGTCAGCGCCTCGTCTACATCGTCGTTCTCGGCGCGCTCACCGCGCTCGGGCCGTTCACCATCGACCTGTATCTCCCCGCGTTCCCCGTGCTCGAATCGGAACTCGACGTTCCGGCATCCCTCATCCAGCTGACGCTCACGGGAACCACGATCGGCTTCGCCCTCGGGCAGCTGTTCATGGGGCCGTGGAGCGACAAGGTGGGCCGCCGACTGCCACTGATCCTCGCGACGACCGTGCACATAGCCGCGAGTGTTGGAGCCGCATTCGCCCCCGACATCCTCTGGCTCGGCGTCTTCCGGGTGCTGCAGGGTGCCGGCGCCGCTGCCGGCGGCGTCGTCGCCATGGCGATGGTGCGAGACCTGTTCGGTGGAAAACCGCTCGTACGGATGCTGTCACGCCTGGCCCTGGTCAATGGCCTTGCCCCGGTTCTCGCTCCGGTGATCGGTTCCCAGCTGCTGCTCTTCCTCGACTGGCGTGGTCTTTTCGTCTTCCTCGCGCTGTACGGCGTCGTCGTGATCCTCGCGGTGACGTTGTTCATCGTCGAGACGCTTCCCCCGGAGCAGAGGCACGGTTCCGGGCACTCGACGGTCCGCGACCGTTACCGGTCTGTGTTCACCGACAGAGTGTTCGTCGGCGTTGCTTTGATCGGCGGAATGAGCTTCTCCGGCCTGTTCGCGTACCTGTCGAGTTCGTCGTTCCTCTTCCAGGATCTGTACGGGCTCGATCCGCAGCAGTACGGCTTCCTCTTCGGGATCAACTCGATCGGGATCGTCATCGGCGTCCAGGTCTCGTCGAGGCTCATGCGCTCGATCGGCCCGCAGTGGATTCTCGCGGCGACGACAGCTGTGCAGGCACTCACCGCCCTCGCCATCATCGTGCTGGCGCAGACCGGTGGCGGCTTCCTCGGCGTCCTGATTCCGCTGTTCTTCTTCATCATGGCCGCTGGCTTCGGGTTCCCCGCCGTGCAGGTTCTCGCGCTCGTCAACCACGGGCACGAAGCCGGCACCGCTGCCTCGCTCCTCGGCGCTCTCAACTTCGGTCTTGCCGGACTGATCTCACCGATCGTCGGTGTGCTCGGTATCGACTCAGCAGTTCCCATGGGCTCCGTCATGCTCGCGACGGCCCTCGTGTCCGTCGCCTCGGTGTGGCTCATCGTGCGGCCACGGTCGGTGCCGGCGCTCACCGGCTAACGCGTCGGCCGCTGAGTTCGCCGGACACGCCGGGAGTCGCCCGTTCGGGGGCCGTCGAGTTGTAGCATCGGAACACCCGCACGCCGTTGTGCGGGACGGGCGAGCACCGACACTGCGATCCGAGGGGTTCCGATGGGCAACGACGCCGACCAGAGCAAGCGCAACAGGACAAGCCGACGCACGGGCAACGGCCCGGCAATGTCGGGCGGGACTTCCGATTCCGCCGTTCTTTCCCAGGACCCGTCGCTCCCACCCGTCGCCGTTCCCGACGACGAACGCGAAGCCGACGAGCGCCGGTGGACACCGCCGAAGATCATTCTGTGGGTGGCGATCGCGCTGCTCGGTGGACTGGCGTGGGTGATGCTCGCCATCGTGCGTGGCGAAACCGTCAACGCCATCTGGTTTGTCTTCGCCGCCGTGTGTACCTACCTCATCGCCTATCGCTTCTACTCCAAATTCATCGAACGGGTCATCACGAGGCCGGACGACCGGCGAGCAACGCCCGCCGAATACAAGGCCAACGGCAAGGACTACGTCCCGACCGACCGCCGTGTGCTCTTCGGCCACCACTTCGCCGCCATCGCCGGTGCCGGCCCGCTCGTCGGCCCGGTCCTCGCCGCGCAGATGGGGTACCTGCCCGGCACCCTGTGGATCATCGTCGGCGTCATCCTCGCCGGGGCCGTGCAGGACTACCTCGTCCTCTTCTTCTCCACCCGCCGCGGCGGCCGTTCGCTCGGCCAGATGGCGCGCGACCAGCTCGGCAGGGTCGGCGGCACCGCGGCGATCATCGCGACGCTCGTCATCATGGTCATCATTGTCGCTATCCTCGCGCTCGTCGTCGTCAACGCGCTCGGTGAGAGCCCGTGGGGTGTCTTCAGCGTCTCGATGACCATCCCGATCGCGCTCTTCATGGGCGTGTACCTGCGGTTCCTTCGACCGGGCAGGATCACCGAGGTCTCGATCATCGGCTTCGTCCTCCTGCTCGCCGCCATCATCGGCGGCGGCATGGTCGCCGACACCGCGTGGGGAGCAGCGGTCTTCACCCTCGACCGCACCACGATCGCGTGGGGCATCATCATCTACGGCTTCATCGCCGCGATCCTCCCCGTCTGGCTGCTGCTCGCGCCGCGCGACTACCTGTCGACGTTCATGAAGATCGGCACGATCCTCATGCTCGCCCTGGCCATCGTGATCGTTCGCCCCGAGATCACCGTCCCGGCGTTCAGCGAGTTCGCCAGCAACCCGGCCGGCGGTCCCGTCGTGCCCGGGTCCTTGTTCCCGTTCCTGTTCGTGACCATCGCGTGTGGCGCGCTGTCCGGGTTCCACGCGCTGATCGCATCCGGAACCACTCCGAAGCTCCTCGAGAAGGAGCGCCAGAGCCGGTTCATCGGTTACGGCGGGATGCTCATGGAGAGCTTCGTCGCCATCATGGCGCTCGTCGCGGCGATCTCGATCGACCGTGGACTCTACTTCGCCATGAACATCTCGGCGGCCAACACACTCGGCACCGTCGAGGGCGCTGTCGCCTACGTCAACTCGCTCGGGCTGACCGGAGTGAACCTCACGCCGGAACTGCTCGAGGAGACGGCGAGGAACGTGGGGGAGGAGAGCGTGGTCTCCCGCACCGGTGGAGCGCCGACCCTCGCCGTCGGGCTCGCGCACATCATGCAGCAACTCATCGGGGGCGTCGGACTGATGAGCTTCTGGTACCACTTCGCGATTATGTTCGAGGCGCTGTTCATCCTGACCGCCGTCGACGCAGGCACGCGGGTCGCGCGGTTCATGCTGCAGGATTCGATCGGCAACATCTTCCCGAAGTTCAAGGACGCGAGCTGGACGCTCGGAGCGTGGATCTGCACGGCCATCATGGTCGCTGCGTGGGGAGCGATTCTGATCATGGGGGTCACCGACCCGCTTGGCGGGATCAATACCCTGTTCCCGCTGTTCGGCATCGCGAACCAGTTGCTCGCCGCGATCGCCCTCGCCGTCTGCCTCGCCATCGTTGCCGACCGCGGTTACTTCAAATACCTCTGGGTCGTCGCGCTCCCGCTCGGCTTCGCCACCGTGGTCACCGTGACGGCGTCGCTGTTCAAGATATTCTCGCCGGTCCCTGCTGTCGGTTACTGGGCACAGAACGCGGCGTTCAGGGAAGCGCTCGCCGCCGGCGAGGAGACCTTCGGAACGGCGACGAGTCGGGAGGCGATGGAGGCTGTTGTGCGCAACACTGTCGTGCAGGGCACCCTCTCGATTTTGTTCGTGGTCCTCACGGTCATCGTCATCGCCATCGCGGTGTTCCGGACGGTGCGCGCGTTCCAGAACGGCGGAGGCGTCAACACCGAAGATCCGGCGATTCCGTCGAAGATCTTCGGGCCGTCAGGGTTGATCACGACCAAACCGGAGAAGCGCATCCAGAAGCTCTGGGATGCGTTGCCGGCCGCCGAGCGCCGAGAGAAGGCGAAGCACTGATGGCCGGCTCGCTGGTGGCCAGGGCTCCCGCGATGATGCGCGACGGCCTGGCATCGATCGCCCGATACGTCCGCGCCATCATGGGCGACAACGCATACGAGATGTACCTCGCACACCACCGGAGCGTTCACGGCGATGCCCCGCCCATGCCGGAGAAGCTGTTCTGGCGGGAGCGCGACGATGTCAGGGACCGCGAACCGCAGGGCCGCTGTTGCTGAGCAGTGCATTGAGCGGCGCACCGCTGTAACCCGGGGAGGTGTCGATCTGGATGTTGCGGCATCCACATCGACACCTGCCGCTGGGGCGGGTGCGCGCACCGCGATGACCTGCGACGTTGTAGGTTCTTAGCAGATAACGGTTCACGGGCGGCGTTCCGGGGGAGGGCGGGCTTCGATGGCCACAACACTGCACGACGTCGCGACCCTCGCCGGTGTGTCGATCAAGACCGTGTCCAACGTGGTCAACGACTATGAACACGTTCGTCCCGCTACCCGCGACAAGGTCCTCAAGGCCATCGCCGAGCTCGGCTACAAGCCGAACCTCTCCGCGCGCAGCCTTCGGTCAGGACGGACGGGCGTCATCGGTCTTGCCCTGCCTGAACTCAGCCTGAGCTATTTCGCGGAACTGGCGGATGCCGTGATCCGCGCTGCGGAACGGCGCCACCTGGTCGTCCTCATCGAACAGACGGCAGGCGGTGACCGCACCAGGGAGATCGAGATGCTCTCGAGCCCCCGGCTGCAGCTGACGGACGGCCTCATTTTCAGCCCGCTCGGCATGGGCCCGGAAGACCTCGCGTTGCTCGACGTGCCGTACCCGCTCGTGCTGCTCGGCGAGCGAATCTTCGACGGCCCCGCCGACCACGTCACCATGCGCAACGTTGAGGCGGCGAAGGCGGCGACGAAGCACCTGATCGACGCCGGCCGGTCGAGGATCGCCGTTCTCGGAGCACACGAGGGGGAGCTGGTGGGCTCAGCCTCGTTGAGGCTGCGGGGATATCGGGAAGCGCTCGCCGACGCAGGCATCGCGTTCGACGAGGGCCTCATCGGCTACGCGGGACTCTGGCATCGGCGCAACGGAGCGGAAGCGATGCGGGCGATGCTCGCGTCCGATGTTCGATTCGACGCGGTCTTCGGGCTCAACGACACGCTCGCCCTCGGGGCCATGAGGGTGCTCCAGGAGGCGGGACTCCGGGTTCCCGCCGATGTCGCCGTAATCGGATTCGACGACCTCGACGAGGCGAAATACTCGCTGCCGACGCTGTCGACCATCGACCCTGGCCGAGATGAGATCGCGGACACCGCCGTGCGGGTACTGGCCGAGCGCATCGATAACCGGCTGGGGCCGCACACTCCCCGGCGGTACCTGACCGACTTCCGGGTGATCCCACGGGAGTCAACCGCCGTGTAAGGGCTCCGCACCAGCCGGCTCCATGTGATTACCGCCGGCACTCTTGACCATCCGCTCACGCGCCGCCACTATGGTTAGTGCATTTACAACGTTGTATAGAAGGGCAGTCATCCCGTGACCACCGCACGAATTGCCATCGACCGAACAGCGGTCGTCGCGCCACTCAACCGCCGCATCTTCGGCTCGTTCGTCGAGCACCTCGGCCGGTGCGTGTACGACGGCATCTACGAACCGGGCCACCCGACAGCCAACGATGATGGCTTCCGCCTCGACGTGGTCGAACTGGTCAGGGAACTCGGTTCAAGCACCATCCGTTACCCAGGCGGCAACTTCGTTTCCGGCTACCGGTGGGAAGACGGGGTCGGCCCCAGGGACAACCGCCCGGTCCGCCGGGACCTCGCCTGGCACGCTCTCGAGTCCAATCAGGTCGGGACAGACGAGTTCGCCCGCTGGTGCAGGCTCACCGGCTCGGAACTGATGATGGCGGTGAACCTCGGCACCCGCGGAATCGAAGCCGCACTCGACCTGCTCGAGTACGCCAACCACCCGTCGGGCACAGCGCTCAGCGACCAGCGTGTGGCCAACGGATCGCCCGAGCCCCACAACATCCGTATGTGGTGTCTCGGGAACGAGATGGACGGCCCCTGGCAAACCGGCTACATGACCGCGGAAGACTACGGCAAGCTCGCCGCCCGGACCGCGCAGGCCATGAAGGCGGCGGACAAGGACCTCGAACTCGTGGTCTGCGGATCGAGCGGGTCGAGCATGCCGACCTTCGGCGACTGGGAGCGCACGGTTCTCGAGCACAGCTACGAGCACGTCGACTACATCTCCTGCCACGCGTATTACCAGGAGCGCAAGGGCGACCTCGGTTCGTTCCTCGCCTCGTCCCTCGAGATGCAGTACTTCATCGAAACCGTCGTCGCCACAGCCGACCATGTCGGCAACAAGCTGCGCAGCAAGAAGAAGATCAAGCTCTCCTTCGACGAGTGGAACATCTGGTACCTCGACGAGCACCAGGCGTCGGATGAGGTCAACGACGAGTGGCGTTATGCGCCGCGGCAACTGGAAGACGTGTACTCGGTTGCGGATGCCGTTGTGCTGGGAAACCTGCTGATCACGCTCCTGAAGAACCACGACCGCGTGGCATCCGCTTCTCTGGCCCAGCTGGTCAACGTGATCGCCCCGATCGTGACCGAGCCGGGTGGGGGCGCATGGCGCCAGACCACGTTCTTCCCGTTCTCCGTCACGTCGCGCCTCGCGAAGGGCGACGTCCTTCGTCCGCGGATCGACGTGGGAACGTACGACACCGAGGTGTATGGCGCCGCACCGCTCGTCGACGCCGTCGCAACCGCCGATGCCGAGTCGGGCACGAGTGCGCTGTTCCTCGTCAACCGGAGCCAGACGGAATCGATCACGGTGACCGTCGACCTCGCGTCGCTCGACGCCGCCACCATCTCCGAGGCGCTCACGCTCCACGACGATGACGTCTACGCGAAGAACACGATCGATGACCGGGAGCGGGTCGGGCTGCGGGAACTCGACGGTGCGGTGCTGGCTGACGGTGTTCTCACGGTAACGCTGCCGCCCGTGTCGTGGTCGGCGCTGGCTCTGGCCTGACCGACGTCGCGTTCGAGGGCTCCAGGCCCGGCATCTCTGCCGGATCTGGAGCCCTCGATTGGTACCAGCGGGTACCCGCCCCTGGGCGGGTTACCTGGTTGTCGTGTCGCGACCGTCGGTGTCGAGTTCGATCTCTTCCTTGCGAACGTTCTCGCTGACCTTCTGCTGTTCGGTGACGCGCTCCTTGTCGAGCTTCACGCGCTCGACCGGTACCGTCTCTTTCTCGACGACGACGCGTTCCTCGGTGAGCACGACCTCGTGCTCCTCCTCACTGATGTCAGGGCCGGAGAGGGCATCGGCCGCGTTCGCGTCCGTGATTGGCTCACGCTCGAGCCTTACCTCTTCGTGCGTGACCGGAACCGTGACGTTCTGCTCCTCGGTGACGACGTACTTGCGGAGTCGCGCTCGACCCGTCTGCACCTGCTCGGTCCCGACGTGGAGCTGCTCCTCTGACCTCGTCATCGCGGAGTCGGTGTTGGGGCCCGAGGTGTCGTGCCCGACCGTTGCATCAGTGGTCCGGGATTCGGTGTCGTTCGACTGCGCCGCGGGGCTGTAGTCCCGGCTGTAATAGGTGTACAGCTGCTGCTCTTCCTCGGGGCTGAACGCTCCCTCCGGTTCGATTCGCGGAGCATCCTTGACGAAGTCCTTGTCGTACGAGACGTGAACCTGTTCACCCGCGAACGTCGCGTCCTCGAGTGGAACGAAGGACTCCGATGTGCCGAACAATCCGGTGCTCACGCTCGCCCATTCCAGGTGACCGTCCTGCGGATCGACGTAGATTTGTCCGACTTTTCCGATCTTGTCCCCGTTGGGGTCGAGGACTGTTGCGCCGATCAGGCTGCCGGTTGCATTCGAATCAATCATTTTCGTTCTCATTTCCTCGTTGTCCTGCCCGGTGCCGGGCAGGGTTCTTCGCCTGGGCGAAGGCACGACAAACGTCCCCTGCGCACCTGTGCTGCACGCTGGAAAAAGATGGCGACCGACTGATCGCCTCGGGTCGAACGTGTCGTGGTCAGCAAGTATGCGACTGAGAATTACTCATGTCTCGGGCTTGACAGCCGAGAACCGGGCATCGACTATGTCGCTAGAGTTTCGGGCGCGCCCGTCGGCGTCGCTGTGTGGCTTACGCGGCGGGAGCAGCCGTTGTCGCTCGCCTGACCAGTGCGGTGGGGAGCCTGATGTGCATGTCGGCGGGTTGCTGGCCCTCCATGAGCGCGAGCAGGAGGCCGACGGCATCCTCGCCCAATTGCTGCATGGACTGGCGGATCGTCGTCAGCGGAGGTGAGAGCCTTGCCGCCTCGGGGATGTCGTCGAAGCCGACAACCGAGAGGTCGCCTGGCACAGTGAGACCGAGGCTTGCGGCCGTCTCGACAACCGCGATGGCGGACAGGTCGTTCGCCGCGAAGATCGCCGTCGGTCGGTCGGGACTGCCGAGGAGTGACGCTGTGCTTTCCTTTGCCGTGTCCTGCTGGTAAAGCCCGACCCGAACGAGGTCTTGCCGAAACGGGATGCCGGCCTCCTTGAGGCCCTGGCGGTAACCGGCCTCCCGGAGCCGCGACGACCGGAGGTCGGGTCGGCCGGCGACAAACCCCACCCGGCGGTGTCCCAGCTGGATCAGGTGCCTCGTTGCGAGCAGGGCGCCGCCGAAGTTGTCTGACTCGACGGTGGGCAGGTCAGCGGGACCGGCGTGTGGGTCGATCGCGACGATGGGGATGTCGGAGGATGCGCCGATAACCGTCGGCGTGACCATGATGGCACCGTCGATGAGCGTTCCGCTCAGCCGGGAGAGCGAACGACGCTCCCAGCCGGCGCTGTCGCGCTGTCGTGACCCGCTGTAGGCGAGCAGGTCAAGCTCGGAATCCTTGAGCGCGATGCTGACGCCCTTGAGGATTTCGGCGCTGAACGGCTCGAAATCCGCCACGAGTACCCCGATAACGCCGGTGCGCCGCGAGCGCATGCTGCTCGCGACGAGGCTCGACGCATACCCGAGCTTGTCCACCGCTTCCATCACCCTGCGGGAGGTGTCTACGGCGATTCCATATCGGCCGTTCACGGCCTTCGACACGGTTGCGACCGAGACGCCTGCCTCCCTGGCCACATCGTGGATGGTCGCTCGTCGAGTCATAGGGCAGACACTAGCACCCGTGGAAAAGGTTTTCGAAAACGTTTGACACCGGGCTTTCGACTTGGGAAACTTCGAGAGTTCGTTCGCTTCAGCTTGGGTGCGACCTGCATGATTTCCCTTTCGGATTCTGCCGGCATCCCGACACACATACTCAGGCGAGTGAGCTCCCGTCGCATCCACAGCAAAGGACCGCGGCAGCGAGAAAAGCCGGCACCCAGCCGGTAAAGCACCGACGGCGTCCATGGCGGACGTCGCTCAAAGAAGAGAACAGGTGAGAAATGAAGACACGTAAAGTCCTCGCCGGGTCCGCAGTCATGATGGCTGCCGCGCTCGCATTGAGTGCATGCGGAAACGCAGATGCCGGGTCAAGCGATGGATCCGTCGAAATGACTCTGTGGCAGAACTCGACAACGGGCCCTGGAAAAGAATTCTGGGACAAGACCGTTGCCGACTTCGAGAAGGAGAACGACGGCGTAAAGATCAAGATCCAGTCGATCCAGAACGAAGACCTCGACGGAAAGCTCCAGACGGCGCTCAACTCGGGTGACGCTCCTGATATCTTCCTGCAGCGCGGTGGCGGCAAGATGGCTGCCATGGTGGCTGCCGGACAGCTCATGGACCTGACAGACAAGCTGTCTGACACGGCACAGGAAGAGATCCCCGAGGGGTCATTCAAGGCCAACACGCTCGAAGACAAGATCTACGCAATGCCCGTCGCTGTCCTTCCCGGCGGTCTGTTCTACAGCCAGGACCTCTTCACTGCAGCGGGCATCACCGAGACGCCGACGACCATCGAAGACCTCGAGGTCGCCGCAACCAAGCTCAAGGAAAGCGGCGTTCAGCCGATCGCCCTCGGTGCCAAGGACGCATGGCCTGCAGCGCACTGGTACTACCACTTCGCACTCCGCGCCTGCTCGCCCGAGACCCTGGCCAAGGCTGCAGACGAGAAGGACTTCACGGCATCCTGCTGGGAAGACGCAGCTCAGGAGCTCGCTGACTTCGCCGGAACCGAACCGTTCAACGACGGCTTCCTCACCACCTCCGCCCAGCAGGGCGCTGGCAGCTCAGCTGGACTCCTCGCCAACCACCAGGCCGGCATGGAGCTCATGGGCGCATGGAACCCCGGAGTGATCGCTTCGCTCACCCCCGACGAGAAGCCGCTTGCCGACCTCGCCTGGTTCCCGTTCCCCGAGGTTTCGGGTGGAGAGGGCGAGCCCGGCTCGGTCCTCGGTGGTGTTGACGGTTACTCGTGTGGTGCTGACGCGCCAGCCGAGTGTGTTGACTTCCTCAACTACCTCGCCACGGCTGACGTGCAGAAGGAGTACTACGCGGCATTCAACGCTCCTCCGGTCAACACCGTTGCCCAGGAAGCTGTTACCGAGCCGTACCTGAAGCAGATCCTCGAAACGTACAACGCAGCACCGTACGTCTCGCAGTGGCTCGACACCGTCTACGGACTCAACATCGGTAACGCGCTGAACGTGGCCGTTGTCGACCTGCTCGCCGGCAAGACCGACGCCAAGGGCCTCGTCTCGGCCGTCAACGACGCAGCCAAGAAGGGCTAGGTTCGCCGCATTATGACCACTCGCACCCAATCACCCTCAGAACTTCGGGTGACCGCGGGTGACGGTCGAACCGGGGGCGACGTCACGTCGCTCCCGGTTCGCCGGCGGAAGATGAGCTGGGCGACCCGCATTGAGATCGCCCTTCTCGTCGGACCGGCCCTGATCGTCTTCCTCGCTTTTGTTATTTTCCCCGTCGTCATGGCCGCGTACTACGGCTTCTTCCGCTGGCAGGGCTACGGACCAGCGACAGACTTCGTCGGGTTCCAGAACTACATCACGATCCTTCAGGACCCGACGTTCATCGACGCGGTCCGCCACAACGGCATCATCGTCGTCCTCTCGCTCGTCCTTCAGGGGCCAGCTGCGATCTTCCTGGCTCTGCTGCTCAACCGGAAGATGCGCGGCCAGTCGATCATTCGCGTCCTGATCTTCGTTCCATACGTGATCTCCGAGGTTGTCGTCGGAACCGGCTGGAGCCTGATGCTCCAGACAAACGGAGCCGTCAACGGAATGCTCGAGAAGCTCGGCCTCGGATTCCTCCAGCAGGACTGGCTCTCGAATCCCGACATCGCCATGTGGACCCTGATGCTCATCATCACCTGGAAGTACATCGGCTTCGCCGTCATCCTCTTCCTCGCCGGTCTCCAGGGAATCCCCGACGAACTCACCGAGGCTGCGCAGATCGACGGAGCGTCCTTCTGGCAGATCCAGCGCCAGATCACCCTTCCGCTGCTCGGCCCGACACTTCGTATCTGGGCCTTCCTCTCGATCATCGGTTCTCTCCAGCTGTTCGACCTCGTCTACATCATCTGGGGCCAGTACATCGCGTCCACAGCGGGAACCTCGACCATGGCGACGTACATGGTCGCGAATGGCCGGACCTCCGGCAACTTCGGTTACGGAAACGCCGTCGCCGTCGTCCTGTTCCTGATCTCACTCGCCGTTGCCCTCATTTACCAGCGTTTCGTGCTGCGGCGCGACACTGACGGTGCCCTCACCGAAAAGAGCAGCAAATGACCACGACAACAGCTGTAGCGCCCCGTCCTCTCCTCTCGAAGCTGAAGCCGAAGCTGCCGTGGGGAAACCCCGGTATTTACGTCCTCGCCGCCGTTGTCATCGTCCTCCTGCTGGCGCCGGTCGCGTACATCATCCTCGGTGGTTTCCGCACCAACGCGCAGATCTCGACGGATCCGTCCGGCTTCCCCGCGCCGTGGAACATCGGCAACTACATCGACGTGCTCGTCGGGTCGGTCTTCTGGCGCCAGGTGCTGAACTCCACGATCGCCGCCGGTGCCACCACCATCGGTGTCGTGGCTCTCGGCCTGATGGCGAGCTACGTCATCGCCCGGTACAAGTTCAACGCGAGGGGCATCCTGTACTCGCTGTTCGCTGCCGGACTGATGTTCCCGATGACAGTCGCGATCACACCGCTGTACCTCGTGATCAAGAACCTCGGCCTGATGAACAACCTCGGTGGCATCATCCTGCCCCAGATCGCGTTCGCCCTGCCGACAACGATCATCATCCTCGTGCCGTTCCTCCGGGCCATCCCCGATGAGATCGAAGAAGCGGCATTCATCGACGGATGCTCGAGGATCGGATTCTTCTGGCGCATGGTTGTGCCGCTCGCCGTCCCCGGCGTGATCACGACAGGCATCCTCGCCTTCATCGGCAGCTGGAACGGCTACATCCTGCCGCTGTTCATCCTCAACAACGAAGCATCGTTCACCCTGCCGCTCGGAGTCCAGTCGTTCGCCTCGCAGTATTCGGTGGACACGGCGAAGGTGCTCGCGTTCACGTCGCTGTCGATGATCCCCGCGCTCATCTTCTTCAGCCTCTTCGAGCGTCGCATCGTCGGAGGGTTGACCGGCGCCGTCAAGGGATGATCGACTGTTCGAATCCCACGCCGCACGACCCGCTCGCCCCAGGAAATACAGAAGAGAGACAGTAATGGAGTATTCGGGCGTGCCTGAAACATCGAAGCGCGTGCGCGAGCTGCACGCCCGGATGACACTGGAAGAGAAGCTTGCCCAGCTGGTCGGCTACTGGGTCGACCAGGGCGACGACATCGTTGCACCGATGCAGGGCGAGATGGCGAGTACCGGTAAGTACTCGGATGCCA
This sequence comes from Mycetocola zhujimingii, assembly GCF_003065425.1. Classification (NCBI taxonomy): domain Bacteria; kingdom Bacillati; phylum Actinomycetota; class Actinomycetes; order Micrococcales; family Microbacteriaceae; genus Mycetocola; species Mycetocola zhujimingii. The sequence continues at coordinate 515,578 of NZ_CP026949.1, forward strand.
CGACGCACGGCCTCGGACACCTGACCCGCGTGTACGGAACCCGACCGGTCGAACCGACCGAGCGAGCGGCATGGCTGTGGGCAGAGCAGCGGCGGTTGCGCGAGGAGACCAGGCTCGGAATCCCCGCCCTCGTTCACGAGGAATGCCTCACCGGCCTCGCCGCGTGGCAGGCGGCAACCTTCCCGACGCCACTGGCGTGGGGCGCCGCATTCGACCCTGACCTGGTCGAGGAGATGGGCGCGCTCATCGGACAGTCGATGCGGGAGCTCGGCATCCACCAGGGGCTCGCCCCCGTCCTCGACGTCATCCGGGATGCCCGGTGGGGGCGCGTTGACGAGTGCATCGCCGAAGACCCGTACGTTGTCGGCACCATAGCGACGGCGTACGTGCGCGGCCTGCAGTCTGAGGGCGTGCATGCGACGCTCAAGCACTTCGTCGGCTACTCGGCGTCGCAGAGCGGGCGCAACCACGCACCGGTGCACGCCGGACCGCGCGAGATCGCCGACGTCCTGCTTCCCCCATTCGAGATGGCCGTGCTCGACGGCGGGGTCCGTTCCGTCATGAACTCATACGCAGAGATCGACGGCGTCCCCGTCGCGGCTGACGAGACATACCTCACCGACGTGCTTCGCGGGCAGTGGGGCTTCGACGGCGTTGTCGTCTCCGACTACTTCTCCGTTGCCTTCCTCCAGGTGATGCACGCCGTTGCCGAAGACCTCGGTCACGCGGCAGAGATCGCCCTGAAGGCCGGAATCGACATCGAACTTCCGACGGGAGACGCCTTCCTCGAGCCGCTGGCCGAGCGCATCAGGAGCGGCGTGACCGACGTCGCAATCGTGGACCGTGCTGTGCTGCGTCTGCTGTCGCAGAAGGAAGAGCTCGGGCTTCTCGACGAGACCTTCGACTCGCCCCCCGAGTTCATCGACCTCGACTCGCCGGCGCACCGCGACGTTGCGAGGAGGCTTGCCGAGGAATCGGTGGTTCTGCTCACCAACGACGGAACGCTGCCCCTCGGCAGCGGAGCCGACGCGCCGAAGCGCATCGCCCTCATCGGGCCGAATGCCGCGTCGTCGGAAGCTCTCATGGGGTGCTACTCCTTTGCCAACCACGTCCTCGCACACCACCCCGAGGTTCCCCTCGGGTTCGAGATCCCCACCTTCGCCGAGGCACTCGGCGTCGAGCTGGACGCGAGCGACATCGTCCTGGCTCGCGGCTGCGACGTCGAAGGCACAGACACGTCGGCGATCGACGAGGCCGTTGACGCCGCTCGCAATGCCGAGCTCGCCGTGATCGTTGCCGGCGACCGCGCCGGCCTGTTTGGTCGGGGAACCGTCGGTGAAGGCAATGACGTGGAGAGCCTCGAACTCCCCGGCGTGCAGCGCGAGCTGATCGAGCGCGTGGTCGCGACGGGAACCCCCGTGGTTCTCGTGCTTCTCACCGGTCGCCCGTACGCGATCGACTGGGCGGTGAGCGGAGAGACTGCTCCACGTGCCGTTGTGCAGGCGTTCTTCCCCGGAGAAGAGGGTGCCGGCGCCATTGCCGGCGTGCTCAGCGGGCGTGTCGTGCCCTCCGGCCGGTTGCCCGTCTCTCTTCCGCGGTCTGCCGGAGCGCAGCCGCACTCGTACCTGCACCCGATTCTGGGTGGCCCGTCGGAGATCACGAGCGCATCGAGCGCACCGGTGCTGCCCTTCGGCCACGGACTGTCGTACACCTCGTTCGAACGCACCGAGCTCACCCTTGGTGCGTCGACCGTCGACGCCGGCGATACCTTCACCGCTCGCGTCGTCGTTCAGAACACGGGCGACGTCGAGGGCGCGGATGTCGTACAGCTCTATGCGCGCGATGTGCATGGGAGCGTCACCCGGCCGGTTGCACAGCTGCTCGGCTACTCCAGGGTCACCCTCAAGCCGGGAGAAGCGGTCAGTGTCGAGTTCGAGGTGCCGACGACACGGCTGGCTTTCTCTGACGCGAAGATGCAGCGGATCGTCGAACCGGGAACCATCGAACTCTGGGTCGGGCCGTCGTGCGACACGCGCGAAACCGAGGCTCGACTGGAGATCACCGGCGACAAGGCGCTCGTGACGACGGCATCCCCTCGCTACGTCCAGGTTGAGGTCGCAGCCCTGGCCCTCGCCGGCACTGTCAACTGACCTGCTTTCCCACCCGCGCCCGGCGATGCACAGCGCGGGTGGGAAAGTCAACGGTCGGGGGCTCCGCGCGCAATCGCGTCGTGCAGGGCATGATTAACCAATGTCAGAGATCAATGCAGACCCGGCCGCGAAACGCGTAACCAACCGGTGGCCATACATATCGGGTGGAATCGCCCTGGCCCTCGGCGTCGTGCTCGCGTTCCTCATCGCTCAGCGCGGCAACACGCTGCCGTTCGAGCTTGACTCCGAGTGGAGCGAGGAAGTGTTCGAGGATCGACTGCCGTTCCTCGAGTGGCTGTCGTACGGCATGAACTGGATCGGCGGCGGGATCTTCGGAACCTACATCCTCCCGATACTCATCGTGATCGCGTTGCTGCTCATCAAGCGTCCGTGGGCATCGCTGTTCTTTGCCGTCGCGTCGCTCGTCAGCGTCGGCGTCGCCCAGCTGCTCAAGAGCCTCGTCGGTCGCGCACGACCCGAGGAGATGCTCGTGACGAGCGACTTCGGCTCGTTCCCCTCCGGGCACGTGGCGAACGCCGCGACGATGGCCGTCGCGCTCGGGATCATCTTCCCGCGGGTCTGGGTCTGGGCCGCCGGCACCATCTGGGTGGCGCTCATGATGTTCTCCAGAACCTACCTCGGTGTGCACTGGCTCACCGACACCATCGGTGGCGCGCTTCTCGGCGCTGGCGTTGTGCTGATTCTCTGGGCGCCGTTCGCGTCGCGGATCTCCGGTGAACCGAGAGACAAGAAGTCGGCGGCGGTGCCGGACCGCAAGGAATCCGTTCTGTGACCGAGGCCGCCGGCCAGGCGAAAACGGCGGCGGATGTCGCCGGCGCTCTCGTTCGGCCGGCGTCAGGGCTCGATGACTACGCGGCGATTGCCACCCTCTTCGACGAGACGTGGGGGCGCGGCACCGGTCCCGGTCCTTCCTATATTCAGGCCGTCGCCCACGCGGGCAACACGGTCCTGGTCGCCACTCGTGACGGAGAGGCAATCGGTGCGCTTCTCGGCGTGCTGGGCTGGGACGACGGGCTGCACGTGCACTCGCACGTCACAGCGGTGCGGCCATCGGCACGTGGGGGAGTGGGCTTCGCCCTCAAGCTGGCGCAGCGGGCGCTTGCGCTCGAGCACGGGGTCACCGAAGTGCGTTGGACGTACGACCCGCTCATCCGCCGCAACGCGCACTTCAACCTCGAGAAGCTCGGGGCGACGGTGCCGGCATACCGCCCCGATTTTTACGGCGTGCTCGATGATGCGATCTCCGGGACAGACTCGACCGACCGCTTCGAGGTGAGCTGGCAGCTCGATTCCCTCCCCGTCGCCCAGATCATTGACCGGGTTCTCTCCGGCGCCCCTGGGTCGCAACCCGCCCTCGCTGCCGCTGCAACCGGCATCCGCCTGGAACTGCACCCCGATTATGAGGCGCTTCGACGGAGCGATCCGGATGCCGCGGCAGAGCTGCGGGCCGCCTCCCGCGCGGTCTTCGAGCCGGCGTTCGCCGAGGGACTCACCGTGACGTTCGAGGACGGCGGTTACATTTTTACGCCACCGACCGAGGCTCAGCGCACACCGGGGTCCTGAGCCTCGGAGCCGGTGGCGGAGCGGCGCGCTTGCGCAACCCCTGTGGCGCTGACAGCCGCGCGGGTAGTGTCGGGGCTGAATCGAAGGAGATCACCTATGGAATTTCGCACTCTCGGCCGATCCGGCGCTGTCGTCTCGGCGCAGGCTCTCGGCACCATGACGTTCGGCGCAGAAGCAGACGAGGAAACCTCTGGAGAGATCCTCACCGCGTTCACCGAGGGCGGTGGCACGTTTGTGGACACGGCCGACGTCTACTCCGCTGGCGTCTCGGAAGAGATCATCGGGCGCTGGCTCGGCACGCACCCCACCGAGGCGGCGCAGATCGTGCTGGCGACCAAGGGGCGATTCCCGATGGGCGACGGGCCCAATGATGTCGGCCTCTCCCGCCGTCACCTGCGCGCGGCACTCGAAGCGTCACTGACGCGGCTGCAGGTCGAGCACATCGACCTCTACCAGATGCACGCGTGGGATGCCCTGACGCCGATCGAGGAGACGCTGCGTTTTCTCGACGATGCGGTGACTGCAGGCAAGATCTCCTACTACGGCTTCTCGAACTACCTCGGCTGGCAGCTGACCAAAGCGGTGCGCGTGGCATCCGCATCGGGCTTCACGGCACCGGTCACCCTCCAGCCGCAATACAACCTGCTCGTGCGCGACATCGAACACGAGGTGGTGCCGGCCTCCCTCGATGCGGGGATCGGACTGCTGCCGTGGTCGCCCCTCGCCGGTGGCTGGCTGAGCGGAAAGTACGAGCGCGATGTGCCGCCCACCGGGGCGACGAGGCTGGGCGAAAACCCGGAGCGCGGAATGGAGGCCTGGGAGGCGCGGAACGCGAGTGAGCGCACCTGGCGGGTCCTCGATGCGGTGGCCGCCATCGCCGAGGCGCACTCCGTGAGTGCGTCACAGGTGTCCCTCGCCTGGCTCGGGGCGCAGCCTGCCGTGACCTCGGTCATCCTCGGTGCACGCACCGTCAAGCAGCTGAACGACAACATGGCAGCGGTTGACCTCGAACTGAGCGCTGATGAACTTGGCCGGCTGACGGATGCCAGTGCGCCGGAGATGGACGACTACCCATACGGCACGGCCGGTGTGAAGCAGAGGAACCGGCCGGTCGACGGCGGTCGATAGCGCCTCGCGCGGGCGCGCCAGCGGTAGTCTCGGCGAATGAAGGTCAGGTCGATCACCCTCCACCGCGTCGGGATGCCGCTCGTGCGCCCGTTCGAAACCAGCTTCGGCCGCGAGAGCGCACGTGACGTGTTGCTCGTTCGCCTCGAAACAGACACCGGCGACGGCTGGGGCGAGTGCGTCGCCGGCTCGACTCCCGGCTACAGCTCCGAGTACGTGGACGGGTGCGCGCACGTGATCGAACATCACCTCGCTCCGCGGCTGTTTGCCGCGGATGATGTGGTCGCCAGCGACCTCGGGCGGTTGTTGTCCGGGGTCGTGGGCCACCGCATGGCCAAGGCGGCGCTCGAGGCAGCCGTCCTCGATGCTGAGCTACGCGCATCCGGGGTCAGCTTCGCGAGCTATCTCGGTGCGGTTCGGTCGGAGGTTGATTGCGGTGTCTCCGTCGGGATCAGTACCTCGATCGATGCGCTTCTCGACGAGGTGCAGGGCTACGTCGATGCCGGGTACCTGCGGATCAAACTCAAAATCAAGCCGGGCTGGGATCTCGATCCCGTGCGCCGTGTTCGTGAACTGATCGGTGCGGATGCCGCGCTGCAGGTCGACGCCAACACGGCATACGTACGGGGCGACATCCCGCACTTGAAGCAGCTCGATGCGTCGAACCTGCTCCTCATCGAGCAGCCATTCGACGAGGAGGACATCGCCTCGCACGTTGCTCTGGCCGGGGCGATTGAGACCCCGGTCTGCCTTGACGAGTCACTCGTCTCTGTCGGTGTGACCATCGACGCGATCGAGCGCGGGGCGACGTCGGTGGTCAACATCAAACCGGGGCGCGTCGGTGGCTACCTCCCGGCCGTCGCCATCCACGACGCGTGCGTCGAACGCGGCGTACCGGTGTGGTGTGGCGGGATGCTCGAGACCGGCATCGGTCGGGCGGTGAACGTCGCGCTCGCTGCGCTTCCCGGCTTCACGCTGCCCGGTGACACCAGCGCATCCGACCGTTATTACCGCGAAGACCTCACCGAGCCCTTCGTGCTGTCGAACGGGCGGCTCGCGGTGCCGACCGGGCCAGGGTCGGGAGTGACAGTGCGCACCGACCTCGTTCGCGAACTGGCGCTCATGCCCCCACGGGTGGTCACCCGGTAAGGTCACTGCGCCGTCGGTTGACACCGGTTGCCGCCACGCAGCACAAGGTTGCCTTTTGTGCAAACTTGCACTGTCTGCAAGAATATTCGGATGAGTACCGATAATTCTGACCTGCGTGAGAACAAGCGCAACGTAATGCTCGTGTTCATCGGTCTCATGGTCACGATGCTTCTGGCATCCCTCGACCAGACCATCTTCAGTACCGCGCTGCCGACCATCGTCGGCGAGCTCAACGGTGTCGATCACATGCTCTGGGTCACGACGGCCTACATCCTCGCCACGACGATCGTGATGCCCGTGTACGGCAAGCTCGGTGACCTCGTCGGCCGCAAGGGCCTGTTCATCGCCGCGATCGGCCTCTTCATCGCCGGTTCCGTCATCGGCGGTCTCGCCGGCGACATGGGCTGGCTCATCGCTGGTCGCGCCGTGCAGGGCCTCGGTGGCGGTGGCCTCATGATCCTGTCGCAGGCGATCATCGCCGACGTGGTTCCCGCGCGTGAACGTGGCAAGTACATGGGAGTCATGGGCGGGGTCTTCGCCCTCTCCTCGATCGCCGGGCCGCTGCTCGGCGGCTGGTTCACGGAGGGCATCGGCTGGCGCTGGGCGTTCTGGATGAACCTTCCCCTCGGCGGCCTCGCCATCCTCGCCGCCGTTCTGTTCCTCCGTCTGCCGAAGATCGAGAACCGCAAGCCGCGGCTCGACGTCGCCGGGATGATTCTGCTCGCGATCGCATCGACCTGCCTCGTGCTCGTCACCACCTGGGGTGGAAACACCTACGAGTGGGACTCGCTCATCATCATTTCGCTTATCATCGCCGGAGTTCTCGCCGCCGTCGGGTTTGTCTTCGTCGAGCGCAGCGCTGTCGAGCCGATCATGCCGCTGCACCTGTTCGCCGAGCGCAACTTCAACCTCACGACAATCGCCGGTCTCATCATCGGTATCGCGATGTTCGGTGCGCTCGCGTACATCCCGACCTACCTGCAGATGGTCAGCGGTGTCAACGCGACCCAGGCCGGCTATCTGATGATCCCGATGCTCGCCGCGCTTCTTGTCTCGTCGATCGGATCGGGCATCCTGATCACGAAGTACGGTCGCTATAAGTGGATGCCGATTCTCGGTACCCTCATCGTCGCGGTCTCGCTCGTGCTGCTCTCCACCATGACGCCAGACATGGAGATCTGGGTGCTCTGCAGCTACCTGGCCATCATGGGCTTCGGTCTCGGTCTCGCCATGCAGGTGCTCGTTCTCGTCGTGCAGAACACGTTCCCCGCGTCCGAGGTGGGCACCGCAACGGCGTCGAATAACTACTTCCGCGAGATCGGCGCTTCGCTCGGCTCCGCGATCGTCGGCAGCCTGTTCGTTGCCCGCCTCACCGACCTCCTGGCCGAGCGGATGCCGGGGGCTGCCGGTTCTCCCGAGACGGACACCAATTCGTTTACCCCGACGATGGTCAAGGAGCTTCCCGGTCCGGTCAAGGACATCGTCGTTGGCGCATACAACGACTCACTGACGCCGGTGTTCCTCTACATGACGCCGCTCATCCTGATCGCCGCCGTGCTGCTCTGCTTCGTCAAGGAAGTACCTCTTGCGACGACGATCGTGCAGGAGGGTATGACCCCGATCGACACGACTGCTGCTCCGGTCGGCGACACTCCGGTCGGCGCTCGTGCGGTCGACGTAGATGCGGTCGACGCGGATTCGGTCAGCGGAGGCAAGACCCCCGGAGGCGAAGCGCCCGCGATCCGCTGATCCCCTCTCGGCAGACGGCCCTTTCTCCTCGCGGAGGGAGGGCCTTCGTCGTGCGTGCGCCGCCCGGCCGAAGCCCAGTTCACCCGTCCCGGACGAGATCACTCGTTATGCCGGGTGTTCTCGACCGCAGCGAGTGATCTCGAGTCTGTTGCGTCATGGTCGAGCACGCGAGGCTTGACACCCGAGCCCACGATCCCCAGACTCGGAGGTACAACGTTGTAAAAGGAGTGTCGTGACCGCAGGTCCTGTGTCCCCGATCGCTGGTGAGCGAACGAAGCTCGACCCGCTCCCGTTCGACGCCGTGACCTTCACCGGCGACGGAATGCTCGCCGCCTGGCAGCGCACCAACGCGGATTCCACACTCGCTCACTGTGTGTCGCAACTCGAAGCATCCGGCGCCCTCGACAACCTGCGGATCGCCGCGGGCCGAATGACCGGCGACTTCCGTGGATTCCAGTTCGCTGATTCCGATGTCTATAAGGTGCTCGAGGCGATCGGCTGGGAAGCGGGCCGCGGTGACGTCAGCGCGTTCGATCGGTTCGTGAGCGACACCGTCGACCTGCTCAAGGCAGCGCAGGAGGACGACGGGTACCTCGACTCGCACGTTCAGATCACCCGGCCGGGTGAGAAGTTCGCCGAGCTTCGCTGGAGCCACGAGTTGTATTGCCTCGGCCACCTGCTGCAGGCCGGGGTTGCGTGGGCCCGCACGACTTCCCGACGCGACCTCCTCGACATTGGGCTGCGGTTCGCCGCCCTCGTCGACGACACCCTCGGCGATGGACACACGGATGCCGTCGACGGCCACCCCGAAATCGAAACGGCCCTCGTGGAGGTATACCGCCTCACCGGTGAGAAGCGCTGGCTGAACCTCGCCCAGCGCATGATCGACCTCCGTGGTCACCAGTTGGTCGGGCCTGACCCCTTCGGGTTCGAGTACTTCCAGGACCACGCTCCCGTCCGCGAGGTTGACGGGGCGGCGGGGCACGCCGTGCGGCAGCTCTACCTGGCCGCCGGGGTTGCAGACGCCTTCGTCGAAAACGGCGGCGACGCGCTTCTCGCGGCGCTGGAGCGAATCTGGACCGACATGACCGGTCGCAAGATGTACATCTCGGGCGGCGTCGGCTCACGGCACCGCGACGAAGCGTTCGGCGACCCGTTCGAGCTCCCACCCGACCGTGCATACGCGGAAACCTGCGCCGCGATCGCGAGCCTCATGTTCAACTGGCGGATGCTGTTGATCACCGGAGAGGGACGATTCGCCGACGAGATGGAACGCGCGCTGTACAACGCTGTCGCGACATCGACCAGTCCCGACGGTTGCGCGTTCTTCTACTCGAACCCGCTCCAGGTGCGAACGGAGCGCGGGGGAGCGCACGCGCAGGCGCCGGCCCGCCGGGTTGGCTGGTACGCCTGCGCGTGCTGCCCGCCGAACCTCGCGCGGCTCATCGCGTCGTTGCACTCCTACGCGGCGACAACGGCGGATGACGGGCTGCAGCTGCACCTCTACGAATCGGGAACCGTGCGGCTCGGGGCGCTCGGAGGTGACGCGACGACGGCGACGATCACGACGGGATACCCGTTCGACGGTGGCATTCACGTCGAGTTCGACGCACCCTTCTCCGGCGGTGAGCTGTCGCTGCGGATCCCCGCCTGGGCCGAGTCGTTCGAGCTCACCGTGGATGGGGTGCTGACGCACGCCACGGAAACGGACGGGTACCTGCGGGTCGCCGGTGATGGCATCCGTTCGCTCGACCTGGCCCTGGACATGCCCGTCGTCGTGCACCAGCCACACCCGCACATCGACGCAGTGCGGGGCTGTGTCGCCGTGACGCGGGGGCCTGTGGTGTACGCGGTCGAGCAGAGTGACCTGCCGGACGGGCTCTTGATCGAGGACCTCGTGATCGACCCTGCGGCTGGGGGCACTGTCGGTGCGGTCGACCCGGAACTCGGGATGCCTCTTCTCACGCTGCAGGGCAGTTCGCGGAGCGAGGTGCCCGGCGAGCTGTACCCGGAGTGGCGTGGCGGCGGCTCACGGCCGAACGGCAGAATGGACGTGTCGGCGGTGCCGTACGCGCGCTGGGGCAATCGTGGCCCCGGCGGCATGCGGGTCTGGCTTCCGGCGAGCTAAGGAAAGGGCACTGTGTCTCTGGAAATGTCTGCCGAAATCGGAACCAACTGGTCGGCGAACCATGCCTATCGTGCCCGGCGCATCGAAGCGCCGTCGAGCGTCGAAGACGTTCAGCGACTGGTCGCGGACGCGACGGCGGTGCGTGCGCTCGGCACCCGGCACTCGTTCAACCCGATCGCGGATTCTGCCGATCTTCTGCTGTCAACGTCGAACCTCGTCTTCGCGCCGCACATCCAGGAGCATGAACGGCTCGTGACGGTCGGGGCCGGAATGCGGTACGGGGAGCTCGCCGGCGAACTGCAGCGGAACGGCTGGGCGCTGTCCAACCTTGCATCTCTTCCGCACATCTCCGTCGGCGGCGCCATCGCCACGGGAACCCACGGATCGGGCAACGGCGTGCGGTCGCTCGCTGGATCCGTCGCCGCTGTCGAAATCGTCACGGCGAGCGGTGACGTCGTTCAGCTGCGCCGCGGTGACGCTGACTTCGAGGGTGCCGTCGTGAACCTCGGCGCACTCGGCGTCATGACCAGGGTCGCACTCGACATCGAACCGACGTACGACATCGAGCAGACCGTGTTCGAACGACTGCCGTTCGATGCCGCCACCTCCAACTTCGACGCCATCACCGGCGCGGCGTACAGCGTTTCCCTGTTCACGACCTGGCGGGACCCGGACGTCATCGACCAGGTCTGGTTGAAGCGCCGCCCGGGTGTTGACGCCGCTCCTCCCGCTGACCTGTTCGGTGCGGTGCCCGCGCCCGCCGACCGGCATCCGCTGCCCGGAATCTCCGCCGTCAACTGCACGGCGCAGATGGGCGTGCCAGGGGCGTGGCTCGACCGGCTGCCGCACTTCAGGCTGGACTTCACGCCGTCAAACGGTGAAGAACTGCAGTCCGAGTTCCTTGTGCCTCGTCGCCACGCCGTCGCGGCGCTCGCCGCCGTTCGCGAGCTGGCCGACAGGATCTCGCCCCTGCTGCAGGTATGCGAGGTGCGAACGATCGCCGCAGACACACTGTGGCTGAGCTCCGCGTTCGAGACGGATGCCGTCGGGCTTCACTTCACCTGGTTGAGGAAGCAGGCCGAGGTGGAGGCCCTCCTGCCCGAGCTCGAGGCTGCACTCGCCCCGTTTGACGCGCGACCGCACTGGGGCAAGGTCTTCACCGCCGACGGGGCAGCGATCGAACGGCTCTACCCGCGGATCGACGATTTCAGGGCGCTCGCCGCCCGGTTCGACCCGGAGGGCGTGTTCGTCAACGAGTTCCTCGCGGAGCGAGTGCTCCCCGAGCGTGGCTAGGCTTCACGCATGAGTGACGTCACGGAGCCAGCAGGAACACCGGGCCGCGGGACCGATGCGGAGCGCACGGAAGCCGCGCTCAGCGACGCGACCGCGCAGGCACAAACTGAGGCGGAGGCGGCTCTTCACCGGAGCGAAGACGCCGCCGCCGAGGCGAAGCGCGCGGCCGAGGCGCAGGCCGCTGAGGCGCTCGCCCGTGCTTCAGTCGATGGTGAACGCGCTTCTCTCGCCGCGCGTTCCGCTGCCTCGGCGGCGACCGAGGCTAAGGACCGGGCAACGGATGCTGCGTCGCACGCCGCTCAGGCGGCATCCGCCGACGCACAGGCCGCCGCGGACGAGACCACGGCGATCGCGCGCGAGGCCGCGGAGTAAGTTCAGCCGTGGTCTCGGCCGCGGCTCGCTCGAGCGCTGCACTTCCAGTCGTGCGCTGCAGATGCTTCTGCAGCGCACGGCGAGTATCTGCAGCGTTCGGGTACGCGAGCAGTACGGCGCGTGCTACCCGACGGCCGTCACGGAGTACAGCGCTGCCTGCTCGGGTGCGAGCAGTGGCGCGGGGAGCCCGACGGTTGCGAGCACAACAGCGGTCAGGCACACACCCTCAGGATTACCGAGCCACGGCGGGGCGGCATCCTGGATGGCACGCGGTTCGGCTCCCACCGAGAGCGGAGCGACGCGGTACACCCGGTCGGGGTCGAGGCCGGGGAACCGCATCGGCGCGGGCAGCGCGGTGAGCGGTGCTCCGCTCGCGACGTAGGCGAACAGGCCGGTCGAGCCATCGGACGAGACAACACCGTGAAGCGAGAGCGCCGGGTCGGAAGAGTCGGCGCGTACGACCGTGCCCGAGTGCAGAAGCCCTCGCAGTGACTTGTACGACGAGATCCACGTGCCTATGGAGGCGAGTTCGTCTTCGTCTGCCGCCGTGAGGTTCCACTCGATTCCCGCGCTGCCGAAGAGCGCCGTCGCAAGCCTGAAGCCGAGGTCCGAGGTGCGCCACGTCGTGTGTGACCGCGCTGCCCCCAGGTGCCCGCCGAGGTACTCGGGCGGGATGACGATACTCGAGTAGCGCTGGATCTCCTGGCGCTCGAGCGGATCGTTGGTGTCGCTCGTCCACACCCGGTCGACGCGTCGCAGGATTCCCAGGTCGATGCGTGCGCCGCCCGAGGCACACGACTCGATCTCGACGGTCGGGTGCGCGGCGCGGACGGCGTCGATGAGGCGGTACAGCGCCGTCGTCTGGCGATGAGCGGATGCCGTCAGCAGGTCGCGGTTGTGATCCCACTTCAGGTACCGGATGGGGTATTCGGTCAGCAGAGCATCGATCCGGGCGAAGATCCAGTCGAACGCGTCAGGGTTGCCGAGGTCGAGCACGTGCTGGAATCGCCAGCTCAGACCGTCAGCGTCGATCACCCAGTCGGGGTGCTCGCGGGCGGTGTCCGAGTCGAGGTTGATCATCTCTGGCTCGACCCACAGTCCGAAGTCCATGCCCGCGCGGTGCACGCGGTCGATGAGGGGCATCAGGCCGTCGGGCCATTTCGCTCTGTCGACGAACCAGTCGCCGAGCGCACGCCGGTCGTCGGTGCGGCCGGAGAACCAGCCGTCGTCGAGGACAAACCGTTCGACACCGACGCGACCGGCGACATCCGCCAGTTCACCCAGTGTGGTGAGGTCGTGGTCGAAGTAGACGGCTTCCCACGTGTTGAGCACGACGGGCCGTGGGGCGGTGATGGTCGACCATGACCGGATCCACGGGTGCAGGTGCGCGGACAGTCCGTCGAGCCCCGCGTCTGAATAGACGGCGATGGTCCACGGCGTGGTCCAGGTTTCTCCCGGCTCGACCCGTGCTTCGCCGGGGGCGAGGAGTTCACCGGCGCCGACCGTTGCGGGCCCCAGGGCGGATCGCTCAGCCCAGAGGCGTTTGTCGCCGCTCCACGCGAGGTGGACGGCCCATACCTCGCCCGTGCGGAAGCCGAACCCGGGTGTCCCGACCGTGAGCAGGAAGGCGTCATCGTGGCCGGGACGGCCATGGCGGGACTCCCGGCTCCAGACGCCGTGGGTCATCCGGTGCCGTTGCGGACGACGTTCGTGGGTCCACAGGCCGCTGAAGTCCAGGACCTCGCTCGCCCGGTCGGGAACAGGAAGAATGGCGTCGAGTGAGCCAAGCTCAAATGCAGTTGACGCTCGATTGGTGATGCTCGATCGCAGCCCAAGGACGCCGTGTTCGCTCAGCTCGATCTCGACGGTGATCGCCAGGGATCCTGCGGTATTTGCGAGTCGAACGAGAAGTTTGTGTTGGGCGGGCGTTTCCACCCCGACGAGGGAAAACGCACCAGGGTTCCGGGAGTCGCCCGAGGAGAACCCCGAGATTCCCGGTCGGCCACTCCAGCCGTCGGTGAGGCCGGGCAGAAGAGTCAGCCGGAGCGGCACGTCGATGGAGCTGGGTGGTACAGCAGGAATGGCGGCATCGGCCACCGCGGTGAGCGCCGCCTCATCGAGGGCGCCGAGGTCGCGCCCCCAGTGAACGACGGAGGGCACACCCGTGCCGCGGGCGTCCAGGAGGAAACTGGTGCCAGCGGCACGGATGTGCGAGATCAATCCAACTACTCCTTGACCGGGATGGACTGTGACTTGAGTGCGTCGATCGTTGCCTTCTCGCCGGACTCGAGTGCTTCCTTGAGGGTTCCATTGCCCGAGACCGCGGCCTTGAATCCGTCAGAGACGTCGTTGTAGGTCTGCGTCATGGTCGGACCCCACGCGAAGTCGGGGGAGACCTGAGCGGATGCCTCGGCGAAGACGTCGTAGATTGCCTGGCCGCCGTAGAACTCCACGCCTTCCTTGAGAACCGGGAGGTTGAGGCCTTCCTTGGTCGCCGGGTAGATGTTCGCGCTCTTGTTCATCGCGGTGAGCGCCTCTTCCGAGGTGTTCAGCCACAGGGCGAACTTGGCTGCTTCGTACGGGTGCTCCGAACCGGTGAAGACCGCCGTTGACGATCCACCCCAGTTACCGCTTGCCTCTTCGCCGGCATTCCACTGGGGAGACGGTGCAACCGACCACTTTCCGGCGGTGTCAGGCGCGCCGCTCGCGATGGAGTTTGCACCCCAGACTGCGGAGTTCCAGGTCCAGACTTCGCTCGAGTTGTAGGCGTTGTCCCACTCGCTCGTCCACGCGGGGTAGCTGGAGACGAGGTCGCGGTCGATCAGGCCCTGCCAGTAGTCGGCGACGGTGGTCGTCGTCTCGTCGGTCAGGTCTACCGTCCAGTCGGTGCCATCGTTCTCGAACCAGCTTCCGCCGGCCTGCCAGACAAATCCGGCGAACTGGTTGATGTCACCCTGGGAGAAGTTGGTGATGTATCCACCGAGCTCACGGATCTTGATGGCAGCGGCTTCGTATTCAGCCCACGTCGTCGGAATCGCGATGCCGTTCGCCTCGAACAGGTCGGAGCGGTAGAAGAGTGCCATGGGGCCTGAGTCCTGCGGGACCGCGTAGACCGAGTCCTCTTCACCGAACGTAACCTGTCCCCAGGTCCAGTCGACGAAGGAGTCTTCGGCCGCGACGACCTCTTCACAGTCGGCGAGGTTCATCAGGCCGTTCTGGACCCGGAAGTTGGGGAGGGCGTCGTACTCGATCTGGCCGAGGTCGGGCGCGTTGCCGGCTTCCAGCTGGTTGAAGAAGTTCTGGTACGTTCCGCCGTTGCCGTTCGGGCCGGTCTGAACCTTGACCTGAATGTCCGGGTTTTCGGCGTTCCAGATGTCGACCACTTCTTCGATCCCCGGAATCCAGGAGGTGAAGGTGAGGTCTACAGCACCGTCTGCGGGTGTGCATTCGGCTGCGTCAGCCGAGCCGCCGCTCTCCGATGAGGCGGAGCAGCCGGTCAGCGCGATGGCCGTTGTAGTGAGCAGGGCGACGGCGACCGCTCGAGGAGTTGTTTTCATGGTGTTCCTTTGGGTTCAAACGGGTTGTCATCCGGACAGGTATCCGGATGGTGCTGCGGGTGATTCAGGTGATGTTCGGTCGTGCGATTGTGCGGACTACTTCACGGCTCCGGCCCCGAGGCCGTTGCGCCAGAAGCGTTGGAGGAGAAGGAAGAGGATGATGAGCGGGATGATCGAGAGCAGGGCCCCGACGAGGACATACGCCCGAAGTTCGGGGATCTGGTTGACCTGGGAGTTCCACGAGTACAGCCCGAGGGTCACCGGGAAGAGCACCTCGTCGCGCAACATGATCAGCGGCAGGAAGAAGTTGTTCCAGATGGCGACGAACTGGAACAGGAACACCGTCACGAGAGCCGGGAACATCAGCTTCACCGAGACGGTGAAGAAGGTCCGAACCTCTCCTGAGCCGTCCAGTCTCGCGGCCTCGATGAGTTCGTCTGGCACACTCTCCGCGGCAAAGATCCTCGTGAGGTACACGCCAAACGGGCTGACGAGGCTCGGGAGGAACACCGACCAGAAGGTGTTGGTCAGGTTGACCTGGCTGAAGATCAGGAAGAGAGGCAGGGCGAGCGCCGTTGCCGGCACGAGAACCCCGCCGAGCACAATGTTGAAGATGGCGTCGCGGCCGGGGAACCGGTACTTCGCGAGGGCATACCCGCACATTCCGGCGAAGAGCGTGCCGAGGAGCGCTCCGAGTCCCGCGTAAATGGCGCTGTTCAGCATCCATTTAAGGAAGACACCGTCGCGGTACGCGAGGAGCTCGCCGATGTTCTGGATCAGGTTGAAGTCAGCGAACCACAGCGGGTTGGTGTTCGTGAACTGCGATCGGTCCTTGCTCGCAGCGACGAAGAGCCACCAGATCGGAACGAGGAAGTACAGCGTGAAGACGCTCATCACCGTGATGGCGCCGACCCGTGAGAGGGTCTTCTCCTTCGGACCCGAGGGGCTAGGGGCCTTTGAGCGCCGTTGTTTCGGTGCCGATGTTGTGGTTACGGCGCTCATCAGGCGTCCTTCCGCTGGGTGAACTTGAGGATGCTGAACGAGAGCACGAACGTCGCCAGGGCGAGGATCACGGAGAACGCGGCGGCCAGGTTGACGTTGGGGATCGCCGAGGTGGAGTACACCGCGAGGTTCGGCGTGAAGGTGCTTGACACCGCCGAGCTGAAGGTGCGGAACACCTGGGGTTCAGCGAGGAGTTGCAGGGTTCCGATGACCGAGAAGATTGCGGTCAGCACGATGGCGGGCATCACGAGCGGAATCTTGATCGAGAAAGCCATGCGGATCTGCCCGGCGCCGTCGAGTCGTGCCGCCTCATAGATGTCGGGCGAGATCGAGAGCAGCGACGAGTAGATGATCAGCATGTTGTAGCCGACGTAGACCCAGGTGACGACGTTCGCCATCGACCACAGCACGAGATCCGCGGAGAGGAAATCGATGTTCTTCGTGACGGCGGAGAACGGCGACAGGTTCGGCGAGTAGAGGAATCCCCACATGATGGCGGCGATGACGCCGGGCACCGCGTACGGGACGAAGAAGGCGAGGCGGAAGAACCGCTTGCCGCGGAGCACCGGGGAGTCGAGCAAGAGCGCGAAGAGCAACGCGAGCCCGAGCATGACCGGGACCTGCACGATGCCGAACAGCAGCACCCGGCCGATCGAGGCCCAGAACGGACCGTTCTGGAACACCTGAACGTACTGCGCGAACCCTCCGAAGACCTCCTTCGCTTCGCCGAAAGTCCCGTCCCGCTGGATGACGAGCATGGATTCGTACACCGCGTAGAGGATCGGCGTGAGGTAGAACAGCACGAACAGGATGGCGAAAGGCAGGATGAAGACCGCTATCGCTTTCTTGTTCTTCACGCGCGGGCCGCGCACCTTCCCCGGCCGTGCCGGCTTGGTTGCAACAAGGGGGATGTTCATGCTCTGGCGTCCTCTCGGATGACGCGGACTGACCCTGACGGGACAGTGATGACGGATTCGGCTCGCTGGCCGGTGATGAGGTCGGTGCCGTGCGCGGCAATATCAACGTCGGCTGAACCGTGGTTGATGGCGAACAGGTAACTCTGATCGGAGCCGACGCGACGGATGACCTCGACGCTGCCGTCGCTCTCCGGGCCGGTGGCGATGACTCCCGCCTGCGCCGTGACGGTGCGCATCAGGTCGCGGTAGTCGCCGGGGTCGAGTGCCGTGGCGAGGTACCAGCCGGCTCCTGTGCCGTGTTCGTTCCGGGTGATGGCTGGCGTTCCCGGAAGCGGTCCATCGACGTACGACGCGATAGCTTCGGCTCCGGCGAGACGGAGACGCTCGGTCCAGAGTGACGCTCCGGCGCCTGAATCCAGCGCGGTGGTCTCGCCGGGAAGCATGGGCGAGAACTCTTCGACCGAAATGCCCAGCGCCGACCGGAATGCTCCGGGGTACCCGCCCACGCGCACGCGGTCGTTCTCGTCGACGATGCCGCTGAAGAAGGTGACCAGTGCGTGCCCGCCTGCGGCGATGTAGTCGGTGATGTTGGCGGCCTGCGCGTCGGTGACGAGGTGGAGGCCGGGGGCTACGACGAGCGAATAGCGGGAGAGGTCAGCGTCGGGGTGAACAACATCGACGGTGATCCCGAGTTCGTGCAACGCCCGGTATGCGGCGTGCACCTGGTCGAGGTAGCGGACCGAGTGAGACGGCCGCGACTCGCCATCGTGCGCCCACCATGATGGCCAGCTGAAAAGGATGGCCGCGTCGGCGACAACGGTCGTTCCGGTCACCTCGTCAAGCCGGTCAAGGGTCGCCCCGAGTTCGACGACGTCACGCCACAACTCGGTGTCTGTGCCGGCGTGGGGGACCAGGGCCGAGTGGAACTTCTCGGAACCCTGCAGGGACGCCCGCCACTGGAAGAAGCACACGCCGTCCGCGCCGCGGGCAACGTGCGTCAGCGAGTTCCGGATCATCTCGCCAGTGCCCTTGGCGATGTTGTGGGGTTGCCAGTTCACCGCTCCGGTCGAGTGTTCCATCAGCAACCACGGATTCCCGCCGGCGAGGCCGCGGGTAAGGTCTGCCGCAAACGACAGTTCAGTTGCCGGGGCGTCGAGCCGGTGATCGAGGTAGTGATCGTTGGCGACGATGTCCATGTCCGGCGCCCAGGTCCAGTAGTCGAGGTTGCGGATGTGCGCGGTGACCATGAAGTTGGTCGTCACGGGGATGTCGCTGTGCTGGCGCAGGATCTCGGTCTCGCGACGGTAGTAGTCGAGGAGTTCGTCAGAGCTGAACCGCTGGAAGTCGAGAACCTGGCCCGGGTTGCGGCTGGAGAGTGTACGAAGCGGAGTAAGGATCTCCTGCCAGTCGCTGTATCGCTGGCTCCAGAATGAGGTGCCCCACGCGTCATTGAGTGCGGAAATGGTCTCGTACTTCGCCTCGAGCCAGCGGCGGAATGCCCGAGCTGTGTCGTCGTCGTAGCAGAGGGAATTGTGGCAGCCGAGTTCGTTCGACACGTGCCAGAGCGCAACGGCCGGGTGCGACCCGTACCGTTCGGCAACCGCGGTCACCAGTCGAAGCGCGTGCTCGCGGAAAACAGGCGAACTTGGGCACCAGGCCTGCCGGCCACCGGGGAACCGGGTTGTTCCATCGTCGGCCGTTGGCAGGATCTCCGGGTGCGCCGTTGTCAGCCACGGGGGAGGGGACGATGTTCCCGTGCCCAGGTTGACCCGGATCCCCGCGGAGTGGAGGAGGTCGATGATCGTGTCGAGCGCACCGAACTCGTACTCGCCCGGCCGGGGCTCCAGCTGGGCCCAGCCAAAGATATTGATCGCGACGAGATCGACCCCTGCTTCACGCATGAGGTCGACGTCCTCGTGCCAGGTGTCAACGTCCCACTGTTCAGGGTTGTAATCGCAGCCGAAGGCAATCCCATCGTGAACGAACGAGGGACGATCTGCTGTCGCGGTGCGACGTGGTTCCGAACTCACGAACTCCCGGTTTTCTGTGAACGTGCACAGATCCGGGAGGACGCCCTCACCGTTGAGTCTCTGTGAACGTTCACAGATTACGGAGGCCTGAGCGATTCTGTCAAACGGGAGGACCGATATGGTGGTGCCATGTCCCTCTCGCCGATCCGCCGAAAGCGCGCAACGATTCATGACGTCGCCGTCGAGGCCGGGGTGTCGCGCGGCACGGTCAGCCGCGTCATCAACGGGGAGCGTTATGTTTCAGACGACGCACGGACGGCGATCGAAGCGGCCATCAGCAAGGTCGGATACGTTCCGAACACTGCAGCCAGGAACCTCGTCATGCAGCGCTCGGAAGCCGTCGGGTTTATCGTCCACGAGCCTCACTCGCTGTTTCTCGAAGACCCGAACATCGGCGCGATCATGCTCGGCGCCAACGACGCGCTGTCCCGTGCCGACCATCAAATGGTGTGCCTTGTCATCGACTCTGACCGCGACACCCGGCGGGTCGCCCGGTACCTGAGCGGTGGGTTCGTGGATGGCGTTGTCGTCGTCTCTGCGCGTGAGAACGACCCCATAACCAGGATCATCGAAAGCCTGGACCTGCCGGCGGCATTCGTTGGGCATCCCCCTGATTTGCGCCGCCTTCCGTTCGTGGGAATCGACAACAGGGCGTCGGCGGAGGCAATCACGAGGCGTCTTCTCCAGACGGGGCGCACACGGGTCGGGATGATCGCAGCAGCGCTCGACCGGGACTCCGGCTCCGATCGGCTTGCCGGATTCCGGTCAGCGCTCGGCGATCGGTTCGACCCGTCGCTCGTTGAGCCGGTGCCGTTCTACTCCTTCAAGGCGGGGTTCGAGGGCATGCAGCGCCTGCTCGCGCGTGAGCCGGAGATCGACGGTATCTTCGCCGCATCCGACGCGGTTGCTGCCGGTGCGATTGACGCGATGAAGGTTGCCGGTCGGTCGGTTCCGCGCGACATCGGCGTGGTGGGCTTTGATGACAGCGCGTGGGCCGAGCGTACCCAACCGGCTCTCTCCACAGTTCACCAGCCAGCGACCGGCCTCGGTGCGCGCGCTGCCGAGATCGTTCTCGCGCAGTTGCGTGGCGAAGACCCTGACCTCGCCGGAGTGCTGCTTGAGACCCCCATCGTCTGGCGCGGCTCCGCCTGAATCGGGGGCTGAGTGGTCAGCGACCGAGCGACGCTTCTGCGATGGCACCGATTCTGAGTGCGCGTTGTTCGGCAGCGACGTCACGGTCCTCCGCCGCCCAGCTCGCGCTTAACCCGGTCCACGCGACGGTCCACTCGAGAAGGGTCGACTCCGGGATGCCAGCGAGCTGCGAAATGAGACCCACCCTTCGGTCGAATCTCGACTCCGCAATGTCCTGGACGGGATTGCAGAGAATGTTCGTGTAGTCGAACACCCGATTGCCCACGAGGTACTTGGGGTCGATCGCCAACCATCCTGAATCACCGAAGTCGAGCACGTTGTCGTGGTGGAGATCGCCGTGAAGAACGACGAGGTCGTCCGGCCCCGCCGCATCGAAGACGAGGCGACGGGCCAGTTCCGCCGAACGGGCGTAGAAGCCCCCGGTCCCGGCCCTCAGGAACAGTGACCGGAACCACGAGTCAAGCGGAATCAATCCGTCAGGCCGTTCATCGAACTTCCGGCGGGACACGGAGTGCAGCCGTTCAGCGACCGAACACAGCACGCGGGTCGCACGGCCGTCGTCACCGCCCTTCGCGATGTCGACGAGTGAGGCACCACCCCACGGAAGCACCGCTGCCGTGTCGTCGTGCTCGAATACCCGGGCGGCTCCGGTGCCGTCCCACCAGGCGAGCAGCCGGCATCCGTTCGCTTCTTCCTCAGTGCGGGCGACCTTGAGCATGGCACGCCCGCCGTGCCTGAGCACCGGCTGGAGGTGTGACGATGGAGTGCTGAACCCGGATCCGAGCGGCTGAAGCGACCAGCGGATGAGCACATCGTCGACGGATGCCGGTCGCCAGCTTGTCATGCCGCCACCCTATCGAGGGCGCGGCAATGGTGCGCCGGGGGTGCTGTCGGGCTCGATGACGGTGTGCGTAGAATCAGCACGGTGATGACGATTCGCCCGTACCGTCCCGGTGACAGAGCCGACATCTACGATGTCTGCGTGCGCACAGGCAGGACCGGATTGGATGCCACCGGCCTGTACTCAACAGATGATTTGTTGCCCGATATCTACGCGCTGCCGTACGTCGACCGCGAACCGGAGCTGGCCTTCGTCGTCGACAACGGTGAGCGAGTGGTCGGTTACGTCATCGCGACGGCCGACACCCGCGAGTTCGCGCTGTGGTTTGCGGAGACCTGGTGGCCCACCGTGGCGCACAAGTACAGCGGCACCGGTGCGGCTGAGGCACCCGTGGTCGAGGGTGTCACGGACCCCCGGCGCATGCTGATCGACGAGGTGGACGAGTACCCGGCGCACCTCCACATTGACCTCCTGCCCGACGCACAGGGCCAGGGTTTCGGCCGGCGGCTGGTCGACGCGCTTCGGGCGGCGCTCGCCGAACGGGGTGTTCGGGGGCTGCATCTCACGATGGGCGCCGACAACGTGAACGCCGGTGCCTTTTACGAGCGGCTGGGGTTCTCACGGCTCGCTTCGAGTACCCGCTCAGCGACGACGTACGGTATGCCGATTTCGGTTGCAGCGGATGCCGGTGGTCAGGGAAACCGGATCGGTCTGCGCTCGAACCAATAGAGCATCTCCGGGCGCGTGGTCTGGAGCTCATCGAGCGTGACCGGATGATCGATGTGCTCGATCGGTACGGTGCTGAGCTGCGCCGCGATGCGGTTGATGCTGTTGCGGGTCCAGTACTCACCGCGCATGCGGAGAAGAGGTTTGCCGGACGAGTTCAGAACGAACATCTGCAGTCGCGGTTGCGAAGCCATCGTGCGATGCATCTCGAGCATGATGACCCGCTCGACGTCTGCGATGTCGGTGAGGGTCACCCCACCGAAGAAGCGGACCTCGCACAGCGTGGTGGGAGTTGCCGTAATACTGACCCGGGTGTACCGGTAACCGGCAATGAGAACGGCGACGAGCAGAGTGAACTGGGCCGCTCCAACCCAGCCCCAGGTTCCGGCCGGAATGGTCAGCCAGTACAACACGATCATGATGGGAACGCTGAGGGCCAGCAGCGCAATGATGCCCTGGGCAAGAAGACCGCGACGTACTCTGACCGTCACTGTGGTCATGTCCGTTGTGGCTGTCATCGTCTCCGCGTCCCCCGGGAGCCAGTCTCTCGTGTCCGGGTGCTGCAACACTATCCACTCTTTGGGGGACACCGCGGGGCTTAGCGGACAGCGTGGCCTTCTGCTATCCGGTGCCGTCACGAGTCTCAGGCCGGGATCGGAAGCAGAAATCGCCCGTCCTGGTGGGCGAGCGATTTCTGTGTCGTGGCGGAGAATGGGGGATTCGAACCCCCGAGGGCGTTAACCCAACACGCTTTCCAAGCGTGCGCCATAGGCCACTAGGCGAATTCTCCTTAGCCGGTGTCATCGCCTCAGCGAATCAACCTCAGCTATCCTACCGTGACTTGAGGCGGCATCCGAACGCGTGCGGCGCAGGCGGCACGCAGGCCGTTCAAAGTCTGTAGAATGGGTGACGGCTCCTCGCGTGGCGCCATCCAGGCCAACTCCCCCAGGACGGAAACGTAGCAAGGGTAACCGGGCTCTGGCGGGTGCGCGAGGGGTCTTTTCCGTTTAACGGGTCCGTTCGGAGGAGCGCGCAACGCGCCCGGTAGAGTCATGGAACCCATGACGGAGGGAACGCGGATGTCTGACACCGGTCGCCTGGCGAAGGCGCGAGATGAGTTACGCCGAGTGCGGGAGCGAATAGATCAGCATCCCCTGAACGATCCAGCGTTTCTCGAAGCGCGATCGGTGATCGCCGAACATCAGGAGAGTGAACGTGAGGTCGTTGCGGCCGAGCTCGCACGACGGAACCTGCCGTCGCTCGGCTCGCAGAGCAGGGCTCTCGTGCTCGGGCTGACGTCGCTTGCTCGACTCAACCGGAAGCGGATCCGGCTTGAAGAACAGATTGCGAAACTCGAGTCGGCCTAAGCGTGGGGGTGGCGGGGCTCGCCGTCAAAAAACGTATTTGTAGGTCTTGACAACAAACCACCCCCCGAATAGGCTTCGAGCACTTGAGCACTTTCGACAACGTTTTCGAAACTTTCGAATCGCGTTCTCGCTCACCTCACTTTCGCGCAAAGGAGCGTCATGAAAGTTAGATCCGTGTCCCGCAAAATCCTGGTGGGCGCCATCGCCGCCGGGTTGCTTGTGCCTCTATTCACGTCGCCGGCCGCGGCAGCGGAGCCTGAAACGCTCCTCTCGGCCGACTTCGAGGACAGCACGCTGGGGGGCTGGGAGCAGGGCGGCAGCCCGGTTCTCAGCTATGAGCCGGTTGACGAGGGCGGCACTGCCCTGGTCGTTGGTGACCGGGCGGCCGATTTCGACGGCATCCAGACACCGGCAGGCCTGTTCGCCGACCTCGAGGCCGGCGACACCCTGACGTTCTCGATGAGGGCGCGTCTCGCCGAAGCGACCCCGGCCCCGGTCAATATCCGATTCGTCGTTGGCCCGGATTACACCTGGATCGGGAACACGCCGCTCATCGCCGACGCCTGGTCGACGGTCGAGGGAACCTTCGAAATCCCGCAGGACGCGGATGTCACGGCGCTGCAGGCGTACATCGGCACGGAGGGCCTGCCCGGCGGAACGAGCTACAGCTACCTCGTCGACGACGTCACCGTTTCCGCGGTGCGCGCGGACGACCCCACCGACCCCACCGACCCCACCCCGCCAGGTAACTCAGACCTGTCGTCGCTCAACACGGGCTTCGAAGATGGTCTGGGCGGGTGGGTTCCCCGAGCCGACGCCAGCGGCCCCGCATCGGTGACCGTCTCGACCAGCGATGCCCACAGTGGAGCGCAAGCCGCACTGGTGTCCGGCCGCACCTCGCAGGGCCAGGGCATCGGACACGATGTCACGGGCATCCTGCTCCCAGGCCAGACCTACGAGGTCTCTGCCTGGGTGAAGTTCGCCGCGGGCGAGACCGCGGGAGACGTCTGGCTGAGCCTCGCGCGGACGACGGGCGAATCGACGTCGTACGGCACGCTCGGTCAGTTCACCGGCATGTCGAACAGCACCTGGGTGCAGGTGAACCAGACCTTCCAGATGGGGGAAGCCGACTCAGCGCTGCTCTACTTCGAGACCGCGTACAACGGCGGCAACACCTCCTCGTTCCTGATCGATGACATCACCGTCGCTGTTCCCGCGACCGGTGGCGAGGTCGAGGACCTCACGCCGATCAAGGACACCGTGAGCTTCCCCGTCGGTGCAGCGATCGACAGTCGTGAGACCACCGGCACAGCGGCTGACCTGCTCACGAGGCACTTCGACCAGGTCACCTCCGAGAACTACATGAAGCCAGAGGCCTGGTACAACGCCGACGGTGAGTTCACCCCGCACGCCGAGGCCGATACTCTGATGCAGTTCGCCCAGGATGAAGACCTCGCCGTCTACGGTCACACCCTGGTCTGGCACTCACAGACTCCGGCGTGGTTCTTCCAGAACGACGCGGGCGTGGCGCTCACCAACAGCGCTGCCGACCAGCAGATCCTCAGTGACCGGATGCGCACGCACATCTTCAACGTCGCCGAGTACCTCAGTGACACCTACGGCGAATTCGGCAGTGATTCAAACCCGCTCAACGCATTCGACGTCGTCAACGAGGTCGTCTCGGACGGCAACGAAAACGCCGACGGTCTCCGCCGCAGCGAGTGGTTCCGCATCCTCGGTGAGGACTTCATCGACCTGGCATTCCAGTACGCGGATGAAGCCTTCAACGATGAGTTCGCAGCCGCTGGCTCCAACCGGCCGGTGACGCTCTTCATCAACGACTACAACACCGAGCAGGACGGCAAACAGCAGCGCCTGCACGCACTCGTTGAGCGGATGCTGGAACGCGGGGTGCCGGTCGACGGTGTCGGCCACCAGTTCCACGTGAGCCTGTCGACCCCGGTCGAAGCGCTCGAAACCGCCCTGTCGGCATTCACCGACCTCGGGCTCACCCAGGCCGTCACTGAACTCGATGTGACAACGGGCACCCCGGTGACCCAGGCGAAACTGGTCGAGCAGGGGTACTACTACCGTGACGCGTTCCGGATCTTCCGTGCACACGCCGCTGACCTGTTCTCGGTCACGGTCTGGGGACTGACCGACGGACGCAGCTGGCGCAACAGCTCGGGTGCACCGCTCGTGTTCACCGACGCTCTCGTGGCGAAGCCCGCCTACTACGGCATCGTTGACGCGGAGCTGCCTGCACGGTTGCGAACCGCCAACGTGTTCCAGGGCGACGTTCCCCTCGACGCTGACGCGACGACCGCACTTGAGTGGCAGCAGCTCCCGCTGCAGACCATCGAGCAGAGCGCCCAGTTCCAGTTGCGCTGGCAACCGGATCACCTGACCGCGTTCGTCCAGGTCGACGATGCGACAGCGGATCCCACTGACGAGATTCAGTTCACGTGGGGCGAGGAGACGGCGACGTTCGGCCGCGACGGGACCGGTGACATCGAGGGTGTCGTCACCGAGACCGATGGTGGCTACAGCATCGTCGCGCACCTTCCGCTGACCGCGGCTGAGCAGGGGGACACCGTCGCTTTTGATGTCCGGGTTCAGAACAACGGCACAGTAACCGGGTGGAACACCGCGGGAACGGTCGGGACCCTGACGCTGCTCGAACCGCTGTCGTACCAGGAAGTGGTCGAAACCGACGCCGCTCCCACGATCGACGGCACCGTCGACGACTCGTGGACCTCCGCCGGAACCGTTGAGACGCTCAAGCAGGTAGAGGGCACCGCTGGGGCATCCGCGGTCTTCAGCACACTGTGGCGGGACAACACGCTGTACCTCCTCGCCGAGGTCACCGACCCGACCGTCGACGTGTCCGGATCCGACCCATGGATTCAGGACTCGGTCGAGATCTACGTGGATCCGGGCAACCTGAAGAACGGTTCATACCGCTACGACGACACACAGATCCGCATCAGTGCAGACAATGCTGTGTCGTTCGGAACCGGTGACGAAGCGTTCCAGCGCAACCGGGTCACATCTGCCACGACCCGGACCGACACCGGCTACCGCGTTGAAGTCGCGGTCAGCCTGCTCGAATCCGGCGGAGCCGGGTCCTTCCAGGGACTCGACCTGCAGGTCAACGACGCGTCGAACGGCGCTCGCACCGGCATCCGTAACTGGGCAGACCCGTCAGGTGCCGGCTACCAGTCGACAGCGCGCTGGGGAGTGGCTCAGCTCGTGTCTGCCGTCGAAGGATCCCAGCCGATGATCTCGGTTTCGCCCGAGTCCGTCGTCGCCGGGAACACGGTCGACGTCGAACTCAGCGGGTTCGAGCCGGGTGTCGAGGTTGCACTCCAGCTGCGGGAGCCCGTCGTGGCCGACGCGTTCTCGATACTCGCACTCGAGGTTCCGGCGGTGCTCGCGACGGTGACGACGGATGCCGCTGGTGAGGCATCCGCCCGGGTCACCATCCCGGCGGACACCGCCGCGGGTGCCTATGAGATCGCCGCGCTCCAGGACGGGGTGGCTCGTGCCTCGGCTCCTCTCGCCGTGACGGTTGCGGCCGTTGGGCCGCAGCAGCCCGGTGCTGGATCTCAGCCCGGTGCGGGCGGCCAGGGTGCTGGCGCCGACCGTTCAGGCGCTGACGGCCTCTCGGACACGGGAGCGGACGTCGCACCCCTGGTGCTGATCGCGATGCTGCTGCTGCTCGGAGGAGCGGCGCTGGTCCGGTCGCGCCGCGCGGCCAGGTAATTCGGTCGTAAGAGCCGGCGGGAGCGATTGCTCCCGCCGGCTCTTGCGTTTGCCCCCGCGTTCGGCCCGAGGGCCAGCCCCTATCGGACGGGCGTGCCCTTTCCTAGGATGACCCCATGACCCCGTCAACGGCAGACACGACAGCGGCACACACGACCACGGCAGAACCGACCTCGGTCAGCGAAGAGATGCTCACCCGGATCGATGCATGGTGGAGGGCAGCCAACTACCTCTCCATCGGGCAGATCTACCTCCTCGACAATCCGCTTCTCCGTGAGCCGTTGACGAAGGACCACATCAAGCCGCGGCTCCTCGGGCACTGGGGAACCACCCCGGGGCTCAACTTTGTGTACGCGCACCTCAACCGCGTGATCGCCGAGCGGGAACAGTCCACCCTGTACATCACGGGCCCCGGCCACGGCGGTCCAGGAATGGTGGCGAACGCCTGGCTCGACGGCACCTACTCCGAGATCTATTCGCCCATCTCTCAGACCGAAAAAGGGATGAAGCGGCTGTTTCGCCAGTTTTCGTTCCCCGGCGGCATCCCGAGCCACGTCGCGCCGGAGACGCCGGGCTCGATCCACGAGGGCGGTGAACTCGGCTATGCGCTCAGCCACGCGTACGGCGCCGCGTTCGATAACCCCGACCTCCTGGTCGCCGCTGTCGTCGGCGACGGTGAAGCCGAAACCGGACCGCTCGCGACCAGCTGGCACTCGAATAAGTTCGTGGATCCACTCGAAGACGGAGTCGTCCTCCCGATCCTGCACCTCAACGGGTACAAAATTGCCAACCCGACGGTGCTCGCGCGCATCCCCGAGGACGAGCTGCTCGATCTCATGCGCGGCCACGGCCACAACCCGTACATCGTCTCCGGCGGCTTCGACGGTGAAGACCCGATGCTCGTGCACGCCAGGATGGCGAAAACGCTCGACACGGTCCTCGATGAGATCGCCGAACTCAAGCGCACCGCCCGGCAGCAGCGCGACGCGGGGGGGGACGTGACCCGCCCGCGCTGGCCCATGATCATCCTGCGCACTCCCAAGGGCTGGACCTGCCCGGCCGAGATCGACGGCCTCCTGGTGGAGGACACCTGGCGCGCGCACCAGGTCCCGCTTGCCAACGCGCGCGACACGAAAGAGCACACGAAAATCCTCGAGGAGTGGCTGCGGCGATACCGCCCTGACGAACTCTTCGACGAGACCGGCCGTCCGGTCGCTGAGATCACCTCGCTCGCCCCGACCGGCGACCTGAGAATGAGCGCGACCCCGCACGCCAATGGCGGGGTGCTGCGCCGTGAACTCGAACTTCCCGACTTCCGCGACTACGCCGTCGACGTCCCTGTTCCCGGCGGTACCACCGCGGAGGCGACGCGGGTGCTCGGGGTGTGGCTCGCCGACGTGATTCGCGACAACCCCGACAACTTCCGGATCTTCGGCCCGGACGAAACGGCATCCAACCGGCTCGCACCCGCTGTCTACGAACACACCGACAAGCAGTGGGATGCCGAGATCCTCCCGGTCGACAAGAATCTCGCGAGGGCCGGACGGGTGATGGAGATGCTCAGCGAGCATCAGTGTCAGGGCTGGCTCGAGGGATACCTACTCACCGGCAGGCACGGCCTGTTCAACTGCTACGAGGCGTTCATCCACATCATCGACTCGATGTTCAACCAGCACGCCAAATGGTTGAAAACGACGTCGGAGATTCCGTGGCGCCGGTCCGTCTCGAGCCTCAACTACCTGCTCTCCAGCCACGTCTGGCGGCAGGACCACAACGGATTCAGCCACCAGGACCCGGGTTTCATCGACCACGTCGTCAATAAGAAGGCCGACGTGGTGAGGGTGTACCTTCCGCCGGATGCCAACACCCTGCTGTCGACGTACGATCACGTCCTGAAATCGGTGGACTACGTCAACGTCGTCGTCGCCGGCAAGCAGCCGCAGGCAAACTGGCTCACCATGGACCAGGCCATCGCCCACTGCGCTCGGGGCATCGGGATCTGGGACTGGGCGGGATCCGAGCAGCCCGGCACCGAACCTGACGTCGTGCTGGCGTGTGCCGGTGACGTTCCGACGCTCGAAACGCTCGCGGCGGCATCCCTTCTTCGTGAACACCTGCCTGAGCTCCGCGTGCGCGTGATCAATGTCGTCGACCTGATGCGGCTGCAGAACGAATCCGAGCACCCGCACGGGATGAGCGACAGGGAGTTCGACTCGTTCTTCACCGTCGACAGGCCCATCGTCTTCGCGTACCACGGCTATCCGTGGCTCATTCACCGTCTTGCGTATAAGAGGAACGGCCACGAGAACATCCACGTGCGCGGCTACAAGGAAGAGGGCACGACGACGACCCCGTTCGACATGGTCATGCTCAACGACCTCGATCGGTACCGGCTCGTCATGGACGTCATCGACCGGGTTCCTGGCATCGGCACGCGCTCGGCGGGGCTGCGGCAACTGATGGAAGACGCTCGGCTCGCCGCGCGCCAGTACACGAGGGATCACGGCGAGGACATTCCCGAGGTCGCGACGTGGCAGTGGTCGGGCAAGGGCGCCGGTGTGTCCCAGGAGGACGCGCAGGAACGGGTTGACGAGACCGGGGGCGACAACGGCTGAGCCGTGGGACTTTAGCGACTGTGGCCCTGCCCGCTGGGTCGTAGTCTTGGTCCGTGGCCACAAGCATCTACATCACGTCCGCTGAGGGACAGACCGGCAAGTCGACAATCGCGCTCGGCACGCTCGACACCCTCTCTCACTCGGTGGAGCGCGTTGGCGTCTTCCGCCCGATCGCCCGTTCGACGGGCGAGCGCGACTACGTGGTGCAGCTGCTGCTCAGCCACAACAGCGTCCAGCTCGACTACGACGAGTGCATCGGGGTCACGTACGACGACGTCCATGAAGACGCGGATGCCGCCCTCGCGACGATCGTGCAGCGGTACAAGGCCGTCGAGGCTCAGTGCGACGCGGTCGTGATCCTCGGTTCCGACTTCACCGACGTCGGGAGCCCGACCGAACTCAGCTACAACGCCCGGATCGCCGCGAACCTCGGCGCTCCGGTCCTCCTCGTGCTCGGCGGCCGCAGCAGCCAGGGTTCCGGCGAGCGCCTCGGCCAGGCTGACCCCCGCACGCCCGCGCAAATGAACGACCTCGCCGAACTCGCGCTGTCAGAGCTCAAGCACGCCCACGCGACACTCCTGGCGATCATCGCCAACCGCGCCGACGAAGACAAGCTCGCCGAGATCACGGCCGCGATCGAGCGGACCGAGCCGGGCGTACCGGTGTGGGCGATCCCCGAGAACCCGTACCTCATCGCCCCGAGCATGGAGTCGATCATGACGGCGACGGGCGGAACCCTGATCAAGGGCGACCCCGCGCTGCTGTCCCGCGAGGCGCTCGGCGTCGTCGTCGCCGGCATGAGCATGGTCAACGTGCTTCCCCGGCTCATCGAGGGCGCCGTTCTCGTCGTCGCCGGTGACCGCACCGAGGTGCTCCTCGCGGCGATGATGGCTCAGAGTTCGGGCACCTTCCCCTCGATCGCCGGCGTGGTGCTCAACGGTGGATTCGATCTGCCAGAGCCGGTCGAGCGACTGCTCGACGGCCTTCCGCAGACGCTCCCCGTCATCCGGACCGGGCTCGGCACCTACGACACCATCGTCGCGATCACCCGCACCCGCGGCAGGCTCGCCGCCGATTCGCAGCGCAAGTACGATGCCGCGCTGGCTCTCTTCGAACAGCACGTCGATGCATCCGCTCTTCTGAAGCTCCTCGAGGTCAGCCGCACCGAGGTGGTCACCCCGCTGATGTTCGAGTACGGCCTGCTCGATCGAGCCCGCGCCCACCAGAAGCACATCGTGCTGCCCGAGGGTGGCGACGACCGCATCCTCCGCGCCGCGCACACCCTGCTCGCCCGGGAGGTCGCCCAGCTCACCATTCTCGGTGAGGCAGCCGAGGTGCGCGCCCGCGCGGTCGAACTCGGGCTCGATCTCTCCCGCGCCGAGGTCCTCTCGACGCACGACCCGGAACTCGGACAGCGGTTCGCCGAGGAGTACGCGCGGCTGCGAGCGCACAAGGGCGTCACCCTCGACCAGGCCCGCGACCAGGTCACCGACGTCTCGTACTTCGGCACGATGATGGTGCACCTGGGACTCGCCGACGGCATGGTGTCCGGTGCGATGCATACGACAGCGCACACCATTCGTCCCGGGTTCGAGATCATCAAGACCAAGCCAGACGTCAACGTGGTGTCGTCGGTGTTCCTGATGGCGCTCCAGGATCGGGTGCTCGTCTACGGCGACTGCGCCGTGATTCCCGACCCTGACGCCTCGCAGCTCGCCGACATCGCCATCTCGTCCACCGAGACGGCGCTGCAGTTCGGTATCGACCCCCGCGTCGCCATGCTGTCGTATTCAACGGGCGAGTCCGGGAAGGGCGCCGACGTCGAGAAGGTGCGCGAGGCGACAGCTCTCGTCAGGTCCCGCCGACCCGATCTGCTCGTCGAAGGTCCGATTCAGTACGACGCAGCAGCGGATGCCGCGGTCGGCGCGTCGAAGATGCCCGGCTCAGAGGTGGCCGGCCGGGCGACGGTCTTCATCTTCCCCGACCTCAATACGGGCAACAACACCTACAAGGCGGTGCAGCGCTCGGCGGGTGCCGTGGCGATCGGGCCGGTGCTTCAGGGCCTCAACAAGCCGATCAATGACCTCTCGCGCGGCGCGCTCGTGCAGGACATCGTCAACACGGTGGCGATCACGGCAATCCAGGCCCAGGGCGATTCGGCATGAGCACCGTCCTCGTCGTCAATTCGGGTTCGTCGTCGTTCAAGTACCAGCTGATCGACATGGACACCGAGCAAATGCTCGCAACCGGACTGGTCGAGCGGATCGGCGAAGCGTCAGGACGCTCGGTCCACACGATTCCGTGGGATGCCGTTCCATCGGTCGAGCGGTCGAACGCTCCGCAGACGACCGAGCGCATCCTCCCGATCCCCGATCACACGGCCGGGTTCCGGGTCATGCTCGAGGCCTTCGAAACGCACGGACCGTCGCTCAGTCGCCACCCGCTCGGGGCGGTCGGACACCGCGTCGTGCACGGCGGCAAGCGCTTCTTCGAGGCCACTGTCGTGACCAACCTGGTGAAGATCAACATCGAGGAGCTGGCCGAACTGGCGCCGCTCCACAACCCGGCCAACCTGCAGGGGATCGAAGCGGCGCAGCGTGCCTTTCCCGACGTGCCGCACGTCGCGGTCTTCGACACCGCGTTCCACCAGACCCTTCCTCCCGCGGCGTACAGCTATGCCATCGACGCCAAGCTCGCCGCGAAGCACCGGTTGCGGAAGTACGGTTTTCACGGCACGAGCCACAAATTCGTCTCTGAGGAAGCGGCGAAGTTTCTGTACCGCCCGCTCGGCGAGATCAACCAGATCGTCCTCCACCTCGGCAACGGTGCATCGGTCTCCGCGATCGAGGGCGGGCGTTCGGTGGAAACCTCGATGGGACTCACTCCGCTCGAGGGCCTCGTGATGGGAACCAGGTCAGGTGACCTCGACCCGGCGGTGCTGATCCACCTGCACCGGCGCGCCGGAATGAGCTTCGACGATCTCGACACACTCCTCAACCGCAAGAGCGGCATTCTCGGTATGGCCGGCGTCGGGGATATGCGCGACCTCCAGGAGCGTTCAGACGCGGGCGACGAGGTGGCCGTCGCAGCCTTCGACGTGTACACGCACCGGATCAAGGGCTACATCGGCAATTACATGGCCCAGCTCGGGCGGGTCGACGTCATCTCCTTCACCGCGGGCGTCGGCGAGAACTCGCCGGAGGTGCGCGCGGCAGCGCTCTCGGGACTCGAGGCTTTCGGCATCCGTCTGTCTGACGAGCGCAACGAAGAGAGGTCGCGGGATCCGCGCCGGATCTCGACCGACGATTCCGAGGTCGACGTGCTCGTCGTTCCCACCAACGAAGAGCTCGAGATCGCCCGGCAGACGCTCGCCGTTTTGTAGCCGACCGCTGCACATCCATGCCCGCGCTGCAGAAGCATCTGCAGCGCGGGCATGGATCTGGCGCGCTCGGTAACGGATGCCGCGCAGCAGCCGGGGGAGAGGTGCCCCCAGTGTGGAGAAGCTCGGCGTTCTGTCGGTGGCGGCGGCTACGATAAGGGAGTGGTTACCGCCCTGTATCGCCGTTACCGGCCAGAGTCCTTTGCCGAGCTGATCGGTCAGTCTCAGGTGACCGACCCCCTGATGACGGCTCTCCGCACCAACCGGGTCAACCACGCGTATCTCTTCAGCGGCCCCCGCGGCTGCGGCAAGACGACGTCCGCGCGCATCCTCGCCCGGTGCCTCAACTGTGTCGAGGGCCCGACTGACACCCCGTGCGGGGTCTGCCCGAGCTGTGTCGAACTCAGCCGAGACGGCGGCGGATCGCTCGACGTCGTCGAGATCGACGCCGCGAGCCACAACGGTGTCGACGACGCCCGCGACCTCCGTGAGCGCGCCGTCTTCGCCCCCGCCCGCGACCGGTACAAGATTTTCATCCTCGACGAGGCGCACATGGTCACTCCGCAGGGCTTCAACGCCCTGCTCAAGATCGTCGAAGAGCCGCCGGAGCACATCAAGTTCATCTTCGCGACGACCGAGCCAGACAAAGTCATCGGCACCATCCGGTCGCGCACCCACCACTACCCGTTCCGGCTCATTCCGCCGGCCCAGATGCTCGAGTACGTGCAGTCCCTGTGCGAGAGCGAGGGCGTCAAGGTCGAAGCCGGTGTGCTCCCGCTCGTGGTTCGCGCTGGTGGCGGTTCGGCTCGAGACACGCTCTCGCTGCTCGACCAGCTCATGGCGGGCTCCGAGGGAGACACCGTCGATTACGAGCGGGCCGTCGCGCTGCTCGGTTACACCCACTCCGCCCTGCTTGACGAGGTGATCGACGCACTGGCCATCCGCGACTCGGGCGCCGCGTTCACCGCGGTGGATCGCGTCATCCAGACCGGCCAGGACCCCCGGCGCTTCGTCGACGACCTGCTCGAGCGACTCCGCGACCTCATCGTCGTCGGCGCGACAGGGGCCGAAGCATCCGCCGTGCTCCGTGGCATCCCGCAAGACGAACTCGACCACATGTCTGTGCAGGCCACGGGCTTCGGCCAGGCCGAGCTCAGCAGGACCGCCGACATCGTCAACACGGCACTGAGCGAGATGACGGGCGCAACCTCGCCGCGGCTTCACCTCGAACTCAT
Organism: Mycetocola zhujimingii; assembly: GCF_003065425.1. Lineage (NCBI taxonomy): Bacteria > Bacillati > Actinomycetota > Actinomycetes > Micrococcales > Microbacteriaceae > Mycetocola > Mycetocola zhujimingii. Next base: position 549,714 of record NZ_CP026949.1, read on the forward strand.
GGTCGCGCGCGTGCTCGTGCCGTCGATGGACGACTCCGCGCGGGGCGCTCTCGCCCGGGTCGAGAGGCTCGAGCGGCGCGTGGGAATGGGAGACAGCGTCCTCGCCCCTCCCGCGCAGCCCGCCGCTCCGGCAGCGCAGCCCGCAGCCCCGGCAGCAACTCCGACGGCGCAACGCCCGGTCGAAGCACCTGTCGAACCGGCCGCGCCAGCGCCGGCGCGCCAGGCCCCCGCGGCTGAAGACGCACCGCCCGCTCCCGCCGAGCCGGTGACCGTCCGGCCCATCGGGCCTGTGTCGCTGCAGCAGCTCAAAGACGCCTGGCCCGAGATCCTGGATCGCGTGGCGAAGACCAAGCGTTCCTCCTGGCTCGTTGCGACGACAGCGTCCATCCGCGGTTTCAGTGACGACCTCGTTCTGCGACTGGCCTTCCCGAGCCAAACCGACGTCGACGATTTCAAGAAGCTCAATGCGGGCGAGGGCGTCTCGTCGCACGTGCGGCAGGCGATTCTCGATGTCCTCGGCGTCAGCGTGAAGTTCATCGCCCAGGTTGCCCCTCCCGGTGACGGTCACGGCGGGTCGTCGACGACCGATGCTCCACCCGCCTCGCCGAGCGCCCCCGGCATCTCGCCGGACGTCCGCCCGGCGGCAGCAGCACAGGCTGGCACGAGCTCGACCAGCGTCGCTCCGGTTCCCAACGCCGATCCCGCACCGGCTGGCGCGCCCGCCGCCTCGGCGGAGGCTCCGTCAGTGCCGGATGCCGCGCCGAACACTGTGCCGGATGCGGCACCGAACGCCTCCGAGGGTGACGACCCACCACAGAACCCACCAGCACCGCCGGCGTGGCCAACCGCCGTCGCCGGTCAGGTCGTCGGTGCCGACGCCGAGTCACGTGCCGCCCGCGACGCGATCCCGACGGAGTGGGTGGTTCCGGGAGTTGCCCCGCGCACGACAGTGGTCGCCGCGTCGACGACACCGCAGGCATCCGCTCAGACGGCAACCGCCGCTGGTCCCGCAGCGACAGCCGCTCCCGCAACCACAGCAACTCCTGTAACCACGCCAACCGCCACTGCGCCAGCTCGTATCGCCACGGTCGCGCCCGAGTCGCCGGCAGCACCGCTCAACGCTGACGGCGGCTGGGCAGTCGTCGCGATTCCTGGCTCGGGCGGACAACTCGACGCGACCGTCGCCGAGACCGAGACCGAGACCGAGCCCGCACCGTCCGCTGGCGCGCGACCCGCTGCAGTGCCGGAGACCGGTCAGGGGCCCGCCGCGCAACAGGCACCCGCCCGAGTGGTCAGCGTCGATCCGTCGCTGCCCGGCGACGATGACGCACCTCCCGCCGACGATGAACCCCCGTACCCCGATGGCTATGGCGACCCATACGCCGAGCCGGTCGCGATCGGCGACGTCACGGCGGGGATCGCACCGGCGGTCACGAGCCCTGCACGGGCACCGCAGGTACCCGCTGCCGGGTCCACAGCGCAGGGTGCGCCGTCGCAGTCGCAGTCGCCGCAGCAAGCGCAACAACAGCAGCAGCAGTCGCGGGTCCTGACCCCGGCGCACCCCAAAGCATCCACTCGCTACGGCGAATCTGTTGTGCGGGAAATCCTCGGTGCGAGTTTCATCGAGGAACAACCGCACACCCCACCGACACGTTTTAACAGGGACTAAACACTCATGTACGAAGGCATAGTCCAGGAACTGATCGACGAATTCGGCCGCCTTCCCGGCATCGGTCCGAAGTCGGCGCAGCGCATCGCGTTCCACATTCTGCAGACCGAGACGTTCGACGTTTCGCGTCTCGCCGAACTTCTCGTCGAGGTTCGCGAAAAGGTCCACTTCTGCGAAATCTGCGGCAACGTCGCGGAGCAGCCGACGTGCTCCATCTGCCGCGACCCCCGCCGCAACCCGGCGAGCATCTGTGTTGTCGAAGAGGCGAAAGACGTGGTCGCGATCGAGCGCACCCGAGAATTCCGTGGGCTCTACCACGTACTCGGCGGCGCCATCAGCCCGATCGACGGCATCGGGCCCGACGACCTCCGCATCCGCCAGCTGATGCAGCGCCTCGCCGACGGCGTGGTGCAGGAAGTCATCATCGCCACAGACCCCAACCTTGAGGGCGAGGCGACAGCGACGTACCTCAGCCGGCTGCTCACCGTCCTCGAAATCCGGGTGACGCGGCTCGCGTCGGGGCTGCCCGTCGGCGGAGACCTCGAGTACGCAGACGAGGTCACCCTCGGCCGCGCGTTCGAGGGCCGCACCGTCGTCTCGCGCTGAGCAGGGGTCGTCACGCTTCTGTGCCGGTTCGTTCTGCCTGTTCGCTGTTCGCTGTGCCGGTTCGTTGTGCCGGAGTGTGCCGGAGTGCCCGGCGCCACGCGATCAGTGCGGGCAGTGTGCTCGACGCACCGCGACCAGACGGATGTTGCACGGATACCGTGAGGATCGCGCCGGGGCATCCGTCACATAGCAAACCCGGCATGCGAGCGCCTTTAGGATGAGATATCGGTCTTGTCCGGTCCACCCCCCAGGAGTACACGTGAGTCTTATCGTGCAAAAGTTCGGCGGATCATCCGTCGCCGATGCCGAGAGCATCAAGCGTGTCGCCAAGCGCGTCGTCGAGACGCACAAGGCGGGTAACGAAGTGGTCGTTGTCGTGAGCGCCATGGGCGACACGACCGACGAGCTGCTCGACCTCGCCAGCGCTGTCTCTCCGCTGCCGCCTGAGCCGCGCGAGATGGACATGCTGCTCTCGAGCGGCGAACGCATCTCGATGTCACTGCTCGCCATGGCCATCAAGAACCTCGGCGTCGATTCGCGCTCGTACACCGGCCTGCAGGCGGGAATGCGCACGGACAAGCACTATGGCTCTGCCCGCATCGTCGACGTCAACCCGGTTCGGGTCCGCCAGGCCCTCGACACCGGGGCGATCGTGATCGTCGCCGGCTTCCAGGGCTTCAACGACGAGACCGAAGACATCACCACCCTCGGCAGGGGCGGGTCAGACACCACAGCTGTCGCCCTCGCCGCCGCGCTTCACGCCGAGGTGTGCGAGATCTTCACGGATGTCGACGGCATCTTCACCTCGGACCCCCGCGTCGTTCCGCTCGCGAAGAAGATCGACACAATCACGAGTGAAGAAATGCTCGAGCTCGCTGCCAACGGCGCGAAGGTGCTCTACATTCGCGCCGTGGAATACGCGCGTCGGCACGGCGTGAAACTGCACGTACGATCATCGTTCAACAACAACGAGGGAACCCTCGTCATCAACCCGAAAGAGGGCGAAGAGATGGAACAGCCCATCGTCACCGGCGTCGCGATTGACCTCACCGAGGCAAAGATCACCGTTGTCGGTGTGCCAGACGTCCCGGGCAAGGCGGCGCAGATCTTCAAGATCATCGCCTCGACCGAAGCCAACGTCGACATCATCGTGCAGAACGTCTCCGCCGCATCGACGGGCCTGACCGACATCTCGTTCACGTTGCCGCAGGATGAAGCGCCACAGGTGATCGCCGCCCTGCTGGAGCGCAAGGAAGATGTCGGCTTCGAGTCCCTTCAGCACGACGACCAGATCGGCAAGCTCGTGCTCGTTGGCGCGGGCATGAAGGCCAACACCGGTGTTTCCGCACGGCTGTTCGAGGCGCTGCACCTCGCCGGCATCAACATCGAGATGATTTCAACCAGTGAGATCCGCATCTCGGTCATCACCCGCGCCGACAACGTCAAGGAAGCAGCCAGGGTCGTCCACGCGGCATTCGGTCTCGACGGCGCCGATGAGGCGATTGTGCACGGCGGAACCGGTCGCTGACCTTTTTGCACTCAACCCCATATCGCTCTTGCTGGCGTGGTTGGGGAGAAATGTTCGTTATACCCGGCTCAGAAGCCGGCATGCACGGGAGAGAGAATCATGGCCAACGGAGTGAACCTCGGCATCGTCGGAGCCACCGGGCAGGTCGGCGCCGTCATGCGCAGGCTGCTGGAGGAGCGGGAATTCCCGATTGCCAGCATCCGCTTTTTTGCGTCTGCACGGTCGGCCGGAAGCACGATTTCTTTCCGTGGCGAAGAGATCACCGTCGAGGATGCCGCGACCGCGGACCCGTCGGGGCTCGACATCGCGCTCTTCTCCGCCGGTGCAACCGGGAGCCGAGCCCAGGCCCCGAGGTTTGCGGCGGCCGGCGCCACGGTGATCGACAACTCGAGCGCCTGGCGAATGGACCCCGACGTTCCGCTCGTCGTCTCCGAGGTAAACCCGCACGCCATTGACGAAGCGACCAAGGGCATCATCGCCAACCCCAACTGCACGACGATGGCTGCCATGCCCGTGCTCAAGGTGCTGCACGAGGAGGCAGGGCTCGAGCGTCTCATCGTGAGCACGTACCAGGCCGTGTCAGGTTCGGGCCTCGCCGGGGCACGCGAGCTCGCCACCCAGGTGCGCACCGCCGTGCAGGATGAAAACCTCCTGCAGCTCGTCCACGACGGTTCGGCTGTCACGATGCCCACCCCGACGATCTATCAGCGACCGATCGCATTCGACGTCGTCCCGCTCGCCGGGTCCATTGTCGGCGACGGCTCCAACGAGACCGACGAGGAGAAGAAACTCCGCAACGAGAGCCGTAAGATCCTCGAACTCCCCGACCTGCTCGTGTCAGGCACGTGCGTTCGCGTCCCCGTCTTCACCGGCCACTCCCTGTCGATCAATGCCGAGTTCGCGCGCGACATCACGCCCGAGCGCGCGACCGAATTGCTGGCGGATGCCCCCGGCGTCGAGCTCGCAGACATCCCGACGCCCCTCGAAGCAGCGGGCAAGGACCCCTCTTTTGTCGGACGGATTCGCGCCGACCTGAGCGCGCCGGAGAACAAGGGGATCGCCCTGTTCATCTCGAATGACAACCTCCGCAAGGGCGCCGCGCTCAACGCTGTGCAGATTGCTGAGCTGGTCGCCGCAAAGCTCGGGAACGCGGCGAGGGCCTGATCCCGTCTGGCGCCGCTGCCCCACACGGGGGTGGGGCAGCAACCCGGTTTTCGCCCGTTCGTGTCGGGGAGCACATCGGGAGCGCGCTAGTCTCAGAGCCATGTCACTGCCCCTGACGAAGGCTCCGCCGTCGAGCCGTTGGCACCTCGAACGTTCGGTGTTCCTGTGGCAACTTCTCCTTGCCGGGGCTGTGCTCCTTCTCGTCGGGATCGCTCTGACCATCCCGAGCACCGTTTCGAATCCCGAGTTGTTTTTTCTCGGGGTAGCCGTCGTCTTCGCCACGACAGCCGGGGCCGGTGTGGTTCCGTGGGGCAGGCTGGGCAAGAGGTGGACGATCCTCGTGCCTCTGCTCGATATCTTTGCCATCGTCATGCTGCGGGTGGCGGAACCCGCGCTCGGCGCCGGGCTCTTCCTGGTGTTCCCCGTGTTGTGGATGGCCACCTATTTCGGGCTGGCAGGAGCAATCGCCGGGCCCGTGGTGTCCACGGCGTTACTGATTGCCGGTCTTTTCGTTGTTCAGGATCCGACGTCGGGAACGAGGGTCATCGGCGCCCTGATCATCCCGGTCGTGCTGATCTTCATCTCGACGGCGACGTACGTCGGCACGCGGAAGACCCAGGCGCAGCGCGTGCTTCTTCGGCAGCAGTCGGAACTTCTCGAGAGCGCGTTCGATCGCGCCCGGCGCGACGAACGAACGCTCGATCAGGTCATGAACACCGTGTCGTTCGGTGTTGTCGCCATCAACCGGTTCGGTCGCCACACGATAGTCAACCGAACATACCGGCGATGGCTCGATGACTTCGGGACTCCCGGTTCGTCGTACTCGCCCGTTGTCGGCTATCGCGAAGACGGCGTCACCCCGCTCGCCGAGGGAGAGCGACCGCTCGAGCGGATGCTCCGCGGCGAGAGCTTCGAGAACCTCATCGTCTGGTACGGCGAGCCTGGCGAGAAGCGGCTTGCGCTGGGCATGACCAGCCGTCCGTTTACGAACACCGACGGTAAACGCGACGGTGCAGTCATGGTCTCGCGCGACCTCACCGCCGAGCTCGATGCGATCCGAGCGCGTGACGACCTCGTCGCATCCGTTTCTCACGAGTTGCGCACCCCGCTGACGTCGATTCTCGGTTACCTTGACCTTGTCCTCGATAGCGATTCCCTGAGCGGGCAGGACCGGGAGCACGTGGATGTCGCGCTCGCCAACGCCGATCGGCTGCTGTCGATCGTGAGCGACCTGCTGCTCGCCTCGCAGAAGGAGAACGCCGGGTTCCTCCTCACCTTCGCACCGACGGACCTGGCGGTCCTTGCCAAGCAGTCGATCCAATCGCTCAAGCCGACGGCGGACGAGCGGCGCATTTCGCTCCTGCTGACGTCGATCGGCTCGCCGATCGTCTACGCCGACGAGTTCCGCGTGCGCCAGGTCATCGACAACCTGCTGTCGAATGCCGTCAAGTACAACCACCCAGGGGGCCGCGTGAGTGTTGCGGTGGTGGGGGACGACGCAGAGGTGGAAATTTTCGTGTCCGACACCGGTCGCGGCATGACCGCCGAGGAGCAGAAGAGCCTGTTCCAGCGGTTCTACCGCGCGGAGTCAGTGCGAAACTCAACGATTCACGGGACCGGACTCGGGCTGGCCATCAGCCAGGAAATCGTCCAGGCCCACGACGGGAACATACGGATGTCTGCATCGAGCCCAGCGGGAACCACCATGGTCATCACGCTTCCCCGTGAACCGGAGGAGGACGAGTGATTCGCACCTTCATGGGTGGTCCGGTGTCGCTTGACCTCCCGACCCTGCTGTTGACCGGTGGCCTCGTGGTCACTCTGTGCGGCACGATCTTCGTACTCAGCACCGTACTGCAGCACAATGACGTTCCGAGTCGGCTGTGGTCGGCGGCGTTCATCCTGGGGATTACCACGATGACCTCATTCGCGGTCTGGGCGGTGGTCCCCGAAGCGACGATTTCCGTTGGCATCGGAAACGGCGCCCTGGCGATGTCCATGGGTTTCATCTGGTCAGGAAGCAGGGCATTCAACGGTCGCAATCCGATGACTGTCGCGAGCATCGCCGGCGGCGTGATTATTGCGGTCGCAGCCTGGGTTGACGTCGCTTCAGGCAGTTGGGCCGGCGGCCTGGTGTTCCTCCTCGGCGTCACGATCTTCGCTTTGCTCGCTGCGGTCGAGTCGTTCTCCGGTCGGATGCGACGGAGCCTCAACGCGCGGATGCTGGGGGTCATCATGGCGCTCGTCGGCGGGTTCTTCGCTGCCCGGTCCGTTGTCTTCGCGACCGCAGGGCCAGACAGTGTTGCGTTTCGCACCTATCTGGACTCGGACGTCACGACGTTCGTCACCATTCTCTTCGTCATCACCGCATCGACCTCGATGGGCGCGCTCCGCACGGAAAACACCGGCCAGCGCGCGCCGCGGCCCCTCGACACAGGAGAGCGGGACGAATTCGTGTCTCCGGAGAAGTTCGCCAGGGCAGCCGATGACCGCCTTGAGCGCCTCGAGCGCCGGGGACGGTCGGGTGAATCCGGTGTGCTCGTCAGAGTTGAAATCGACAACCTGTCCGAGATGAACACAGCATTCGGGCATGACTTTCGCGACGCTGCCGTCAGGCTGGTCGGCTCGGCGGTTCGCGGTGAGAGCCCGGTATCGGCTGTGCTCGGCCGCACGGCCAGTTCGGGGTTCGATGCCCTCCTGTTCGACGGACTCGACCGTGCCCTCGAGTGCGCACAGCGCATCAGATCGTCGCTTGTGGACACCCCCATCGATGCATCACAGGGTCTCAGGGTCAGCGTGACGATCGCGCTCGCTGTCCCGGAACCCGGTGAACGGTTCGCGGAGCTGGCCCAGCGGGTATCGCGGTTCATCGCTGACGGACACGCCACGGGCGGAAACGTCATCGTCGGTCACCCCGAGGAGTTCTCCCGTGCATGACGCCGTGGTCGTGGTGAGCGTCGCCGTCGTGCTGGCGATTGGTGCCGCAGCAATGCTCAACGTTGCGATGACGTCAAAGGTCAGGCTGATGCAGGCCTGGAGCATGATGTACATCTTTGCCATGCTGTGCGTCATTGCCACAGCGTTTGCTCCCTGGCTCGGCCGGGATTCGTTGCTCAACATCGTTCCCAACGTGGCGGCCGTTGGAGCGGTCGGCGGGCTGTGGAGCGGGTGCGTGACCTTTAACCAGCGTCGCCCCCGGCTTCTTGTCGTCTGGCTTTTTTTGCTGGTCACCGGGATCGTCACGGCCCTCGAGGTGCCGCAATTCGGTGAATCGGCCGGTGCCTCCGTGACGATGGCTGCAATTGTTATGCTCGCGGTTGCCAGCGGGCTCGAGAGCATCAACGGAGACCTCGCGAAGCGGGTGAACGCGCGTGTGATCACTATCGTGTGTGGGGTCGGCGCGGCCTGGACCACCGCGAGGCTCACGGTATTTGCGATCGATGGGCCCGGCTCTGAAGTATTCGCCGAGTATTTCAACCCGACCATGACCGCAGTGGTGTGCCTCATCAGCTATACCGTCGTTGCATTCACGACGGCCATGCTTGCTGCGGCGCGGACCGGAAGCGTCACTCGTCGTAGCCCGACGACGACGTTTGCGATGGGGGTACTCGACTGGACGTCCTTTGTCGCTGGCGCTCGAGACCGCGTCGCCCGTGTCAGGCACGCTGGTGAGCACACGGCGGTGCTCGCTGTAGTGATCAACGGCCTCGAAGAGATCAATATCACCTACGGTGCTGCGTTCGGGGACGATGTGATCCGGGCGCTCGCCGACTTCCTCCGGCGCGAGTTGCATCCAACGACGATTATCGGCTACCGCGGAGGGGGGCGCTTCGTCGTCGTCGGCATCGTCGCCGAGCCGCAGGACGGCGAGCGGAGGGCACTCGAATTGCTCGATGCGCTCGTCGGTGTGACCGTCGCAGGCAAGAAAGGATTCCGCCTCGGCGTCCGTATCGGCACGAGTGATTCCTTCTCGGAGGAGCACGAGTTCGACGCGCTGCTCGCGGCAGCAACCGCCGCGTGTGCGCGTGCACAAGCGGCGACAGGGAGCCGGGTCGAGACCTCGGTGACCGGCAACGACTCGTCGCTTGCTCCCTGATCTGTACAGCGTCGCCGCCGATCTGGCTGGGGCGCCATCGACCGATCAGGAGAGCTGTGCGACGCCCTCCATGATCAAGCCGATACCCCCGAGCAGCATCCCTGCGGCGAGTGCCGCTGCTCCGACGAAGAGCAACACGACAAAACGATTGGGCTTCGTCGGGTCAGTGCCGATTGCCGAGAGGAAGAAGCCCGCTGGCATCAGGATGGCCGCGGAAAGCACGAGGGTCGGGGCCCACATCACCGGCCCATCTGCGCCGCTTCCGTCGACGAGGAGGAGAGTGACAAGTCCGAGGATCACCAGCACGCCGGCGTGGGCGTGGCCCGCCCGGTAGAAGCTTTTCTGGAAATCATTCGCGCGTTGTCGTCCTCCCATCACCTTGAGCAGGAAGAGGCCGCCCGATTCGATGGCGACAACGGTGAGAAGAACGATTCCGGCGTTAATGAGGTTTGCTGCGTGCACGGTATGCTCCAAAGGGGGATAGTGAAGGTATCCATTTTTGGATACTGATGCGATCCAACACAAGGGGGAACATGAAAATTTCTGCTCTGGTTGAACGAACCGGCGTGCCGCGCGCCACGGTGAAGTTCTACCTTCGCGAGGGGCTCCTGCCCGCCGGGACCTCCACCGGTGCCACGCAGGCGGAGTACACCGAGGACCATGTGCGGCGCTTGCGGGTGATTCAGGCGCTCACGTCGGTGGCGGGTCTTCCGCTGTCAAAGGTCAAGGTCGTCCTTGACCTCATCGACAACCCGGGGGACGACCTCTTTTCAGCCCTCGGACGTGCTGTCGGCAGTCTGCCTCCGTACCGGGATCAGGCAGACACCGATTTCCCTCGGGCCAGGGCCGCGCTGGAACGCCTCGGCCAGATGTACGACCCGGATTACGCCGCGACTGCACAGCTCGAACACGCGCTCGAGGCCGCCGAAGAAGCGGGCGTCGGGTTGAGCGATGAGCGCCTGGAGCTGTACGGCCGGCAGGTCAGGGGCATCGCCGAGTTCGATCTGGCGGGAATGGGCGGGAGCGAGCTGAGTCCGATCGAGTACGCGGTGCTCGGCACCGCGCTCCACGAACCGGTGATTATCGCGCTGCGGCGACTCGCCCACCAGGACATCGCTGCCCAACGTTTCGGTCCGTCGCCGGAAGGATCGTCATAGGGCTGCGCCGCCGCATCCGTTCGGCTGCCCCCTTCGTGGCAAGCGGGCCGGTGACGCCGCCTAAACTAGAGACATGACTTCTTCCGGCCCGGTGGATGTCGCCCTCATCGGTGGCGGCATCATGAGTGCTACTCTCGCTTCCCTCATTCAGCAGATCCAGCCGGACTGGAAGGTCGTGATTTTCGAACGCCTCGGTGAGGTCGCCGAGGAGAGCTCGAACCCGTGGAACAACGCCGGCACCGGTCACGCGGCTCTGTGTGAGCTCAATTACATGCCCGAGTCCAAAGACGGCTCGATCGACCCGTCCAAGGCCATCAGCATTAACGAACAGTTCCAGCTGAGCCGGCAGTTCTGGTCGTCGCTCGTTCGGAAAGGCGTGCTCCGCGAGCCGAAGAGCTTCATCAACTCCACGCCGCACATGACGTTCGTGCGCGGCGAGAAGGACGTCAACTTCCTCCGCCGTCGCTACGAGGTGCTCAAGAAGCAGCCGCTCTTCGACGACATCGAGTACTCCGAGGACTCCAGGGTCATTCACCAGTGGGCGCCCCTGCTCATGAAGAAGCGACTCAAGGGCGAGCCGTTTGCGGCGACCCGCACGGTCTCAGGGACCGACGTCGACTTCGGGGCACTCACCCACCAGCTGTTCGATTCGGTAACGGATGCCGGCGCGCGGCTTCGGCTCAACACCGAGGTGCGGGCGTTGAAGAAGCAGAAGGACGGGACGTGGCTGATCCGCCACCGCGAACTCGTCGGCCGGACCCCGGGAGAAACACGCGCCCGCTTCGTCTTCGTCGGCGCCGGCGGCTGGGCGCTCAAGCTCCTGCAGAAGTCAGGCATCCCGGAAATCAAGGGATACGGCGTCTTCCCGATCTCGGGCCAGTTCCTTCGAACGGACAACCCGGCCATCGTCGCCGAGCACAAGGCCAAGGTGTACAGCCAGGCCGCGGTCGGTGCGCCGCCGATGTCCGTGCCCCACCTCGATACCCGGGTGGTCGACGGAGACGCGAGCCTCCTCTTCGGCCCGTACGCGGGATTCAGCCCCAAGTTCCTCAAGAACGGATCGATCCTCGACATCGTCACGCAGGTTCGTCCGTCGAACCTCATCCCGATGCTCGCCGTGGCCAAAGACAACCCGAGCCTCATCAGCTACCTCGTCGGTGAGCTCGTTGCGAGCAAATCGAAGAAGTTCCAGGCGCTCCGGACCTTCATGCCGACGGCGAACCCGAAGGACTGGTATCTCATCACGGCCGGGCAGCGCGCCCAGGTGATGAAGAAGGACGCCAAGAAAGGCGGCGTTCTGCAGTTCGGCACCGAGGTCATCGCGTCGAAGGACGGCACCATCGCGGGACTTCTCGGCGCGTCACCAGGAGCGTCGACAGCCGTTCCGATCATGCTCGATGTGCTCAAGACCTGCTTCCCCAACGACTTCGAGAGGTGGGAGCCGCAGCTGAAGTCGATGATCCCGAGCTACGGAGTCACACTCAACGACAAGCCGGAGCGTGCCGAAGAAGTGCTCGCTGCAACGGCAGCGGTTCTCGAACTCGAGCGCTAGCGGTACGCCCGCGGGCCGAGCGGGGCTGGCCCTGAGTTGCGCAGTAAACTTACGCCCGTGGCAAAACTCTACTTCCGGTACGGCGCGATGAACTCGGGCAAAAGCACGGCTCTCCTTCAGGCGGCGTTCAACTACGAAGAGCGCGGCCACCAGGTTCTCCTTGCCAAGCCCGCCGTTGATACCAAGGGCAACAACAACATTGAGAGCCGACTCGGCGTCTCTCGCCCGGTCGACTTCATCATTGAACCGGATGCTGACGCCTACGCCCTGTTCGCACAGCACCGGGCGCGGTCGCTGGCCGAAACGACCACCGACATTTCCTGCCTGCTCGTCGACGAGGCACAGTTCCTCAGCGACTCCCAGGTGGACGATCTCCTCCGCATCGCGCTGCTCGAGGGGATACCGGTGATGGCTTACGGCATCCGTACCGACTTTTTGACCATGGCGTTCCCTGGCAGCCGCCGCCTCCTCGAGGTCGCGCACAGCCTCGAGGAACTCAAGACGATCTGCCGCTGCGGCCGCAAGGCGATCTTCAACGGCCGCCGGGTCGGTGACCGGTTCATCTTCTCGGGTGACCAGGTTGCGATCGACGGCGTCGAGGTGGAGTACGAGTCGCTCTGCGGTGCGTGCTACCTGCAGGAGTCCGGCGGCAAGCTCGCCCCGCGCCCGTCCCGATAAGGCACACGAGCGGGTTCTCCCGCCACAAAATGCGCGTGGGCCGTGCACCGGATCAGCGGTGCACGGCCCACGCGTCTGCCTGAGACCGCGGTCGCTTGAGAGCTAGACGTGAACGGTCGACGGTGACTGTGCGCCGCTGTTGAACCGCGGCTCCTTGCCCCGAAGCCGGCCGATCAACAGGATCGCTCCGACAATGACGAGGCCAAGCACGAGGCCGGCGATAAAGGAGACGAGGGTGTCGCCGAGCCAGACGACCACGGCGCCGAGGGGTGCGAGTGCATGTTCGATGCCGTGGATGAAGTCACCGATGAGGGGAACGCCGACCTCGCTGAGGTTCTCGAGGATCAGGTGGCCTCCGACCCAGAGCATGGCGACGGTCCCGACGATGCTGATGATGCGGAACACCGCGGGCATCGAGCGGACGATCCGGACACCGGTGTGCCTGACGCGCTTGTCCTGGTTCTTCACCATGCTCAAGCCGATGTCGTCGATCTTCACCAGCAGGGCAACGGCACCGTAGACGACGGCGGTCATCATGAGCGCGATCACGGCGAGGACGCCGAGGGTCGCCCAGATTCCCATGTCGGGGTCGAGGCTTGCGAGCGAGATCAGCATGATCTCGGTGGAGAGGATCAGGTCGGTTCGCACAGCGCCGCCGACCAGTTTTTTCTCATCGCGAGCACCCTCGTCGGCATGGCCGTGGTGCAGGCCGAACCACTCGAGCACCTTCTCAGCGCCTTCGAAGCACAGGTATGCCCCGCCGATGATCAGCAGGTATGGCAGAACCCAGGGCGCGAACGCCGTCAGCAGGAGGGCGATCGGGATGATGATGATGAACTTGTTCCGCAGGGATCCAAGCGCGATCTTGCCGACGACCGGCAGCTCTCGCGCCGGAGTGAGTCCCTGCACGTACTGGGGGGTCACGGCGGCGTCATCGATCACAACGCCGGCCGTTTTCGCTGACGCCTTCAGTGCAGCAGTCAGAATGTCATCGACGACGGCGAGCAAACCTACCGACATGGGTCTCCTTCAGAATGGTGGGAGGACAACTCTACCGATCGTTGTCCGGCGTTTCCTGCAAGCGCGGGGGCCTCCCGCGGCACTACCTCTGTGTGATAGCGGCGACGGCCCGGCGCTGGCGGACGAATCGCCGCGGTGTGTCAAGTCCCTGCCGGAGACCTCTTTCTCGGCGTAACTTCCCTCGGACTATTCACCTTCGAAGGAGACACTTCCATGCCAAGTCGCAACACTGTAGTCCGCAGCATGCACGACATCGGCCTCGCCGCCTGGTTCGGCGGGTCGCTGATGGGGGCCGTTGGCCTCAACGGCGCCACGGCGAAAGCCAGTTCGTCGTCCGAGGGCCTGAGGCTCGCCTCGATCGGCTGGGCGCGTTGGGCTCCCGTCGAGATCGCCGCGATCGTGATGCACGGCATCGGTGGCCTCGGACTCATTGGCGGCAACAAGGAGCGCCTCAAGAACCAGGAGGAGAGCCGGACCAACACGGCGGTGAAGCTGGGAATCACGATCGCCGCTGGTGCGACATCCGTCATCTCGGCGATTCTTGGCGGCGTCATCGCCAAGCACGCAGACGAGGGCGCTGAAGGAATCACCGAACCGGCGCCGGAGGCATCCGACAGCCTGCAAACCGCGCAGCGTGTGCAGAAGGTACTGCAGTGGGTGACGCCCGCCCTCACGCTCGTGATGATCGTGCTCGGTGCCCAGCAGGGGGAGCAGCAGCGACCGGTGAAGGGTCTTTACGAGACGACCGCACGGATGTTCCGGCGCTAAGTGTCGGGAGCGCCGTGGGCGCTCAGCCCGCCGGGCGTGGCGACTGACTCGTCGCTCGCCACGCCCGGGGCTACCTCGACGTCGAATAAAGCTGGACACAAGATAGGTTAGGCATGCCATACTTAGGCAATGCTTACTACGACGGATACCCCGGTGGCCGCGTCGGCCCGCTTCGCGCCTTCTGCGGTGCGAACCAGCGCGACGACGGCTGCCCGTAGCGTCCCGGTTCGCGCGGTGAAGCCCGCCGCGCGCCCGTACGCCGTCACCGTCAGTGGTATCGAGGAACTCACTCCCACCTTCCGCCGGGTGACGTTCACCGGCGCGGAACTTCACGAATTCGGCACTGACGGCCTCGACCAGAGGGTCAAGGTCATGCTGCCCCTTCCCGGGATCGGTTTCACCCCGCTGGACGCAACCAACTGGTACGGCGCCTGGCGAGAACTGCCCGACGAGAAGCGCAACCCGCTCCGTACATACACGGTCCGTGCCGTTCGCCCCGAACTTCGCGAAATCGACATCGACTTCGTCGCGCACGGCGACTCGGGTCCTGCCTCACGCTGGGTCACTCACGCCCAGCCCGGTGACCAGCTCGTCGTCGTCGGTCCATCCGTGCGTACAGACGGTCTCGTTTCCGGCGTCGAATGGAAGCCGGGCGACGCCACGAGCGTGTTGCTCGCCGGCGATGAGACCGCTGCCCCCGCCATTTGCTCGATCGTCTCGTCGCTTCCGCGCGATGCCAGGGGCTGTGCGTTCATCGAGGTGCCGACGATTGCTGATGTTCTCCCGATCGACGCTCCAGACGGCATCCACGTGACGTGGCTGGCCCGCGGCGACGCAGCCCACGGTTCGGCGCTCGACCCGGCTGTCCGGGCCTGGACCGACAACTTCATTACAGACGGTCACCGCGGCGAGCGCCTCGCCGATGTCGACATCGACAACGGGATCCTCTGGGAAGTACCGGATCCGGCAAGCCACTCCGGTGGACTGTACGCCTGGCTCGCCGGTGAAGCCGGCGTCATTAAGACGCTCCGCCGGTTCCTCGTCTCCGAGACCGGACTCGACAGGCACCAGGTCGCCTTCATGGGCTACTGGCGCGTCGGGCGGGCCGAAAGCTAACCACGGCTGACCGGCGCGCGCAGCGCCACTCAGCCCCATCATCCAGCAGTACTTTTCCTGACGGTCGTGCCGCACGGCATCCGTCGACACCCCCGCATCCTTCGAAGGGAAACACCGATGCGCACCACCCCATTCACGCGAGGCGCCGCCGTTCTCGCCGCAGCAACCGCGAGCGTGCTCGTACTCTCCGGCTGCGCGACAGGCGGAGACGAGAAGAAGGATGCCGCGGCATCCGACAGCTCTGCCTTCCCCGTCACGATTGAAAGCGCGCTCGGCGACGCTGTCATCGAAAGCGCACCGGAGAACGTCGTCACCATCGGCTGGGGCTCCGCCGACACGGCAATCGCTCTCGGCACGACACCGGTCGGTGTCGAAGCGGCTACCTGGGGTGGCGACGAGGACCTGTACTTCCCGTGGGTTCGCGAAGCGATCGAGGAAAAGGGCGACGACCTGCCCGCGACGTTCAACGTCTACCCTGAGATCGACGTCGAGGCAGTGCTCGAACTCGCTCCCGACCTGATCCTCGCGCCGCAGTCGGGCATCTCCGAGGACGAGTTCGCGACGCTGAGCGAGATCGCTCCCGTCGTTGCATACCCGGACAGCGCGTGGCGCACCACGTGGGATGAGCAGATCGAGATCATCGGCAAGGCACTCGGCAAGAGCGACGAGGCAGCCGACCTCATCACCGGTATCGAAGACGACATCGCCGAGGCCGCAGCCGAGCACCCCGAGTTCGCCGACGTGAGCTTTGCCTACGTCTACACCGCCGAGCCCGGCGCCCTCTCGCTCTACCAGGCGGGCGACTCGCGCGTCGACCTCATCTCCGGCCTCGGCCTGACCATGGACGAGACTGTCGCCGAGGTTCCGCTCACCGAGGGCAGCTTCAGCTCCACCGTCGGCCTCGAACGCGCCGACCTGCTCGACAACGTCGACGTGCTCTTCACCTGGTTCAACGACGAGGAGAACCAGAAGCTCATCGAGGCGCAGCCGCTCTTCGCGCAGATCCCCGCCTTCCAGAGCGGTGCATACGTGCCGAGCGTCGACAACCAGCTCGGCATGGCGTCGAGCATGATCACGCCGCTGAGCGTGCCGTGGGCTCTCGACAAGTACATTCCGTTCATCGAGGATGCCGTCACCAAGGTAGCCAAGTAACCTCGCGTTGCTCCTGAGATGACCGCGACGGTTGCGCCGACGAGCGCCGGGCTGATCCCCGGCGCTCGTCGTCGTACACCGAAACTCGCGACAGGGTTCGTTATTGCGCTGGTCGCGCTCGTGCTCATCGCGATGCTGAGCCTCGCCGTCGGCAACAAGTACGTTCCGCTGCCCGATGTCTGGAATGCCCTGTTCGCGCCGGGGGACACCTACGCCGACACCGTGGTGGCCAGTCGGATTCCTCGCACCGTCCTTGGCCTGCTCGTCGGCGCCGCTCTCGCGGTTGCCGGCGGTGTGATGCAGGGCCTCACCCGCAACCCGCTCGCGGACCCCGGTTTGTTCGGCGTCAACACCGGCGCGGCGGCAGCCATCGTCACCGCGACGGCCCTCGGCGCCGGCGGCGCGACCAGTGTCTGGATCGCCCTGCCCGGCGCCTTCCTCGCCGTGGTCGTGGTCTATCTCATCGGCACCGGTCGTGGCCGGGGCACTCCTGTACGGCTCGTGCTCGCCGGTGTCGTCGTGTCGAGCGTGCTCGCCGCATATATCCAGGCTGTGTCGCTGAGCCTGCCCCGGGTGTTCGATGTCTACCGGTTCTGGGTAATCGGCTCTCTGGCCGGCCGCGATCCGCACCTCATTCTCGACATCCTCCCGTTCGTGATCGTCGGACTCGTGCTGGCGCTCGCGCTGTGCGGTTCGCTCAATGCGCTCGCTCTCGGTGATGACACCGCCCGCGCGCTCGGCGCGCACGTCGGCCGCACCCGCATCCTCGGCGCCCTCGCCACCACCCTGCTCTGCGCCGCCGCCACCGCCGCGGTCGGGCCGATCTCCTTTGTCGGACTCGCCGTGCCGCACATCGTCCGCAGCGTCACCGGTGCCGACCACCGCTGGCTCTTGCCGTACTGCCTCGTCGCCGGGCCCGCTCTGCTGCTCGCCGCCGACATCGTCGGTCGCATTATCGTGAGCCCGGCAGAGCTCATGGTCGGTGTCATCACCGCTTTCGTCGGCGGACCGATCCTGCTGCTCGCCGTCCGCCGGATGAAGGCCGCCGTATGACCGGCGCGACGCTCAGCGGCGAATCCCGGCTCGACGCCAGCAGCACCCAACCGCCGGTTCTCCGGGCGGGTGACTGGCTGAGCCTGCCGGTGCGGCCGCGCTCGCTCGTGCTCGGCGGCATCCTGATCGTTGCGATCCTCCTCACCGGACTGCTCACGCTGACCCTCGGCAAACTCGGCATCGCGCTCGGGGATCTGGTGCCGACACTGCTTGGCGAGGGGGAGGGGCGCGACGAAATCGTGCTCACCGCCTTCCGCGGGCCACGGCTTCTGGTCGGCATCGCGGCAGGCGCGGCCCTCGCTGTCTCTGGCGCCCTGTTTCAGACCGTGACCCGCAACCCACTCGGCAGTCCAGACGTCATCGGCCTTACCGCCGGTGCCTCCGCGGGGGCTGCCGCGTTCGGGCTGATGTGGCCGGGCATCCTTCCGCTTCCCGTCGGCGCGCTCGTCGGCGCGTTCGCCGCGATGGGCCTCGTCTTCTTCGGCACCGGCACCGGCTTCTCCTCACCGGCGCGGATGCTGCTGATCGGCATCGGCGTTTCCGCCATGTCGCTCGCCTTTGTGCAGTGGGTGCTGGTGCGCGCCGGTAAGGAACAGGCGACGGTGCTGGCCACCTATCTCAACGGGAGCCTGGCCGCCCGTGACTGGGACCACGTCGCGACCATCTGGGTTGCCATCGTCGTGCTGATCCCGTGCGCGCTTCTGCTCAGCCGGAGGCTGCAGCTGGTTGAGATGGGTGATGAGCAGGCGGATGCCCTCGGCGCGCGTTCGAACTCCGCCCGCGCCCTGTCGATCCTGGTCGCCATCGGACTCGCGACAGCGGCGGTGAGTGTCGCAGGGCCGATCTCGTTCATCGCACTGGTCGCTCCCCAGATCGCCAGACGGCTCAGCCGCAGCGCTGGCCCGAACATTCTCGCGAGCGCGCTCATGGGTGCGTTCCTGCTGAGCTTTGCCGACCTGCTCACGCAGCAGCTTCCGATCCCCGTGACCCTGCCGGTCGGGGTGCTGACGGCGGTTCTCGGCGGGATCTATCTCGGCTACCTGTTGGTGGCACAGTGGCGGAAAGGAACGATCTGATGCCGGTATGTCGCGGGAACAGAGAATCCGGACAGCTTTGGAACGATGACAAGGGGACACGCTGATGGCATCCGCTGCACTGACTGACGCGCGGGAGGGCGAAAGCCGTCTCGCCGCGCGCAACCTTCGCCTGGCGTACGACAAGCGGGTCGTGGTGGATGACCTCTCGATCGACCTGCCGGACGGCGGGTTCACGATCATTGTCGGGCCAAACGCCTGCGGCAAGTCGACCCTGCTCAAGGCGCTCGCGAGGACGCTGACTCCGGAGTCCGGCACTGTGCTGCTCGGTGGCAAGCCGATCACCTCGTACCGGAGCAAGGCCGTCGCTCGCGAACTCGCGATGCTGCCGCAGAGCCCGATCGCCCCAGAGGCAATCACCGTGCGTGACCTGATTGGACGCGGACGGTATCCGCACCAGGGCTTGCTCCAGCAGTGGTCGCACGCCGATGAGCAAGCCGTGACGGATGCGCTCGCATCGACCGGATGCGTCGACCTCGCCGACCGCTACGTGTCCGAGCTCTCTGGCGGGCAGCGGCAACGGGTGTGGATCGCGATGGTGCTCGCCCAGCAGGCGGACCTGCTGCTGCTCGATGAACCAACGACGTTCCTCGACATCGCGCACCAGTACGAGGTGCTCGAGCTGTGCGCGGCGCTCCACAACGAGGGGCGCACCCTGGTTGCCGTGCTTCACGACCTGAACCAGGCCGCCAGGTACGCCACCAATCTCGTGGTGATGAAGGACGGCGGCATCGTTGCGTCAGGAGTCCCAGGTGAGATCCTGACGGCGGAGCTCGTGCACGACGTGTTCGGCCTCTCCTGTGTGATCATCCCCGACCCGGTCACCGGCACCCCCATGGTCGTACCGCAGGCTGGCCGCGCAGGCGTAACCCCGGACTAGTGTCTGCCCGCCCGGTTGCTGTCGCTGTAGTCTGGCTCGGTGAGCGCGCCTCGGCGTCGCTCGCGCTCGACTGGGAGAGGGACCGTGACCGGCACATTCGATGGCGACAGGCCGCAGCCTGCACGTGGCGAACCACGGCAACCCCCGCGCACTCAATCGCAGCGATTGCTCGCCGGTGACACGGCGGCGCCCGCGCGGCCCGTCGCGCCCAGACTTCCGTCGACGCTCACCACGAGGGACGCCCGCCGTGCGAACGCCGAACTCAGCCCGACGCGGCCGCAGGGAATGACCGGGAAGAAGCCGAAGACGGCCAGGCCTGAGAAGGCTCCGAAGCCGGCCAGAGCGGGATCAGCCGCTGGATCAGTCACCGCAGGAGTGACGGAGAAACCGTCCAGGCCCAGCGTCGATAAACGGCCAACGGTAAGGAAGAGTCGCAGCCGTGGCCCCGGCCGGTTCGATGGAAACCGCGTCCTCACCGTCAGCGTCACGAGCCTCGCCGTGCTCTCGTTGATCGTGGTCGGGGTCCTGCTGTGGACCAAAAATCAGAATCCGGCCATTGAGCGATCCATGTTCGAGGCGTACCAGTCCCAGCAGCGTGAGCTGGAATCGCTTGCCGCCGCTGCGGCATCCGATATCGATTCGTTCGCCACCCTCCATGGCGAGGCATCCGCTCTCAACGGGGCGGCCGTAACCGCCCTGGCAGCGGTGGCCGGCTTCTCGGATGAGCCGTCACGTCTCGTCGCAGAAACGGCACGGGCCGCGTTCGAGTCGAGCATTGTGGCCCAGTCGCCGACGCGGCAGGGAGGTGGCACCGACAGTGACACCGGGCGTGACACCGGCCGTGACACCGGCGCCGATGAGACGCTCGACGCCGACTCGAGCGTGGAGGAGCTCGCCCGCGGCATCAACACGCTCAATGCTGAAGCGCTGCTGCTTGACACCGAAACCGAGGCCGCGGAAGCCGCCGTCACCACCCTCACGGCGGATCGCGATCTGTTCGTCACGGCGCTCGCTGTCTTCGGTTCGACGATTCCCGCGACGGCCGAAGACCTGATCGACGCTGCCCCGGATGTCGATTCCACGCTGGCGGATGCCGTGACGGCAGCGGTCGCCGCACTGACCACGGCGCAGGAGGCCGGGCAAGCCGGTGTGGCAGAACTGAAGGTGTACGCCGATGCGGCGGCCGCACTGAAGGCCGAGCAGGCGCGTCTCGACTCCAGCGTGGTGATCGACGAGGTTGAGCCGGAGGCTGATACCGACGCGCAGCCCACTCCTCGGACGGCGCCCCGGACGCCGAGTCGGCCCCGGGCGACAACGCCTTCGCCCCGGGCGACAACGCCTCCGCCGCCGCCGGCAACAACGCCGCCGCCGATCACGGAGACGACCCCAGGCTCGGGCGAATCGGGCGGCTCGGGCGGCTCCGGCGACGAGTCAAATCCGGCTGAGCCATAAGCCAGACCGCAATCGCTTATACCACCGCCTGCTTTATCGATCAACGGTTGCTGACACCGGATGCGAGGAGTAAGCAGGGGTTACAGGCGCAGGTTGGGGGGTGGATGTCATGGATCGGTCAGGGTCGTCAGCATTCACTCGATTCGCGCCTGCCCGCATCGACGGACCGCGCGGCCTGTGCGATTCGTCCTCGGGGGGTGGCACCCTATTCGGCCATAGCGGATGAGACAAACAGTCTGCTCGGCGGAGTGGTCGAAGGCGTGATGTTCGGCCGTTGACGCTCCGCTGGGCGGCATCACCCGGCGGGTGTTGCCGTTTCGTGTGTATCGAGCGTGGTCCCGTATGGGTTTCGTGAGCGTCGACGTTCACCGCCCCTCGACCGGCTACTACTGAATCATGTCCACTTCCACAGGCCCGCAATCGGTGCCTTCCGAACATCCCGGCGCTGCGGTTCACGCATGACGCTCACCTCGATTCTCCCCACCCTGCGGCGGTCGATCCCCGACCCGCTGAGGGTCGACGCCTGGCCGCAGCACACCAGGGCCACCGTCACTGACCTCACCGTCGCCGGGGTCTCGATGCTCAGACTGGTCGAGCTCTGCCAGACGCCGTGCGTGCACTCCGGGGTCGCCGTGCTTCCGGGAACCAACGGGAAGGCAAACCCGAAACGGGATGCCGCGGTGATCGTCGTTCGCGTGACTGCCGTGCTCGTGAACTGGGATGCGCAACGTGTCGTGCTCATCGACGCCTGCCTCGATTCGGTGCCGGTCTTGTGGGACCAGATGCGGCTGATCGGCCGGGCTTCGACGGTGAAAGACGCCTCGGCGGTGGTGCTCGCCGGTGAAGCGCACCAGAGTCCGTGCGTCGGGCGGAGCGTCATCACACTGCCGGGTGACCTTCGCGAAGGCGACCTGCTCGCTGTGCCGTGCGCCGGCATCCTGACCCGTCGGGACATCCGCCCGATCGACGGCACTGACGCAGATTTCGGTGAGCGCCCGGACTGGCTGGCGGCTCTCGAATGATGCGCCTGGCTGCCGTTGCCGGTCGGCGCGCGGAACAGGTCAGGGAGCGGTGACCCTCGTGCAGAGCATTTCCGCCAGTTGGAGCCTCGCCCGTCGATCGGCCGCGCTCGCGTGCTGGCCCGATGGCACGGTCCACTCCGCCACCGATGTCATCATCGACCGGTCGTCTCTCATGGACGCTGCCTTCGCCGCTCCCACGCCACTGGTGAGAATCGGAGCGGCAGGGGGATGGGCACCGTCGTCCAGGACACCCCAGCGTTTCGTTACCGTGCTGCTCACGCGGGTTGAGCAGGTCGATCTGACCTACGGAAATCGGCGGCTCGCGATCCGTGTCGATGCCTGCCTCGAGCGGTGCCGCCCCAATTTCGATGCGGCTCGCCTGCTCGGGCGCCACACGTCGGCCCGCCGACGGAAGGTGTCGGTGCACTCCGTTACGTCTGCCGAAATCGGATATGGGCGGCTTCCGGTCGACATCGTCGTGGGCGACCTCCTCGCCCTCCCGTGTGACGGCGCTCTTCCGCTGAGTTACGCGCGGCATCCCGCCTTCTCAACCGACGAGACCTTCTCCACTGACGAATCAGACCAGGAGCGGCGGCTTCGTCCGGGAGACGAAGATCCTGGCTTGCCTTCCTGCCTGAAGTGATACCCAGTCACCGGAAAAACCTGCAGGCCGGCACCGTGAGGGCGCAGGTGGGCACGCCTCAGATCCAGGGTCTGTGGGGCCGGTCGTTTGCCACTCGAGCTGACCATCGGGCGGCGCTCGCGGTTCGGGCGCGCTTCGGGCCAGGCGCGCGGGCTAGATGAGCGACCAGGCGGCGATGAGCCCGTTGTAGGCGATGTGCGCGATGATGGCGGCACCGAGCCGGCCCGTTGTCGCCGCGAGGGTGCCAGTGCCGATCCCCACGACGAGCGTCGAGATTCCGACGACGGCCGCCTCCAGCCCGCCGCTGGTCTGCATCATGTGGACGCCGGCGAAGACGAGGGAGGTCACACCGATGGCGACGACGACAGGGACCCGGGCGGCACGCGCCCTCGCCGGGAGCGCGGCGGCGGATGTTCGTACCAGCGCCCGTTGCATCAGCCCGCGGAAGAACAACTCCTCGATCAGCGGGGCGGCCAGAACCGGCGCGAGGATGACGAGCACGAACCACCAGAGGTCGTAGATGACGGGGCCGAACGTTGCCCCGCCGCTCGCGACCCGGCCATAGAGCAGGATCTCGACCAGAGTGGTCGCCGCACGCATCATCCCGCCGATGACGAGGCCGAAGAACAGGTCGATCCACTCGAACCGCAACCCGAAGTCGCGCACGAGCGATCTGCGGCCCCGTAGGTACGACGCGGCGAGGACAGCACCGAGGAGCGGCACCCACGCGGCGAGGTAGCCGAGCGCGGTGCGGAGTTCGGGCGACGCCGACCAGCCGCGGAGCGCAGCCCAGCCAACGGCCCACACGAGAACGACGGCGAGCACGACCCCGACGAACGCGTCGCCGAGCCCCCAGCGGACCCGACGGTCGCCGGATGTGCCGGGGACAGTCGTGCTCATTCCTCAACGATAGGGCGTGCGCTGATGGTCGTGGCGGGGGACGGATCGCTTACCGCTCGTTCGCCACAGTCACGCGCCGCGCGAGGCCGGGGTAGCCGACGACCCACCCGTGTGAGTCGTACCGAACGTCCGCGCCCGTCGCCCCGTCGCCGAACCTGACGTGACATCGGTCAGCCCTGGAGCTCCGCAGGCACGGCCTTGCCCTCGATGTCAGCGGTGAGCCGATCGATCCGCCCGAGGAGCTCATCGAGTTGCTGCGCCGTTTCCCACAACGCCGGATGCTGTTTGCGTACGTCGTCGAGTGACTCGCCGCCCGCGGTAAGGGAGCCGAGATCGAAACTCATGTTCGTGCGTGCTCCGGCGACGGCCGCCCGGAGCGCTCCGCACGCGACGGCGACGTCGGCCACGAGGGCAGGGTTGCCGTGTTGGGCGAGCCACTCCAGGTCGCCGACCGCGTCTGCGCCCGTTCGGCCGAGGTCGGCGGAGGTTTCGGCGGCGGTGACGGATGCCTCGCGGATGGCATTCTCCCGCTCCTCGCCCGGTTCGAGACGAAACGCGCTGCCGAACGACTTGGAGGCGGCGGCATCCTCATCGGCCAGGTGCAGGGCTGCCCGGCGGCCGGCGACCGCGCGGTCCTTCAGTGCGTCGAGTTCCTGCTTGAGTGGACCGTCGACCTCGGTGTACCCGGCGACCATCGAGGTGAGCGCGTACGCCATGGCGAGCATGACGCCCGAGGCGGCTCCGCCTCCCGGCGAGCCGGTGGCGCGGGCGAGCGCATCCGTCCAGTCTTCGATGGTGGAGGTGGTGGCAGAGACTTTCGCTCGGTCATTCATGGGTTAAGTCTGGTCCCTCAGGCCTCGAAGCGCACGGCCCACCCCGCCGAGCGCGGCACATCCATGCCCGACGCTGCAGAAGCTTCTGTAGCGCGCGCATGGATCTGCAGCGGTGGATTCGAGTGCCCGCCTCACGCAAGCTCCGGTCGTGCTTCAGGTCCCGGTGTACTCCACTCGCCCGTGGCACACGAAAGGCCCCCTGCTCAGCAGGGGGCCTTTCACACTAATGCTGTGTGTGTTAAGTCAGTGAGACTTAGCGACGAGCGTCGGTGTTGGTGTTGTTGACGTCGCGGTCGTAGAACTCGCGGCTTCCGGACTTGGCGAGTCCGCGGCTGATCATGTAACCGATGGTGAGGAGCGTGGCGTAGAGCCAAACGCTCTCAGCGCCGAAGCCCTGTCCGTCTTCGCCGTTGTCGACCATCGCGGAAGCGATGAACATCGAGATCAGGATGACGACGTAAGCGATGAACTCAGTGGTCTTGAACGCGGCCTTGGTCTCGGTGGAGAGGCGCGAAACGCGGCCGTTCGTGGTGGTGTTGCTCATGGTGTCCCTCTTTCATGTGACGATCGTGGCGCTGTTGCGCCTGAGCTATGTAAGCAGTCGGTGGGCAAGAAGCGTGAATTGACTGTTGCCCCTTGACATTGCTGGGTGTATAAGCCATTCGCGTACGCGGGGGGCTGCGCGAGCGCTACAGATCCATGCCCGCGCTACAGAAGCTTCTGCAGCGCGGGAATGGATTATGCAGCGCTCGACGGGGAGGGCGCTCGGATGCGGGGCCGGGGCGGATGCCGGGGCCGGGGCGAATGCCGGGCTACGGCCGCGCGCTCGCCACCACGCGCACCCCGCCGGCCGGAACCACCGAGCCCGCCGACACCGGTTCACCCGTGAGGACGTCGGTGCCCTCGATCGAAACCGGTGCAGGGGCATCCGCGTGGTTGATGAAGAAGGTGAAGCTCTCGGAGTCCGTCGACCGCGTCACGACCTCGAGGCCCGCGGGGGGCGCGTCGACCGCGACGCCGCTCGCGTCAAGCACCGAAGTCACGAACCGGAGGAGGTCGTCGCCCACGAGCTTCGTCGAGACGTACCAGGCGGTGCCGGATCCGCGGGTGTTGCGCGTCACCGCGGGTTTGCCGGCAGCGGGCCCGTCGACGTAGGTGTCGACGGCCACGGCCGTGTCGAGCACGATGTCGTCAGCCCACGCGCTGCCCGTCGAGCCGTCGCTGAGCGCAACGGCCTGGTCGGCGTAGAGCGGCAGGAATTCCTCGATCGACAGGCCGAGCACGTCGCGCAGCGCTCCCGGCGACGCACCCGCAGGGACCTCGTCGTTCTCGCCGACGATGCCGGAGAAGTACGAGACGACGAGGGTGCCGCCGCTCGATACGTAGCTGTCGATGTTCGCAGCGTCTGCCTCGGCGAGCAGGTAGAGGCTCGGCGCGAAGACCACGTCGTACCCCGACAGGTCGGCGCTCGGGTGCACGAAGTCGACGGTGACGCCGAGGCCCCACAACGCACTGTAGAACGCCTCGATGCGCTCGCGGTGGCCGAGTTCGACCGAGGGCCGCCACTCCAGGTCGAGGGCCCAGAACGACTCGATGCTCCAGACGATGGCAACGGATGCCGTCACCCGCGATCCCGCGACAGGCTCGAGTGCCCGAAGGTCAGAGCCCAGCTGCACGACCTCGTTCCAGATGCGTGTGCTGGTGCCACCGTGGGGCAGCATCGCCGAGTGGAACTTCTCGGCACCGAACCGGCTCGCCCGGAACTGGAAGAACATCACGGCATCCGAACCTCGCGCCACGTGGGAGAGACTGTTGCGGGCCATCTCGCCGGCGCGCTTGGCGATGTTGCGTGGCTGCCAGTTGACCGCCGAGGTGGAGTGCTCCATCAGGATCCAGGGCCTGGAGCCGGCGAGCGAACGCGTGAAGTCGGCGTCCATCGCCAGCAGCACGTGGTTGTCGGTGCGCTCGGCAACGAGGTAGTGGTCATTTGCGACGATGTCGACCTCCTGCGCCCATTTCCAGTAGTCGATGGATGGGCAGTTGGTCGCCATGAAGTTCGTCGTGATGGGCGCGTCGGTGAACGCACGGATCGCGTCGCGCTCGCCGATGAAGCAAGCGAGCAGGGCATCGGAGGTGAACCGCTGGAAGTCGAGTCGCTGGGCCTGGTTCGACGTGCTCGCTGAGACCCGCGGTGCGTCGATCTCGTCCCACTCGCCGTAGGACTGGCCCCAGAACCGGGTGCCCCAGGCGCGGTTGAGCGCGTCGAGCGTGCCGTAGCGGGCCTGCAGCCACTCCCGGAATGCGGCGACCGAGTAGTCGTCGTAGCTGTCGCTGATCGGCGCACCGTACTCGTTGTGCACGTGCCACATCACGACGGCAGGATGCTGCGCGTAGCGTTCCGCGAGTTTCGTCGCGATCGCAACGCTCGCACGCCGGTACTCAGGGGAGCTCGGGCTCACCATTCCTCGCGAGCCGAAGCCGAGAGTACGTCCGTCGCGGGTCATCGGGTGGGCGGCCGGGTACTTCTTCCAGAACCAGGCCGGGGGCGCGGCGGTCGGGGTTCCGAGGTCGACGTCGATACCGGCATCCGCGAGCAGGCCGATGATGTCGTCGAGGAAGCTGAAGTCGTACTCGCCCTCACGCGGCTCGAGAACCACCCAGGAGAAAATGCCGATGCTGACGAGGTTGACGCCCGCCTCTTTCATGAGCGCGATGTCTTCGACCCAGGTCTCGCGGTCCCACTGTTCGGGGTTGTAGTCGCCACCGTAGCGAAGGCCTTTTGAGCCGGGAATCCA
Organism: Mycetocola zhujimingii; assembly: GCF_003065425.1. Classification (NCBI taxonomy): domain Bacteria; kingdom Bacillati; phylum Actinomycetota; class Actinomycetes; order Micrococcales; family Microbacteriaceae; genus Mycetocola; species Mycetocola zhujimingii. Next base: position 576,892 of record NZ_CP026949.1, read on the forward strand.
CGACATGTACTGATCTCCTTTGACACACGCACCCACTGTGCGCGCTCCCAGTTCTATCACAGCATATATTCCGGCTAATGACACCCACAAGCTGTTTGACAACCCAATCGGCTGTGTGCGTTACTAGAACCGCTCACAGGTACAACGCCGTTCTCCGCTCGAAGTCAACGATCCGACTTCCGATGTTGGCAGCACGCGCTGCACCGCCCCTGCACAACATCACAGCCACAAGGAGAACGACATGCGTTCATCAGTCCGCATGGGAGCGCTGGCATCAGTAGCCGCCGCAACCATGCTCTTCACCGGATGCTCCGCCGGAGGCGACTCCGCTGGCGGAGACTCCGGTCCGGTCGAGCTCACCTACTGGGCCTGGGCCCCCAACCTCGACAAGGTCGTCGACATCTGGAACGAAGACAACCCCGACATCCAGGTCACCGTCAACAAGCAGGATGGCGGCGACCCCGCGATCACTAAGCTGCTCACCGCGATCAAGGCTGGCAGCGGCGCTCCCGACCTGATCCAGGCCGAGTACCAGAAGATCCCAACGCTCGTGGCATCGGATGCTCTCGCTGACCTTTCCGAGAGCGGCGCAAGTGACGTTGCCGACCAGTTCCCCGCATCCGTCTGGGATTCCGTCACCCTCGGTTCCGACGCCGTCTACGCCATCCCGCAGGACACCGGCCCCATGATGGCGTACTACCGCGAGGACATCCTCGCCCAGCACGGCCTCAGCATCCCGACGACGTGGGAGGAGTACGCCGAAACCGCCCGTGCGCTGCACGCTGCAGACCCGACGAAGTACCTCGGTACGTTCTCGGCCAACGACGCCGGCTGGTTTACCGGACTCGCGCAGCAGGCCGGAGCATCCTGGTGGTCCATCGACGGTGAGAGCTGGGGCGTCGAGATCGACGAAGAACCCACGCAGAAGGTTGCCGAGTACTGGGGCGGCCTCGTCGAAGAGGGCGTCATCGACAACAAGCCGATGTACACGCCCGAGTGGAACGCCGGCCTGAACGACGGAACGCAGGCCGGCTGGGTCAGCTCGGTCTGGGGACCGGGCGTGCTCTCGGGCAATGCGACCGACACCGCGGGCACGTGGGTTGCGGCCGAACTGCCCAACTGGGAGTCCGGTGAGGCATCCAATGGCAACTGGGGCGGTTCGTCGACAGCGGTAACCACGCAGTCGAAGCACCCGGAGCAGGCGATGGAGTTCATCGAGTGGCTCAACACCGACCCTGAGGCGATCCAGGCTCTCATCGACACGTCGGGCATCTACCCGGCGGCGACCGAGGCCGCGGCCGAAGCGCTGACCGAATCGCCTGAATTCTTCAGCAACCAGACCGACTTCTACGACGTCGCCGCCCAGGCTGCCGAGAACGTATCTCCGTTCAGCTATGGACCGAACGTCAACGTGACATTCAGCGCATATAACGACGAGTTCGCGAAGGCTGCCGAGTCGAAGAGCATCACTGCCTTCCTCGACGCGGTCGCTGCCATGCAGAAGATCACCACGGACGACCTCACCAAGAGCGGCTTCACCGTCAAATAGGTCGACCGCACCACACCGCAACACCGCCACCGGGGTGCCTCAGGCGCCCCGGTGGCCTCAACCCCCGGAGATCTCCGTGACATCCCTCGCTGAACCAGCGCCGAAGAAGGCGCCATCCGCACCCGGAAAGAGCCGGCGAACGGATGCCGCCAGAAAGCGGCCGGGAAACTTCCGCACGCGGGTGCTCACCCCGTATCTCATGCTCGCGCCGGGCATCCTGCTGTTCACCCTGTTTATGCTCGCGCCGATCGTGTACACACTCTTCCTCAGCTTCCAGAAGAAGAAGGTCGTCGGCCTCGGGCTCGGTTCCGGTGGACAGACCCGCGTCTTCGCCGGTTTCGAGAACTACATCAGTACCTTCACCAATCCCGAGTTCGCGGCCAGCGTCGGCCGGGTGCTGCTCTACGGGGTCGTGCTTATCCCGACGATGCTCGCGCTCGCCCTGCTGTTTGCGCTGCTGCTTGACTCGAAGCGCACTCGGGCGGCCGGGTTCTCCCGCATCTCGATCTTCCTGCCCTACGCGGTTCCCGCCGTGATCAGCTCGCTGCTCTGGGGCTTCCTCTATCTGCCGGCGGTCAGCCCGTTCTACTACATCTTCGACCTGCTCGGCTGGGACGTGCCGAGCATGCTGTCGAGCGGACTCGTGCTCTTCGGCATCGCGAACATCGCGCTGTGGGGCGGTGTCGGCTTCAACATGATCGTCATCTACACCTCACTCAAGGCCGTGCCGACCGAGATCTACGAGGCCGCGAAGATCGACGGCGCGAGCGAGGTGCAGATCGCGCTCCGCATCAAGATCCCGATCATCGCCCCCGCCCTGGTGATGACGGGACTCTTCTCGATGATTGCCACCCTCCAGGTGTTCAGCGAACCCACGATCCTCCGGCCGCTGTCGAACAGCCTCTCCACGAGCTGGTCGCCGCTCATGCTCGTCTACCGTGACGCATTCACGCGCGACGACATCTACTCGGCGGCAGCGACCTCGATGGTGATCGCGATCGCGACCTTCGCGCTCTCGTTCCTATTCCTCCGCATCGTCCAGAAGCGCGCTTTCGGACAGGAAGACTGACATGACCACTCTCTCCGCACCCCGGGTCCGGTCGACCGGCGCCGCGCCCCACGCGAAGGCCAAACGCGAGCCGATCAGTTTTGTCTCGACCGGCATCCTGATTCTTGGCGCCCTCTATTGCCTCTTCCCGGTGCTCTGGGTCGTCATGGCGTCGACGAAGAACGGCGCAGAACTGTTCTCCACGTTCACCCTGATGCCGAGCACCCACCTGTGGGAGAACATCGTCGAGCTGACGCAGTACCGTGACGGGCTGTTCTGGCGATGGATGCTGAACACCGCGCTGTACGCCGGCGTCGGTGCACTCATCAGCACCTGGGTCTCGGCGCTGTCCGGGTACGTGCTCGCGAAGTTCACCTTCCCCGGCAAATCGATGGTGTTCAAGATCCTGCTCATGGGCGTACTCGTTCCCGGAGTGATCCTCGCGATTCCGCAGTACTTCCTCATGGCGCAGGTGGGGCTCACGAACACCTACTGGGCTGTTCTGCTGCCCCAGCTCATCAGCCCGTACGGCATCTATCTGGCCAGGATCTACGCCGCGGCATCCGTACCGACCGACGTGATCGAAGCGGCACGCACCGAGGGTGCGGGGGAGATGGGGATCTTCGCGAAGATCGCCACCCCGATGATGCTGCCAGGACTCGTCACGATCTTCCTGTTCCAGTTCGTCGCCGTGTGGAACAACTTCATGCTGCCGTACATCATGCTCGGGAATGACAACCTGTTCCCGATCACCGTCGGGCTCAGCGGTCTGCTCAACCAGGGTGCGACCGCGCCGGCGCTCTACACGCTCGTGATCACCGGGGCGCTGCTCTCTGTCATCCCGCTCATCCTCCTGTTCCTTCTGCTGCAGCGCTTCTGGAAGGTGGACCTCGCCGCCGGCGCGGTGAAGGCGTGACCAACCGGGTCACCTATGCTGAAGGCGTGAGCACCCCAGGACCCCGTCGCAGGCCAACGATCGATGACGTGGCCGTTGAAGCCGGGGTGTCCCGTGGCACGGTGTCGCGCGTACTCAACGGCGGGCACTGGGTCAGCCCAGACTCGCTGTCGGCGGTGAACGCGGCCATCAAGAAGACCGGTTACCGCATCAACCCGCACGCGCGCAGCCTCGCGACGAGCAGGGCGAACTCGGTGGCGTTCCTCTTGACCGAACCGCACGAGCGCCTGTTCGAAGACCCCAACTTTTCGCTGCTGATGCGCGGTGCGGCGCAGGCGCTCGAGCAGCGCGATATCCCCCTCGTGTTGCTCATGGCCGGGACCGAGGCGGAGCAGCGCCGGGTCACCGACTTCATCACCGCCGGGCACGTGGACGGTGTGCTGCTGGTCTCCTCGCACGCCGGTCGGCAGGGTTTTCTGTCCGAACTCGTGCGGTCGAAGGTGCCGGCGATCGCCTGTGGCATCCCGCTCGGCTATGAACGGAAGATCGGCTACGTCGCCGCCGACGACCAGCACGGGGCGCAGACCGCCGTGGAGTACCTGCAGGACCTGGGGCGCACGAGGATCGCGACGATCACCGGGCCGCAGGACACCTCAGGTGGCATCGGCCGGCTTGCCGGATACCGGGACCAGCTCGGTGACGCGGTAGAGGAGTCGCTCATTGCCATTGGTGATTACACGCGGGCGAGCGGGGTGCGCGGGATGCGCGAGCTGCTCGAGCGTGACCCGTCGATCGACGCGGTGTTCGCGGGCAACGACCTGATGGCCGCCGGCGCGCTCGATGTGTTGGCAGAGGCGGGGCGGCGGGTGCCGGAGGACGTCGCGGTCGTCGGTTTCGATGACTCTCCTGTCGCCACCCAGACGAACCCGCAGCTCACGACGATGAAGCAGCCGTTCGACCGGATCAGCTCTGAGATGGTGCGGCTCCTGCTCGAGGTGATCGACGGCAACCCGGCCGCGGCGATGACGCTGCCGACCCAGATGGTGCGGCGCGGCTCGGCGTAGCTCGCGCGGTTGCGCGGTCCCCGTTGCGCGAGCGCGGCAGTTACATGCCCGCGCTACAGAAGCTTCTGCAGCGCGGGCATGGAAAGTGCAGCGCTCGGTGGGGGTCGCGGGGCGGATACAGAGAAACGGATGCCCCGGACCGACGTGGTCCGCGGCATCCGTCTATGCTCGTCCCGTGATCAACATTCGGTTGGTGGATCCCGCTGCGGAACCGGACGTGGTCGGGCGCCTGGTCGGTAACTACCTGCGTCAGACTGAACGCGAGAAGGCGCAGCGCGGGTTGGCGGCGCCGGCTGCGGACACGGCGTTGCCGGCCCGATATGAGCGGGAAATCTCGCATCCCGCTGAGGCGTTCGAGAACTGTCAGGTGGTGATGGCGGCCGTGGACGGTGTGCCCGCGGGAATCGTCGTGACGCAATCCGTCGCGGATGTGATCGAGATCAAACGGCTGTGGGTGGAGCCGCAGCATCGGGGCAAGTCGGTCGGGTCGGCGCTTATCGAGCACGTTCTGGCGTTTACACATGCTGATATCTATCGCCTCACCGTGTGGGACTGGCGGGAACCGGCGCTCGCGACGTACCGGAGGCTGGGCTTCGAAATAGTGGAGTCGTGGGATCCGCGCGCGCACCTCGTCTGCCTCCAACGGGTTGGCTAAAGCGGATCCAGGGCACGGCGATCACTGTCACATTGCTGCCGCTGCGTGTAGCGTTCGGGCAGATAGAGCGGGCCTGGCGACCAGCTTGCCTCGCCCAGCCGCCGCGATGAAAGGACTCATGGCGTACACCGATTCTTCGCGGCGTTCTCGATCAGGATCCACGATGCGCCGTCTGGCCGCTGTTGTCGCTCTGGTGGCGATCAGCCTCGTGACCGCGTGTGCGAGTTCCGCGCCGCCGGTAGTCCCAACACCCCCGGCCCCCAATGCGGACGGACCGGCATTTGAGTTTCTCGACGCGGGGAGCGGCGTCGAAATCCGGGAGGGCGACGACTGGAGCCTGCCGGCATCCGCGCGACCGGCGCCGAATTCCGGGTTCTTCTCGGAGGAGGCGTCCGTTTCTGACCACGTGTTTGTCCGATCGGTTGACCTCAGTTGGCGGCAAATCCAACCCCGGCAGGGAGATCTCGATCGCGGGGCGACCGGTGAAGCACAGGGCCTGAGCTTCGATTCGCTCGACGAGCAACTCGCCGGGCCCGACCGGTTCTGGATGCGCATCTTCGCGAGCGGCGAGACCTGGGCGCCGGAGTGGGTCGCCGACGAGTGCGGAGTGTCGACCTACGGGCCAGACTACGACGGCGAGCGGCACCTGCCGATCTGGGACGAGTGCGTCTGGGGGCACCTGCTCGACACCTATCGTCGACTGTTCGTCGACGCGGGCCTCGCCGCCGACCCGCGCCTCGCATTCGTGTACGTCCCCGGCGCCTTCACCTGGGCCGAGTTCGACTACGAGATGGTGACGGCCGCCGTCGATGCGGGCGACCTCGACCTCGAGACCTACCTCGCCTGGCACGACCACGCCTGGACCGACCTCGCCGAGCTGTTCGGCGAGCACGCGAACAAGCTCGTCTTCACGGGCGAGGACTACCCCTTCGGTCCGTTCGGCGCCGATGACGACCTGCTCGCGGCGCAGGCGGTCGACGCGGGTCTCGGCATCCGTAACGGCATCACAGAGCTGTCGAACTTCCACCTGAGTGAGGCGCCGGCCTACGGGTCGCACGTTCTGCCGAACGGGCACCTCGCGCTCGACGACACCCTGCCTGTGCACGACGGCACCCGTATCGTCGCTGCCGAGAACGAGTGCTACAACGACTGCGGTTACGAGACCGACGACCCGTATTACGCGGTGCGGCAGTCGAATCTCAAGGCGCTGCAGCTGCGGACGAACTGGATTTACGTGGTGCCTGAGCCCTCGTATTTCGCCGAGTATCCGGAGCACTGGGATTGGGTGCGGTTGTCGATGGGGGCGACGGCCTCGACCGCCGCGGATGCCTGGGCCGCGTTGCGGGATGCCGAGGACACCTACTGGGCGGGCGACGAGGCGGGGCCGTTTGGTGATGGGTCGTGGGTCGACCGTCCGTGGGTGCGCAATCTGGAGCGCTGGCTCGTGCAGGTCGATGAGCCGGGCTCGGTCGCGCACCGCTCGGACGACGACGTGCACAGTGAGGTTCTCGAGTCCGACAACGGGACCGCTCACGAGGGTTTGCGAACGGATGCCGTTGGCGGCGACACCGGATTCGTCTTCGAGCTCGATCCGCGGTTTGAGGCGGCATCCGGCGCGTGTGTGGTGAAGGTGACCTACCTCGACGAGGGAGCCGGCTCGTTTACCGTGGATGTGGGGGAGTGGTCGTCGCCACCGGTTGAGCGCACGGGGGATGGCGTCTGGAAGACCGCGACGGTCGCGATTCCGCCGGGAACCCTCGCGGAGCATCCGTCGTTCCGGGTTTCGCTGGCGGCCGGTGCTGATGACCTCACGGCGCGGTTCGTGAGGGTGGTCCGCGCGGAGTGACGAGCGCTGGTGTGGGCGCTCTATCTGCGAGCGCTGCACTTCCATGCCCGCGCTCCAGAAGCTTCTGCAGCGCGAGCATGTTTCTGCAGCGCTCGGCGTCTGGGCACTGCTGGGCACGGCAAAGCGGGGCGAGTGCAGCGGCTCGACCAGGCACGATGGGCACGTGCAAAGCACGGCGCTACCCCGCGCTCGCGAGTCTCAATCTCACGGGCGCCCCTTCGACGAGGGCAGCCCGTCGAAGCTGAGCCTGTCGTAGAGCCGGCGGGGCGGGTAGAGGTCCCGCGGCTCCCAGCGCGAGAGCCGACCGACCACCTGACGGAGCTCGTTCTCGCGATTCTTCTCATCGATGACCGCCATCTCGGGGGTGCGCCCGCGAAGGTAACGGGCATCCGTATATTTGGCTCGACCGTCGCACTCGCCCGCATGATCGAAGTCGTTCCAGTAAAAGTCCGGCCTGGCAGTGCGTCCGCTCGGGAGACGGAACTCGACCTGCAGCAGGGGTGGAGGAAAACCGAGCAAGTAGATCCACACACGGCTGTGTGACTCTTCGGGCGAGTCAGACTGGCCCGTTGCGAACTCCGCCGCGGCGGCGGCCCTGCGGTAGCCGCGATGACCGCCGGCGGCTTCGACGCGGCGAGCGATGGCATCCGTCGTCGCCAATGCTGCACCGTGGCGCCCGATGTGCAGCGCGGAGTCCATCGCGACGACGCCGTCGGCAAACGGGAGGCGGCGGGCGAGGTCGACAACGGTTTGCGCGGGGGAGGTGAGCAGCAGGCCCTCGTGCTCGACGATCTCAACGTCGGTCAGCGAGCGGCCGTGGCGTTTCACTGCTCCGGACGATCGGCCACCGCGCGACTGGTCGGTCGTCACGTCGATCGGATCGGGCCAGGTGCCGAGAATACGGATGCCCCACAGCGCGGCCGCGGCGTAGTGCGAGTAGACCACGGTGCCGCGCGCTCGTTCGGCGGCCTCCAGCACTCGAAGGCGGTGTTGTTCATGGGGAGGGAGTCCGACCCATGGGCCCGACCGGGCGTACGAGCCGTGTGCAATCCGGACGATCTCGCCGTTCTGCCTGGATCGCCTCAGCGTCGCGTCGGTGGCGCCGAGTGCGAGCTCCTCGTGTCTGCGAATGATGAAATCAGGCATGCTCCTACCGTCGGGCGTCCGACGGCGGTGACCGACGGCATCCACGAGCTGGGGGAGAAACGGATGCGCAGACTCGCGTGTGAGGGGACCGGCGGCTGCTCGAGCGCTGCACATTCAGTGTTGCGCTGGCATGTGGGACGGGGTAGTGCGGCCCGAGCGCTGCACATCCTGCGTTGCGCTGCAGAAGCTTCTGCCGCGCAACGGAAGTAGCTGCAGCGGTGGGTGGGCGGGGCTGCCCTGCGCCTGGCGTGAGCCGGTGGGCTCGGGTCTGCGGCTCGGTCGCGCGCGTACGTGGTGGGACGGGGTAGCGCGGCTCGAGCGCTGCACATCCAGCGTTGCGCTGCAGAAGCTTCTGCCGCGGAACGGAAGTAGCTGCAGCGGTGGGTGGGCGGGCGCTCGCCACGCGCGCCGGCTATCGCGCGTCGGCCTCGCGCCTCGCGGCATCCGCCTGGTCTGTGCCGTCCGCACCCTCGGCACCCTCGGCACCCTCGGCACCCTCGGCACCCTCGGCACCCTCCGCCGGGCGCTGCGCCCTCGCCGCCGCGATCGCCGCCCGCCCCGACGGCAGCAGCACGGCGACCGTCATCACGAGAATCGTCACCACCCCGGCGATGATGAGCAGCGTGTGCACACTGATCACGTCGGCGAGCGGCCCGAACACCGTCATGCCGATCGGGGTGGCCAGCGCCATCACGATGCCGACATAGCTGAAGACGCGCCCGTGCATCTCGGGCTGCACCGTCTCTTGCACGAGAGTCATGAACGGTGCGGAGAACAGTGGAACGAGCAGGCCGAACGCAAACATGAACCCATAGAACAGCCACAGGTCGGGCGCGAGCCCGAGAGCGATGGTGAACACCGCGAAACCGAACGTCGCGAACAGGATGAGCGGCATCCGACCGAACTTCGCCAGCACCGTCGCCACCAGAACGCCGCCGAGAATCATGCCAACGCTGAACGCGATCTCGAGCACCGTCACCATCCACACCTCTGTTCCGAAGGTGCGCGCGATCAGCAGCGGCGTGATGAACGAGGGCGCAACGGTGAGCAGGAAGATGATGGCGAAGACACCGAGCAGCCAGCGAACTACCCGGTGCTGCCAGATGTAGAGCATCCCCTCGACCAGGTCTTCGCGGTAGCTCGTGGTCTTCGAGGCAATCGACGCGAGCGTCGGCACCGAAACGAAGGCGAGGAAACCGACGCCGATCACGGCGGTGACGACGTCGATAAAGAACACCGGAACGATGCCCCAGAGCCCGAAGACGGCACCAGCGGCCGCGGGCGCGAGCAGCGCCATCGCCGACTGGATCGACCCGAAGAGCCCGTTCACCCGCATCAGGTTCTCGGCCGGCACGATCTGCGGGATCATCGCCTGCACCGCGGGGGTCTGGAACCCCGCCCCGATCGATCGCGCTCCGACAGCGAGCAGAATCACCCACAGGTCGGTGATGCCGTTGAACATCGCTAGCGCGAGCACCAGCGTCACCGCCGCAATCGTGCTGTCGGCGATAATCACGAGCACGCGCCGGTTCATCCGGTCGGCAACGACGCCGCCGAAGATCGACACAATGCCCTGCGGCAGGAACGCGGCGAGGGCATAGAGAGCGATCGCAAAGCCCGACTGGGTGGCAAAAGTGACGTACCACATCACCGCGTACTGCACGATCATCGATCCGAACAGCGAGATGGTCTGGCCGCTGAGAAAGAGTGAAACATTCCGTTTCCAGTGCGCGGGCACAGCGGATGCCTCGGCGCCGGTTGCGAGGACGTCGTCGGCTGAGGATGAGGTTGGCTCGGAATTCACCGGTTAAGGCTACGCGCCGCCGCCGACATGGGCCACCCGTCGTGACTGCCATCAAAGACCAACTTCGCGCCACATTCCTCGCCTCTCGCTGCAATTGATCGATATGGTCGAACTTGATCAATATCAATCACGTCATGTCGGATGTGATGGCAGCGTGAGAAGGAGGGTCGCCGTGATTCAACAGGGCCGACTCAATGTCGTACTCGAGCTCGTCGGTGAACGGGGCAACGTGTCGATCGCCGAGGTCAGTCAGGCGCTCGGCGTCTCAACGGCGACGGTACGCCGCGACCTCAACGCGCTCGCCGAGCAGGGCCTCGTGACCCGCACCCACGGCGGTGCATCCGCACTCGGCTCGGCGTACGAGCTCCCGCTCCAGTACAAGATCGCGCGCCAGGCCGAGGCCAAGGTCGCGATCGCCAGGGCCGTCGCCGACCTCATCGAACCGGGGGAGTCCGTCGGCCTGAACGGCGGCACGACAACGAGCGAGGTCGCACGGATGCTCGGACGGAGCGAGCGGCTCCGCGTCGGACCCGACAAGGTCGGCGTCACAATCGTCACCAACGCCCTCAACATTGCCTATGAGATGTCGGTGCGCGACCACATCAAAATCGTGGTCACCGGCGGTTTCCCGCGCCGCCAGTCATACGAGCTGGTCGGTCCGCTCGTCGGCGCGGCACTGCGCGGCTTCAGCCTCAACACCGCGGTCCTCGGCGTTGACGGGCTCAGCGCCGCATTCGGCGCGACGACCATTCACGAGGGAGAAGCGGATGCCAGCAGCGAAATCGCCGCCGTCGCCCAGCGTGTGATCGTGGCCGCGGACTCAACCAAGCTCGGGCGAAGCACCTTCGCGAGAATCCGCCCGATGAACGAGATCGACATCCTCGTGACGGATGCCGAAGTGTCGCCGGGGTTTGCCGCGGACCTCGCCGCGGCTGGTGTCGAGCTCGTCGTGGCGGCACCCGCCGAGGCGGGCGAAGCGGATGGACCCGGGCCGACGTCGAGTGACGCGGACTGACCCGGGCCGACGTCGAGTGACGCGGACTGACCCGGCGGGGCACGACGGTGCAACGTCTCGCTCCGGCGAGAGCGGCGTGAGTCCGACCCCGAGGAAGCGGTGCAGGCCCCGCCCGACACCGCTGACATCGCAGCACCGCACTGTCGCAGTGTTACGGCCAGGTAAATAAGAGCAACCGATCCTTCCCCAGCGCGGAGAGCAGCACTACTGTGCTGTTTTGTGATCATTTCTACATCAAACGTGACAAAGTCGCGCAGCATGGTGCAAGATGGCAGAAGACACAACGAAGTGGACTCCAGCAGATGAATCTCAGCTCAACCCCCGGCGGCATCCGCAGCGATAGCGCCCGCGATAACGCCGGTGGTAACCCCGGCGGCAACACCGGTACAGACGCCAGCGGCACGGTCGGCAACACCGACGCCGAGCTGGCAGTCGCCGTCATCGGAACCGGCGCCCGCAGTGTGATCGCACACCACGTCGCCGAGGCTCGTCCCGGTGCGCGCGTGGTCGCCGCCGTCGACACCACCGAGCCTGGCCGCGAGCGGGCACGCTCCCTCTTCCCCGACGCGACGGCGTACTCATCGCTCGACGAGCTCATCGCCGCCGGCGGAATCGACGCGGCGATCGTCACCACCCCGGACCACACCCACGAGAACATCGCTGTCGCCCTGCTCGAGGCCGGCATTGCCGTCTACCTCGAGAAACCGCTTGCCATCTCGCTCGAGGGAGCCGATCGGGTACTCACGACAGCGGCCGAGACGGGCACCCCGCTGTACGTCGGCCACAACTTCCGTCACTCCGGCGTGGTCCGGGTGATGCGCGAGATCATCGAACGCGGCGAGATCGGCGAGGTTAAGGCCGTCTGGGTCCGCCACTTCGTCGGCAACGGCGGCGACTACTACTTCAAGGACTGGCACGCCGACCGATCCAAAACCGGAACCCTCCTGCTGCAGAAGGCCAGCCACGACATCGACATCGTCCACTACCTCGCCTCCGGGTATACCCGCCGCGTCGTCGGCATGGGCGACCTCATGGTCTACGGCGACATCACCGACCGCCGGGAGCGCCCGGGCGAGGTCATGGAGGACTGGTTCTCGCTCGACAACTGGCCCCCGGCCGCGCAGACCGGACTCAACCCCGTTGTCGACGTCGAAGACGTCTCGATGATGCTCATGACCCTCGACAACGGTGTGCAGGCAAGCTACCAGCAGTGCCACTTCACCCCCGACTACTGGCGCAACTACACGGTCATCGGCACCGAGGGTCGCCTCGAGAACTTCGGTGACACCGCGGGCGGCACCGTCAAGGTCTGGAACCGCCGCCACGAGTGGCAGGAGGCGGGAGACGCCGAGTACCCGATCGAGGGCGTCGCGAGCGGCCACGCGGATGCCGATCTCCTCACGATGACAGAATTCCTGGCCCACGTGCTCGACGGCGCTCCCACCATCGTGTCGCCCATCGCCGCGCGTGAAGCCGTCGCTGCCGGGTCGCTGGCCGCGGCATCCCTCCGTGCCGGCTCCACCCCCATGACCGTCCCGGACCTGGCGCCGGCGGTTCTCTCCCACTTCACCTCCCGCACCGCTGACTTGCACCAACCGACAATCACAACAGACGCGCCACCCAGTGAAAGGACCCCCTCATGACCTCGTCCACCCCCTCCGCCCGGCGGTTGACCGCCGGAGTGGCCGCAGCCATGGGCCTCATGCTCGCGGTCAGCGGCTGCAGCTCGGATGCCGGAACCAGCGACAGCGGCGAATACGGCGCCCCCGATAAAGACCTGAAGGCATCCATCACCTACGGGCTGTGGGACAAGAACCAGGTGTCCGCGATCGAAGAGAACATCGACGCGTTCAACGAGCTCTACCCGAACATCGAAGTGAACGTCAACGTGACGCCGTACTCCGAGTACTGGACCAAGCTGCAGACGCAGGGTTCGAGCAAGACGCTTCCCGACGTGTTCTGGATGAACGGCCCGAACATCGGCCTGTACGCCTCCAACGGACTGCTCGAGCCGATCGCCGGGGCTGTTGACGCCGGTGACATCGAGCTGTCGAACTACCCGGAGTCGCTCGTCGACCTCTACAACGTCGGCGACGAGCAGTACGGCGTGCCGAAGGACTTCGACACGATCGGCGTCTGGACCAACAAGGCACTGTTCGAACAGGCCGGGGTCGAACTGCCGAGCGAGGACTGGACCTGGGATGACTTCCAGACCGCGGCCACCGAGATCTCGACCGCACTCGCGGGCGAGGGCATCTACGGTGCCGCCGGCGGCATGGACGGCCAGACCACCTACTACAACACGATCTTCCAGGCCGGCGGCTCGGTCATCGATGGTGACACCTCCGGGTACGCCTCGGAAGGATCGCAGGCCGGCATCCAGTTCTGGAGCGACCTCATCGCGAGCGGCGGTTCACCGTCCATCCAGCAGCTGACCGACACCACGGCAGACCAGTGGTTCACCTCGGGCAAGCTCGCCATGTACTGGGGCGGCAGCTGGTTCCGCTCGGCACTGACCGACCTCCCCTTCGCCGGTGACATCACGGCTCTTCCGCTGCCCGCCGGCGAGGAGCAGGCCACGGTCATCCACGGTGTCTCGAACGTCGTCTCCGCAGACTCCAAGAACAAGCAGGCTGCCCAGGCGTTCCAGGTCTTCCTCGCCAGCGAAGAAGCCCAGCAGCAGCAGGGTGACGCCGGCGCGATGATCCCGGCATTCACCGGAACACAGGATGCCTTCACGCAGTCGATGCCTGACGCCAACCTGCAGATCTTCCTCGACGCGGTCGAATACTCGAAGCCCCTCCCGGTGAGCAACAACTCTGCAGTCTGGAACGCCCTCGAGACCGAACTGCTGCCGCAGGCGTTCTCCGGTGAGCGCCCGACCGCTGAGGTCACCGCGGAACTCGCCGAGCAGATGGATGCGGCTCTCGCCGAGGAGTAACCAGTGACAACCGAAACGCACACTCCCGGCTCGCCCGCCCTGACCCGCACGGGTCGGGCGGCGCGAGCCGGGAGGGGCGCCCCGCCCCAGCCACCGCGGCGTCGCTTCGCCGGTGACGGCATCTGGCCGTGGCTCTTCCTCGCCCCTCTGGTCGGCGGGATCTCGGTGTTCTACTTCTGGCCGATCCTCCAGACCGCGTTCTACTCGCTCACCGACTGGGGAGCATTCGGCGGGTGGGACTTCGCCGGATTCGAGAACTACGTCGCCCTGTTCGCCGACCCGGCGCTGTACCTCTCCTTCGGCAACACCCTGCTGTACACGGGCATCGTGATGCTCGGCATCCCGATCGCTGTCTTCCTCGCCAGCCTGCTGAACCTGCCAGGCCTCCGCTTCGCGTCGCTGTACCGGGTGCTGTTCTTTCTCCCGTATGTGGCGATGCCGACGGCGGTCGCGATGGTCTGGCGCATCATCTTCAACGGCGACTTCGGACTCTTGAACTATGGACTCGGTTTTCTCGGCATCGACGGGCCGTACTGGATCAGCACGCCCGGTGCCGCAACGGTTGCTGTCGCGATCGTCGGCCTGTGGTCGTCACTCGGGTTCGCGATGATCGTGCTCGCCGCTGGTCTCAAAAGCATCCCGCCCGAAATGTATGAGGCATCCGAACTCGACGGAGCAACCAGGTGGCGGCAGTTCCGCTCGATCACCGTCCCGTTGCTCACGCCGAGCATCTTCTTCATCTCGATCGTCACGATCATCTCGAGCTTCCAGGTGTTCGACCTTCTCTACGCCATCCTCGGCAGCTCCAACCCGGTCCTGCCCAAGAGCATGTCGCTCGTCTACTTCTTCTATCGCGAGGGTTTCGTGAACAACGACAAGGGTTACGCGGCGGCGATCGCCATGGTGATCTTCGTCATCATCGGAATCGTGACCGCGATCCAGTTCCGCTTGCAGAAACGGTGGGTCCAGGTTGACTGAGGCAGTCGCATCCGTTCGGGTTCCTCCCGCGGCGAGGAGCTCAGCGCCGACCCCGCGTCGTCGCACTCGCCATCGCGGCGGGTCGCACGTGTTCGCGCACATCATCCTCGGTGGCGGCGGGCTGCTGATGGCCTTCCCCTTCGTCTGGCAGATCATCATGTCGCTGTCGACGAACGCAGAGGTGCAGAGCGTCACACCGGTGTTCTGGCCGGCGGAGCGGCAGTGGCAGAACTACGCCGCCGTGTTCACGCGACTTCCGTTCCTGGAACAGCTGACGACGTCGGTGGTGATCACCGTGATCCGCACGGTCGCCCAGATCCTGTTCTGCACCCTCGCCGGGTATGCGTTCGCGCGCATGCGGTTCCGGGGGAGGGGCATCCTGCTCGCGCTCGTTCTCTCGATTCTGATGGTGCCGTCGCAGGTGTACCTGCTGTCGCAGTACCAGATCGTGCAGAACCTCGGCCTGCTCAACACGCTCGGCGGCCTGGTGCTGCCCGGCCTGTTCAGCGCGTTCGGCACCTTCCTGATGCGCACCGCGTTCCTCGCGATGCCGACCGAGCTCGAAGAAGCGGCCCGTCTCGACGGCGCGAACCCGTTCCAGATCTTCTGGAAGGTCATGCTGCCGCTGGCCGGCCCGACGATCAGCGTGCTCGCGATCACCACCGTGCTGTGGTCGTGGAACGAGCTGCTCTGGCCGCTCGTTGTCACCACATTCAGCGACCGGATGCCGTTGTCGGCGGGGCTCGCAACGCTCATCGGCGACCGCACCACCGACTACCCGGTCGTGATGGCAGCGAGCCTGCTCGCCATGGCACCCGTGTTGATCATGTTCATTGTTTTGCAGCGCCGTGTTATCGACGGCCTCGCGTCCAGCGGGCTCAAGTAACCGGCATCCCTCACGCCTTTTCCGTTCCACACAAAGCATCATCCGACTGAAGGAGATCCACCGTGCAACAAAGGAAAAATCGCAAGAGATTCGTACCGATCGGAATCGCGCTGGCGGGGATAGCGGCGTTAGCCATTCCGTCTGCCGCCGTCGCGGCCCCCGGGGACGTCACGGTTCAATACGAAGAAAGTGCGGGGGTCATCGCCAACCCCGAGCGCGGGTTCTATGACCACACCGAAACGCACTACCGGGCCGACGGTTCCGGTTATGTGCCGCTGAACCGTGCGGAAATCGAGGCGTTCCGCACCGAGGGTGTCACCCAGATCCTCCGGGTGTTCTACCTCGAGAAGTTCGTCAACACCCCGACGCTTGACCCCGAGTTCCTCGCCCTCGTCCAGGCCGACTACGACACGGCGCGCGAGGCTGGCATCTCGGTGATCACCCGGTTCGCTTACGTGCAGGGCGGCGCCTGGCCATACGAGCCGCCGCACGGTGACGCACCGCTCGACATCGTTCTCGCGCACATCGAGCAGCTCACCCCGATTCTGCGGGCGAACGCGGATGTCATTCCCGTCGTTCAGAACGGACTCATCGGCCTCTGGGGCGAGGGTTATTACACCGACCACTTTGTCGCAGACCCCGCCAACCCCGGCGTTGTCACTGAGGAGGACTGGGCCAATCGCTCTGCGGTGACCGACGCACTGCTCGAGGCGCTGCCCGCCGACAGGTCGGTCCAGGTACGCACGATGCTCTCGAAGCAGAAACTTCTCGACGTTCCGACCGGCGCCGCGGGAGCGATCACTCCCGCGCAGGCGCACGACGGCAGCGATATCTCCCGTGTCGGGCATCACAACGACTGCTTCCTCGCGGCGCCAGATGACTGGGGAACGTTCCTGTCCGACCCGATCGAACTCGACCAGGAGTACCTCGAGGCCGACAGCAAGTACGTGCCGATCGGTGGTGAGACCTGCAACGTCAACCCGCCGCGCTCCGAGTGGGCGAGCGCATCGGCTGAGATGGCGCGCTACAACTACAGCTACCTCAACCGCGACTACAACAAGGACGTGCTCAACACGTGGGGTGCAGAGGGCATCGAAGAGACAGCCCAACGTCTGGGCTACCGTTTCGTGATGACCGAGAGCACGCTCTCGGCGGATGATGGCGGCGCGACCCAGATCTCGGTCGACGTTCGCAACGACGGCTGGGCGGCTCCGTACAACCCGAGGACAGCTGTTCTGGTTCTCGAGGGCGACATGGGCCGCTTCGAAGTGCCGTTCGACGGCAACGACGATGCGCGCCTGTGGATGCCTGGTACGACCACAACGCTCACCGCGTCATTCGCCGGCATTCCTGACGGGGAGTACCGGGCGTACCTCGCTCTTCCAGCGGGAGATGCCGGCACGAGTGTGGACGCCCCCCTGGCCATTCAGGCCGTGAGCGACGACCCGCGGTTCGCCATCCAGACCGCGAACGTCGACACCTGGGATCCGGCCACGGGTCTCAACGCGCTCGGCCAGACGGTGACGATCGGTGCTGCGGCGCCGGTGGTCACGCCTGCTCCCGTGGACCCTGCGGACCCCGCGCCTGAGGTGCCCGCCCCGGCCGCCCCCGGCGCCGCTCCGGGCAACGTCGCTCCGGTGGTGAGCGGTGATGACACGACGGATGCCCGTGACCCGCTGGCCAACACCGGTAGCGAGTCCAGCCCGCTCGGCCTCGCTGTCGCTGCGGCGGTCGCGATGCTGATCGGCACCGGTGCGCTCGTCGCGCTCCGTCGCCGACAGAGCCAGCTCAGCTAGGCCGGCGCTCGCCGAGACGCCGAACGGGCACCGGATGTCGCCATCCGGTGCCCGTTCGTGTGTGAATCTGTTGCTTAGACGGTGGTGTAGCCGCCGTCGACCAGCACGTAGGCGCCGGTCATGAAGCTTGCCTTGTCTGACAGCAGGAACGCTGCGACGTTGGCGATCTCCTCGGGACGGCCGAGGCGTCCGAGCGGGTGCTTGCCCTTGAGTCCCTCGAGCATCTCGGCGGGAGCGGCTTCGAGCAGCGGGGTGTCGATGTAGCCGGGGCCGACGGCGTTGATGCGCAGTCCCTGTGCTCCGTACTCGGCAGCGGCGTTCTTGGTGAGGCCGACAACCGCGTGCTTCGAGGCGGTGTATGCCGAGGAGCCGAGGGCAGCGACGGCGCCGTGGATCGAGGCCATGTTGACGATGCCGCCTTCGGCCGCACCGGACTCGAGGATGGCGGGGATCTGGTACCGCATACCGAACAGCACACCGTTGAGGTTGATGCCGATGACGCGCTCCCAGTTCTCGAGGTCGGTGTCACCGGTCAGGGCGGGGGCGCCACCGATGCCGGCGTTGTTCACCGCGTAGTTAAGGGCACCGAAGGTCTCGATGGCGAAGTCGACGGCCTTCTTGCTGTCTTCAGCGATCATCGTGTTCGACTGGAACGGAACAGCGGTTCCGCCAGCGGCGGTGATCTCGTCAGCGACGCGGGTCGCGCTCTCGAGGTTGATGTCAGCGACGACAACCTTGGCGCCATTGCTGGCGAGTTCCTTGCTGATCGCTTCGCCGATGCCGGAGCCGCCACCGGTGACGAGTGCGGACTTTCCTTCAAAATTTCCCATTGTGTTTCCTTGCTCGGGACCAAGTCCCGCATTTCTGGATAGGGGCGGTCCTTCCGGACCGTCTAGAGGCATAACGACCTCCGAGGTCAGCCTATTTCATCACTCTGCATAGACCTCCCAGCAATAAGTGAGCAAACCTTCCATTTCGACGGTGTCGTGCGCCCCGGCAGCGCGCCGAGTGTCATCCGCCTCTGGCCGGTATCCGGCCATGGCACTGTCATGGTGCCGACGCCGAGTGCGTTGCCACACGACCAGGAGGCGACAATGCCGAACACCCCATCCAGCGCCTCAGCGGCGCAGCCGCCGACGGCCGCCCGTGACACCGGGCTAGTGGCCGCACTCCTCATCCTCTCGGTGTCCACGGGCATCCTCGACGGCGTGAGTTATCACGCGCTCGACCAGGTGTTCACCGGCAACATGACGGGCAACGTCTTGTTCGTCGGGTTCGCGCTCGGTGGGCAGCAGGAGCTTCCGGTCATCAACCTCCTCGTCGCCCTGCTCGCCTTCGTGCTCGGCGTGATCGTCGCTGCCCGGGTGCTCAGGATTCGGCCGACGCGCGATCGGGTCCCGCGCGCGACCACCGTGATGCTGGCGTGTGGGACCGCCGCCACCCTCGCGATCGGAGTGGGCTGGGGATGGATCGAGCCGCTCGATTCAACCGGAATCCTGCTGGTCACCGGCGTGCTCGCCTTTTTTCTTGGCGCGCAGGCATCCGCCCTCAAGCCTGTCGGCATCCGCGACATCAGCACCGTCGTCGTCACGATGACCATCGTGAACCTCGCCAGTGACGGTTGGTTTGTCGGCAAGAACGACCCGCACTGGTTGCGCAAGCTGCTCGCGATTCTCGCTATGGCGCTCGGTGCGTATGTGGGTGCCGCGCTGTACTTCTCGTTCGGTGCGGCGGTGGCGACGTGCGCCGGGGGAGTCGTGATGGGGTGCGGAGCTGTCGTGCTCAGGGTGGTGTCAAACCGGTTAGCGCGGTCAGGCATCCGTCAGTCGCGCATATAGAGAGGCGTGTTCTCACTCATGGCGACGTCCGTTTCTTGCGGCCTAATCGAACTGCACAACCACCGTCGTTCCGTGCCCGACTCGGGACCGCACATCGATGGTGCCCTGGTGTTCCGCGACAACCTGCTTGACCAGCGAGAGACCCAGCCCCATCCCGCCGATAGCGGATGCCGTGGCGTTCGACGCGCGGAAGAAGCGGTCGAAAATGTGGGGAAGGTCTTCCTCGGGGATGCCGATTCCTGCATCGCTGGCCGTGAGGCGGCATCCGTGCTCGTCCGATTCGACCGAAAGCGTCAGCTTCCCGCCCAGCGGTGAGAACTTCACGGCATTGTGGACGATACTGCTGATCGCCTGTTCGAGGCGATCGGTGTTGCCGAGAACGATGGCGTGCGCATCGGCCGTGACAGTGCAGGTCAGATTCCTGTCTTCCATCGCGACCCGAAGATCGGCGGCGACAGCGACCAGCAGCTGACCGAGTGCGACGGGCGTCGCTTCGTGAGTGTCATCCGTGCCGACACGTGAGACGTCGACGACCTCGTTGACCAGGGCGCTGAGGAGGTGGGCGTTGCGTTCTACGATGGCGACCATGCCGCCAATATCAGGGGGGAGGCTCGCGTCGTCGCGAATGAGTTCGAGGTAACCGGTGATGGACGTGAGCGGGGTGCGCAACTCGTGGCTGATTGTGGAGATGATGTCGCGGTGCGTCTTGTTCATTCGCGCGGAGTAGCGGGAGGCGTGACGGAGTGTGACGACCAGGTGGCTCTGCAACAGGCTGGCACCCGCGCTCAGGGCCATCGACTGTAGGGCCCCGAGTTCACTTGGCGACCATGTTCGGGGTGTGCGGCTGCCGATCCAGACGAGCCCGGTGGCCGACTCTCCCTGTCCGATGGGCACGAGCACTCCGGTAGCGGCGTCCAGTTTCGATGCCCAGGGCGCGAGCATTGTGCGCACGGGAGAGCCAGCCCATTCCGCCTGCGGATCAGTGATGAGCATCGAGGCGGTTGCCCAGAGCGAATTTGCCAGGGCGCGAAGCACCGGTTGGCTGTCGGCAAGCTCCACGTCGGGGGAGATCGCCACCGTCGGCCAGAATGCCGCCACCCGCGGCAACTGCCCATTATCGAAGGTGACGGCCATCGCGTAGTCCGTCGCGAGAACGTCGCCCAGTCCCGTGACGAGCGCGTGCGCGATGTCGTCCGGGTCGATGGACGCCAGCACTGTCGACGAGACCGCGCGAGCGCGCTGACGCAGAGTGTCGGCATGACTCGCCATCTCTTTTCGGGTCTGGCTCCGCCGAATCAGCACTCGCGCCCGAAACAGCAATTCGCTGTGAGCGTCGGCGGCGCTCACCGTGTCAGCGCTGCGAAGCAGCGCGAAGAGGTGCTCGTCAAGAGGGGCGTCGTCGATACGGATGACGACCACCGGCACGTCATCGTCGCTCGCGCGCTCCCCGGTGAGTTGCATCGCTTGCTGAATCGCGTGGTGATCGCGCATTGCCGCGTCGGAGCCCGCGATAACAAAGAGGTCCGGCACTTTCTCGGCCAGCGAAACGGATGCCTCCGCGGCGTCACGCGCGTGCGTCACCTCCGCACCTGCCTCTGTGAGACGGCGGACCACGTCGTCTGCCCACTCCTCATCCGGGGCGACGACCAGCGCGCGCCCGATTGCTGTCACGACCGGCCCGGCCTCAGGTGCGTTCAACTGACCCGCTCCGCCCCGAGAAGTGCGGCGCTCGCGACCCAGCCCTCCTGACCTGCACGTTCATCAGTCACCGTGATGCCTTCCAGCGGACCAGTCGACGCGCGGCTGCCGCACGTGTTGATTTACGCATGGTGATTCTCTCTTGTTCGGTAGACCGGCTAACCCGTGGGTCCCGTGCCTTTGCGCCGCCGACTTACGTCGGGTTTGCCGTTATCGGTGAGGATGATTCAGCGCAGCCAAGGGAGATCGGTGCCGCTGTCCCCCGAGACGCATACTTCAGCACCCGAAAACTAACACGAGTAGTTTGATCGTCAAGTTACTTTGTCGTCAACGAACCCAAATCACCCCTTCACTGGGTGTGCAAGGCCCCTGCCGCCGGTTGCCGGGTGGATAAAGATAGGGGAGGGGATTTTGGGGAACGTGAAGGACGAAGCAGATGGCGTTACCGGACACCAACGCTCGATTCGAGCTCACGTCGACTCGCGACCTGGCTCTCGGGTTGCGGGACCTCGTTCTGAACGGATTGGCGTTCCAACAGGTCCGGGCGGCACACCTCGGCCTGAGTCCAACTGACCTCACAGCGCTTGAGCATGTCTATCTTGCTGGGCCGCTCACCCCGGGTGATCTGGCCACCAGGCTGGGCCTCACATCGGGTTCCATCACGCCTCTCGTCGACCGTATCCAGGCTGGTGGGTATCTCCTTCGGGACGTGAACCCCGATGACCGGCGGAGCTCGCTGGTAAAAACGACACCGGCGGGAGAGTCCGCGATGAAACAGTTCTTTGAGGAGGTTGACGCCGTAGTTCGCGACGCGCTGGATGAAGCACCGGGTATCGCAAATACGACGATGAACGACGCCTTTCAGAAGACCGCGCACGCGCTGAAGGCGCACACCGCAAAGTAGACGATGGTGCCGCCCGGCCGCGAGGGCACTTGTCACCATCGGTTAGGCCGATCAAACCGGGTGAAGGCCTCCGGAGCACGGTTGTAACGCGATCGGCCAATTGGGCCAGCCCTCGAAACCGGGGCGTTACACCCCTGCAACACGGGGCTGTGAGCATCGGACTCACGCCGCAGAATGCGTCGTCACGGCGCATCCTGCGTCTCGATTCCTTGCCTGCCCCGAGAGGAAAACCTTGAGTCAGCCATCACGGCCCCGATTCCGAAAATTCGTTCTGCTGCCGGGAGCGATGGTGGCTGTTGCGGCCACCAGCCTCGGTGGCCTCACCGTCGCGACAGCGGCACCGTCAGACACCACAGGACTGAACTTTCTCGCTCCCTTCTATATAGAGGCAGATCTCACCGGTGATGATGCCGTCGATGAGGTGGATATCGCAAAGATCATGGCCGCACTCGGCAGTACGAGCGCGGATCCAGCGTGGTCGGGTGTGAGCGCCGCCGACTTCGACGGCAACGAAACGATCACCCTCACCGACGTCGCCCAGCTGAGCCAGCGTGCCCTCTACGACGACGGTCCGTTCTCCGCGGTCGAGGCGAGCACGATCGACGCGCAGAAGGCGATGAACGCCGGTGTGATCAGCGCCGTCTCGCTGACAAAGATGTACCTCGACCGGATCGCAGCGTACGACGACCAGGGCGAGAAGCTCAACTCGATCATCTCGGTCAACGAGCGCGCGCTCGAGATTGCTGCCCAGCTGGATGCGGAGCGTGCCGCCGGCGGTCCGCGCAGCATGCTTCACGGCATCCCCGTGATCGCGAAAGACAACTACAACACTGTCGACATGCCGACGACGGCCGGGTGTACCTGCCTGAAGAACAACCAGACGGATGCCGACAGCCAGATGGTCGAGCAGATGCGCGCTGACGGGGCGGTCATTTTGGCGAAGGCCAACCTCGACGAGTTTGCGTTCAACCTCAGCACCGACAGCTCGCTCGGCGGACCGACCATGAGCCCGTACGTCCGCAACCAGAACGCGGGCGGATCCAGCGGAGGAACCGGCGCATCCATCGCCGCGAACCTCGGCATCATCGGACTCGGCACGGACACCGGCGGATCGATCCGGGTGCCGTCGTCGTTCAACCAGCTCGTTGGCGTACGGCCGACGGTTGGCCTCGCCAGCCGTGACGGGATCATCCCGCTCGCGCTGTCGCAGGACACCGGTGGCCCGATGACCCGCACGGTTGCCGACGCGGCGATCGCGCTCGACTCGGTTGTCGGGTTCGACCCGGAAGACGCCATCACCGCCGAGTCGACCGGCAATATCCCCGGCACGTACACCTCGAGCCTTGACGACTCGAGCCTCGAGGGCGCGCGGATCGGTTACGTTCCGTCGATTGTCGGCACGAACCCCGCTGTGCTTCGCCTGTTCAACCAGGCGAAGGCCGACCTCGAAGCGCAGGGCGCGACGGTCGTTGAGATGGTGATCCCCAACCTCTCGACCGTTCAGAACTACTCGAGCGGAAGCACCAACGAGTTCAAGCACGACGTCAACGAGTACCTCGCCAAGTTCGTCACCGACCCAGACGTACCGTACGAGACGCTCGCCGAGATCATCGCCGCGAACGACTACCAGTACCCCTCGCGCACCAGCACGTACAACGCTCGTGAGCGCGTGACGGAGGAGCAGTACCAGGCCTGGATCACGCAGCACAACGCTGAAATCGCCAATGGAGAGTCGATCCTCACCGGGGCAATGGACTCGTACAACGTGTCGGCGATGATCTACCCGACGACGACCGGCCAGTACAACGCCGGCGCCAACAACCGCCTCAGCCCGTACGGCGGCATGCCGGCGGTCACCGTTCCGATGGGCATGTCGTCGACCGCGATCGACGGAAGCACCATCGACGGAGCCCCATCGAACATCGAGTTCCTCGGCCGGTCTTACGCCGAGCCAACACTGCTCGGGTTCGCGTACGACTACGAGCAGGCCACGAAGCACCGCACCTCGCCGTCCCTCTTCCCGGAATTGGTGGGTTGAGCCATGGCGACGATACGGCGAGTGCAACAACAGACAGAACTGAAAGGTAACGAGTCCATGTCATCAGCGCGGAGCATCCGTCGACGAGCACCATTCGCGGGTACGGCGTTCGCCGCGATGGTGGGCGGCCTGGTTCTGGCCGCGCCGCTGTCGGCGACGGCAGCTCCGAGCGTCGCGACCTTCACGGTTGCGGTGTCGGATGCCACGGTGCAGGTCGGCGAGACCGTCGACGTCACGGTGTCGGTCACGGGAGCGGTCGACGTGTACGCATATGAGCTCGCCCTGGGCTTCGACCCGGCGGTGCTCGAGTATGTCGACGGCAGTGCGCAGACCCCGGTGTCGGGAGTCGGGGCCGCGACCGTCGAGGGCAGCGAACTGCAATACGTGCACACCAAGCTCGGTACGTCACCGAGCGCGACCGGTGACCTGACGCTCGCGACCCTGTCGTTCGAGGCGATCGACGCGGGCGAGGTGACGCTCGCGCTCGACGCAGAACTGGTCGGGGCGGATGCCGTGTCGCTCGTCGTCACGGATGCCGCGTCGGCCGTGGTCGAGGTTCTGGCTCCGCCCGCGCCAGCGGCACCGCCGTCGGCTGCTCCGGCGGCTCCCGTAACGCCGGGCGGTCCCGCGGGGGAAGACGCCGACCCCGTTTCCGGACCGGGCCGAGACATCCTGTCGGGTACCGGCGCTGACCTCGCGGCGTGGCCGTTTGTCGGTGCGGGCGCTGCGCTCCTGCTCGGCGCGCTGCTCGTCTTCGGGGTGCGGCGGAAGCGGGCCAGCCAGGTCTGAGCCAGCTCGCCTCTGGCGCCGGATAATCCCCGCCGCTGACGAGAAACTCATAAGAGAAAGGCAATTGCCGTGGGCGAGGCGCAACTCGCCCACGGCAATTGCTATGTCGCTGCGAAGGGCACGCGAGTCAGCGGTGACAACCTGGCCCGTCCCCCAGAGCGGGGGGAGAAATCCTGAATGCACCGACCGGTGCGATAGCGTTCTGTCGTCAGGGCTCTCCTCTGGCCTGCCCGGGAGACATCGATCATGAACCACAACAGAGACAGCCTCCAGATGGATGGAGTCGCTGGCGGGATTGATGAGTCTCGTGCGTCCAGACGGGCTGCATTCGGCGCAGTCGATGTCGACTCCGACCGTGACGACAGGTTCAAGCTGACCTTGCCGTTTGAGAGCGCAGGCGCCACGGCCCGCGTTGGAGACGCAGCCTCCGCCTCTGTCGTCACTCCTGGGCTGGCGACTCTTCGCCTTGACGATGGTGCTGACGTCAGCGCCCGAATAGCCCGACAGGAGCGGATCTCACGCCCGGTCGCCCCGACCTACCTGCCCGGCACCAAACAGAGACGGCCGCGCAGCGTACTGACGCTGGTCATCTCGCTCGTCGCAGCACTGGCCCTCGTCGTGGCGGGAGTTCTTTTCTCGGTCAAGAGTCTGGGAGCGGCGGAGGAACAGACGGCAATTAACGGTGCTGGGGGCTTTCGGACTGCACTACTGGCAAACTTTGCCGACATTAATCCGCCGCCGCTCGCATCCGTGATTTGAAGTTCATCCGCAGAGGGGTCTTTTGGCCCTATTCGAGACGCGGATCTGCCGTGTCGAAACGCGCGCGTCTCATGAGAGATGTGCAAAACTGAACCGATCTGCCGAATAGGCAGCTGTATTTGGGGGTACTTGTTGGAGCTCAAGGACTACGTAAGAATCCTGCACAAGAGCTGGATTCTTATCCTCGCCTGCGTATTGCTGGGTGTTGGCGTCGCGGCGGCCGCATCACTGGCGATGGCCCCGAAGTACCAGTCGACGACAGAGCTTTATGTTTCTGTGCGAGCCGCCGAAGGTGCCGCCACGGGGGATCTCGTGCAGGGCACAAGCTTTGCGCGCCAGGCGGTCACGTCGTACGTGGACGTCGTGAACAGTGCGCTCGTGCTTGACCAGGTCATCGAAGAACTCGACCTCGACATGACAGCGCAAGAGCTTGCCCCGTTGGTTGAGGCGACCTCGCCGCTGAACACGGTGCTGATCAACGTGACCGTGACGAGCACTGACCCTGTCACAGCGACCGACATCGCGAACTCGGTGGGTGCAACCTTCGCTGACGTCGTCACCACGCAACTGGAGAAGCCCGCGGGTGAGACCGCGAGTCCGGTGCGGATTGAGACAATTCAGCCTGCGGTCATCCCCGTCGAGCCGTCGAGCCCGAACGTGAGACTCAATATCATCCTGGGCCTGTTGGTCGGCCTCGTCATCGGGCTCGCCGTTGCCGTGTTGCGAAGCGTACTCGACACCCGGGTTCACAGCTCGCGTGACATCGAGCTGGTGACTCCGGCGCCCATTCTCGGCGGTATAACTTTCGACCCAGAAGCAAAGAAACGGCCCCTTGTCGTTCACGCTGACCCGCGCAGTCCCCGGGCTGAATCCTTCCGGAGTCTCCGCACCAACCTCCAGTTCGTCAACCTCGATGCGGGCCCACGAAGCTTTGTCATCACCAGTTCGATACCCGGAGAAGGCAAGAGCACGACCGCCGCGAACCTGGCCATTGCCTTGGCGGAAACCGGCGCCTCGGTTGCCCTCATCGACGGTGATTTGCGCCTGCCACGCGTTGCCCACTACATGGGTGTAGAGGGGGGAGTAGGGCTCACCGATGTGTTGATTGGGCGTGCCGAGCTCGCGGACGTGCTCCAGAAGTGGGGTCGTGGCAACCTGTACGTCCTGCCGAGCGGCCGCGTTCCCCCGAACCCCAGCGAGCTGTTGGGCTCGGCAGCGATGAAGCGCCTGCTCGATGCGCTTACTGACCAGTTCGATGTTGTCCTGATCGATGCTCCACCGCTGCTTCTCGTGACCGACGCAGCCGTCGTGTCCAAACTCGCGGGCGGGGCAATCGTGGTCGCTGCATCCGGGCGCACCAGGAAGAACGAACTGAGTGCAGCCGTCCGTACGCTCGAGAGCATCGGAAGCCACCTCGCGGGAGTCGTGGTTACCATGCTCCCGACCAAGGGTCCGGATTCGTACGCCTACGGTCAGTACAGCTACGGAAAGTTTGAAGAAACCGAAAGTGCTTCGGATGACGGACTCGGCGAGAAGACGGGTCGAAAGAAACGAGGACCCAAGGACGCGCGCAATCGCCGGTCCCTTCGTGAAGTAGGGGCTGAGTAGCCCGTGACGCCCTTCAGGATATTGACCGTCTGCTCGGGAAACATCTGCCGGTCGCCGTTGGCGGAACAGCTCCTGCGCGCAGGCTTGAGCGCGTACCCCGGGGTAACTGTTGCCAGTGCTGGAACCGTCGGCCTGAGCGGCGAGCCCATGGATGCGCGGGCACTCACGTTGGCTACCAGCCTCGGGGTGACTGATGCGGAAGCTCACGTCGCGCGCGAACTCACGGAAATCGACATCCGTGACGCTGATGTCATCTTCGCGATGGCGCGCGAACACCGCAGAGCGATTGTGCAACTGCACCCGAGGGCCGCGCGCTATACCTTCACGATCCGTGAGTTCGCGCGCATCGCTGCCGAAATCACCGACGCCGACCTGACGGACGTTGCGATTCTGCCGCCAGACGACCTCGCCGGGCGCTTTGCGTCCGCCGTCGCAACTTGTGCGGCACTGCGAGGGGTTGTGGCCCCCGCGCTTAGCCCCGACGACGATGACGTGGTAGATCCCTATCGACGCCATGACGACGTGTATGTCCGTACCGGCCACGAATTGGTTCCAGCCGTTGCGAGCACCGTCGACCTGTTCCACCGCGCCGCCACGGTCATCTAGGCATCGCCGTGGGATCAAATAACGCATTGGTGCGTCGAGGCAAGGGGGAGCGATTCCCCAAGCGATGGTCCATTGCCGCTCTTGCGGTATTTCTCATCCTCGACGTAGGCCTGGTTGTCGCCGCACTTGATGAGAAGCGCATACCCCAGACCGTTCGCGCAAGCATCCCGTCCCCTTCATCATCCGCGAGTGCCAGCCCCACAGCGAGTCCGCAGGCGGTTGCAAGCGCGGTGGTACCGCAACGCGTGCTTGCCGCTGTCACAGATGACGTGTCGTGGCGTGGGCTGACCGGTTCCTGCCCCGGAAACGCTCCAGAACTCGAATACACCGATGACGGCGGAGTGACCTGGAATAGTGTCGACCCGGAAGTACGAGCTGGCTTTTCCGCGCTGGTACGGGTCGTTCCGGAAAGTGCCTCGGAAGCCAACGTGGTGACGCTCGACGCCGAATGCGCGCCCCAGCTGATCGGTACGTTCGTGGCGGGCGATGCATGGGAGGACCACTCGTCCAACCTGGGGTCGTACTGGTACCTCGATCCGATGGACCGCGCGACCGTGCACGCGCCTGACGGCAGCGTCCCCGCTCCCTGCGGTTCAGCGGTGTCGATCGCTACGCGCTCGACATCGGAGGCGGCTGTTCTCTGTGAAGACCAGGCAATTTTCTCGACGACGGATGGGGGAGCGAACTGGGACACCGCCACAGTGCCGGGGGCGACCGCCGTCGCTGGTGCTCCCGACGGCTACGTTGTCGCGGTTGTTGGACAAGGCCAGTGCACGGGGACGTCGGTTGTGACGCTTCTGGGCTCGCGAGTGGGGCTTCCGGCGGGGTGTGGCGGCGAAGCACCGGCACCAGGAGAAACCGCGATCTCTATGGCTGAGGGCGGCACGCTGTGGCTCTGGGCCGGGGCCTTCTTTGCGCGATCTACTGATGGGGGGCTGACATGGAGTTAGATAACGGGGCAGTCAAAGAGCGAGATCTGCTCAACGGTGAGGTACCGCTCGTCCGTTTCGGAGCGCAGTTCGTTCTCGATGCAGCGGCGTGGTCCGTGGCGCTCGTGCTGGCCGTCATGTTTCGCTATGAGTTCGTCCTGTCCACCGTCTCCTGGAAGACCCTCGCCGCGATCGTTGTCGTCGCAATCGTTTTGCAGTTCGTTGTCGGCTGGGGCTATGCCCTCTATAAGGGGCGCTACACCTACGGCAGCTTCGAAGAAGTGCGAGCGCTGGTGTTCTCGGCCCTCACCGTTCTGGCGATACTCAGCGTGCCCGTGATCCTTTTCGGAACAGTGATCGACATTGCGCGGAGCGCGACCGTTATCGCCTTCCCGATGGCGCTCATCATGATGTTTGCCGTTCGGTATGCCAAGCGACTCTATGTCGAACGCAAGTACAAGCCGGGCAGTGAAGCCAGGCGCACACTGGTCTATGGAGCCGGCTATCTGGGATCAACCCTGGTTCGTCGCATGCTCACCGATCCGACATCCCAATTCCTTCCGGTCGCGTTCCTCGATGACGACCCCCTGAAGTCAAATGCGCAGCACCGCGGTGTGCCCGTGATGGGAACGTTCCATGACCTCCACAAGGTCGTCGAGCAGACACGTTCGACGGACCTGGTGATCTGCATTGGGCGCGCGGATTCCACGCTTATCCGCCGCATTTCGGATGCTGCAACGGCGGCTGGCCTCCAAGTCAAGGTGTTGCCGCCGCTTGAGACGCTCCTCGAGCGCAAGACCAGCCTGGCCGACATGCGCGATATCTCGATTGAAGATTTGATCGGCCGGCATCCCGTCGATACCGAGGTCGAGACGATCGCTGGCTACCTCGAAGGAAAAAGGGTGCTCGTCACCGGAGCCGGTGGTTCGATCGGCGCGGAACTGTGCCGTCAAATCTCGAAGTACAGTCCCGGAGAGCTCATCATGCTTGACCGCGATGAGACCGGGCTTCAGGGAGCGCAGATCGGCATTTCGGGCCATGGGCTTCTCGACACCCGCGATGTCGTGCTCGCAGACATTCGAGATGCGGACGCACTTTCTGTGATTTTCACTGAACGGCAGCCGGACGTGGTGTTCCACGCGGCGGCTCTTAAGCACCTGCCCATGCTGGAGCAGTACCCCGACGAGGCATGGAAAACCAATGTCCTCGGCACCCTCAACGTACTGGAGGCTGCACGCGCGGCAGGCGTGAGCACGTTCGTGAACATTTCGACGGACAAAGCCGCCAACCCGACCAGCGTGCTCGGGCACTCCAAACGAGTTGCCGAAAAGTTGACGGCGTGGATGGCAGAAGAATCGGGCGAGACTTATCTGTCGGTTCGATTCGGCAATGTGATTGGCAGCCGCGGTTCGATGCTGCCGACCTTCACCTCGCTCATCGAAGCGGGCGGTCCGCTGACCGTCACACACCCGGATGTCACGCGCTTCTTCATGACTATCCCGGAGGCGTGTCAGCTTGTCGTTCAAGGGGGGGGAATCGGTAGCGGTGGGGAAGTGCTCATCCTCGACATGGGAGAACCGGTGAGGATCCTCGATGTCGCCCAGCGGATGATCTCTATGTCGGGTAAGGACATAGAAATCCAATTCACGGGATTGCGTCATGGCGAAAAGTTGCACGAAGAACTCATCGGATCCAACGAGACAGATGAGCGTCCGCTCCATCCCAAAATCTCCCACGCACGTGTGGGAGGTATTTCACCCGAGCGGCTCAACAAACAAGGCTGGGAAGAACGAATGCTTGCGTATCCGCGAGACAACAACGCGACCAGCATCATCGAGCGGATCCCAGCGGGTGACCTGCGATGAACGCCCGAATCCACATGTCGTCCCCCGACGTCGGCGCGGTGGAAGAGGAGTTCGTAATGGGGGCTATGCGATCCGGGTGGATTGCACCACTGGGCCCAGACGTGGATGCGTTTGAGGCCGAAGTTGCGGCGCGAATCGGCGTGACTTACGCGGTGGCCCTGAGCTCGGGCACTGCTGCGTTACACCTGGCGCTGCTCGCCGCGGGCGTAGGGGAGGGCGACGTGGTTCTCACCTCGACGATGACCTTTGCCGCAACAGCCAACGCCATCAGCTACACGGGTGCAGAGCCATTCTTCATTGACTGCGACATTGCCACCGGGAACCTTGACCCGGTGCTCCTCCGGAGAGCTGTCGAACAGCTTCGGGAGGCGGGTGAAAACATCGGCGCCATTGTCCCCGTGGATTTGCTTGGCAAGACGGTCAACTACACCGAGATTTGCGCCATTGCCGATGAGTTCGGAATTCCATTGATCGCCGATGCCGCTGAGTCGTTTGGGGCTACCCACCGCGGGCGCCCCGCCGGCTCATTCGGCCTGGCCTCGATTATTTCCTTCAACGGCAACAAGATCATGACCACCTCCGGCGGCGGGATGCTCCTCACGAATGACGGAGCAATGGCGGCCCGGGTTCGATACCTTGCGACGCAAGCGCGCCAGCCAGTTACGCACTATGAGCACACCGATATCGGGTATAACTACCGGCTCAGTAACATTCTCGCAGCGCTTGGCCGCGCTCAACTGACTCGCCTCGACGAGATGATTGCGCGTCGACGGGCCATGCGGGACCGCTACCGCGAGTTCTTTGCCGCGGTGCCTGGAGTTGAAGTTTTTGGTGGTGCTGACGACGATGCCGACAACTGTTGGCTTACGTCGGTCGTAATTGACTCAGCAGTTACCGGGTGGAGTGCGCGTGACCTCAGCGATGCGCTACTCGAAGACAATATTGAGAGTCGGCCGTTGTGGAAACCGATGCACGCGCAGCCTGTCTTCGTGGACTCTCGCTCTCTCACGAACGGAAGCTCGGAGCGGCTCTTTGAGCGTGGTTTGACCTTGCCGAGTGGTTCCGCGCTCGATGGCGCAGAGATCGCACGAGTGTTGACGGCCCTCTCCCGGTTCACGGAACGAGTGAACGCTTGAGCGCCAACGTCATGGCAACCGGCTTTCAGATACTCGATGCCGCAGACCCTCTTGAAGCCGAGGCTTGGAAAGATTTATGGAGTACCTGGCCTGGGCGTGAGGTGCATGCACACCCCTCTTATGTCGGTTTGTTTGCAGAACCGGGACAGAGAGTTCTGTGTGCAACATATGTTGACCCGGCCGGCGGCGCAATCCTGTACCCGTTCATCCTCCGCCCACTTGAGCCGGTCGACAGCTTTGGAACCGCTGCCGACATCGTCTCGCCATACGGATATGGCGGGCCTCAATGTTGGGGTCTTGCGGATCCCGACGCCAGTGCGCGCAGGTTTTGGGAACCCTTCGACGCATGGGCGGAGCAGAGCGGCATCGCCACCGAGTTCATCCGTTTTAGTTTGTTCTCAGAAAAGCTCTTGCCATATCCGGGCGTTCTAGTGGACCGGCTAGCGAATATCGTGGTCCCCTTGGACGTCAGTGAAGACACGTTGTGGATGAGCTTCGATCGCAAGGTTCGGAAGAACGTAAAAAAGGCTGAGCGAAGCGGCGTCACGATCACTGTCGACGAGACTGGAGCAGCGCTTGACGAGTTCATGCGGATCTACGTCGCAACCATGGATAGGCGCCAAGCGTCCAACGGATATTACTTTCCACGCACATTCTTCGACTCGATCCGACGGGAGTTGGTCGGACAGTATGCGTACTTCAACGCCGTCCTTGAAGGAAAGACAATCTCCACCGAACTTGTCTTGGTCTCCGAGCATTCGGTGTATTCGTTCCTGGGCGGCACAGATGAAACCGCCTTCGACCTACGCCCCAACGACCTCTTGAAATTCGAAATCATGCGTTGGGCCCAGGCACGGGGCAAGAAGCACTTTGTGCTCGGGGGCGGTGCATCTGCGGGGGATGGCATCGAACGGTACAAACGGGCTTTCTCGCCGGATGGTGCTGTTTCGTTCCGAAGCGGTCAGCGGGTCCTGAAGCCTGAACTCGTAGCCGCGCTCGTCGCTCGAAGGAAACGCGAATATGTTGCGGAAGGAACTGTCTGGCCCGATGACTCGACCTACTTTCCTTCGTATCGGCTGCCGCTGTGATGCGCCAACGAGAAATCGAGGATCAGACTGTTTTGGACGGCAATAAACGACGCTTGAAAGTGCTGCTCTTGACGCAGTGGTTCGACCCGGAGCCCACCTTCAAAGGGCTGCTCTTTGCTAAGCAGCTCCGGGCACTCGGCTACGACGTGCGTGTACTAACGGGGTTTCCGAACTATCCCGGGGGAAAACTCTACGACGGTTATCGGATTCGCCTCTTTCAGCAGGAAGAAATCGAAGGCATACCCGTACTGCGAGTTCCCCTCTATCCCAGCCACGACAGTTCAGGTGCGCGTCGCGCCTTAAACTACTTGACGTTTGCGTTGTCAGCGTCCGTGGCAGCGCTCCTCATACGTCGTCCCGACGTCGCATACGTGTACCACCCGCCGGCAACCGTCGGATTGCCGGCGATCTGCTTGAAGTGGTTTCGTGGCGTCCCATTTGTTTATGACGTTCAGGATCTGTGGCCCGATACTCTCGGCGCAACGGGGATGGTCAGCCAGTCACGCGTTCTCAAAGCCGTTGGCAGTGTGATGAAGTACATCTATCGCAGCGCAACTCATATTGTCGTGCTCTCGGACGGCTTCAAGAAGACAATTACTCGACGGGGAGTGCCAGGAGACAAGATCGACGTAATCCCAAACTGGGCTGATGAAGATCAGCTCACTGTCGCAGGCCCGTCGGCTGCGGCTCGCACGGATGGCTCATTCACTGTCACCTTCGCGGGCAATGTCGGCCGAGGTCAGGCGCTCGGTACCCTGCTGGATGCCGCCGAACTAATGGCGGCTGACCGAAGAGTGCGGTTTGTGATTGTCGGCGGGGGGCTGGAGGTGAGCACCCTGAAGGCCGAAGCTCAAAGACGCCAGCTTGCGAACGTCAAATTCCTTAAGCGTCGGCCACTCTCCGAGATTGGTGAGGTTCTCGGTGCTGCGGACGCACTATTGGTACATCTCAAGGACGACCCGCTGTTCGAAATCACGATTCCGTCGAAAACGCAGGCCTATCTCCTTGCGGGACGCCCGATCCTCATGGGCGTCAGAGGCGACGCCGCCCGTATGGTCCAGGAGGCGGGCGCAGGTGTGGCGTTCAGCCCGGAGGACCCTGAGGACCTCGTCAAGGGAATCGAAACTCTTCTAGACCTGAGCCCGGGGGAGCGGCAGAGTATGGGACTAGCCGGGCAGAAGTACTACAGCGAGAAGCTCTCCCTGAGTGTCGGCGCACGTCGGTTCAGCGAGGTATTGGACGCTGCAAGCCTTCTCCAACCCCGCACTCTTGCGGCTAAGCGCGCACTCGACGTAGCTGTGTCGGGATTGGGTATGGCTGTACTGGCGGTGCCGTTCCTCTGCGTAGCCGGTGTTGTTCGAATCGGGATCGGCGCCCCCGTCATATTCAAACAAGAGCGGCCTGGCCGTGACGACGTTCCGTTTATGTTGCTCAAGTTCAGGACTATGACGAACGCGCGCGGAGATAACGGCGAGCTGCTGCCAGACAAAGAGAGGCTCACCCGATTGGGCTCATTCTTGCGCCGTTCAAGTCTGGACGAGATCCCGGAATTGTGGAATGTGTTTCGCGGGCAAATGTCTTTGGTAGGCCCTCGACCGCTGTTACTTCGTTACACCAAACACTTCACCGCGGAAGAGCGAATCCGACTGAAGGTGCGCCCAGGCATAACGGGGCTCGCACAGGTAAATGGGAGAAACACGGCTTCCTGGGACCGCCGACTCGCGCTCGACGTGGAATACGTCAAGAACCTCAGCTTGGGCCTCGACGTGAAGGTCTTGTGGCGGACGCTGGGCAAAGTCTTCAGCAGCAGCGGGGTCGTCGTGGACGCGGAATCACTAATGCTCAACTTGGACGACGAGCGAGCGAAGGCGATTCGATAGTGCTGTCAACTTCCATACGCGCGTTACAAATAGACGACATTCCGGCAGTTGTCCGTCTCCTGCGTACTTCTTTCGAGCCGCACCTCTGGCCGTTGATGACATACACGCAGTCTGGGGTCGCACGCTATCTTGCAGCACCGCTTCGTTTTCCCGGTGCCACCCCATCGACGACTTCGCTAGTGCTGGTAGGGGGCGAGGGCGAGCAGCAAGCAGGGGTAATCGGTTTCGCTGATTTCCGGATTGTAGACACCGCCCACGCGCACCTCTCATACATCTGCGTGGCGGAGGAAGCACGCGGCAACGGGTTTGCGTCCTTGCTGATCCGCGAATTCGTCAGGATGCATCCTGAGGTGACGACGATGAGTCTTGACGTTTTCCGCGATAACGGTGCTGCCCGGTCCCTCTACACCAGACTCGGTTTCCGAGATTCCGGTAGCTCGGTATGGATCACGCGACAGCTGCCAGAGGCACGGGGCGTTGTTGCTGTGGACAATTTACCTTTTGCGCTCGCTGCGCATTCTGCGTACGGATTTTGCGAGCTGAATGTCCGTCGAAGCGTTGGAGGGCGGCGCTACGGTTTGCTCGGAGATGCGACGGTCCGTACTTTCTCCGCGGAGGACTTCGATGAGGACGAGCCACTCGCCGCCCTCCACGCGATGTTTGCCGGAATGACCACTGCTCTTTATGTCGCACCCGAGGATGAGCTCGCGCTCATAAAGAGCGATTTCGAGGTTGTCAAAACGAATAACCGGATGTCGCTTTCTTGGCAAGTCGTCACTCCGCCCCCGTGGTTAGGACCCGTATGAACTCGAAAATATCCAAGTCTGCTGTCAGTACCTCGAATGCTTACCAGCCCGCGTTCTTCTATAACTCGGCACGAGAGGGAATGCGCGATCTTCTCGAGAACGTGCCGCTCTCCGAGGGGGGAGTGTTGCTCCCAGGTTTCATCGGTTGGTCGCCGCGTGAGGGAAGTGGCGTGTTCGATCCCGTCCGAGAGGCACACATCCCGTATGGGTTTTATTCGCTGAATGGCGACCTGTCGGTGGACATCGACGATCTCGAACGTCGCTTGGAGGCTGGGACCTTCAACGTCCTCGTCCTGATTCACTATTTTGGCCGGACCGACCCGTATCTCAAACGCGTTCGCCAGCTCGCCGATGCGCACGGTGCGTTACTCATCGAAGATTTGGCGCACGGGTTCTTTACTGCCCGCGGGGGCGGCGAGGCCGGACGACACGGAGACGCGAGTCTTTTTTCCCTCCACAAGCAGTTCCCACTTACCGACGGTGGATTAGTCAGTTACGCGAACCCAAGGCTGGTCAGCGGTCAAGTGGAAACGAGACCAGAACTTGCGTCCAAGGTCCTTTCCTATGACTGGCGCGGAATTGCGAAATCTCGGCGCCGTACGTTTGCCACGTTGACGTCGTTGTTGTCGGACCTTCCCGAATTAGACCGCAAGTTCAAGCTCCTGTGGCCCGCTCTCGATGATCACGATGTGCCGCAATCGCTTCCCGTTTACATACTCGGCGAGAATCGAAGTCAGATATACGACCGAATGAACGCCGACGGCTATGGCATGGTGAGTTTGTACCACACGCTTATCCCGCAGCTTGCGGGAGGCTTCCCTTCGCTTGTTACTCTTTCGCGTCACATCCTCAATTTCCCCGTCCACCAGGATGTCGACCACACGCTCCTGGTTGCGATGGTCGAATCGTTTAGGTCCCATCTGGGTCCTCCTGATGAGGCAGCTTGGTGACGAACATCGTTGGTCAGGCAATGGGGACAACAACTTTAGACAAACGGAATGGAAAAATGACAGATAGCTATGAGGGCAAGCGCATCCTGGTGACCGGGGGTACAGGGTCTTTTGGTCACACCGTGGCCGAGAAGCTCTTGGCTCGGGGAGTCGAGGAAGTCCGCATTCTGAGTCGCGATGAAGCGAAACAAGATCTCATGCGGCATGAGCTTGCGGATTCCCGGCTTCGCTTCTACGTCGGCGACATCAGAGACTACCTCAGCGTCGAACGGGCTATAAGAGAAGTCGACTATGTCTTCCACGCCGCAGCTCTCAAACAGGTGCCATCCTGCGAGTTTTTCCCGATGGAAGCCATCAAGACAAATGTGCAAGGAAGTGAGAACGTCATTCGCGCTGCTGATCAAGCTGGCGTTGCTTCCGTCGTGTGCCTGAGCACGGACAAGGCGGTCTACCCCGTAAACGCGATGGGGATGAGTAAAGCAATGATGGAAAAAGTCGCCCAGTCTTACGGGCTCAATAATCCCAATGCTTCGACTACGGTGTCCTGTGTCCGCTACGGCAACGTCATGTACTCCCGTGGTTCCGTGATTCCCCTCTTTATCCGCCAGCTAAAGTCGGGGAAGAACCTCACAGTGACGAATCCCGACATGACGCGGTTCATGATGTCTCTGACAAGCTCGGTGGACCTCGTGGAGTTCGCTTTTCAGCACGCGAAGCAGGGCGATCTTTTTATTCGGAAAGCGCAGTCATGCACCGTGCGTGATCTCGCGCAAGCGGTGATCAACCTCTTCCAGTCCGATTCAAAGGTCGAGGTCATCGGAACGCGTCACGCGGAGAAGCTCTCTGAGGCGCTCGCCAGCCGAGAGGAGCTTTCGCGAGCCCAGGACATGGGGGACTACTTCCGCATTCAGGCTGACAAGCGTGACTTGAATTACAAGGTCTATTTTGAAGAGGGAGATGTCTCGCAGACGGCGTACAGCGACTACGACTCCCACACGGTCGACCGCATGGACGTTCCGGAGGTCGAACAGATGCTGCTTTCGCTGCCCGAGGTTCGCGCGGAACTGGCGGCAGCCGGTCTCCTCCTTTTGCAGGCAGGGTAGTTGTGAGCCATGTGGCCCTGACCGGGGCGAAGGGTTTTCTTGGCTGGCACACGCGCTGCGCCGCGCGCGAAAATGGCGTGGCAGTTCAGACTATTCCCCTTGGTGACCGGTACTCCGGTGGTTCAGCAGCCCAGTCGATGAGCGGCGCCTCGCGTGTCGTGCATCTTGCTGGCGTCAACAGAGGAACTGATGACGAGGTGCGGGATGGGAACAAGCGCCTCGCGGAGCAAGTGGCAGACTCCATCACAAGGGCTGAGGATCCTCCACGATCGGTCGTCTTCGCGAACTCAACGCAGTCCGGAAACGGGTCGCTGTACGGCGCAGCTAAGGCGGACGCTTCGGATACCCTCCGGAATGCGGCGGAGCAGGTCGGCGCGTCTTTCCACGACGTTATTCTTCCCAACCTGTTCGGCGAACACGGCGTGCCGTTCTATAACGCTGTCACAGCAACATTCAGCCACCTGATCGCGAACGGCGAACGTCCCAGCGTTGACAATGACAAAGAATTGACGCTCCTGCATGCTCAGGATGCGGCGGACGTGCTTCTTGGTACCGTCGACGCAGCTCAGCAGTCGGGCCTCGAGGTGCAAGAAACGGTGAGCGGTCTTTTGGCTCGCCTGACCGCGATCGATGAGGTCTACCGCCGGGGAGAAATCCCGGATGTCGCTTCGACGTTCGACAGGAACCTGTTCAATACTTTCCGTTCGTACACGTTCCCTGCCCAGACGCCGATCGGGTTGACACGTCACGCAGACGCGCGGGGTTCCTTCTTTGAGATCATTCGATCGCACGGAGGGAACGGTCAGTCCTCATTCTCGACGACCGTTCCAGGGATCAGCCGTGGTGACCACTTCCACAGGCGCAAAGTTGAGCGTTTCACGGTGCTCTCAGGATCTGCGACGATCTCCCTGCGCAAGCTCTTCACCGACGACGTCTTTGAGTTCAGGGTTACCGGCGACGAGCCTGCAGCCGTAGACATGCCCACGATGTGGACGCACAAGATCACCAACACCGGGACAGACGATCTCTACACCTCGTTCTGGTCCAACGACATTTTCGACCCCGACGCTCCCGACACGATCGCAGAGGCTGTTTAACCATGACCGACCGTTTGAAAGTATTGACCGTCGTAGGAACACGACCCGAGATCATCCGGCTCGCGGCGACGATCAAACGCCTCGACAAATACACCGACCATGTCCTCGTGCACACCGGCCAGAACTATGACTACGAGCTCAACGAGGTC
Organism: Mycetocola zhujimingii; assembly: GCF_003065425.1. Taxonomy (NCBI): domain Bacteria; kingdom Bacillati; phylum Actinomycetota; class Actinomycetes; order Micrococcales; family Microbacteriaceae; genus Mycetocola; species Mycetocola zhujimingii. The sequence continues at coordinate 615,758 of NZ_CP026949.1, forward strand.
TTCTTTGAGGACCTGGGACTGCGGCGTCCGGATCATTTCCTGGAGTCCGACACGTCGTCATTGGGAGCCGTGCTCGGATCGATCCTCCAGAAAATCGAGAGGGTACTCATCGAGGAAAAGCCGGATGCCGTCGTGATCCTGGGCGATACGAACAGTTGCATCTCCGCCGTCATGGCGAAACGAATGAAGATACCGGTTTATCACATGGAAGCGGGTAATCGATCATTCGACGAGAACGTCCCAGAGGAGACAAATCGGCGACTTGTTGACCACGTATCTGACTACAACCTCGTGTATACGGAGCATGCCCGTAGAAACCTGTTGGCAGAAGGCATACATCCGTCGCGGATTCTGCTGACCGGGTCGCCCATGAAGGAGGTCCTCAGCGGTAATGAAGAAGCAATTGCTTCGAGCACGGTCATGGAGCAGCAGGGCCTGGTGGCAGGTGGATTCTTCCTGGTAAGCCTTCACCGGGAGGAGAACGTTGACAATGCGGAGAGGCTCGCCTCCGTCCTCCAGGCCTTACGTGCGATTAGAACCAGGTATGGGCTGCCGGTGCTGGTCTCCACGCATCCTCGAACGAAAAATCGACTCGAACAACAGCCCGCCGACGCCAAGAGCGACTTGATCTTCCATGCCCCATTCGGTTTCAACGATTATGTCCATCTGCAGCAGAACGCAAAACTGGTGTTGTCGGACAGCGGGACTATCAGCGAAGAATCTTCTCTCCTTGGGTTTCCCGCAGTTTCGCTGAGGGATGCAATCGAGCGGCCGGAAGCTATCGATACGGGGGTCACGATCACCGCGGGGGTTGAGACCGACAGCGTGCTTGACGCCGTCGAAATGACTCTCGCACAGTTTCTCGAGGACGGTCCTGCCGCGATACCCGCTGACTACTGCATCCCGGATGCGTCTCGTCGAGCAGTTAGTTTCATTCGGTCCACCGCCGCCACGCATCATTCTCGAACCGGTATCCGGGGTTTCCGTGGCGAGTGATGTTTGCGAGGGCGGTTTAGGTGGGTAGCCCCGCCTTCCGCGCTATTTCTGCCCGAGCTGTTTCGATACTCGCGAGCTTCGGGCTGACTGTGGTCATTGTGCGCGTGCTTTCGGTGGAAGATGCGGGGTCGTTCTTTCTCGTTTTCACTTCGCTCGCGATTCTTGCAACGTTTTGCCGATTTGGTGCAGACAATCTGGTTCTGAAGATTTGCGGCCGGGGCGGCGTTGATATGGCGCGCGATGTCAGCTTCGCCGTGGGCGTCGCTCTGTTCGCAACGGTGGCAGGCGTAACGGTTGTCATTGTTGTTCTTTCTGTAGTTGGGTATCGCCTTTCTGGCGTTGGCCCTGAGTGGAATCCTCTGCTGGTGGCCTCGGTTATCCCGCAGGCGTTCTCCGTCATTGCGGGCGCTATTCTCCGAGCTCGGCGATCGTTGGCGTTGGGCGTGCTCGCAGAGTTGGGATCAGTTCCGCTGTTTGCGACACTGTTCGTCCTCGGATCGAGCCACTTCGGGACGGCAACTCTCTCATCGGCTCTACTGGCGTTGTCGCTGTCTTCCTGGCTCACGCTCGCCTGGAGTGCCCCCGCAGCCGTCCGAGCTCTGAAAAGTGAGCGCGGGTCAGCTCCAAACTCGACCGATTTTGTCGTCTTCGTGAAGAGCAACGGCGGTCAACTCGCGGCGATGATGGGAACTTCGCTGTTGTTCTACGTACTGACTTGGGCGCCCGTGTACGTGCTCTCGGCAACCAGCACGTTGGCGAGCGTCTCCTATTTCACTGCAGCAATGAGGTTGGCCAACTTTGTGTCTTTGGTTCCGAGTCTGCAGGTGAGTTACCTCGCGCCCGAGTTCGCGCGTCTCTTCCATCGAGGAGCACTTTCCGGACTCAACGAATTGACCAAAGGCGCGACCAGGCAAGCCGCGCTCGTGTTGCTGGTGCCCGTAGCTGCGATGATCTTCGGGGCCCAAGCCATAGTGGGGACGCTGTACGGAGCGGATTACCTTGTCGCCGCGGACGTGCTGATCATTCTTGCGGCCGCCGCGTATGTTGTGGCATTAGGTGGTCACGTAAGTCCACTAATGCTGTTGTGTGGCCTCGAGAGGGTCGCATTCTGGCTCAACGTAGGAGCAGTCGTTGTCTGGGCAGCGGCAGGCCTACCAGCGGCAGCCGCTGCTGGCGCGGTGGGAGTTGCATGGGTGAGTGTTTTCGTCAGTGTTACCTATACGTTTTTCGCGGCTGTGATGCTCAAACGCGGCGTAGGTGTCAGATCCTACGTGCGATGATTTACTCACCGACCGAACAAAGGATGGCGTCAACATCGTCCCAGTCACCGTCTGGCCGAAGTGTGGGGTTCCGACCGGGGGCCTGCGATTTGGATGTCTATCGAATGTCGTCGGGAGAAACACATGAGTAAGGTTGCGCCAAAAGAACTTTCCGCGTCAGCCATTAGGTTCTTGCCGCTCGCACTTGTCGCGACTTGGTGGTCGGTGTGTTTCGGGTCGTACATTGTTGCTTGGCCAATCGACTACACACGGATCAATGCACCCGAGGTTGGCGCGCTCACCGGTGCGTCCCTGATTGCGGCGGTGGCCGGCTACTGGCTGTCGACGTATCGTCAGCCTTTTTCACGAGTTTCTGTTGGAGCCCGCCGCCCGCTGCCTCGGATGGTGATGATAGGACTCGGCGCGTCGCTGCTTCTCGTCGTCCCGATGTCCTCTGCCTACTCCGGTTACAGCGTGTTGGAGATAGGGGCCGCAATTCAGGATCAAGGCGGGGCCTTCGCGCAGGCCTCTCAACGTATTACCGAAGGTTTGGAGGCCAGGACAGGGGTGGTGCTCCTGCAGACAGTACTCGCACCATTCACGTTGGTGGTCTTGCCGTATCTTGCTCTGGCATGGTTTGAGAGAAGAGAGCATGGAATCCTTCTCATTCTCGGGATAGCGGCACCAGTCGTGACCAGCTTGTTGGTCGGACGCGACCAACAAATAGGGTTCTCTCTGATCGCGATAGCTGGTGCCTGGGTAGTATCGCGAGCGCGAAGGCGGTTAAGGCTGCGAGGACGCGAGGTGGTCTTCCTAGGATTTGCCGCTATAGCGTTAATGACAGGATTCGGTGCCCGGAAACTGGCGCGGAACCCGGTCGACCCAATATGCGCCCCCGGTGCACAATCCTGCACGGTTCCCCATTCGAATCCCTCGCTTTTCGACGCGATGTGGGTGAACGTCACTTCCTACGCCACGCAAGGTTTTGAAGGGTTGGGAAGAGCGCTCGATGCCGTCTGGGTGTTTGGCGGTGGGTTCAGCCACTCGGGCGCGGTGCAGAACATCCTTTCCAACCTCTTCGGCTTCCGCCCAGCGCCAGTTGTGACTACGCAGCTCTATAGTCTCGGGTGGTCCGACTCGTGGTATTGGAGCACCGGATTCACCAGCCTCGCGAACGATGTTCCCTGGGTCTTGCTGCCGCTTGTGATTCTCTTGCAAGCGTCCCTGCTGGGCTGGGCTTGGCGAACTGCGATACGTCGCGGAGATTGGTTGTCCACCGCAGTCCTCTGCTACACATGGCTCGCACTCATGTTCATGCCACAGAACTTGCAGATAGCGATCAGTGGGCCCACTTACCTTGGTTACATCGCGCTTGTGGTCTTGTTTATCGGGCGTGCGATCACAGAACGCAATAGCTCAAAGATGCCAATGCCCCAGGTTGTCAGCCCGGGAGTGCTGGGTAATCCGAGGCCCATCGGCTAGCGCGATTTCTGGGGGAGGTCGCTCAGCCGCGACCAACACGGTCGGCGTTATCCCTGTAGCAGTGCCTCATTGAGATTTCGGTGCGGAGATTGGTGTAGCTTCGTGCACTAGATCCTCGAGGCTGCGGGCAGCGCTCACTGTCGAAAACTGCTCCTCATAGAGGCGCCGCGCTGCGCTGGACCAGCCGTCCAGGGCTCCCTCGCTGTGCACGCCAAGCAGCACACGGATCGCGTCAGCCAGCGCTTCAGGATCGCCCGCCGGGGTGCTCACACCCGCGCCTGCAGTTTCTACTATTAGGCCCGCGTCTGAAGATGGCTCCACGCATACGATGACAGGCAGTGCGACGCCACAGTACTCGACAATCTTTGACGGAAAAGTGGGCGGGCTCACTCCGGGCACGGTGATGGCAACGCCGACATGCACCGTCTTCAGCAGCGCTCGGTAAGCGTCGCGCTCGAGGTGACCCGCGAACGTAACGTTTGAGATGCCATTGTTCTGTGCGTGCTCCTCCAGACGGTTTCGCTCAGCCCCGTCGCCGGCGATGACAATGTCAACTGGAGCGTGTGCGTTCTGGAGGAGGAGCGCTGCATCCAAAAGCGTCTCAACGCCCCGACCCCTCGCCAGTTGTCCGCCAAAGATGACGGTGAATCGCTCTAACTTAGAGAAGCCAGCGGATGGGAGTTCTCCCGAGGACGACCACGGCGGAATGATCAGCGTTCGCGCGCGGATCCTAGGATGATAGCTTCGGAAAAATGCCTCGTTCGCACTTGTCATAAGGGCGACATGATCGGCCGGAGAGATCGCCATTCGTTCGATGGCCTTCAGCACGGGCCCGAGCGCACGGGGTCGGATTCGACCGATTTCGAGCTGGTGGATTGGGAAGAAGTCCCAGAGGATGAGAGCGAGGCGTTTGGCGACGCCCGACTTCCGAACACGGCCAGGAAAGCCCCAGCTGAAGCAGGCGATTGAAGTGAAGACGCACAAATCGTACGTCGAAGTCTTGGCAATTTTATAACCGAGGGTGTGTAGCCCTATTCCCGCTTGCAGGTACCCAAGCAGTTTTTGCAAAGCGCCGCGCCGGGTTTTCGTCGAGCCAACGCTCCAAGCGGTGACTCCCTGTGCTTGGTCCGGCACTTCGCCTCTCGGATGCCCATTCTTGGCATCGTGCACGATGACATCGACCGAATGACCTCGCTCTGCGAGCACCCGACACAAATCGTCCAGAAGCCACGGTCGCGAGCCGTCTAAGGAATACGTGCCCGTAACCATGAGGATCTTCACACAGACTCCAATTTCGGAGGCCAGTCCCGGCCCGGCGCGTCAGCGTCCGGTTGACGAGCGCCCGAACGTACTCTATCGGGCGGCGGGCGCGTGGTTGGTGCAGCGCCGGCGTGTACCGCAATATCCGGGCGGACCAGCCGCGCGCCTGAAACGCGAACGCATCACCGTTGATTCTTCATGCCGCACGCGCTGCGTAGATAGGGTTAATGCATCATGAAAATTTCAGTTATCGGGTGTGGGTACCTTGGTGCAGTGCATGCGGCGTCGATGGCGTCGCTCGGACACGAAGTCATAGGTATCGACGTGGACGCTGCCAAGGTCGAGGCTTTGTCCGCTGGCCGAGCGCCGTTCTTCGAACCAGATCTCCCGGAACTGCTCCGCGAGGGAGTCGCGAGCGGGCTCCTGAAATTCAGTACCGATATCGCGGATGCCCGGGATTCCCGGGTCCATTTCGTTGCGGTGGGAACGCCGCAGCAAAAGAACGGTACGGGCGCTGACCTCACGTACGTGGACGCTGCCGTCGATGCGCTTCTTCCTTACCTGAACGAGGGCGATCTCGTCGTCGGAAAATCAACAGTTCCAGTCGGTACTGCAGAACGCCTAGCGGTTGATGTTGAAGCAGCTGGCGCCGAACTCGCCTGGAATCCGGAATTTCTGCGTGAAGGATATGCGGTCAAGGACACGATCGCCCCCGATCGCCTCGTATACGGCGTGCGGCGCGACAGCGAGGTCCCGTCGCATCACACGAAGGACATGGATCACCGCCCTGCGGTCAAGCTGCTCAACGAGGTTTACGCACAGGCTATTGCGAATGGCACTCCACTCGTGGTCACCGATTACGCCACCGCGGAACTCGTGAAGGCCGCGGCCAACGCCTTCCTGGCCACAAAGATCTCCTTCATCAACGCTATGGCGGAGATCGCTGAGGTGACGGGCGCAGATGTCACCGAGCTCGCCGATGCCATCGGCCACGATGTTCGTATTGGTCGCAAGTTCTTGAACGCGGGCGCCGGCTTTGGGGGCGGATGCCTTCCCAAGGACATCCGTGCATTCGCGGCCAGGGCGGAAGAGCTGGGCCGTGGCGAGTCGGTTGCGTTCCTGAAAGAAGTCGACGCGATCAACCTTCGGCGTCGGGATCGAGTGGTCGAGCTTGTGGTGGACGCGCTCGGTGGCAGTGCGTACAAGAAGAAAGTGGCAGTGCTCGGGCTCGCGTTCAAGCCCAATAGCGACGACACCCGCGACTCACCGGCTCTCGACGTTGCGGTTCGGCTGCATGGGCTCGGGGCGCAGGTTCTTGCCACCGACCCAGAAGCGATCGCCAACTCACGCCTCCGTCATCCGCAGCTCTCATTCGGCACCACTGGCGAAGCCCTGGCGGACGCCGACGCTGTCGTTCTTGTGACCGAGTGGAACGAATACAAACAGCTTGACCCGGTCGAGGTCGCCTCGCTGGTCAACTCCGCTGTGATCGTGGATGGTCGGAACTGTCTCGATTCGAAGAAATGGCGTGCGGCAGGCTGGACTTACATCGGTCTCGGGCGTCCCTAGCTTGTGGGGAGTGGAGTTGGCCGCGTATTCCGTGGTCTTCACTGCAACCTGCCCTAGGCTGGGCGAATGACTGACGCCCCCGCGACTACGAAGAGCCACTGGGTGCGCAATACCCTGATTAGTCTCGCTATCTTGCTGGTTCTGGTCGTGACGGCCGGCGTTGTATTCGCGGCGACGGTCTCGACGTCGTTCACATCGAAATCGAAAACGATTGAAGACGTGTTCCCCGAGGAGGCCGCGCGCCCCCCGGCCGCCACTGGAGCAGCCGCGAGCGCGCAGAACATTCTCCTTCTCGGGTCCGATACTCGTGGCAAGGTCGACAGCCTGGACGATGCGGCCGGCGAGCGCTCGGACACCATGATGATCGCGCATATCCCAGCCAACCGTGATCACATCTACATCATGTCGATCATGCGCGACAGCTGGGTTGAAATCCCGGGCCACGGCGAGAACAAGATCAATGCGGCCCTCGCCTTAGGCGGAGTTCCGTTGGTGGTGCAGACCGTCGAGACCTTGATCTCCGCTCGTATCGATCGGGTGGCGATCATCGACTTCGAAGGTTTCAAAGGCGTCACGGATGCTCTCGGGGGCGTGGATGTCGAGGTGTCCGATTCATTCACGACGGGAAAGCACACGTTCACCCAGGGCGTCCAGCACCTCGACGGGGAGCAGGCGCTGGCATTTGTGCGCGAGCGCTACTCGTTCTTCGATGGTGACTTCCAGCGTGCCCGCAATCAGCAGGCCTACCTCAAGGGAGTGCTCAACCAGATCCTGAGCGCCGATACGCTCCTCGACCCGGGGAAAATCTCGGGATTGGTCTCCGCGATCGCGCCGTACCTGACGGTCGATGACGGATTCACGCCGATTTATGTCGCGGGTCTGGGTCTTGAGCTGCGGGACTTGCGGTCGGCCGACCTGACGTTCTTTACGGCCCCGACGGCTGGCACGGGAACCTCCTCGGACGGACAGTCGATCGTCAACCTCGATCCCGCCCGGATGCCGATCGTTCAGGAGGCGTTCCGGACGGATACGCTGCATACCTATCAGCCGACCTTCGAGACGACGGGGTAACACCCGGACAGCTGTTTGGAAAGGGCTGTCGAAGGGAACGCGCCGGCGGAATGGTGGCGCACGGCCGGGGTGAGGCGCAACCCCTGCCCTTGCACCAAATCTGATGCGTAGGGTGGAGGCCACCAGGGAGCGATGCCGCTGCCGCCTTCGAAAGGAAACACCATGTCGAACACCGAACCGATGAGCTTCGACCCCACCCCCGAGCCGACGGTCATGAACCCGACCGACGTCGACTACGTGGGCGAAGAGCCTGAGGTCGACGACCGCGAGATCGACTCCCGCGACGCCGACGTCATCGAGTAGGGCTCGTCGTAGCCATGGCGGCTCCCAGCGCTGAGGCGCCCGGGGGCCGCTCCTTTTGTGGAGGATCCACAGGCGTTACCGCGAACCCATCCCGATCTGTTTAGTCTTGCTGGGTGAATCTTCTCTGGCGCACCATCTTGCACTTCTGGATGTCGAAGCGCGCACACCGGCGTGACTCCGACGGTCTCCACCCCTACGACGTGTTTTCCACCTCATATCGGGTGCTCCCGACGGACATCGACTACCTCGGCCACCTCAACAATGGGCGTTACCTCTCGATCGCTGACCTGGGTCGCTTTGACATGCTCATCCGCAGCGGACTGTGGGCTGAAATGCAACGGCTGGGCTGGTACCCGGTGGTGCAGAGCCTCACCATCAGCTACCGGAAGTCACTCCTGCCGTGGAAGAAGTTCGACGTTGAGACACGGTTCATGGGCTTCGATGACCGCGCTGTCTACGTGGAACAGCGCTTCGTTTATGAGGGCGAAATCTATGCTCGCCTCCACATGAAGGGCCGCTTCCTCAAGCGTGCCGGCGGCCATGTCTCGGTTGAGGAGATCCGACAGCTTGCCGGAGATCCCCGGGACGACTCCGAAATCGAGGGCTGGATTCACTCCTGGGCCTCCGATGTGGCTCTGCCATCCGTGAAGAGCCCGGCGCCCAGCGTCTGGGACTCCAACGACCGGCCCGTGCACCGGCACTGACTCAACAGCGCACCCGGCGCCACCAGCGCTGGGCGCGCTACTGGCATCCGTAGATGGAGTGAGGGTCGCCGTACTCGCCCGGACAGCGGGCGAGCGCGGCGACCCTTTGTGCTGGCACCCCCGCGCCAGCACTGGCGGCTCGGACGCCGAGCCCCTGTGAGTAGGGCCCCCGTCGGTATCCGAGCGCGCCGCTTATGCGAACGTATGAACGTCCGAGTACAGTGGCGATTCGCTCGCGGCGCGAACCTCCCAGGTCGTCACCGGGGGGCGCGACACGACAGCCGTGTGTGAAGCGAGCATGGCGACGCGGCGACGAAGGTCGCCGACCACCGCTTCGCTCACGACATCTCTCACCAGGGTGGGTTCGCTCTCAAACAGCATCCCGGCGCTGGGCACCAGCAAGAGTTCGACGCGTCCGGCCGAGCCGTCGCGGCGGGAGATCGGTAGCTCGACCACGTCGGACATGTTCGTCTCGACGAGGGCATGAGCGTAAGCGATGAGCGCGCGGGCGATGACATCACCTGTAACGAAGGTCGCACCCGCGTAGTGAATTTTCTTCATGGTCGATGTCCTCCCAGTGATCAGCCCAGCGGTGTGGGCATCATCCCGGGGTCCGGGGGACAATCAACGCATCGGGTGCGCTTCGGCTCAGGCTACGCGCCAAGCCGGTATTAGGGAAGGGCCTGCGGCAAACGGAATTCCGCGGGCGGGTCAGATGACGAGAGTGCGGTCCACAACCTGCTGTGCAACCGTGGAGAGAAGCATCCCGTTGTTGCGTGCGTAGGCCCTCAGGTTGAGGAAAGCCTCGTCGGTTGACGAGTTGTTGAGGAACGCCAGCACGCCCTTTGCCTGCTCGATCAGCACACGGGAGTTCAGCGCCGACTGCAACTGTGACCTGACCGCATCGCTCTCGCTCAGCATCCGTTCGTGGAGGATGCCGATGGTCGCGACATCCGCCAGCGCCTGCGCGGCGCGCACATCGCGCTCGTCGAGGGTGCCCTCTTCCTTACGGAGCAGGTTGAGTGCGCCGATGCGGTTCTCCCGGAGGCGCATCGGCAGGGCGACGACGCCCCTGAAGCCCTGTTCGGCAGCACTGTCGATGAACCGCCGCCACTTCTCCGGTCCCTCGCTGATGTTGGTGAGGGTCACGACCGAGCCCGTCGTGAACGCTTCGATGCAGGGGCCGGCATTGGCCGAGAGCTGCATCAGCTCCACGATGCTCGTCGCTTCACTCGTCGATGCGACGAGTTCAAGGTTCTCCGGAGAATCCCCGAGCAGGATGCCGGCGGCCGTGACATCGAAGAAGGTCTGGCAGCTCTCCACGAGCGTTTGCATCAGCCCGATGGCGTCATAGTCGCTGACGAGTGTGTCTGCGAGGGTCGCAAAAGCTTCGACGAACTCGCCCTCACGTAGTGTCTTAGTCATGAGATCTCCCCGGCTGAGTTGATGTGGAAAGGTCCAGCTTGCGGGCGAGGATGTCTTGGGCAACCTCCTGGACCGGTCGTCCCGCGGCGAAGGCGTGAGCCTGGATAACCAGTCGGGCGTCATCGGGTGAGAGATTGAGTTGGGCGAGCACCATCCCCGTGGCCTGGTGGAGGGTGCGCCGAAAGAACGGGTTGTGCGGCTCGTGTGTGTCTGGCCGGTCGAACTTGTCGAGGGCCTGGCGGAGGACGAGGCGGCTCACCACGGCGGCAAGCGCAACCGAGCGCTGCGCATCGGCGGCGCTGAGTGCGCACGGAGTGGTGCAGTAGAGGTCGATCGCTCCGAGCCGCAGCGACCCGACGAGCATCGGGAAGGCGAAAATCGCCCCGATCTCTTCCTGCCGGAGCGCCTCAGAGAACGCGGGCCAGGTGCGTACCGGTTTGTTGCGTACATCGGGCTCGAGCACGGGACGAGCCGTCGAGAGCGCATCCCAGCACGGGCCTTCGCCGAGATCGAACTGCAGTTCGTCAAGCCTCGCGGCGCGTTCATTGGTGGCCGAAATGGTCTCGGTACCGAACAGCGGCCCGAGCGTCGAGACCGCCGCGCCCTCGACGGGCAGGGTGTCGACAAACGGCCGCGTAAGGTCGGCGTTGTGACCCTCATCGCGGGTGAGGGATTCCATCGCCAGGGTGAACACGTCAGTCATGACGGACACCGCCGTTGCGCTGTCCGCATCGCGTCTCGCGAATGTCTGATCGAATTCTCATAGTCGACCTACGTTACCTGTCGGGCGGTCGATTGAGTAGTGCGTGCCCCGAGCGCGGCGGCATCCGCCCGTCTCAACGTGTGCCGACCATCCGGCTTCGCCGTCAAGGCCCTTTCGAGAGGCAGTGGCGCACCGTAGGGTTGGGGCACCAACCGAGAGGAGACAACCATGTCTGACAACACTGGTGACCTGGGGCCTGACTCGACAATCCCCGACCACAAGACCGGCCTCGCAGCCGGATACACCGGCGAACCGTCGAGCTTTGAGCCCGAGGAGGACCCGGAACACCACTCCGACGACACGGATGCAGACCCTGACGCAGGCGCAGATGCTGCGGCCGGCATCCAGACCGGTGACAAGCGGATCGAGAGCTGAGCCATGACCTACACCTTCTCCGGCTGGCTCGCCAAGCAGAGCGACCGCGATGACGTGGTCGGCGAGCTTGCCCGCAGCGTGCAGAACGACGGACTCTTTCCCAAGCACGGTGACAAGGCCATCTTCGACGGCTATTTCAGCGCCGACAACACGGTGGCCGAAACACGTCAGGCGTTCGAACGCGCCTGGGACGAGTTCGAAGGGCTCCCCGGGTAGATGCGCGTCGTCGTTGTAGGGGCTACGGGCAACATCGGCAGCGCCGTTCTGACCCGTCTGCGTGAAGAACCGTCCGTCACCGAAATCGTCGGTGTCGCGCGGCGCTCGCCGACGGCATCCGTCGCCCCCTACAGCGGGGTCTACTGGCACCAGCTCGACATCGGTGAGTCCACGGCGGCTGCACAGCTCGCCGGGATCTTTGCCGGTGCGGATGCCGTAATCCACCTGGCCTGGGCGCTCCAGCCGAATCACGATGAAGAGCTGCTCTGGCGCACGAACGTGACCGGCACGAAGAACGTGCTCGCGGCCGCCGCCGCAGCACGGGTCGGGCAGGTCGCGTACCCGTCGTCTGTCGCGGCGTACAGCCCTGGCCCCAAGACGCGTCGCGTGGACGAGAGCTGGCCAACCGGGGGAGTGCCGTCGTCGCACTACTCGCGCCACAAGGCGATCAACGAGCGCGCGCTCGACCGGTTCGAGGAAGAGAACCCGGCCATCGTCGTCACCCGGCTGCGGCCGGGATTCGTGTTCAGCCGTGACGCTGCCACCGAGATCGCCGGCCTCTTTGTCGGCAAGGTGGTCCCGCTCGGCTGGCTCAAGTTCGTGCCGGTGCCGTTCGTGCCGCTGCCGCCGCAATTCGTCGCGCAGATCGTGCACTCGAGCGACGTCGCCGACGCGTTCTGGCGTGCCATCGACCGCCGGGCAGCCGGTGCCTTCAACCTGGCCGCCGAGCCGGTGATCAACGGCGAGGTCGTTGCATCCGTTCTCGACGCCAAATGGGTGCGGATCCGGCTTCGTGTCGCCCGGGCCGTTGCCTCGGTGACGTGGAAGCTGCGGCTGCAGAACTCCGACCCGGGCTGGATCGACCTCGGCGCTCTCGTGCCGGTGATGTCGACGGAGCGGGCACGGCGGGAGCTGGGCTGGCAGCCGATGGTGTCGTCGACGGATGCGCTCGCTGAGATTCTCGAGGGCGTCGCCGAACACTCGCGGGTGGAGGCGTCGCCGCAGCTGCGCGGGGTGTAGGTACCCGCGCTCAGCGGGGGTGCCGTCCTACCGTCTGCTCGAGCGCTGCACTTCCAGCGTTGCGCTGCAGATGCTTCTGCAGCGCTGGGCAAGAATCTGCAGCGCTCGGCGCGCACCCGCGCACCCGCGCACCCGGTGACTGGGGCCGCTGCTAACCGACGAGGTTGGCGGCGGCCTCGTCCATGTGCGCGATGATTGTCGTGCGGGCCGTGGCTGCGTCGCCGGTTTCGATGGCGTCGACGATCTCGCTGTGCCGGTCGACCTGCATGTTGGAAATGGCGCGGTCGGCCCCAGCGAACATGATGGACATACGGACGGTGCCCTCGAGCGCCTGCCACGATCGCATCAGGGTCTCATTGTCGGTGAGTCGGCACAGGGTGCGGTGGAAGTTGAGGTCGGACTCGATCCGGTCTTCGAGGCCGTCTTTGGCTGCCCGCGTCATGCCCTCGATGGCGTCGCGGAGCTCGGCGATGACGGCGGAGCGATCGGGCAGGCCGCTGAGGATTCTGGCTGCGAGGGACTCAAGCACCGCCCGAACAGCAAAGACATCGCGGATCTCCTTGTCGCTCAGGCTGCGCACGCTGAGTCGCCCCCTGGCGCCGGCGGAGACGAGGCCTTCCTGCTGCAGTTCGCGCAGTGCCTCGCGCAGCGTGCCCCGGCTGATCTGCAGCGTCTCGGACAGTTCGGTTTCGACGAGGTGTGTTCCCGGGGGAAGCTCGCCGGTTGAGATGGCGCGGCGCAGGGCATCGAGAGCCTGCTGCCTGAGGCTCGTCCGCTCGAGTCCGAGCAGGGATGCCGGTGCCACCATGAGTGATTCCTTTGGTCAGTTGTCGACATTAAGAAGTTGACATTGATGCTAGCAAAGCGCGTGGCGCTCGAGCGGTGTAAAACCGCTCGAGCGCCGTGCTTCCCCCTGTGGCCGCATTCAATCGAGTTCGGAGAGGACTGTTGCGACGATTTTGTCGACCGACAGTCCGTAACGGTCGTGCAGTGTGGGCAGCGCCCCAGCGGCGAGGAACTCGTCGGGGAGCCCGATCGGCACCACCCGCTTGCCGAGTCCCGCCCGCACCGTCGCGCTCGCGACGGTCTCGAACAGCCCGCCGACGACCGAGTGGTTCTCAAGCGTCACGGCGAGGCGGTTGGTGTTGATCGCCCCGAGTACCGTCTCGCTGTCGAATGGCTTGATCGTCGGGGTGTGCACGACCGCGACGTCCACTTTGTGTTTGGCGAGAGCATCCGCCGCCTGAAGCGCGCGCATCGTCATCAGCCCGCTGGAGATAAAGACGACGTCGGTGCCGCCACGCAGCTCCTTGGCCTTGCCGAGTTCGAACGAGTAGTCATACTCGTCGAGCACGGTCGGCACCTTGCCGCGCAACAGGCGCAGGTAGGTGGGGCCGTCGCTCGCCGCGAGCTGCGGCACAGCCTGCTCGATATCGACCGAGTCACACGGGTCGACGATGGTGAGGTTCGGCATGCCGCGGAAGATCGCCATGTCCTCGGTGGCCTGGTGGCTCGGACCGTACCCGGTGGTGAGACCGGGCAGGCCGCCGACGATGTTGACGTTGAGGTTGGGCTCGGCGATGTCGAGGCAGAGGAAGTCATACGCACGCCGCGCCGCGAACACCGAGTAGGTGGATGCGAACGGCACGAGTCCGGTCTCAGCGAACCCGGCGGCCGCACCGAACAGCAGCTGCTCGGCCATGCCCATCTGGAAGAACCGCTCCGGGAACGCCTGGGCGAAGATGTGCATGTCGGTGTACTTGCCGAGGTCGGCGGTGAGGCCGACGATCCTGTCGTTCTCCTCGGCCGCCTTCACCAGCGCGTGCCCGAAGGGGGTCGGTGCCGTCTTCTGGCCGGGGTCGGCGAACGAGGCGATCATCGCCGAGGTCTTGAGCTTCGGTGTTGAGGTTGTCGTGCTCATGAGCGAGCCGTCCCTTCGTGTGCAGCGGCCTCGAAGCCCGCGGTCAGCTGGTCGCGGCAGATCTGCCACTCGCTCTCGTCGATGCGCATGAAGTGCGCCTTCTCCCGGTTCTCGAGCAACGGCACACCGCGGCCGACGAGCGTGTCACAGAGGATCATCGAAGGCCGGCCGGTGGCGGATGCCTGCTCGCTCGCGTTCGAGAACGCCCGGACGAGCTGCTCAGGATCGTTGCCGTCCACCCGCTGCGTGAACCAGCCGAACGCTTCCCACTTCTCGGTGACCGGTTCGGTGCTGAGCACGGTGTCGGTCTTGCCGTCGGCCTGGAGCGCGTTGATGTCGACCATCGCGGTGAGGTTGCCGAGCTGGTGGTGGTGCGCGCCCATCGCGGCTTCCCAGGTTGAGCCCTCGTCCAGCTCGCCGTCGGAGAGGAAGTTGAACACCCGGGCGTCCGAGCCCTGGAAGCGCAGGCCGAGCGCCATGCCGACGGCGACGCCGAGTCCGTGGCCGAGCGAGCCGCCCGAGATCTCCATCCCTGGCGTGTAGCTCGCCATGCCGGACATCGGCAGTCGCGAGTCGTCGGACCCGTAGGTGTCGAGTTCATCGACCGGGACGATGCCCGCCTCGGCCAGCGCCGCGTAGTGGCCGATGGCGTAGTGCCCGGTCGAGAGCAGGAATCGGTCCCTGCCCTCCCACTCGGGCTCGTCCGGCCTGAACCGCAACTGGTCGGCGTAGACGGCGGCCATGATGTCGGCGGAACCGAGCGCCTGGCCGACGTAGCCCTGGCCCTGCACCTCTCCCATGTTGAGTGCGTAGTGGCGCATCCGGTAGGCGGCTGCGCCGACCCGCTCGACGCGATCCTCGAGTGAGGCGGCGGCGGCCGGTGGCCGCTCGTGTGTGAGCTGGCTCATGTCAGGACACTCCTTCGTGGCTGGTGGGGGTGACGCGAGCGGCATCCGTGTGCTCCGAGGCATCCGCCCGGCGTGCGGCGTGCGAGTGCCGGGCGGCGCTCGAACCCTCGGTGGACACTGCCCGGTGCGCGACGTCGGCGGTCGTGGCCTGGTCGGCGAGCTGGCGTTCGCGCTTGCCCCAGGTCTCCCGGGTGATGAGCGCCGCCCAGAGGCCGATCGCCGCGTAGAAGCTGAACAGCAGCGCCGGTCCGACCCAGCCCATCCCGATGAAGAGGAGAGTGGTGACGAACGGGGTGAAGCCGGCGACCATAGCCGAGATCTGGTAGGCCAGTGATGCGCCCGACGACCTCGTGTTCGCATTGAACAGCTCGGGGAACCACGCGCCCTGTGCGCCGGCCAGTGAGTTCTGGCAGATGGCGTACGAGATCACCATCGTGGCGATGATGACCGGGAAGAGGCCGGTGTTGACGAGCAGGAACATCGGGATGCCGTAGAGCATGGCGAACAGGCACGACCAGATGTAGACCGGCCGCCGGCCGACACGGTCGGTGAGCCTGCCCCAGGCCATGGTGGCGAAGATGCCGATTCCGGATGCCACCACCAGGCCGATGAGGGTCTCCGACTTGTCTGCAAGCTCTGTGGTGTGCAGGTACGAGATCATGTACGTGATCGACACCGCGTAGCCCGCTGTCTCGGCGATCCGCAGGCCGATGCCGCGGACGATGTTGCGCCAGTCGGTCTTGATGACCTCGATGATTGGGTTCTTGACGATCTGGCCGTGTTCCTTGACGTCTTCGAAGACGGGGGACTCGGGGACCTTCGCGCGGATGATGAGTCCGACGGCGACGAGCACGATGCTCGCGAGGAACGGGACCCGCCAGGCCCAGTCGCCGCCGAGCGATCCGCTGGCGAGGAAGACGAGGTTGGCGAGCAGGAGCCCGACCGGGAAGCCGGCCTGGACGATGCTCGTGTACTTGCCCTTCTGCTTCCACGGCGCGTGTTCGTAGCTCATCAGGATCGCGCCGCCCCACTCGGCGCCGAACGCGAGGCCCTGGACGATGCGTACGAGCACCAGCAGGATCGGGGCGATGATGCCCGCCGTCTGATAGGTCGGCAGGAGCCCGATCGCGAACGTCGCGAGGCCCATCAGGATGAGGGATGCCACAAGCACGGGCTTTCGGCCGAGCTTGTCGCCGAGGTGACCGCCGATGATGCCGCCGATCGGGCGGGCGGCGAAGCCGACACCCAGCG